>JBFWTE010000001.1:0-298353 GCA_050247975.1 Bacteriovoracaceae bacterium
GCTCTTGATTTTTTTCTTTCTGCTCATTAGTCATCCGCCCCTTGCGATTAAGAGGTGAGATGGTGTTGTGATAAATAAACATCGACCTACTTCCAACTGCGGTATTGATGTAGCAAGGTGAGAACTGCGAATGAGTAAAAGTCTCAAAACCATCATAAGCGACATCCTCAATCAAAGTTTTTGGTTGATGACTTTTTTCAAAAAGGAGTGATTGCCTTGAAAGATGAGTCAGCCGATCACGAACCGTGCCCTCGTTAATTTTAAGCAATCTTGCTATCGAATTATTGCTCATCCCATTCATTGAAAAATGCAGGATATTTTCAGAAAGATCAGTCAGTCTCTTTCTAAAATCCAGACTAAAAGTATTAGATGAAAATTGACCTCCACAGCCCTTACATTTAAAGCGCTGATTCTTGAAAGGAGGTTTATGGGTTTTAGTGCAACCATTTTTTACATAAAACTTGGATTCAGTTCCAAAATGAAACTTGCATTGAAAATTAGGACAAAAAGTGGGGATCAATTCTAATTGATCATCTAAAACTTGCATGGAAATTTGCTATGAAAAATTCTTGCCAAGTTTGTTTTAGGTAACTTTGAGAAATTAAAGAAGTTTAACTACTGCGCGTAAAATAAAGTTCACATCTATTCGTAAAAAATTAGTTTAAATTGTCCTCAGATGAGTGCGAAGAATTAAAATCTTTCTTAGAAAAAACAGACTTAATCCATGACGGTTTCTGAATGGATTGGGGATCAAATCCTGTCACAAGATAAAGATTAACAAAACCAGCCTTGAAAATTTCCTCCGAAAGTTCCTCACCCCTTAGGCCCTCCCCTAAATTCGAGTCAATGTAGATATTGGTAAGGTCTTTGAAATGATGCCGTTTGTTTAAAAAGTCTTTTACAGAATAAAAAGAAGCAAGGGTGAACTTAGATTCTCGAAATCGTCTTTCCCAGTTTAAATGAACAAGTCGATCATCATCGATTAATACAATAGTATTTAAATTGAATCGAATGTCTAAATTTGATAAATCTTTTTTTGAAATTAATTTAATATTTTTATTTAGGCACCTATTCTTAATAATTTCATCATCGGCCTTTGCTGTAATAAGCCAACTATGTTCAAAATGAGAAAACTTTGAAATTAAATCTATCCCATCAATATCACCTTCAGATAAATCAAGATCACTTAGTAACAAGTCATCTCGAGTCAAGTTAGTAAAGTTCGACAGGACTTCTTTGCAAGAATAAAAATGCTCTATTGGCCTGTTACAAACTTTCTTTTTCCATAACTCATGAACAGTAGGATCATCGTCTACAACAATGATTCGTTTATAAGGACTAATATCAATCTGATTTTGAATGCTTTCACTTTTTTTATTTGCCTTTGGGAGGGAGATAAAAAAGGTTGTTCCTTGATCTTTATTTGAAACAAAATTAATGGCTCCCTGCCATTCCAGTAAATCTTTTCTAGCATTTGAAAGCCCGATTCCATTGCCATTAGGCTTGGTGGTAAATCCCTCTTGAAAAATGCTATGGATAATATCATCGTCAATTCCTGATCCAGTATCAGTAACTGAAATGATATTGAAACTCTCTGAATTTGACAGTTCAACCCTAATACGGCCGGAGTTCTTACCGATGGCATCAATTCCATTATTTATGAGATTGGAAAGAATGTTCTTGAGAGCACTTGGTTCTATTTTTGAAAAAAAGCGATCTGAATCAATAACGGCCAAATCGCTTATATGTAGGTTTAAAGCATCACGATATTCAATTCTCTTCTCATTGATTAACTCTTTAATGAGTTCAATTAAATTCACCTCTTCAATTATATCACTCATTGAAGTTGTTGAATTATTTTTTAGAAGTTTAAAACCGATCTCTTCAATTCGATTAATAATCATCTGTACTGTTTGTCTACTTTCTAAGGTTAAAGTAGACATCTCAGGAGTGAGTGCCTTAAGTGCCTCTAATGGAGAGCGAATGTCATGAACAACTTGCCTGGCCAAAGAGGAAAGAGTTTTATTTTTTTCTACTTCAATCAAGGATTCTAAATGTCTTTGCTTTGAAATATTAATTTCATTGATTAGCTGACCGATAGAGGAATTTAGTTGCTGGGCCTCTTTAAATTCAAATTTCCCTTCAGATATATAAGTAGAAGTGAGATCATCAGGTCCCGATGCTTTTATCTTTTGAGTAACGCTATCAATAGAATCAATCAAATCACTAAATCGAGCAACTTTCGTGGCCACAAATCGATTAAATATCAATTGTATCAGTAAAATGACGAATAACAATAAAAAGAAAGTGGAGAACAGAATAATCTTAAGATAATATATTTTGTCTTTTTCATTCTCATGATAAACATACCAGCCCCAAACATTACCACTTTCATCCTTGATAGAATGGGCAAAATCTTTAGAAATAAGTTTTCTTGAATCAATGCCAAAGCCATCAATATATTGGAGGTCAGAATCATAGACGGCAAATTGGTCAAAAAGATTTGTTTTTTGAATTAAGCGAATTTTACTACTGATAGGATGATAATCAGATTCCACTAAATGAGTTAATACATTCTGGGGGAATATCTTAAGCCATGGCCCAATCTGTTGATCACGACTTTCTTGCCAAACAAAAAATGAAATCACCACAAAGAGAATACTTACCAATGAAACACCAATGGTAAAGCCTAAAGTCGTTGCTCGTTTAAGATAATGTCTAAAATCCTCAATCATTTTGAACAATCCTTAACATTGAACGAGCTGATTCTGATTGAAAAACCTTATCCAACTTAAAACCAGCGTCATTGAATATTTTCTCGTATTGCTCAAGAGATCTTTCATAACCATCGGCCATCACTAACATCAACCAATCCGTAAATGTAAAGGTCAGCTTCCTCGAATTTGGAAGAAGTTCAAAAATATATAATTCTGATTTGCTGTCCATGTGTGATCGACATTTGCGCAAAATTTCAATGCATTGAGAATCACTCCAATCATGAAGTATCCAACCTAAAAATATCTTTTGAAATTTTCTGCCTTCGATTCCTTGAATGTAAGAGTGAGGGCCAAAGAAATTACCTTCTACAAAATCAAATTTTTGCCTATAGAGTTGCTTAAATTCATAAAGCTCGTCTTTAAAAGCATCTCTCACTCCCGGCAAATCAACTGCCAAATAATAAATTTGATCCGAATTTGCTTTGAGAATCAAATTTCCTAGATGCCCATAACCTGCTCCAATATCAGCAATCTCTTCTCCATTAGAAAAATTTATTTTAGAAATAAAATCTATATCACTAAGAAAATGAGAACTGGCAAAACCAAGCCCGTAAACTCTAAGTAGCAAAGGGCAGTCTTGGTAATGATCAAATATTTGCCTTGATGTAAGACCAAATACTTCTGAAACGATTGATTTACCATATAAAAGTCCCAAGTATGTGGCATGAGGAGAAAGAAATTTTCTTACCACTAAAAGATCGTATGTGATGGAATTTTTAAGATATTCTTGATAACATGGTACTTTTTCAAGTTGATGCTTAATGTATGGATATGAAAAAAAAGATTCAAGATTTTTGAGTTCATCCTCTAGGGAGTTCGCCTTAGGTAAAAGATCTAGGGCAGCTCTAATACCTGAAGTATCTAATGTGGGTCCGCCAAGAAATTTCAAATATCCATCTGCATTTGCAATAACATTTAGACTCTGTAGCGCCTGAATCATTCGCTCCAGAGCATCAGTATTGAAAATAGTATTTCTTCTATCTTCAGGCCCTGAGAATCTTTCAATAAATGTTTTCCCTTCGAAGAGAGGAAGATCTAAAAAAGACAAAAAATCTTCAATCAGAAGGTCTGTGTATTCATTAATAATACTTTTATAAAATTCCTTTTCCATGTCATTTCCCTAAATTACAATTTGAGTTAAAGTCTAATTGTAATAAAAATAAAAAAGAATTTGGATTATAATACGAAACATCGTGTTTCTTTGGTAAAAGACATTTGTGAATTCGATTTGAATGTCCGATGGCATATAAATCAATTAAAATTGAATTATCCCAAATAACCCGATTCGCTTTTTTATAAAAATTAAATCGGGACCTTAAATCTTTCGCATTCCAAGCATCTTCCAAAATCGATTTAATCAATGGTGACTCAAACAAATAAAAATTTTGAGGATTACCAGGAATCATGTTTTTAAGATGAGAAGAAGCATCTCGACTTTTAAATACAAATAATTCTTGAAATCCTGGAACCTTTGGATTTAGAACAGCAGGGTCAAGAGTGTCATAGTTCTGATGATACTCATAAACTAAATCGATATTGAATTCTTTAAAAACCTTTTGAATTAAATTTTCCTCGCAAAGATTTTTTCTCCCTACATGCCTAGGGAAAGTAACTTTGAAAGGGAATTTCAACTTTAAGTCTTGGATTTTTGGAATACTAAAGTTTAATTCATTAGAATCAAAACTTCCTCCAACGCCTTTTGGGATAAACCCATTTGTTTTTCTTGCTCCTAAAATACACTGATCAAATGAGATCTGTTTTAAGCGGTAATGAATAGCATTTCTTAATTTATGATTATTAAAAGGATGCACTTTTGAATTTAGTGCAATGGCCTGCACAACATTTGGAGCATGATTAATTGTCACGTAACCTTTATCTAAAAACTGAGACATCGATGAGGTCAAAAACATTGAAAATAAATGAAGCTTCTTTTTCTGGATCGTATTTTTTAACTGACCTTCATCAATAAATATAAATTGTAATTGATTAAACTGAGATCCATTTGACCAAAACTTATTGAGTGCATTTTTTTCTAGAATTAATGAATCATTGTTTAATTCTTTAATTTTAAAAGGTCCAGTTCCAATGAATTGATTATTTACTTTTTTAACTATCAAAATATTTTCACCAGCGAGCACAGAAAAAAGGTATGAAGGATGGGTTGTCACATATATTTTTACTTCATCTCCGTTTAATTCAATTCCTAACTTAACCTTGCTCTGTGGAGCACACCCCTTAATCATACTTAAATCTTTTGATTTAAGTGGATGACGACAAGCTAATTTGAAAGAATTCAAAACGTCATTTAAAATCAATAAGCTACCATCAGAAAACCTTACATCATTTCTAATTTTAAATGTAAACGATCTCTCTCTTTCATCTACTCTCCAGTCTTTTATTAAATTAGGCTTGGTATCACCATTAATTTCATTAATAATTAATGATTCATAAATAAGAGGAAGAATAAAATCTTGCTGGGCAGTCGTTGACTCAAATGGATGGATCTTACTTATTTGATTAGGTATTCCAATCCGCATGACATGATCTACAGCATATGACGTCTTATAAATGAAAAATATTATGAACAATATTAAAAATTTTCTAGTTCGCATTTTTCTTCCCTCGTCAATTGCTCATATAAATCAGGGTTATTCAAGATATCAACAGCAACTTCTTTTGCTTTAATGGGATCTTTAATTTTTAGCAAAGAAAATAGCCTAAGCTTTGGAGATAGTGCAAAAGCATCTAACTTCACATTTTCTCTGTAGGCCATCTCAGCATTAGTATTATCTCCTAACTCCTCTAAACAAATACCTAGATAGTATTGGTACATTCCCAAGAATGGAGGCCCAAGATCCAAACATTTTCGCAGAAGTTCTATGGCCGCTGAATAGTTTTTTAATTTAAATTCCCGTAGAGCTAGTTCTCCATAAGCAGAAGGATCAAAGGGATCCAAAGCGATAATGTTCTCTAGACATTGACGATATAAAATTTCTGAATTCTCTTGATAGAGAAAATATTTAGAAAATGTGAGATATAGTGTTCCTAAGCATTCTTTTTTAGCTATGAGCTCAAGCTCTGAAGCTGCTTCAATAGAATGAAGAATTTGTTCTGATTTTTTCAAGTATAGAAGAGTTTTTTCTTTCTCAAAGTACGGAGACATAGGCAAGCCACGATACATTGAGGCCAATGAGACCTTGTCTAAATTACTCTCTATGGGAAAGGAGGCCAGCTGTTTATCAAGTTCTTGAGTTATTTGTACAAAAAGGTCTGAGTTCTGATTGAAAAAATCCTGGCCATATCTCGAGGTTGCGACAATGATTCGGTTCATTATATTAAGACGAGACTTTTCAGAGTTAAGTTCTAAAATATTTAATAGAGGTGATAAATCTAATTTTTCATCAAGCGAAACATTAGCATTAATCATAAAATCGGCCAAGGTCAGATGATGAAGTTTTGGATATTGATTAAATTCAATTTGATAGTTAATTTGAACACCATATCTTAAGGCGAGTTTTAAAAAATTTAATTCAGTCCATTCACTATTTAGATCAGGACCTTGAGATAAATAATTATCAAAAAAATCTTGTAAGCAAGAACGAATATTTGTAATTCTTAGTCCGAGTTCTGGAGAAACTTCATTAATTTCATCGAAAAGACCCAAGCGCGGTACACGCTGAGGAAAAAGATGAGGTCTCTCTAAATCCATTACTTTAATATTTTTAAAAAAATGAGAGTAATACAGTGAATTGAGTGAACCATTTTCAGAAGTGGCCCCGGCAAGACCCGAAACCACTGCAGAAAATGGATAAGTAGATAAGCTACTCTCTGTAGTCAGAGCCGCCAGTCTTTCTTTTAGATCTGTACATGCTGATCTCCTTGTTATCATGAGAACCAGTCACTCTTTGGTTGCATGAACCTAAGAGTGTCCTTTCTACTAAAATGAAGAATGACAATAATCAACTGAATAATGAAAAGAATGAATAACATCCCTATAATTGAGGTTGAATTCAATAAAAAAACAATCAACAGAGGGGAAACGCTACAAAATAACGACTTAATAATCGAAAAAGAGGCGGTAGTCTCAATAACATCTTTTGCTATGTTTTTGGACCTTAAAAGGAATTCATCACGTCTAGCTTTAAATAATACATCATAAGAAATAGTTATCCAAATACAGGCAAATATTAAGAGGTAATAATTCTTTAATAATACGGCAATGGAAAGTGGTATGATGCTGATCAAAAATAACGGAAATAATTTTAACCTTAAATTTCTATTATTATAGATGAACCCAGAGATTAAAAACCCCACCCCTTCGGTGGCCCAAAGAACATGAAGCTGGGATTTTGAAATTAAACCTGTCCCAAAATGAGCTTGAAAATTTCCAGAACCCGAAAGAATCGGTACCATTCCAATTAGGGCCAGCGTTCCAAAAAGAAATTGGATATGAGAAAAATTATCTTTCTTAAGAAATTGAAAAAGGGAGATTATTTTTTTATCGCTACCAATTGAGGCTTCATTCGAAGATTTGAAGAAAATAAGCAAAGATAAACCTATGAGATAACTCAAAAGGTCTATTAAATAAATCCCGTCCAACTTAACTGATAAAAAAAGAATTGGCGAAAGCAGACCTCCAACGATATCCGCCATTCCTAACCATTTGCTGATAAAAGCGGATAATGTTGAAAATCTAGTTCCATCAGTACAATTTAATTTTACTAACGAGATAACTCCTTGTGATGCTAGATTTGCAGGAAGCGCCAGAGCTGATAGACCGATCACGGCCATAAGAAAATTTACTTTCGTTGTCCCTAAATACAGTATTCCCAATGAAAAAATGCCGAAGATCTCAGCAATAACCAATGTTTTTTTTATGCCAAAATGTGAAAATATTTTGGGGGCAAAAAACGAAGAACATAAACTCACAATGGTTCTAAGAGAAAGAGCTATCGCAAGATGAGATAAAGATCCAAATATTGATTCTGCCGCAAGAAAAGTAGAAATCAAGGCCAGTAAACTACCAAAAGAAGTTACAAAATAAAAGGCCAGTAAAAAATAAATGTTACTCAAGCTCTCTCCCCTTTTCGTCTATGATAGATTGAATGGGAAGTATTGCTCTTAATAATGATATTCTGGACTTCAAAACCTCGATCTCTGATGAATCTTCAAGAAAATATATGATTTCATTATTACTATTTTGATAATTAATCTTTATTCCAAAAACTTCAATTGGGGTGGTAGATAAAGGTAACTTGCTGACCAACTGCAAACTAACCTTGGCCTTAGTGCATTCTTTAATTGTTTTCTGTGAGGTACTAAGCATTTTAAGTAGGACTTCATGAATGGCCATTAATACTTCATCATACTCTTTGTTATCAAATCCTTCTGCACTCATACTTGAAACTGCAAGAGTTATATCTTTAAATTTACCTGGGATATCATGTTTATAATTTCTAAAATGGTTATTGGAGCTCATAACACTGCTCCTGTTTTGGGATCAATAAATGAGGTGAACGATCATTAGCTTGAAGTTTATAAAAAGTTGCCGACGAAATTTGAAGTTCAGCAATGGCCTTTCTGGCCTGATTTTGATTTTCTATCAAAGATCTCTCCACCGCCTCCTGGGAAATTAAATCTAAAAAGTGCTTTAGGCCAAATTGCCTAATTAAACTATAATGATGATCTTCTAGAAGCTTACCTGTTTCGTTGGGTTTTGAATGATGAGTAAAATCTCTAACTTGCTCAGAGCGGATCACTCCTGATTCGGAATAAGATATCACTTCAGCAAACTTAAATAGTTCTCGAATATTTCCTGGCCAGCTATAGTTTAATATTTCTCTCTTCGCATCTTCTTTGAATATTATTCTTCTCGAAGTAGAGAGTTTTGATTTGAGAAGAGAAAATATATCTTCCTTTCTATTTCTTAAAGCAGGCAGTTGAAAGGCATAGCCACTCATTCTTTGGTAAAGATCAAATCTAAATTTACCATTTTTAATAAGAATAGAAAGATCATCAAGAGTTGCACAAATAATTCTAAAATCAGATTTTACAATTTTATTTGAGCCTAATGGATAAAATGAGCGCTCTTCGATTGCCTTAAGTAATCCTTCCTGCATTTCAAGAGACATTGATCCAATTTCATCCAAGAATAATGTTCCATTATGGGCCTGGGCCAATTTACCAGACTTGTCCTGATGGGCCCCAGTAAAAGATCCCTTGGTGTGGCCAAAGAGTTCACTTTTAAGTGTATCTCCATTAAAAGTCGCGCAATTCAGTTCAATAAAATGACCTTTTCTCCTGGATAATTCATGAATAGTTCGTGCTAAGTGGGATTTCCCTGTTCCAGACTCACCTAAGAGCATAACAGGTATTTCGGTTGGAATAATTTTTAATAGTTTTTTTAAATCGTCCTTATAGATTCTATTTTGTGTCGGAACCAGATCTCTAAATAATCGATCTTCAATAAAACTTTCTTTGGAAATAAAATAACGTCCTAAAGTTTCTGAGATATGAGCTGATTCATGCCCTTTATTATAGACATCCTGACAGCCCAACTCATAGGCCTCTTCAGTTACTTCCTCATCTTCAACAGAAGTCATTACAACAGAATATAAACCCCGTTTAACACATTCTGGAATGAGCTTAAGACCTTTTAATTCCTGAGATTGATCAAGTTTGAGGTCAAGATAACAGATATCGAATTGCTGATTTTGAATTTTTCTTAACCCCTCTTCGAACGAAGAAGCTTCAATGATGGAAAAAGATGAATCAAGCTGATTGATAATATTTAAACGAGATAATTTTTCATCATCAACAATTAAAACTTTCATCTTCTGCTAGTTCCTCGAGCAAAAAGGTATTGCTGAAAATTTTGCATCCTTAAGTACTTCAAGTCATCAGCTTTGAAAACATTACAAATATTTGTTTTAATTTTTAAAACACTGGTTTTAATTAATAAAACTCACCTCAATCAATATGATTCTAAGTTACTGAAATTAAAATAAGTATCGTTGGCATACACATTGCTCAGGGATTACTATCCAAAGGAGGATGATGTGAAATTTAAAATTCTTTCTCAGGCAATGGCAATTGGACTACTTTCTGAGGCCAGTTTCGCTACACCAACAATTTATCCAAAAGACATTACTCTGCTCAGTAAAATTAGCAATTCAACAAACTCAAATCTCGTAGCAGATGATAGTGACGTCAATGTCATTTGGGTTATGCCACCGAATGTCGCGATTTCCAAAGTGAGTGGTCTTCACACCATTACGGCGAATGTTGGCTTCTGCCAAGAGTTGGCCAATCTTCAAGGCTATAGTGAAATGATGAGTAGAAAAATGAAAGATTTAGAACTTAAAGAGCTCGACTCAGAAGAAGAGGTTAAAGCTATTGAGGTTAAATTAAGTGCTGCTCGCCAGGATTATGCTCAATATGTCGCTGCTAATAATCTGATTGAGCTCCAATCCATTGATGATCGATTAGCGACCGTAGACCAACAGATAGAAACCTTAAATGAAAAACTCAGTTCTTGTCAGGAGAATTGTAATGAATATTTATCTCAAATAAAACAACTTAAAACAGAAAGAGCTCAATTAACCAGCACAAGATTGTCGTTGTTAACACAAAGAATGAAAGAAGCAAGAGAGATGCAGAGGAAGAAGGCCTTAGTTGAAGCTTATCAACAAGATCTAAAAGATAAAGATGAGCGTTGGTCAAAATTAAGAAGCGACTTGGACTCTCTTAGAACTAAATTTAATGAAATGTATAAAACATTTGGCCAATTAGAGGGAGCTCGAGCGAGTATAAGTTTTGAAAGTGAATGGGATAAAAACATCAATCAACTGCAACAACAAAATCCTGGTTTTGATTTCAAAAGGATCCTTACTCAAAATGCTCAAATAACGACAAATATTGTTGGCATCAACTCGTTTCCTACCACTGGTGCCATCATGGGCTATGATATTGCAGGCAATCATTCTGAAGGTAAAATTTCTTTTTCATCATACCCTCAAAGCATGGCCGGAAATGTAAGACTAAGTTTAATTGGGACATGTCCTATTCTTCACCCTGAATGGTTTAAGATAACTACTGACAATAGCATTAACCAAATGAAATATGGGATGGTTGTATCTTACGAATTTCCATCCACTTTTGAAGTAGACGTTACTGCAAAATACAATATGTATAAGATTTATCAGAAGATTGTGAGCAGTGGTAGGAGTGGTGGATTCTTTAGTACGAGACATTGGACTAGTATTGAAGAAAAAACATTTTTCAAAGATGATTTTAAAGTTAGCTGGAATGAGCAAGACTCCGCAAACTCTCTTACAGAAGAACAAAAGGCCGATTATGAAAGAGAGATCAGAAATAATATTTTTGGCCGACTCGCGTCCTTGGGACTCCCCGCAGTTTCAAATCCAGGATCTTTAGTTCCGCCGCAACAACTCCAAAGTGGGGCATTAATTCTTGCAAATTCCTTAGCAAATAATAGTGCTTGTAAAATGAATATCTATTGCACTTCTGCAAGTATTGGACTGAGTGTTCTGGATGCCATCTTCGGTCAGTCCTCTGCATCTGCTAATTACACTAATATTCAAAATGTAGAGATGACAGAAAGTTGGTCTAGAAAAAAAGTAGTCTATAAACCATGGATCAGCTCATACCGCTAAGTTAAGGAGAAAAAATGAAAAAGCTAAAATATTCAATCCTCATATTCGCATTCATCAACACGGCCCAAGCGTCTGCACAAACCCAATGGGTGCAGACAGCCTTTTGGAGGGCCCCCAAAGTTACTGAATTCAAAATTAGTTTAAGGCCAAACAACTCAATTTTAGAGGAATGCGATCGCTTTAAGAAAATTATGTATTCAGAAGATGGTTCATTAAGATGGGTAACAAAATATCCTGAAAAGGTAGCTCGCTTTAGAGAGGCAATTGGGCCGGCCCTTTTCATCTTAGAAACAGGGTCTCAAGGAAGAATTGAACAAGAACTAAATATTGCAACCGATGAAGAAATTGAAGACGCACTTCCTTTCTTTACAAGAAATCAAGCAACAACTGTTACAGCATTAGATATTAAGAACGTCTACACTATAAAAACAAGAGCTGACTCTTACACCGAAATTTCAAAAAGTTTATCCTTACCTGATACAATAATTGAAAGCATTAAGGATTCAAATGGATTTATCAATTTGAAGATAAAAGGACTTGATCTTGCCTGTGATCTTTTAGAGGGGAAAGTTGCACTTGAGACAAAATCCCCTTCATATGTTTATCTCAAAGAAGACCAGTCTCGGAATCTTTTAGAAATGTATAACAATAAAATTCTCCCAATTTTCAAGGATGTATTGGCACGAAAAGAATTAAGTCAGATTAAAGCAGCAAGGATTGGATTTCGTCTTGGAAAACTAATTGAAGAAGAGTACCCAAAAAATACTGAAGTTCAGGCAGAAAATAAACTGATGGGAATAATGAAAACATTGATAAAAATCCCTAGTTTTGAAATCAGCTCTAATGTTCAAATGATAGATAAAACTCCTCTAATCAACTTTAGTAGTAGTGCAGATGCTGGTATCGCAACTATAAAACTGGAGAATTAAAATGAAAAAATTCATTGCTCTAGGTCTAATTCTCATAATCCCATTAATTTGGATCATAAACAAAGATCGAGCTCCTCAAGAAGAGACGATAAAAGAGATCACAATGATAAAAAATTTAGAGGCAAGTCGTCCGGAATCTAAAAAAATTCTACCATTTAAAATCCCGCCAACAGCACCTGCGCCCTCTTTTGAGGATCTTGAAAGAAGGTACCAGGCCCTGGAAGAAAGCGAATTAGAAAAAGAGCTTTCCCATCTAGATCAGCTCGCTCAAAAAAATCAATTGATTGAATTGGCCAATAGAAACAAACTGACTGTGCAAGGAAAGCATGATCTTCTTATCTATCTTAGAGCAAGAGCGGTTATTTTAGCGCTCCTTTTCGATTCTGAAGCAGCGAAGGTGGGAATATGAGACTCTTCATATTATTAATATGTATTTTAGTTAATGGTGGATGCATAAAAAACAAGATGCAATCTAAGATTACTCTCCTTAAAGATTCGCAAGAGGAAAAAGATGTTCTTATTCAATGCGAAGAAATTAAAGCGATTGGTAATATGAAAAATACATTATCAAAAATTGATCAAGATACACAAATGGTTATCACCCTAGTAGATGAAAACCCTGTAGATCACGTCGAGCAAATAGAAAAACTGGCGAATCGAATTAAAAACAACTCCGAGAAGGTCATCCTCCTGAGTAATGAAAAATGGAATATCCCTAATGTTGAAAGTAAGATTTTTTGGAATATTTCACAGAATGATTTAAGTAAATTTATTCCTAGGCCTCAATTAAGGTCAGCAAAGATTAAAACTGTCTATTATCTTGGAGAAGAAAGACTAGATCTTCTTTCATTTATTCAAATAAAAGAACTAGAGGATAAGCTTAAAATTATTTATCATAATAATTCTACTCTACTCGATTTCTGTCAACTCAACCGAACTCTGATGATTGTATTGGAACTAGAGCTAAAGACCATCATCCAACCCAAAACCAGAATCTTCAACCTCTACGTCGGAGATCATTAAGATGCTTAAACTTATACTACTCATCTTGACCTTTACTTCATGTGGAAAAAATATAGGAACCAATAGGCCCCCTCAAACTGAGCGTGATACCGATCCCATTTCTTGCCAAAACAAGATTGTCGATCAAGATTTAATTCAGATCGCTATGAATGCCAATTATGCCAGAATAAACTGTGGTCTCTCAGAAGAACAAATTGTTAAAACATTTTGATTAATTTTGATATTTAAACTCTTTATATGAACCATCTTCATTTTTTATGAGAACAGTCATCTCTTTTGTTTTTGAATCAAATTGATGAGTTCCATAATTCATACCATTTCGAAGACGGGCCTTAAATTCAGGCGAATCTTCTTTTATTCCAGGTATAGTGGCCGCATCCCCCTTCGACTGAGGTATAGAATAAGTAAAGTTTAAATTGCCATTCTTAGATTGACTCGACAACCAGGTGAGGCTTCTTTGTTTTGAATTTTTGAAGGCCTTAGTTTTTTTTAAAAGCTCTTCCTGAGAAATCCATCCATCCTCCTCAGAGTTTGACCAGACATTTCTCATTGAATCAGTTAATTGATATTGCTTTTGACAAACATTACCACAACATTTTTCCCTGTAACCAGGAAGAACTGTTACATGCCCATTACATTTTTTAAAGTCTAGGTTTTCATTTAAACAGACATCTATTTGAACAGGTTTTTGATCTTGAGAAATAATTTGCTCTAATGTTAAAAGATACTCTTCATCGTCCTTTGGGGTATAATTGTTAACCTCAAATGGATGTATTGTAACTCTTTTCGCCACACAACCTGTCTTGGGGAATACATATAATTCAATTTTTTTTGACATTGGCATTTTAACAATCTGATCAATGTTCTTTATTAGATGTGTGAATTCTTCACTAGATTTATTTTGCATACATGATTGAGCAAATGAAGAAACTTTGCTTAGATTCAAGATGTAAGTGAAAAAATTAAATCTAAAGAAGTAAAGCTATTGGGCATGAGTGAATGGGTCTACGATATGAATCCAGCAGACCCAAAAAACTTATTTCCATTGACATTTTTCATCTCTGATGAGCACTTAGATAAGGTGCTGTTCTTCAGCACCTTATCCTGATCAAACATACTAGACTCATTGCACAAACAATCTTTTCTTGCTTAAGCATAAACAATTGTATAACACGATCCCGAAATCAAAAAATATTGCGATAGATAAGCAGTAAATGACAAAGGAGTCGCTTGGTGAAATTCATAGCATTATTCTTCGGAACAGCTTTATCTTTTTCCGCTCTTGCAGCGGATATGACAGGGTACTATGGAGACTATCTTCTTGATAAAGACCAGGATGTGCTTTGTCCTAAGGACATTGTCATAAAAGATTATAGCTATGATAACAAATATCGCCTTTACATTGGCCCAGATTTTGCCGATGGGACTAAATCACGAGGCATTTTATTTGAAGGTATTAACAAGGGTAAATACTATTTTGACTCAGGGATAGAAGATGATGTCTACACAATCTATTCTTTAACTAATTTTGAAAATGGCATATTATCGGCCTCTTATCGTAAATGTGATGGCGTTATTTTTGTGAGAAATTGTCGTGAATGGAAACAAGATAATCTAGTCGACTTTAGAACATCAGGTAAGGTTACTGTAACTTATTACGCTAGATTTTGGACTTCTGCTGAATTTCCAAAAAACAAAAGCTGTACTTACTCTGAAAACTAGATTTTACTTTTAATAAAAGAAGAGGGCCTTTTATTAGGGCCCTCTATGAATTTTTAATATTTTGATGTGCCAAAGGACAATAAAAATATAAAAGAGACTACAAAGGATGCAACAATTAGAATTCTAAAAAAACCTGCGCCTGTCCGCCCTTGTAAATAGAACTCGCAATGTTTTGAAATACGATAAACCATTCCCCAGAAGAAAAAATTAACTCCAACAATACAAATATATCCTAATACACTAAATCCAACATCAGTTCTCGCAAAAGGACTAATAACCCCTAAGAAAGATATAATGCAGCCAACTAACATTGCTAAAGTAAAATTTAACTTAGGATTTTTTATTTCCATCTCCATCTCCTTTATTTGATCTTCTCTGCGTCCTAAATACTAAATACACGAAACTGGATTAAAAAAAAGAAAAGGCACCCAATTTGCTCCTGACGGTGAGGTGTCCGAAATTTTTCCAATAATCTTTAATTTTGGGATCGGGCCCAAAGCATTTGAATCTAACCCAGCTCCAGTAGTTTCGACCTCGATGAAATATTCATCATTAGAAATTTTAATAGAGTTATTAGGATCAAATCTTGATGAATAAGTGTCCCCAGGAATAGCTTTAATCAGCCCTATAAAAATCGTTTCTTCGTCGGATTTTGGATTAAAATACGCCACAGGATCATTCAATTTTAAATTAGTATCCGGCCTTTTTATAATTCCGCATGATCCTTTTGGAAGCACAGATTCGATTTGACTGTTTGAGCTTAATACAGTCCAAACAAAAAATTTTCGAGTCAAATTCAAACCAAAAAATTGAAAGACTGACACTAAAATAAATAATCCTACACAAGATTTTATTTTTTTCGATCGAGGCAGGGTGCTTAATGCAGCTGAGTTCTTAAAGAAATATATCAAGCTAAGAAACAACATAATTATCCCAATCCCAATTGCTAGATAATTAAAGGCCTGGAATGAAATAATGCTATAGGCATATAACATGATCAAAAAAAGCGCTAATAAAAACAATGAAACCACATACTGAATAGCTATTTTGATATTAAAGAACCAGGCAAGTCCAGCCCCAGGAAGAAGAATATTAAATATCAGGTAAGTTAAAGTAGCTTTTTTATTCATCATAAACCCCAGAGTAAATTTCTCTTTTAAAATGCTAACACCATCCGTCCTAAAGTCAAAAGTTTTCCAAAAAAAACTTAAGCGATATTGCACTGATATTTCCATTTCAAAGCGCAATTATTAAATTCAATTTTTCATGAAGATGTAAAAACTTCCCAAGGTAGAAATAAAGGACCCGTACAATAATGGTAGACAAGCAATAGATTGACCCATTTTCAACATAGAAGTATCTGGATAATTAGAACCAGACAATGAAGAAATAAAATACAAGGAAGATAAAATGCCTACGATTAAAAAATTTGAAGGCCAATATTCCTTACGATTAAAAATCAGCAACAAAAATGAGAAAAGAAACATCTTTATACTGTTCGGATCTATAAAACTGTAAATAGTTAAAAATTTTCCGTTTAATAAAATTATTGCCAGCAAGCTTGAAACAAAAAAGATCAAACTGATAAAAAGCTGTATCTTTTTTGCAACTACATAATTCATAAATTCCTCTCATATACTCAATGATTGATGACCTAAAAAATTAAATAACTAAATTAAATCTTACAGGAGAATATAAAAAAACAACAAATATAATTTTAGATTATTTTCATTCCAAAATGATATTTTAAAATGAGATACAAAGCAGTTGATCAATCAGCATCTAAATAAGATAATAATATAATTCATTTCTCAAGAACCATCTGAGAGGAGGGCCATGAATCCAAAAAATTTTACCATTTCCTATGCGTGGGATGACTCAATTAAAACAACCCAACTTGGCTTTGATGCGTACCATGGCCTTGTTCAAAAAATTAAATTAGCGGTGGATGCTAAAATTGATTGGTCCCAAGAAGGTGTTGAAGCCCTACATGGTGCAATTTTCGGGAGACAACAAGAATGTTTTGAAATCTTACTCAACAATGGATCACCAACAAACTCTTACACTCACTATTTGCTCTGCCAAATAATGCCTAAACTCTACGAAAAATACTTTTTAGAAGCTAAGTATAGCGCAACTTTAGACAAAACGACTGCAACAAAAAATCTCATAAACTCGTGTCAATATGGATCAACGATACTTTGCCAACACTTTTTAAATGCAGGAGCTGACCCAAACAGCACTAGCGATGGAATTCTACCTCTGATATCCGCTACAAGTAAATTACGACTAGATTTAATAGAAGTTTTGCTAAGTCATGGGGCCCAAATAAATCTCACAGGAAAAAGCAAACATTCCCCACTACGACACATGGTCTCCAGTGGATCTCATCTAGACAAAGAGCTTCGAAAACAGATCTACGAGTACATGATATCTCGTGGTGCAATACCTACCCCTTCATTTAACCAGGAAGAGGAAAAAGCTGCAAAACAAGGCGACATTGTTCCTCTACAGAATCTGAATTCAATTTAATCGGGATCAATAAGGGGTTTATTGAGGAAAGAATCATTAATTGTCTCAACTCGAGAATAACCACATTTTTTACAGGTTATTTTCCAATTTTCGTTCTCATTATCATAAATTAGATTTGGAAGCTCGTTTGTGAGAATAACTCGTTCACTAGACCAAGTTTTATTAAAACAACTCGGGCATTCGCCCCATGAATCTTCCTCTACTAAGTGTTTCTGAGATGCATATTTATTAGCGATATATTTATTTACTAAGAACCATGGCAAGATACCAGAAGCAATATTTGCGTATGCCTCAAAAAGAGTTAGAGAGTTTCTAAATATTTTTAACTCCTCCAAATGCCTAGCATTCCTAAGGGAATCCACCCTCTTAAACATTAAGTACAAGGACACAATAAATGGCAAAACCATTAATAATAAAAATACGAGAATCGTTAGATTAATATTTAACTTATGGATGAGAATTAAATGTAGTGGAACGAGTAAAACATTCATCAATGTTGCAACGATATACTTATCTTGAAAAGTAACCTGAATGAAATCTCTTTTGACAAAAAAATTTGAAATTAGAAAATTCAAACCCAATGAAAAAGCACTTATACTTAATATAATAAAAGCATCCATTCCAAAACATCCTTGCTTAACTATTTTTGAAGAACAACGATATCATAATATTTACGAACGAGAAGATCCCGCTCCTCTTCAACTGCTTTCCAAAATAAATCATCAGCGATTGAAATATCATTAACCGAACCCATCCCACCTTTGAATGAATCTTGAAAATCCAAAAGGGCCATATACCGTTGGTTATTATCTCCACTAAAACTTTCATGAATACGTTGAAATGAGTGCCGAAATCTTTCGGCAAAATTTGGATAATTATGTTGGGATAAAATTTCACACCAACGAGACAAATGATTATACAATTGCTGGAGTTCAAAATATTGGTTCATAGCTTAATTATCCCTTATAATTTGCATCAGTCAATAAAGTCCTAGTTGCTCCAATACTTTGACGACTTAACATCTTTCGTCCACCGTATTTCGATCTTTATGCTCCTATCAATTAGAACAAGTTCATAGAATTTAAATAAACTAAAGAGATGCCAAAAATGAAAAAAATAATAAGAGCGATAAGAACTCTAATAAATGAATATTTATCTAACTTATCGGTAGCACTTTCAAACTCAACAGGTAATGACATATACTTAATTTCATGATTATTTCCTTCAAACAATGATGAACAGACATCAAAACATAACTTCCCCATGGGGGCCGTTCCTAAAAACGGATCGCAATTTGTTACATTTGATCTTGAGTAAAAAATCGTTGCAAATATTGAGAATAACAACTCTTCAGAAATATTTAACCCATCAAAGTGTCGTAAGAAAGGGCTACCTTTCAATTTATCATAGGTTCCATAGTTTTTCACTGTATAATCAATCGCATTTCTAATCCAAGGAGTGACCGTCCCAAAAATACTCACATCGATATTTGGAAGCTGCAGCTCTTGCATCAGAAATACATTTGAATAAACTTGGGAGTTCGAATCCTCGAGATTTTTTATTTCTTTCTCAATTTGTCGAATTTTACTCTCTATAGTATCCACACTGCCAAAATCATGAACATGGGCCCAATCCATTGAATCAGAAAGATAACGAGACAACTCTTTATGCTCCCTATGTAACATTACAAGTTGTTGAGTGACGCCAAAATCAGATGTTAAAAACTCCATCCGCCGAACGAGATATGTTTTCTGATTAAAAGAGAGGATATCCACTTCTTGAATTGAATCTTGAGACTGAATATCTTCGATGGCCAACCTCTCCAAAACCTCTAAAGAGACTGGAGCGAACATAAATGACACTGGTCTTTGAGATGAAAAATCAAAAGGGATAATGCTATTTTTATTTCGAATAAAAAACAACTGATTCCCAATATTTTCATTCAACTTTGCCCAACGAAGGTATTTAGCAAGTTTTTTTGGAACGTCATCTATAAATAGCTTACAATCACTGCTCATTATTTCACCATTAGTGATTGATTGCTATTAACTAACGCTTGTAAAGTTAGTGTCATGTCTACATTACCTAATACTAAATTGCCATTTTGGTATATATCAATCTGATTGCCTTTTAATGATTTTATTTCAACATCTTCCCAGCTCTTACCATCAAGATCTTTAATAGTATAAGTATACTTTGCATCGTTTTTGAAAACCTGATACCATTTTGTGTCTTGATAAACCCACGCCATATTTTCAGCTAAAGTTCTTGTCTTCAAAAAGCCCTCTAAGACCTTTAAAAGATCTTCTGAGCCTTGAGATTTCCCATCAATTCTTATCACTTGTCCATGCTGAAAAGAATGGATAAAAAATGAAGACTCTTTGATAGATAAGGACAACATCATAACTGTAATATCTGAACCAGCAGCGCCACCTCTCGTAGTTATAAAAACCAAATCCTTTATGTCATTGATTTGGACTTTTTTAACAAATTTTTTAATGAAAAATCCTCGGAAGAATTCAAGAGAATCGTCAGTAATATTGATAGTAACGAAATTCCACCAGACAATCATCAGATAAATGAGAGTAAAGAGACCAAAAATTAAAATATTTACCAAAAATGTAGCTTTAACTACCATACTTTTCAATGCCAAATATGGATAAGCAAACAGAGGCACAAGATATAAAAGGGGTGACGGTTTTAATAATAATTGCTGAGTCATTTTACAGTGCCTCCTGAGCAAAACTGACATGAATCGTGTCAACTTTCCCTTCCGCATTGAACCCAATCAATACATCTAAATCATAAGCTAAATTAGGAGATTTCTTTTTTTCATTAGCAGAAAAATTATAAGGGTAAAGATTTTGATTTAAAGCTCCAATTAAAAACATTTGTGTTAATGGTTTTAATTTACCTAGAATTTTCTCCACTTCGACTTTAGTTAGACCCAAAGAAAGACCTATTGGAATTTTAATTTTTGAACTAAGTTGTTCATTTTTTGAACAGTCACTTGATTTATTACCTTTGGCCTCAAGAGTATATTCAGCAACTTCATCACCAGAAAATGCATAATTAGATCTAAATGTGATTTTTGTACCATCATCACCAGTCAAACAGAAGGAATCGTATTCATAATCCTGTTCATATTTTATTTTAGGTTTAATTATTTTTGCTCCCTTAAATTTCTTAACCGCATCATTCAATTTTTCATGGGTCAAATTTACGCCAAGGATATTAAACTGAGCTAAGTTAGTTGGATCAATCTCGTTAGCAAAGGCAAATAAAGTAAACAAGAACATAAGGCCAATCATTAAGTTCTTCATAAATATTCTCCAGACTATGAATTAATAAGATCATGATAACATAAAAAAAATAATTTCATTATTTGAATTTTATTTTCATCACAAACACTAACTACCCGACAATTCTAATCATGTTTCTCAAATAAAAAAAATTCTTTATCCAAATCAAATTGATAAAGTGTAAAATAATACCTATGAAGATGATTAATTTATTCTGTTCAATTGGTAATGATGTTGATTCCTTTGAATCAATAGAATTTAAAAATGATGCCATCACTTATAAGTCTCGTGGATCTTTAACCGCAAAAACATTTTCGCCCTCAGAAAACTTACTGAATGAAATTTACCAAATTTTAAACAGTAATACGCTAAAGAATTACATTGATCCCAATATTGGAATAAATCCCACCCCTGGTGAACGGTATTATGATACGAGGGATTTTTTTTTCTTAAGAGTTCCCAGTTTAAATTTAGAAATAAAAATTTATATAGATTCGGCCCAAACTGAGTCGCTTTGCAATTTAATTAGTCTTTTCATTTCAATTTTTCAAGAGGCGCAAAAGACTTAATCAAATGACTTACTCTCCTACAAGATTGAAATAAATAGATCTGCCAAAAAAGAAAACGCTAGAGCCCATCGATTTAGGGGCATGAACATGATCTATCTTTTCCTACTCAATGTAATCAGTGTCAAAAAGGCAAGGTAAAGAAAAAAAATAATAAAGACAGTATTGGCAGCAATATGCAATTTATCTGTAAAAGTCATTTGCTGAGACCCTAATTTCTTTATTTGGTCAAAATGGAATAAAGCAAATACTGACATAAGAAAAATAATGATTAAACAAAGTGCGTATGTTTTAAGTTCATATCCTAAAGGGTCAACAAAAAATTGAGGAATTTGAACGAAGGTCACAGACATGAAAAGCTCATACGTAACATAGTAGAGCGTAAGATCCATCAGACAGCTTCCAATAAAAATCAGAATACTGGCCAGCTTTGGATAGCGGTCTAGAACATTCATTAAATTTAATAGATGAATGGTCAAAACTGTCGCAATCATCGACAGGTTTGCATAAAACATCACATGAGGAGTAATCAACTCAAAAGCAAAACTAACTATACCTAAAAAAAATCCTCCTCCAATAAGAATAAATGGGAGAAGAATATAAACAGCTCTTTTAATATTAAATTGGTAATACAGAATGGTGCAAATGCCCCCTATTATGATTATTGCTGGGGTCCATGGATGAAAATTAAAACTTCTATGTAAATGATCAAATCTTTTTAAACAGATGGCATAGGTAAGAATCAGTGAAAAATATAAAACGAAAATCAAAATAAGTGAAATCAGATTAATCTGTCGAATTGTAGACTTCGAAGTCTCAGTATCTCTAACCAGTAACCCAGAAGGTAAAAAATGTTTTAAAAATATAGTGCCATTTTCTAATACGTTTCTATACATATTCTTCCACTTCTACAAAAGCATGTACCCCTTCTGGGATGGGCAATAGATCAAGCGTGGCCCGCCATCTTTATAAAATAAAACGCAATCCAAAACATCTTTTGACTCTAAATTACTCGATTTAACACCAAGATGTAGATCGGGCTGAGATTGTTCGTTTAATTCACTCGCTCTAATAAAATAAATAAACACTTCTTGTTCAATGGTATTAAATTTTCCAGCTCTATGTATCATAGTGTTCAGCTTTACAGAGACACTTTTATAATCATTTGTTACGAGAGAGATAATTTGATCATATGAATTCTTAGCATTATAAAAATACACTAATACAATCGATACCAATATGATTCCCCAACCTATTTTAAAGATGGGAGGAAAATTTTTGAGAAAAATGAATAGAGAACCTAGAATTATAATGGAGAAATATATTATCGCCATCTTCTGGCTTGCGAGATAAACGTCTCTTATTTCTAACAATAACAACTTTTGATCAATCATTAGTATCCTTTGTCTTTAATTACGGAATATAATCAGGCCAATCTTTTTTAAACTCATTCATTTGAATTACTCTAATCCAAACATTTGAACTGGCCGGAGGTATAACCACTTGATAGTGAAGATTTTCAACTAATGATGAAAATATAGGAAATTGCTCATCAAGTCTTTTCACCTGTCTACTCACTAGCTGATAAATGCCATTAGGTGGACGATTCTTAAATAATCCAATCGACAGTTCAATCGGTGATGTGTTTTGAAAATCAATCCGAAGATTTTGGGTTCCATTTTGTGTGATCATATACCAATCATCAAAGGTCAAAAACAAACTGATTGGGCCTAATCCACAAATGTCATGATAAATAAGATCCTTAAATAGATTTGTCTGATCTGCAAAATAATCTGAGAATTCATACACCTGACCAATCAACTCTTTTAAATTAGAGCTGCGCGATGCATTCTTTAGAATCAATTCAATTGATGATTGCCTGTAATTGTTGAAATTTGGATCAGAGCTTAGCTTAGTTAAACTTTTAATTAATTCATTTGTATTCATAAAATAATTCTAACCGATTATAAAATTAAATAAAGCACGATTTGAGAGAATAGGTAATGATGAATCATTGCCCAACAATTTTCAAGTAAGTTAAAATATTCTGATAAAGAAATTTAAAACTCCACTTTTATTTTTGTTGCTTTGCTTATTGTCTGCTTTTTCATTCACACTCCAAGATCTACTTTTTGGACATTGAGAATGTAACGAGCGTAATTCGACAAAATGGTCCCATTAAATTTTCTACAAGCGAATCTACTTTTCGACCCAATGTGAACTCGGCCTAAATGGATGGAGTAAGAACTCTCAAGATTTTGCAGCTACTGAACATCTAAAAATAGTAAAAGCAAAGTCCATCTTACGTTCTAACTCAGGGGATGAGGAAATTCCTATTTCAGAAGAGCATTTGGGGAAATTATATTTTGACATCAAAAAAGCTGGCGAACTGGTTGTCCAAATAGAAACGTATGAGCAACCTTCTATGGAAGAAGTTGATAATGTAGAAGTCTCATTCTTTTGTAAAGGCACAGCTCAAGATATTTTGTTCTTTGCAAGCTGCTTATTTTTGATAGTGGGAGCGATCGGTTTTATAACAACACTGTTTGCAACAATTTTTAAAACTTTCCGACAAAAAAACAAGCTGTAATCCAAAGAGGGAAAATGAACTTCAAATTAAGCAACATCCACATTTTTATAATTGGTGTCCTTACTTATTCAATTCTGATTTATCTTACGCAATAAATGGGCCTCTTCCACAAGCAATCCCTATCCACTCAAGGATGAGCGTTTCTTAGTGGCCCACAAGAACTGAATCTATTCCTAATATTAAACGCGAACTATTTTTTTCTCCATAATGAACGAATTAGATTGGATTTGCATATTACTATAAGGCCTAACCTCACCAGTCCTTTGAAAACCCATTTTCTCCCAGAATGCCAAGACTTCATTATTTGATTCTACAACTGACAAGCGTATTGTTGAGATAGACCGGAATCGTTTTAAGTATTCTTCAAGTTGAAGATAAGCAAGCTTACCAAATCCTTGGGACTGACCACTCTCACCTATGAGTAATAATCCTATATGGGCCTTTTCTTTTGAGGGGTATCCAATGAGACAATCAATAACTCCAATGAACTTCTCTTCAAAAGATATACCAAGGACGTGCTTATCCTCTCTAGGGAAATTCGAAGGTAGGGCCTTAAAGGCCTCTTCACCCTCACCCTGGCCAGCAATCTCGCCAGAAACATTTAAGAAATAAGTTGGAGTATTCTCGAATAGCTTCTGGACGAGACCTATATTATGAAGAGTTTCATCCAACCTAACAAGTTTCAAAAGGACCTTTTAAATAAATATCAATTCAATCATCAATCTAATTTAAAGTAATTTTCAATTAAATCAAATAGCCTTTCTCTATGTTCATCCTTTTCAAAAAAAAGTTCATGCTTGGTATTTTGTAGGTTTTCAATTTCACAATTCACCTTATCGCTATGGCAAAAAACTTTTTGCGCCTTATTTGAAACAACTTTGTCATTCCCAGCTTGAACCAAAAGAAATGATCTTGTTGGCAGAGTTTGAGGATAGTCTTTAAGGATTCTGACCACACTGCTGGCCTCTTTAAGCCAGTGCCAAGTCGGTGCTTTTACTATAATGTGAGGGAATAAACTTGGAATTTTAACCATAAGCTGACTATATCTTTCGGGACTATTTGTCTTTATGTTGGATTTCGAAAAAACAGGCTTCGTCTCAATATAAAACCGGATGGGATTATTACGCATTGATGTCCGATTCATGCTATTTATGACAGCTGGTATAAGTCCTTGATCCACAAATGTGACACCAGTATAACGAACACGAATCATGGGAGCGACTAAAGCAACTTTATTAAACACCCTAGGATGTTTTGAATGATAAATCGCCGCAACGGCTCCTCCCATAGAATGGCCAACTAAAAACAAAGGCTTTTGTAAATCCTCTGGAAGATGTGATTCAATCAGTGTTTCAAGATCTTCAACATAATCCATAAATTGAATCACGTGGCCTCGAGTATCGTTATAATATCTATCTGAATCCCCTTGCCCTTGGTGATCCATGATTAGAACAGAATACCCACGCTCATAAAAATCATAAATTGTTTCGCTATACTGTAAAGCAGAGACAGTTCTACCAGGGAGTATCACTATACTTCCCTTCGCTCCATCGCGCTTAAAATACTTGGCCTGAATTTTTAGATTATTTTTATTCAAAAAAGTTATTTCTTGTCCTTGTTGAAAAAAAGGAAAAATTTGTAATCCCCAAGCTATAGATAAGTCTTCTTGCCTTACGGCCTGTGCGAGGAAAGAATATAAAATGAAAATAGATACTATTGAAAATTTTAATGGATTATTCATAAACTACTTCTTTGTGGGCACGTTTATAGATCATTACTACAAATTTCAAATTTATCAATCAAATATTGGTAAGCAGGATCAAAGTAGCTAAATACCATACTTCCAATAGACCGAACTTAAAATGCAAAAGATGTAACTTTTTCAATAACTTGCTCTGAAACTTCAAGGCCATGTAAACTAGAGTTCAAACGATAGAATCGTGGATAAAATGAAGAAACAACTATTATTATGTCTTGTCCTTGCCTTACCTAACTTTGCGTTTGCAAGGACATTTCTTATTGATAAGATTCAAGAGGACAAACTCTACAGTGAGAGTTGTCGTGCAGAACTAAGCTTGTTAACTTCGGATAGCTTTGAATCAATAGAGCTCCAAAAATATAAGAGGCCAATCAAAGAATTTCCCCTCTTCCTAGGCCATTTTTATCATTATTCAAGAACAGGCCTCACTCAATATTCTAACGACGAGATTCTTTCACATACAATATCTATAGATAGGAATATCGTAGGTGGTGGGCTTTATCTCTCTGCAAATCCGATAACTTCAAAAACCTATGGAAACATTCTTACAAAATTCAAAGTTAATCCTGAAGCATCATTTATAGATACCCTAAACCCTAGTGTCTTAACTATCGTAGAAAATTTCGTAAAAAAGAACTTTAGTCAGCATCCATGTCCAGAGAAAGTTCTTAAAACTATTTTTTACCAGTCTAACGATATTGATCTTATTCAATTTGATATGAATCGTGTGAACACACTTGATTGGTTTGCACTTCTTAACGACGAAGTTATTCAAGACCGAACTGAACATATCTTCTCATCTTCAGATATCACAACACCAGTCTATGTGTGGAGTTCGGGACCTAACGGACCTATCAAAGATACAATTTATATTTTATCAGCAAAAGCTGTATTCGATATCGAACCAGATTTTGTTAAGCACTACCTGGATTATTATTCTAATCATGAAGAGTTAGATATTGGTTGGCTTTTATCGCGTTTTGACTGGGGTAGACTTTCATATGAAGATCGAAAGTCTTTAATTTCAAGTCTCCCCTTTAACCCTCGCCTTGAAAAGGCCGTTATGTACGAGTTGAACAATTGACGTCTATTTTCTGTTATTTGATAATCTAATTTTTCTTGTGCTGTTAAAGACCGTCGTAATTTATATTTTCCAGAGGATTCCTTAAAAGCAAAGTTAATACATGAAATACTCTTATTTTTTAGCTTGTGGGCCTTTCTTTGCTTTTCAACCATCGATTGAATTTGGGAATTATTCATGGCCATATTCACCATTGAATAATGTATTAGCTCTCGGGTATCTTAGACTTAGATTGTAATGCTTTGAATTTTAATTCAGCGCTTTAAGCGTTTTATTTATTTCATTTAAAGAATCTTCGCTAATTTGATCACCTACAGTATAAAAGACATAAGCGTATCTAATTAAACACCCATCCGCTGTTTCCAATGCTAGCCATACCATAAGAGTGTTCAATGGCCATTTTAGTTTTGACATGCGAGAAACCATTGGTTGCAACCGTAACTTAGAAACTAGACGGATTCCCACCTTAGTCTTACCAAAGGCCTGTATCATCGCTGGTCCTCTGAACAACATAAAGAAATTCAGGAAATTGATTTGTTCAATAAGAACTTGCTTTAATTTAGGATTTGTAAATTCATCGACATTGTTAATATTAAACTGACTGATATTAGGAAATAGGATTACATCTTTCTTAGATCGAGTTACTTGATACAAACCTGATTTGAGAATACTCTTATAGAATGAGAGGTATAAGTGTTCTTCTGATAAGTGCTTTCTTATCAATTGATCAGACTCTTGAAAATTAGATAATTCAAGAAGTTCACCATGAATTTTTTCCAATAGATTCTGATTATTTCGAATTTCATTTATAGACTTTAACCATCTATCACTAATCTTTACCAAATAAGAGTCTCCGAAATAACTTGATGAAATAACTCTTCCCAAGTTATAAGTGTTTCCTATTGCTTCAATAATTGCATCTCTATAAGAGAATTTACCATCTTTTGCTGAAGAAAATCCTATCGCAGTATTTAGGCCATTCGTTTCAATTTCATCTCTATAGTAGTCTAAAACCTGTAATGCAATTTCAATCGAGAACAGTTGGGAATGGTACTTAATTTCAGCATCATTCGGAGAATATTGAATTGCCTTTTCTAAATACTCTCTTTGTTTAACCCAGTTAGAAGCTAAATTGGCCCTTCGTAGGTAAATGGAGCCTTTATACTTGTTTTGTTGATCGGAGTTAAGCTCAACATCTATCCAGGTTAAAAGCTCCTTCAAACAAAAATCATCTTGCTTATTAAAACAAATATTTTTAGTTAATTCGGCAAATTTAATTGGATTCCTTTGATCATGATAAAATTCGCCTAATTTAAAATAAACTTCTCTTAAATATTCATAATCAACTTTTTGATCTGAAAGTAAGAACGCTAATTGAGCTAGATAGCTAATGCTCTTTGGATACTTTTCTGAATCTAATGTTTCCAGTAAACCTGTTTTAGCTGATTTTTTGAGTGGTATCTTTTGATTCTTCAATACAAGTGAGTATTCACTTCCATTCTTTGATAAAACAAAAAATGTACCTTCTGAATAATTTTTGGCATGAAGTTTAGAATGAATCACTAACAGAGAGAATAAGATAAGAAACAAGTTCTTCACGACCGTCATAAAAGCCTTTTTAACACTGATGTTTAATGAATATAACTAATGTATGCTATACCAAACTTTATAACCTAAAATCAACTAACAAAGAGAATATTTAGAATATTTTCTAAAAAAGTCCGTTGCTGGTCTAAATCTAGTTACCTAACTTGCTAAAATCAGATCGGACATTTTGGAAATTTACCGTGCTAGTAGCGGTCTTTAAATTACTCATAAAAGCTGTAATGATGATCATGCAAGAGGTATTTTTGGGCTGATCTCACTCTACTTGTGCGGGTTCTTTTCTCCTTCTTCTACTTTCCAGAAAATTTCTCAAATTGTGATTCTCGGTGCAAATGGTGCGAGGGATGACCCTCGCAAAGCTTCTGGTGAGAATATATAAAAAATCCAAAACCCTAATTCTTATCATCCACACTAAAATTCATCTTCAAGAGAACTTGTTACAGCTATTTATATAATGGAATTTCGTTTAAATCATGACCTAAGATAAGACCTAGAACTCAATCATAGGATAACGACTCTTCATGATATCCACTATGAGAGATTGTTTGCGAATAAATTCTTATAAATTTATTAATCGAAGAGATTAATCAATCTTTTCTCTGAGAGCATAGACCAAAGAATTGAGATCCTTCAAAATATCGTGACCCTCTAAAGATGGGTTTTGAACTAGGCCCTTGATTTGTTTTCGGTAGCGGAATTCCATCTTTGTCCAAACATCAATTTCATTAGTAAAATCGATTCCTAAATCTTTTGGCCTGTAATATCTCACTCTATGGGTGTCGACTTTGGCAGTCATGATAGCTCCTGAGTTAAGTCGAATTTGAGAAAATGAAAGGACTTGTATCGAGAAAACTCCATGCTGAAAGATTATCAGCATGGAGATTGAATTAACTAGTAACGTCTAGTATTTTCGCGTTTTTCCATTGGCTTTGCTTCTGAAACGTTCATTTGACGACCGTCAAAATCCGTTCCGTTTAGCGCGCTAATGGCCTTTGAAGCTTCCATTGATGATGACATTTCAACAAAGCCGAAGCCTTTGCTGCGATTTGTGTCTCTGTCCATAATCACTTTTGCAGAAGTTACTGTTCCGTATTGTGCAAACTTTTCAGAAAGTGCTTCGTTACTAATAGAGAAACCTAGGTTTCCAACATAAATTTTCTGACTCATATGAGCCTCCAATGTAAACATGTCACTAAGATGTGACAGTGCTGATTTAATGATTTTGGGGAAATTGAAATAAAAAGTCTTAGGATAAAATTGATCTGAGCTATAAACTAAAGCAGTTAGTTGAAAACAGATAAGATCATACTAAGACTCAAAAACACATAGCACAAGCTCTAAACGTATCTTGTCCTAACAATAATGAGTTAATTGCCACATAACGATGGTTTAGAGTTCTGAGTACATAAAATAAAATTAAATTTCAAAAAAAATGCCCGAACTACCCGATCTAACTTCGGGGAAAAACTAACTCCAAGCTTTCTCACAATTTGTGAATGAATATCAACTTTCAAGCGACATCGTCAGTTCACCATATTTCACTTCTTTTAACCTCATTTCACGACTTCAGTCGGAAAAGTCGGAGTAAATCGAGAAGCAAAATCTTAAACCTTACCTGGCACCTATTCGTCGTGGACGCCCAAATCATTCTTTTATAGAATAAAACCATGTCACTTCTAAAACGCCCCCATATTCTTAAGATGGCCCCACCTGGTTCACATGTGGTCAAACGCCACGCCAAAGTATCTCAAAAAGGCATCAAGTATTATGTGAAGACCCACACTCGTAAGAATCGAGGAAAAAAGCTAATCTTTCTCCCAGAAAACCTTCTTTATTTGTATTGGCATGGTGATCATGACTTTCCTTCATTCGGTTCTATAAAAGGATTTGACGAATATCCAGAACTTGATTCAGTCATCCAGTTCTGGTTGAACTTTTGGAAAGAGCAAGGACTTCCTTTTCCAGAAGATCTTGACCCACTCCTCATTAAGGCCTTAATTGCTAAAGAATCCAGCTTTAGAACGCAAGTAAGGACACGGGCCAAGAATAGTTCTGCCACAGGCCTAATGCAGATTCTACAATCAACTCTTTATCGATTAGAAGGCATTCCAGACAGTAGAAAGAATATTGAAGTTCCAGACCATTACCTTCAACTAAAACGAGAAGATCTCACTGACCCTGTTATCAACATCGCAGCTGGAACACGCTGGCTTTCTCATAAATACTATCTCCTGTGCAGAGACAAAAAAATCAAAAATAAAGATTTGTATTCAACGGTCAAATATTACAATCAGTGGAATGAACTCGGAGACAAATATGCAGATGAAGTTTTCAAACTTTATCATAATTCTCTCAATCGCAAGCCTAGTTTCTAATGTATCCTTTGCCCAGATCTGGACCGGAACTCACGAAATCAAGCTTGATTCCAACATCAAATTAATAATGCCTAATAAGGTTAATCCTGCTTGTCGTATTGCCGGTCGATCTGAGGAGATTGATTGCTCTCCGAGCACAACTCTGAATCTGATTTATAGAGGCAAAACATATTCATACGACCATCTCATTGAGCCTTGGCAGGGTAGTTTTTTTGTCTATTTCGTAAAACTTGGTGCAAATTCCTACTCAAAAGACCTTAACGGGGATGGATTAAAAGAAATCGCGATCTATCCTGCAGTATGTGGGAATAGCCCTAAATCCCTGGCCTATATTTATACGGTAAAAGACCATGAATTACTTCCCTATGGGACTGGCGACTATTTTTGGGAGACTGGTACACCTGTAGCAAACGTAAAAAAAGATCCAAGGTTTAGGCCGGATATATAAAATCCTATGGGTTAAGTCGGAAGAGTCGGAACTATTCAGGCCAAAAGCCTTACTTGCGCCACTGTACCGAATATGGTTCACTTGCTACGTCGGAGATTTATGAACAAGATCGTATGGAATAAAAGGCACTCAAGGAAGTTCAAAATTTCCCTGACACAATTAAAAAAGAGTTGGGATACCTCCTTTTCAAACTGCAAAAGGGTGAGTCTCTCTTGCAATGCCTCACTCAAAACCCATGCCTTCCGTTGGTAAAGGGTGTTACGAGCTAAGAGTTAAAGGTGAAGATGGAGCATATCGAGTTTTTTACTTATTAAAAATTGAGCATGAGATCATTGTTTTTCATGCTTTTAAAAAGAAAACTCAAAAAACGCCAGTGAAAGATATTGAGCTTGGTAAGAAAAACTTAAAGGATATGTTATGAAAAAAAATAAAGTCACTGTTAGTAAAAATGCCAAGGAACTTGCAGCTGCGCTAGGCCTATCACCTTTAGATGCTATTGAGTGGGAAGTGAGACTAATGATAACTAACAAGATCATCTCAAGCGCTGAAGGCAGTCACCTGACTGTTACTGATATTGCTAATCTTGCAGGAACTTCTCGCGCACGTATTACCAAAATTTTAAAAAATGATACTCATGGCATATCCCTTGACGTTCTTGTGAGGGTCTTAGGGGCCCTTGGTGAAAAAATGAAAATTAGCTTTAAGAAAGCGGCCTAATTATAAAGAGCGACTGGTTGTAGTCGAAGAGTTCATTCTGCCACGCTGTTTTTTGATTACTGATTTACTTAGAATTGCTGCGAATTACCGAGTGCAGTTCTAAAAGTTCTAAAGATGTTAAACATTCTTAGACTTTCCTAAGAACGAACGAATAAATATGCCAATGTTTCATTGTTCCCAATGCTGTTTCTTTATCTTCTTCCAATTCATCGAAGAATAAAATTTCATAACCTCTAAAGAGCTGTATTATCGATTTTTCATTTTGAAAGGTCATATCTTTACGGCTGGACCAATCATCCTTATATCCAAAAAAATTTCCACAAACGATTCCATTAATCATGAGAACTGATCTCATTTTGTTCCAAAAAATTATAAAATGGTCAGGCGGACAAAAAGGGAAAGAGGCAGATCCAAAAATCAAATTACATGGCTTCATCTTTAATTTTTCAAATGACTTCTTTTCTAAAACCAGAGACTCATAATCTGTTAACCTTTCTTCCATAAACTTTATAGATGATTCTTCATTGTCTACGGCGTGAACATTCCAGCCAAGTTTAAGTAAATGACCAGTATCTACACCAGACCCCGCCCCCATATCATAAGCTGTCCCTGGAGTTTTTATAAAATCCAAACCTAATTGTAAGATTGGATGTACATTCCTGTTAGATGTTATTTCATAGTACTTTGACCAACTTTTACTCATGATTTTATTCAACTCACCTTAAGCTTAAGGTCTGGGTCAAGCTTTGAATAAAGCGCAATCAACCGGTCAGTGGAAAACTCATCAATTCGATGATGAAGAATCTTACTCACCTTGGCCTCATCTACTTCTAAAAGATCGGCCAACTGCTTTTGATTATGGCCATGAGTCTTTTTGTACTTAATAAATTTCTGACAAAGATCCCAACGAAACTTTTCAAGCGGAGTGGCATTAGGTTTAAGCGCTAATGTGCCGTCAGCCTTCTCCAATTTCTTAAGGGCCCTCTCCATCTCTGATTTATTTGGAAATCCCATAACTATCTCCTGTGTGCATTTATCACGCCAATATAAATTTCATGATCTTCTAAAAGCCAAATGAGTTTATAGGCCTTCTCATTAAGTACGATTCCATCTGTGACAAAATACGAATAAGGTGACTTCTCATCATCAGGTTCAAAGGTTTGCCCATCGAGAGTCTTAACTAAATTCACAATGATCTCATCGTTAATACTTTCACTATGCTTTTCTTCATAATGGGGATCAATAATGACTTTCGTTATCAAAATCTCATTTACTGTTATGTTAATTGCGTATTCTCGACGACTCATTTCAAGACCTTATCATAACTTGCCATATTTAGCAACCTAAACAGTTCGGGCATTTCGTTGACAAAAACCAATAATTACAATACATTAAAGCGATATGCCCGAACTACCCGAAGCAAATGTCGCGACTTTTAGAAACTGTAATGATGTTCTTGGGATAGGTGTTTCGAGCTGATTTTCACTCTGCGTGCGAATTCTCTTCTCTTTCTTCTACATTCCAGAAAATATCTCGAATTGTGATTCTCGGTGCGAATGGTGCGAGAGGTGACCTTAATGAACGCTAGAGTGCGAATAACTAAAAGTTGATATAGTAACCACGATCTTTTCTGATACCACCGGTACAGCTGTTATCGCAAAAATCAAAAAAATCCTTGAGCATAAATTCCAGGATCGCTTGATATTGATTCGTCTTATAGAGCCATCTTTTGCCATCATGGATACCATTAGCTGGACTCTGATAATAATAAGGTTTCCAAATAAAGTGGTGAGCGCTCTCATTCTCAAGCTTCTTTTTAGTCGTTACATGCCACTGATGATGCCAGGGATTCTTTGAACTATGGCCCGGCAGCATCTCTTGCGAAAAATCTCTTGAATGAAATAGCAATTGCTCACAACTTGGAGAAACTTGTCTCGAAATTGTATTATGCTCCCATGACTTTGGTTCCATTACCCACTCCTGATCTACAAATTCGAGACTGCCTACAACTACAATCTCCGCGTCGATAAGGTATTTTTCTTGGAACTCTAAAGGAATGACCACTCGGATCACGTATGATTTTGACTCATCAAGATCTTCAATATCATCTATGCTAACTTTCCCCTCACCTTTTTTAGGTCGGCCCGCTAAAGAAAAGACGGCATACCAGTCATGGTTGTCTACCTTTTCGTACAAATGGTGTTCAAACAATTTATAAAGCACACGCTTGTATATGCGATTATCTATATCGACGAACTTTACCTTCGGTCCAATTTGTGAGTAAGGAATATTTCCAGGCTGGATTGTCATGTTTCTATTGTAAGCAAAACTGCAGAATAGAAAATATCGGAATTTTTTTCAGTGAAATCTTTTGATAATATTCAGATTTTTGCGTTCAGCAGGTGTATTCTCCCTGCTCTCTAGAATGGAAAAAATATCTTCAACGCTTTCTGCTTTTGTCGATTCCTGGAGGCTTTTCAGTGCAGACAAATAGCGATCTTGAGCCGAGACTTTCTTTTCTTTAGATAGAAAGCCAGCTTCCACCACAGACAGGAATCCCTTATCAGAAAAATCAATGTGATCAGAAAAGTTGTCCTGCATCTCTTCTCTCTTTAGCTTTACAAGATCAATAGTCGTCTTCGTCTTCATCTTATAGCACTCCCTGAGAGGACACCGAGCTATTGAAATTATTACACAGGTTATTGAAAATCTCATCACTGCAAAGGGTGCCTCCCCCTTTGGTTTTCAATAGGTTAGCAGCTCACAAAAAGCCACGGGCAAGAGGGATTGAGGGGCCTACAGAGCCAGATCTAACTCAAAGACAACTGTCGAAAGACAATCAAGAGCAGTCTGAGCATCATGATAATTTAATGACCGAGTATTGTACTTATCTTGAAAGCTCACTTTTCCTCTCGAGTGAAGCAAGCGGAGGAGATCAGCAGCTGTTAGCATCATCTTTCTATCAGAAAAATTGGGGTCGGAAGCCATTCTCTTAATTGCAAGATCAAGTGTTAATCCTCTCACTTCAGGAGACCTTCCTCTAATTACTGCAAGGAGAACTGACAAGCATGCTTCACAAGCCCTATCGACGATAGACTCGACATTGGACTTATAAGAAACCTCAAGTAGCTTCTCAACACTGTCCTTAACCCTTGCCTGTTCATCAGGCAGAATTTTCTGGAAATTAATATCAGGGACAACATCCATCGTATTGATAGCTTTCAAAGTAACAATCTCTTGGCCATTGAAAGCTATTTCAGTCGATACAATAGCCCACTTGGTATATCCGTCTTGGAAGCCTAACAAAAGATGCAGCTTTCTCAGATCAACAGAATCTTTTACTAGAGAGCGGACCCTCTGGTTATAAAAAGAGAACATCCTTTGTCCTTGAAGCTGCTTTTCCGCAGTTAACTCCATTGATCTTACCGGGTGGGCCGGATGTGGAATAACAACCCATTGTTCAGGCTTCTGCCCCGGAGCTTTGTAGATTCGACCTCTTCTCGTTCTTGAAACCGGATCATAAGAGTCTTCTCTAAAAATTAGACTGAATTCGTGAAAGCTTGTGCTTTTTAAAGCTGCAAAAGCTTCTTCAAACGTATTTCCCAAACCAACTTGAGATATTAACGGCAAAGGATTTACAGGATAGCCACACGAGAGAGAATCTCCTTCATAAACTAGCCTTGTGGCTTCATGGACTCCTAAAATCACTTTACTTTCCCCTTAGAAATTTAATGGTAAAACTTTTGAATATCCTGATACTCATCGAAAAATTTCTCATTCGACTTTGGCTTATATTCAATATAGCTGCACATCTCAGTAAATCCCTGAGTTAAAAGACTCGTAGACATCAAGCAAGTAAAGACCGCATCCTCAAATAATGATTTGTTTGGACACAGCTCATACTTGCCTTCGCGCTCAACTATATAACGCTCTAATATCGATGCCTCTGAATGAGCAAACGTGCAGCAATGGGCATAAACCATCTCGTACAAAGTAAATTGCCCTTCATTATAGAAGAGATCTTTAACTCTATAATCTGCGGCTGATTCTTTATTGATCTTGCTGGAAATTGTTTCCTTGAACTGGCTTATTTCTTCCTGAGTAAGTGTGAACGATGTCTTGTCCAGTACTTTTGAAATCCGATCTAGGCTTTTATGTTTTTCTCTTTGGACTTTATTGAAATATATTGTCGCAAACTCAGAATCCCTCGTTATTTTCCGAAGAATTATTGCCGTCTCGCACATTGATCTCAAAAGAATAAACCCGTTCGTGGACAACCTGTTCTGAGCAAGGCTTATAACCCCGTTATGCAATTCAGTTAGGCGGAACCATAGAGCAAGAACTACATAGGTGTCTCTTTTGTGAGGAACATTCTTCCCGTGTATTTCTTCTACATAGCGTCGACCATACGAATTACCAAAATTAAAAAGAGGTTCAAGGCTTAGGGTTTTATTCATTTGTACCACTTAGTCCTTGGGCTTCTTTTCTGTCTTCAGTTTTCCAATCTGATCTACTGCTTGTTGTAGGATATGTGGCCCCTTGTAAATATAGTCTAAGATGGAGTCACAAAGACTTTCCAACAAAACAGTTTCACGGGGAGTAAGAGAACCTTCAGTTGCGTGCGCACCAAAATTGCGCAACATTCTTAGGTGATGTGACAAATCTTTCAAATGCCCAGGAAGTATATGCCTTATTGAAAGATCATTAATCTTATCAATCAGCTTGTCCCCTTTCGCTTCTTTATCAATGCAGACAAGATCCAATACACGTCCTAACAAAACTCCGTAAGCATTTGTATCAACCGACTTAACAGAGTGAGCTGCCTGAACTGCTGCCAGAATTTTCTCAGGAAGAAAACTCCAATCTTTGCTACTTTTTGGTTCAGGATAGATTACATCAGGGCCGACGTGATCTTCTGGTTCATAATTTTCGTTATAATATCCTTTGCGGATAATTTCGCTCTTACACGCGGGGCACTTCAAAATTTCCCAATAATCGCCTTCGTCCCACTCATCATGAACAGTTCCATTAGTTTCATGTGTATGCTTTCTATAGTCAGTTACATGGCCAAGAATATCCATGTATCCCTTGTTTCCACAGTGAGGACATGTCGTAATAGAAGATATGTCACGCTTACTCGACATTAGCCCGCTCCCTGTTTTGAATTGTTCGCTGTCACCTGCACTCCGAGTACACCAACGGAAATTGGGGGCGCAAGGGGCTTTCCTTTGCCCTTACCAGTCTTTTTCTTCCCGTAGATAGGATTACTCTTGCAACTTGAGAGGGTGGCCACACCAAGTTTGGAGATGAGTGCTGCTTTACAAGGATTTTCACTAAGTTTTTGCAGGTACTCTTCGTGAAACCTACCAATTTCTTCAATTAGCCAACCGTCCAGTTTCTCAATAAGGCCACGGTCATTACAAAACTGATAACTATTCCCCCACCCGAGTACGGTATTTTTTAAGCCGACAAGTACTTCTGCCAAGGTGAGCGGATTATTCGAGCGAAAAGCATCCTTGATTTTCAAAGAAATTTTCTCTTTAAACTTATCAACACCTTTGGTGGATGGACTAATCCTTCCGGGATAGACGTCACAACCCAAAAACTCAAATCCAATATGTATAGGCCCGAACTCACCTTTATCACCCGAAGTAAAGGGATCATAAACATCAAGGCCTCTATCGTTTAACCATTTCTTTCCAGCGAGAAATTTTGATTTCACTGATTTCTCATCAGGGCCAAGAATAACGTAGTCATCTACAAACCTAATACATGTCACGTCTGGAGAATTCGAGAGAACATCAAATTCTTTTAAGAAGATGTTCCCAAGCAGAGGAGAGAGGCATGACCCCTGAGCAACTCCTGTATCATCCAGTGGAAAGAGTGAAGCCTTGCTACCCAATGAATCAAGGTTATCAAGCTCAACTTTTATAGCCAATTCTAGGAGTGCCTCGAACTGTTCATCTTTTACTTTCAAAGAATCTTTGATGATTTCCATCACCTCAGGTTTGGGAATCTTGGTGAAAAAACTTTTTATATCAGATCGAGCAAAGAACTTCGCACCTGCTTGAGTTTTCTTTGCGACTAGCTTCAAAGCATCAGAAACGCTTTTTTCTTCGATACCACCAAAGCTAGTGCCGTTGTTCACTAACCGAAAAATACCGTGTTCCTTTCTTTGAAGCACATTCAGAATCGCACGCTGAACAATTCGATTCTCGACTGGAGACACGACCAATGGACGATCGTCTTTCCCCTCGCGGCGAATCGGAACACCTCTCGACATCGAGAAGGTAAAAGCTTTCTTCTTCAACTGCTCATGAAGCTTTTTGATACGTGACTTCGCGACAAGTTCGAAATCTCGAATTTGTTGTTTGGTGGTATCTGATTTTGATTGTAAGCCGTTCTGCTTGACGACTTCCCAAGATTCAACAAGGTTCTGTTGACGATAGACGCTCTTATAGAGCTTTCCAAATGAAGGCATACAATAACTCCGATTAGCTATTGTCCTGGCCATACAGTAAGCCGAGCCAAGACCACCTAAGGATCACTGCCATCTTACAAGGGAGCCATGAAGCTCAACTCGACCAACCGATACGCTCGAAGCGTTCTCAGCGGCGTTCCTTCCTCTACTGGCGCAGCCTTGTGGGCGCCCAGGGTCGGTGGAAACTAAGACGGATGCCGAAAGCCACGTCAACGCAATAACGCATTGCATTAACAGCGAACAGCTACTACTTACTTGGCGGAATATCCGCATAAACGACCTCCAATTCAAAATGCTAGCTTTTTAGACCTCGCGGTCAAGAGCAGGACGTTGAAAGAAGCGCCGCCTGTGGATTTCCTCCCCGAGTCCCCTTTAACGATCTCTACCGCTGCCTGTATGTGTACGGTTACAGCCGGTATGGGATCAGGAGTCCCGTGCCATCTTACAAGGGAGCCATGAAGCTCAACTCGACCAACCGATACGCTCGAAGCGTTCTCAGCGGCGTTCCTTCCTCTACTGGCGCAGCCTTGTGGGCGCCCAGGGTCGGTGGAAACTAAGACGACATAAAAAGCTTAGTGAAAAAGTTAAGCTTTGGCAAAATCGGCAAACACACTTTGATCACGTCGATAGGCCAAGGCCTTGCTGCGGAATAGTATCACTTGATAACAATAAACTTTGTATAAACACGATGCACGGGCAAAATTTTAAATTGCCCACACTCGCGGAGGAGTAATGAAAAGAGCGTGCTTATACATAAGGTGCAGTACAAATCACCATGAGCAGAAGCCAGAACTTCAAGCCGATGAACTGCGGGCATACTGTAAAGCTCGTGGCTGGCAAATTGCTGGAGAGATTATTGATCACGGCTTCAGTGGTTCATCAACCAAACGACCTGGTCTTAAAAGACTCCAACAGCTGACATCGTCAAGAAAGGTCGACATTGTTGTGGTTGTAAAACTTGATCGCCTCTTCAGGTCAATGAAAGATCTTCTAATCACCATTCAAGAATATTCAGACCTAGGAATCGATTTGGTGAGCATCCGAGACCAAGTGGACTTAACTACCGCTAGTGGCCGACTAATGGTTCACATCCTTGGAGCATTTGCTGAATTTGAAAAAGATCTTATACGTGAAAGAACCATGGCAGGTTTAGATCACGCACGGGCGAAAGGAAAAATTCTTGGTCGCCCAACTGAATATGACGGAGAAAAAATTAGAAAACTCTATCGAGAAGGAATGTCATTACGAGCGATCCAACGAGAAATTGGCTGCAGTCTCGGTGTTGTTTATCGAGCCATTGAGGGAGATCCGAAATCCCCCCAGGCATCAGGCTTAAATCAAAAAGTAGAAACACTAGACCTACAAGTGGAAACGAAGGTTTAAAAATGGCTAATTTCTCGCTCTTATTTAGCTCTTTATTGGCTCTTAAATCGGCCGTTTTCGCTCCTACAACTTACAATGTGGATGACTTATCAGAATTACAGGATGACAAATCAGTTTTGGCTTAAAGTTCATCAAAACAAGATGAACAATAGTAGATATGAAAAGTTTTGGAGAAGTATTAGAAAGATTAATGAAGGATAAACGTATTTCCACTAAGGAACTTGCGAGCGCACTGAGTGTCCCTTCCAAAACAGTCACTGAATGGATTGGCCGAGATGGAAGGACTCCAAGAAATACTGAAACGATCAAAAAACTTTCAAACTTTTTTGATGTCTCAACCCACTATCTTCTTTTTGGTGAAGAAGACCCAAAGAACATAATCAATGACCTCATAGATAAAACTGAGATTCACACCGGTCTCTATGAGATTACTATAAAGAAAGTTAAACAAAAGAAGGTATAGCATGAGATTACTCCTTTCATTAATTTTCCTTGTCTCCCTGATTTCATGTAACTCATCTAACGGAAGTCAGGAGTCAAAGAGTTCTGCACCTGACGCTCACTTCTTGAACCTTGAAACGGCAGTCCAAAGATCCAGCGGCTCAGTATCTGGGTATGGGTTCAGCTTAAAGGGGTTTCTTGATACTATCGCCAAGACTGGAGCAAAGACTGAATGGGTAGCAGATAAAGCTGATGTTTGGGTTCTTAAGATAACTCTTGATGATCCAGCAACGAACTCCTCAAATGAAATGTCATTCTCGTTCAAGAAAATTGGAAACCAAGCCGCAGTTATTAGATACGTTGATAATGGAAATGAGATTCCTGCCTACAACTTAGGGGTAACAGTCGATCAGGTGCTTACACCTTTTTCGAAGATGATTCAGTCGAAATAGTCGAATCCTTCTTCACAGAATCTTGGTCAGCCCTATCAAGCTGATCTATCCACTGAAGTATCCTTTCAGCACGTGACTTATCCCTAGGCTGATCAGAACTCAAAAGCGCTAGAAGCCTAATTGCTCTGGTCAGTAGTCTCTTGTCCTTTTTTGATCCCACAAATAGTCCTTTGGCATTAGAGGTGGTTTTCAATTCCTCTACAAAGGAAAACCTCTAAAACACTTTTTAAAACGCTCACTTTCTCCCCCGGGCCTTTGCCCCAAAACGAATTAAAAACGCTTTTAAAGGCGTTTTAGATAGGCAAAAATTTCCCAAACGCGCCACGCCGAAAGCGGATGAATTTGAAATGCCATATTTTTCGGGTATGTTCCAAAAATGAACAAATACCTACTAGAATCCAATGAACTTATTTCTATTCAAGAGTGTGCGACAAAATTATCCATCTCCACACAGTCAATTTATGACCTAATAATAGAAGATCGCGTTCCAGCTTACCTTAAGGCCTTCCCTCATATTAAAAAGTGCTGTCCCATTTTAACCAAAGATATTTCAGGATTAGATGGAATTGACCCAAAAAGAGTAAGAATTGATTTCATGAAAGTTTTTGGTTGGTTTCACGATAAAGAAATAAATTTCCCACCACCTTCTGAATATCCGACTTCAAGTATTAGAGTGATGGAAGCAGACGTGAGAGCGAAATTAGCTACGACTTTGAAATTTATCGAGACCGAGGATCGAGAACTTAAGAAGAAGGCTGATGACTTCACTCTTAATCACAAGGGAACTATTCACCATGCGAGAACATCACTAATTGCAAATCTATTCTATGCGATATCCAAAAACAGTTGTGGCAATGGATGGACAAGCTCGAGCCTGATTCTTCAGCAACTCCCGCATAGCACTAAAGACAGAAGAAGCGTAGACTCATTCTTTAGAGGGAAGGAGGACAAAGCGTTTATAGAAAAGTTTATTGAAAAAAGATCGACAACGAATATCACCGAGTATCGTTTCAAATTTAATATCACCATCATTTAATTGTGTCTGCACTCTGTCTGCCGCTGCATTAAAAATATATGACACTCTCTGAGGACGGTTTAACAAAAACATCCTAGGAGGATTTATGGATCTTTTCACCACTAAAAACAGAAAATTTCTTTGGGCACACATCGCGGTTATGACAAACCCGGCAACAAGGAAAAAGCTCGCAGGTTTCTTCGACAACAAGAATTACCACATTATACCGTCAGGTATAAATGGAGCCAACTTTGTTATCGATCTCCCACACAGTAGTTTCAATGTAAAATTTGAAATCAAGGACTTTAGTTCCTCATCAAGACTAAAGAAGCTCGCGGATTTAATTTTGTGCAACTATGAATCTATTGAAGAAGCTTATCAAAGGGGTCTCGTCTGTAATTACGATGAGAAATCCTTGGCCCTAAGCGCTTACTTTGAATTTGGTCAATACATGAACAAAGATGAAAATCCTCAGCAGTATGACTTCGACATCATTCGAAACATGTGCTTAGAAACGATGAGGCTAAAACAGGTGCTGTCTCCCTATCTTCTGTTGGTAGACAATAGCACTCGCATGCAAGAAAACATTGGTATCAGCAATTACCAATACACAAGCCTTTCCGAAAATTAAAAACAAAAATTTTGGGTTTAAACGCAGTTTTACCTTCGCACTGGCACACTTCGACTAGAGGTGTGCCTTCTTATAGGAGTACATTTATGGAATTTAATAGTCTTCTCCGTCTAATAGATCAGAAACTCAAAGTTCATCCTATCTACGGAACAAGTCATGACGGTACTTGCAGATGCCTAAAAGGGATAGATTGCAGATCGAGCGGGAAGCATCCAATGTTTAAGGAATGGCCACTCAAAGCGACCACTGACCAAGTATTAGTTCGGAAATGGTTATCCGAAATGCCGGAAGCTAATTGGGGACTCGCTACAGGCGAACTGGTCACAGTCATTGACGCAGACAAGGACAATGACCTTGATGGTGTTTTAACAGTTGAAGGCTTGATAGCATCAGGGATTCTTCCTCAAACTTCCTATGTTAATGACACTCCTTCGGGTGGACGACACTATTACTATCGAACACCTGAGGGAGTTCTTGTCGGAAACATGGTAAAAGTCCTAGATGGTGTAGACATCAGGGGCCCAGATGGTTACGTCTTAGTCGAAGGAAGTAAGATTGGAGATAGAACATACTGCGAGATTGAAAATAGACCGTTGATCCTTGAGAATCTTCCATACCTCTCTCAATCTTTCATTAATCTTATCTCCTCTGCTCGTAAAAGAAGTGGTGCTATTCAAATGAGTGGCGTTGTACCCGAGGGAAAAAGAAACGATACATTGTTTCGACTTGCCCTTAAGCATTTCAAGCAAGGCAATGACGACCAATCTACTCTTGTCTATATCCTAGACTACAACTCGAGATTCTGTGTCCCACCTCTCGATGACAATGAAGTTGCTTCAATAACAGAAAGTGCACTCCGATTTTACAACAAAATCAAAACAGACAATAAAACAGTCTCTGAGTCGGGCAAGTACGCTATCCATGATGGCTGCATTAGTAAGCTATGCACGAATCCAATCACAGGAGAAGTTCAGCAAACTCCTCTCTGTAACTTCTCTGCCAGAATTCTCCGTGAAGTGACACGCGACGACGGCTCTGATGTTGATATTCGACTAACTCTTACTGGTGTTAGTAAAGACGGGATCGCCTTTCCTGAAATAGAAATATCTGTCACTGAATTCAGCACAATGTCCTGGGTTTCACGCTGGGGCGCAAAAGCAATAATTTATTCAGGCAACTTGTTCCGTGAGGGTATCAGGGTAGCCATTCAGGAACTCTCAGGTGGGCATGAGTCCATCAAGGAATTTCGTCATACCGGATGGAAGATAATCGATGGTAATGCGTGCTACCTAACAGCAAGTGGTGCAATTAACCAGAATGGGCTTGACCCGTCCATCAGAGTTAATCTCTCTTCAGACAACTTACAGAATTTTTGTCTTCCTTCTCCTCAAACAAGCTATGCAGAAGTAATCAAATCTATCCAAGGCTCACTCGCAGCGATCAGTGAGGATTTTCCAGATGAAATCTCACTTCCATTGTTCTGTTCCATCTATAGAGCTGCCATCGGAAACATTGTCCCGTTAGATTTCTCTGTGATGATCGTAGGAAGCACAGGCGTAAGGAAAACCACCTACGCTGGTATCATTAACGGTCACTTTGGAAATTTTGATGAGCACCACCTACCCGAAAGTTGGTGTAGTACTGCCAATGCTTTGGAGAGAAAAGCGTTTCTTGTTAAAGATGGCGTGCTCCTTATCGATGACTTTACTCCCGGAGAAACTGACCCACGAACTGTAACTTACCTTTTTCGAGGGCTGAGTAATGGATCAGGAAGAAGTAGAATGACCCGCGATGGTGGTATAAGACCTGCTCATATCCCACGATGTCTTCTAATTTCTACAGGAGAAGATATTCCTGACGGGCAATCGATCAGGCCACGTGTGGTTATTCTCTATGTCAGAGCTGGAGACATCACTATCCCAGCAATCGATAAGCTGAAAGAGCAGTCTCATCACTTCCCTTTCGCCATGGCGAATTTCGTTCAGTGGTTTGCTGGAAAGTATGAAGAGAAGAAGAACACTCTGCCCGTACGATATAATCAAATCAGAAGTCGGTTTGTATCAGAAAGCAAGCATGGCCGAGTAGCATCGAACATAGCTCATCTGTGTCTTGGGCTTGAGGAGTTTTTGGAATTTGCCGTAGAGAAGTGTGCCATGACGGCTGAGGAAGCTTACGATCTCATGGAGGAGCGAGCTATTCCAGCATTCCGTCGTTTGGCCGAGCAACAAGTAAATTATCAGCGAGTGTCCGACCCTATTGATATTTTTATCACAAATATCCGTGCCGCTCTCGTTACCGGGAAAGCTCATCTCAAAGGCAAAGGAAACTCCTATCCCTCAAATCCATCTCAATGGGGTTGGAAGTCTGACAAAGACGGAAACTGGATCACCTCAGGTGAGCATATTGGATGGATCACAGAAGATGAAATCTGGCTTCAGCCTGAGATGGCCTACAACATGGCCAGACGTCTTGCTAGTCCTAATCAGAATATCCATATCCACCGTGATGCTCTTTGGACTCGTCTCAGAGACCGAGGCTTGATTTCTACATCAGTTGAGGAAAAGAAGAATACCGTTAAACGCCAAGTGGACACTAATCAGAGACCTCGCGTGCTCATATTCAAGGATTTTTCACTCTTCCGAGATGACTTAGATGTTGTGAACGATATTAAAGCCCCTTTCGCCCCTGAGAAATCGCCCGTCTTGCAACCTTTTGGCGTTACTGCTGAGGAGTTAAACTCAAAGGTTTACCGCTCTAGCACTCCAATTGTGGCACATTAAGCGAGGACAACATGGAACCTACAATAGATAATCAGATTGAAGGCAAGTTGGAGGCAACTCCAACTCATGCCGAGCTCTTTTCCAAAAAAATATGGCGAGTAAAAGATGTACAAGCGTTCACTGGATTGGGTTACTCCACTCTCATGCGCTACACATCTCAGAAGAGAATTCCGCACTGTAAGCGTGCAAATCGGCTCTACTTCATCCCTCAAGACATCATGAATTGGATTGAAGAAGGAGATTAGTATGAGCAATTTAAACGATTACGAAAAGCTGAAGAACCATCCTGGAATCTATAAGCATCGAAAGACGGGACGATTTCTTGCTAGAAAAAAGATTGATGGCAAGAACCACAACCAAACTTTCGAAACTCTTAACGAAGCTAGGAAATGGAGACACTCCTACAACGGCAAAGAGGAACAGCCTCAAGAGAAGTTTACACCAACACTGATGGAAGTGTGGAAGCGCATGGAGGCGCTCCACTTCCCTTCTCTTTCAACAAGTACAAAGGTGGTGTGGACTCGGCGTTTTGCAAACCTTTCTTTCCTCTATGACTATCAAATGGAAGATCTCAAGCCATCCGTGATTAACGAGTGGCTAAGTCATCTTATTGAGAAATACAACCACGAGGACTTCGAACTTGGTCGAGGTCTCGGCGCAAAGAAAGTAAGCTTCGACAACGAACTCAACATGCTTGTGACTATTTGCAACTGGTACAAGAATGAAGAAGAATTTGGTCATCATGACTTTGTTCACCCGATTCTTCCCAGACATCGCTTGATGGCCAAATTTAGAGAAGCACCAATAAGGCACAAAAAGATCCCCCCAGAAGAAGCCGTGAAGTTCTTCTATGTCTTACCGGAACTCTATCGTGACTTAGTGATGATGCAGTACCTAGTTGCTGGAAGGATTGGCGAAGTAGCTGGTATCCAAATCAAGAACATTGATTTAGAAAACCAAACACTCACCATCAAAGAAACTTGCATTTGGTGTAATGGAGATAAGACCTTCGTTGAGCTAAAAGCGTTTCCGAAGAATAAGGAAATACGTCAGTGTCATATTACTCCACTCATGATGGGAATTATCCGGCGAAGGTTAAAATTGAAGGCAAAGGGTTGCAACTTTCTTTTCCATGTTGAAGGTAAACCACTCAACTACTGTACGATTCAATCTCAGCTGAGAAATGCTCAAAGAAAAATTGGAAGTAAGTACGCTGGCACTCACATCTTCAGACATGGGATGGCAACGCTTGTCAGGAAGCTCACAAACAGCTTAGACGCTGTTCAAGCGATGACCGGGCACCAAGACCGAGACTTAGCCGATCACTACAGCCAGATTGATTCCAACGTCCAAAAAGAGACTGCTGAAATGGTAGAAAAGCATCTCCGAGGGCTACTTGGAGAAGAAGAAAACGTGGTTCCGTTCAAGAAAATTGTCTCTTAATCACGTATGTGATAAAAAACTAGGTGCGAATTGGTGCGAATGTACCCAACCAGTTCGCTTTTAGTTTAATCATTTTACAAGGTTAAAAAGCATATTCCTGAACTCCCCGAGGTATATACAGGCAACGTCTTTTTAGTGATTTGTGAATGAAAACACGCTTTTTCTGTTTCTTTTTATTTCCCGAAATATCCATTTTTTTCTTGTTTCTAACCGTATCCGCGCCCTCCGCGCCCTCGAGGCTTTTATGATTTACATTTTCGAAGCCGAGTTTAACGGACAGTACTTTTATAAGGTTGGTTTTACTAGAAGCGATGTTAAATACCGACTAGATCAAATCCAGGCAACTTGTCCGGTGCCATTAAGAGTTGCTCAGGTGTTCCATGGTGACCTAGATGACGAAAAAAAACTTCACTCATATCTTGATTGCTTGAGAATCCATAATGAGTGGTTTAAAAGTGGTCCACTAATAAAAGATGTGATCCACAAGTGGAAGGGTGGTCAAATTGAATATCCAATTAAAAGAGAAGTATTAACCAGGAACGACTATCTTCACCTATTTCTATCAAGAGCTAGAAGGCCACTGTAATCAACCGCCAACTTCTTCTAAGATTATTGTGCGATTGTTGCCTGAATACGTACTTTTGAAATTGGTTAAAATCCCTGGATTGATATTCTATTTCTGCCTGAAATATCTCCATTCTTTCCTGGAGCTTATCAAGATATCTGCGTTCTTCGTCTGAAGGATGATAAAGAGTGTTAATGAATAACACCCTGGCGGTCATTTATCTTCCAACCTGGAAATGTAGATGCGGAGCGGTTCCTGCATTCACCCCATCCTCATAAATCGCCTCACGCTCTTTGCCGTCTTTTAAAGAGATAGCTCCGATTGTGAATTTCTCGTTGATGTTATCGACCAGAAAACGAATGTCCTCATGTGACCATCCACGAACAGAAATATCAAATGCCCTTCCCTCTTGGTGAGTTACTGATTTTGAAATACCTTTAATTTTTGGACGAATGATTGAAGTTATGGTTAGTGGAAGATTATACGTTTCACAGTGAGAGATGACGTAATCAATAAGAATTAAAAGCTCTGGTTTAACCTTGTCCCAATCAGATGAGTTCACTCCAGGCTTATGAAAGAGTTTTTTTGCATTAGCGATAACGTCTTTTTTGTACTCATCACTTAGCATTTTTAACCCGATCAATAATTGCCTTAATCTTTTTCATTAAGTCAGTATTGCCATTAAGCTTAGCCTGCTCGTATTGATTCTGAAGTTTTTCAAGAGAGTCTTTTTTATCTTTACTCATTTAATTCAGGGATCTCATCGCCTTGTTCGTAAATTGTGTAATAATCACCATCGCAAATGATTCTTACGATGTTCCCACCCTTTGGAAGTGGTGATTCAGGAACTAGACCGCCATCGCTTAAAATTGCTTTAATCTTGTACATATTAATTAACCCTCCACGTAAGTTACTGAATAACCCTCTAGTGTTCCTGTGTGTGCAGAATCACCAAGGGCAAAATTAAAATACAATCCAAAGTCGACTGTCGTATCTATAGAGCTTGTTATTAACGTCCCTGTACTTGTGGCATAGCCAGATCCAGTAGAGTTTGGAAAACCATACTGGGAACTTGTTGATCCGTTATTCTTAATAAGAATATATGACTGTAGAGTATTGGTTGTTGATAAGCTTGGATTGGAATAAATCGTCCCCGTAAGAGCATCAGCACCGAATCTGATCCTAGCATTTCTTGCGGTTGCACTATTTGTATATGACCATAAAGTAAATATCTCGAGCTGCCCATTTGCGCTCATGAGTCCGCCCGGTACGGAGACACTCACAAGATTTGTTTCACTAGTAGTGCCAGTAACACTAGAGCTGGTTTGACTGATAGATAAAACGCATGATCCACCAAGTGGTTGCCATCTAGTTCCGTTTGAAATAAACAGGGCCCCTGCACGGCCAATATCACTTACTCTTATTATTAATCCCTGCATATTAGATGCTGACGGCTTATTAGACCATGTCGTTGAAAGCATTTTTTTGCCTAGCTGTATCAATCCCATAATTAATTACTCTCTATAAACAACACGATAACCGCGAAGAGTTACACTCTCACCCGTGTTTGTTAGAATCCCTGAAAGGTACATTTTTTTATTTGTTGCCATATCAACTGCTGCACTTACATACGTACTAGTACTAGTGCCAAACCCTGTTCCAAGGGCCACTGGAGCGCTAACTTGTGCCGATGTCGAGTTATTGTTTCTAATTATTAGCATATGCTGATGATATAGAACTGATGTTTCAGTTCTTGATAAAAAGTTGGTACCAGTAGTAACAGGATCAGTTGTTTCAGATAATTTAATCCGTATAACTTTGCTGTTTGCTGAGTTTGTTACGGCCCAGAAAGATGAGACCTCTAAGATCCCATTTGATGACATTAATCCCCCTGGTATAACAAAACTCCCTAGTTCAGTTTCGCTTGTTGTACCAGTTACACTTGAGCTTGTGTTTGTTGATGCAATAACAATGTTCCCGTTAACTGGCGCCCATCGTGAACCAGTCCAAAAAAAAAGTTCATCGGCCGGGCCAATGTCGGTCACTTTAATTATTTGATAAGTATTCGCTTTTAAAGGTCTGTTTTCCCACGTTGTTTCAGGATAATCAGTGTAAGGCAGATATATTAAACCCATGTTATGCCCTTAAAATAATCGAGTATGATACAAGTGTTATCGCTTCAGCACTATTTGCTAATTGCCCAGAAATAACGATGTCAGAATCACTGGATAATCCTCTTGTAAACGACCTCAAAGTAGATGCAATTGCACCTAGACCAGTTGGGCCAGTTGATCCTATTCCCCAACCCTTCTGTGAACTCAGTGAATTATTAGATCTAATACAGCACAGGCCTGATAGCGTGGCAGTAGTAGTGGTTGCGCAAGAATAATAGGTGTCACCACTGATACCTGAACCAACTGCTGAGTTTTTAATTCTCATTGTTTTGGAGCTAGCGCTGTTTGTGTATGAAAATAAAAAACTAATTTCAATTTGAGACCACGGAGTAACTATGCCTCCCGGCAAGGTATAAACAGCAAGCTGCGTCTCGTCTGTTACTCCTGTAACACTTGAGGCAGTTGTTGATTTTGCAAGCATCACCTCTCCACCAAGTGGAACCCAATAAGAACCATCTGAAATCCAGTAGCTTCCTGAGATTCCCACGTTTGAAACAAAAATAACCTCTTCTGCTACAGAAGAAGCTGGTGGCCTATTTGCCCAGGTGTATGTTTTACCAATCGATGGATAAGGTAAATTTATAGCGGCCATATTACACGTTCGTCATAAAGACAGTTGTATCAGTTACGGTTGCAGTGCCAGATGTGTAGGTGAAATAAATTCTAACCCACTTAAGCTTAGCTCCAGACCATGTCCACGTTTGTTGTCCAGCTCCGTTTACCGTTACAGTTGAACCAGGGATGTCGTCCCAATTCGTAACAGATCCCGCAGAATCAACTGCATCGTTTGAAGACTGAATCTTCATTGTTCCGACTGCTCCAGCACCCCATTTTGCAAAAATAACAAATCCGTTTGATGATCCAGCATCAAATGCAGATGTTGTTCTATCTGCGGATAAAGTCACTGAAGACCAGTTAGCTAATCTTGATTGTGGCGCTATCATTCTAATACCCCTTTATTGGCATCTTTTTGGATCTCTAATACATTTCTCAAGTCGAAGCTCAATTGAGTCGACGTATGTTTCAATTACTTCGTAGTCATCAGGTGAGGTCATAACGAACCCGACCGGATCAACTTCTTCTTCTTTTCCGTCGGGATGAATGCAAAACGCTTTTCCGTCTGAAAGACCCCAGCATTGAGTGACCTTCGGGCGGTTAAATCTTCCTGTCGTTTGGCAACTAGCGCTGATAATTGCGATAGAGCAAACGAGCAATAGTCTTACGTTCTTCATCATCCTTCGCATTTTTCATGGCACTTAAAAGTGCAAGTCTTTCATCATGCTTGATCTGATCTTCTCTCTCAGATCTCGCGTTTAATTCTTTAAGTCTCAGTTCAAAAACAAGGTCAATTAGCTCCGCAACCTTTGGGAACGCTCTAGATACCGCAATGATTGTCAGAGCTAACTGTCCAAGCATTGCCTATGCCTTTGGAGGAAAAACTTCTTTAAGTTTTTTAAGTGCACCAACAACTAATTGAAAAATTGAATTAGCTTTAATCTTCGGGCTTAAACCCAAAACCTCAGATAAAGAGAGTAAAAAAAGGAGAATTACTTCTTTATTGTCTAAGATCACTTCCATATTCCCTCCTTGGGATTAACTGAAAAACTTATTCATGAAATAACCAGCGAAAGAACCTATGACTGAGCTGAAAGTGGCGACCTTTATTTTTAGCGATGTCATCTCGAGCTTCATTTCTTTAAGATCATTTCTAATCTCTCGAATCTCGCTAAAAAGGTGATTTCTCCACTCTTGATCGTTGTTCATTTCCCTTCCGTGGTGCCAACTTTTATTGGCAAACATTTATTAATAATTTTAAAAGGTGGAATGCATGTTATTGAATTGATGTTCACGATATCGAATGAGATACAATAAAGAGATGAAGACAACTCTATTAATTACAGTTACTAAAATTTGGTTTGCTGATTTCTTTTTTAACGTAAAAGATGACATACTCCTTTTGGGAGTATTCATCACCGTCATGTTTTGCTTAGTTGTTCACACGAAAGAATTTAGAGAATATTTATCTTCTTAATTCACCTTTTGCTGGAGAACGATAAACACCATCCTCCATGTTATATACCTTGTTTTCAAACTCTGGTTCTTTTAAAAGATTGTTTACGGTTGCAACAAACATTTCTGGATTATTTGAAGCTTCTATTAGAGGTTTTGAAAACTTTCCAAGAGCTCCTTGGTTATTCTGAAGTGCTTTGGCAACCTTGTTCGCAGTAATGGCAACAAACGGTGTTCCATACTGTCTTGCAACCTTGGTTGAAATTGTTCCAAGGCCTGTTCCTACAGCTCCACCGATTGCAGTACCAACCGGACCGCCAACCGAAGATCCTACTAATCCACCGAGTACAGCTCCAGCTCCTCCAGAAATTCTTTCCCTTAATCCAAAAGCAGCATTTGCCTCTTCTCTGGCCATTTTGTCTTTTGCCATTTTTGTTATATCGGAAATATTCGAGAATCTTTTGTTTTCCCTTGCAAGATCTTTAGCTAACGATGGGTTAACATCACCAATTCTCTTTTTAACTAAGTCTTGAATCTTGTTTCTAACATGAAGTAGTTCTTCTTGATATTTTGGAAGGTCTTGGGTTGATTTGGCATAATTTATTTGATCATCAATTGAAGCTCTTAGTTTTCTTAGTTCCCCAAATGTTGGATTTGGATTTTCATTTAGTGTTGATAATATATCATCTATTTTTTGAGAGACTTGTTTACCGTCAACCGTTCCCTCTAATCTCTTTGAAGCTTCTTCCAGATAATCATTATTAAGTTTTCTGATATCTCCGCTTGAGATTGAAGTTATATCATCGGCCTTATTATAAATATTACCGATCTTGTTTCCAGAATCTTTTAAAGAGATTTCAGCGTTCTTTGCGATGTCTGCTATATCATCACCGACGTTAACAATTTTTTCATCAATTGCTGCTTGACCAAGTTCGCTGGCCTTTTTGTTGCCGTATGCTTTTCTGAAATCTTTCAGCATTGCACCGGAAGATTTTAGCGCCTTATTTTGTGAATAGTTTGATAAATTTTTACCAGCATTTTTTATACCAGTTCCAACCGCTCTTACCCCTTCAAATCCACCTTGTATAACTGCACCGGTTGCAGCGTCTTTAAGTGCATTCTTTGCACGGTCTTCAAGTTGTAAAACATTAACTTCCCCCTTGGTATCACCAGGGTTTCTTAGTGCTCCAATAGTTGCACCTGTTTTTACAGCATCGCCCATTCTACTTCCAAATGTTGCTGCTTTCCCTGTAGTTCCCAAGAGATTTGATAAACCTCCACCGGTTGCAATACCACTGCTTAAAGCACCGGCCACATTCCCCGCCAATGATGCTCCTGGATTTTCTTGTGCAAGTCTTTTACCTTCGCCAATGTATCGATCTCTCCTTTGAACGTAAGATTCCTCTGGAGCTTGATCAATTGTAAAACCTTGCTCTTTAAGTTTTTGATCAGTGTTATCACCGCCAATAAAATCGAGAGCTCCTTGAATTGCAGGTTCAGCAATCGCCTGAAGTTGAGGAAGATAACCAAACGAGGCCGCGTTACCAAAACCCTGAATGAATGCCTCTCCAGATCTTGGTTGTGGAGTATTGTCCGGTATTGTTTCCCAGCTGTTTGGACTTGATGGATCTCCACCTTTAAAAATATGTCCATCCTCTACCGAACCAACTTGCTTCCAATTTTCAGGAGAAGATGGGTCTCCGCCAAGATAGCTGTGACCGTCTTCGGTGTGACCTATTTTAAGCTCTTTCATTTATTTCTTCCCGTACTTCGCCCAAGGACCGCTGTTACCGCCTGCGCTTGCAGTGTTTCCAACGTTCATGTCTTTATTTTTTGCAGTATAAGAAGCATTTGTATCAAATCCTAGTTGCTGTAGGTGTTCCGGCTTCATTCCGTATGCGTTTAACTTGTTTTCCAGAAAAGCCATTTGATCTTGAAGTTTTCTTTTCCTTGCGGCCGCATCGTCTCCAGCTCTTGGACCCATGTCTCTAAATCTATTGCCTTCATCTACACCAATTGCTCCTCCAGATTGAAGTCTTCCAACTACTTCGTTCAATACCCTTTCGTTTTCAGTGTATGGAGTGTCTGAAACCATCCCCCCGATAAGTGGGGTGTTTGAACTAATATACTGAGGACCATAGTTATCTTTTAGCGACTCGTGCATATTTCTAAGCGCTCTAATACCACTTGCTATACCACCAACTTTATTTTTTTCTTCGGCATTTAAGTTTTTTAACATTCCAGGAGTTGATGCCTCTGCAGATAATTTATTCGCCTCTGCAAGCTTCTTTTTGTTATCAGCATAAATCCCACCGATCTGTGCCATTTTTACTTTTTCATCAAGAGCATCATTTCTCATGTCTCTTGCATATTTGGCCTTCTCAAGGTTTTGCTTATCAGTCCAATCTTGAGTTCTTGGTCCACTGAATATATCGCCCGGGTTGGCCTGAGAAGCTTCTTGTTTGCTGAATAAAGATTTAAGACCAATTTCTGCGGGTTTTTGAATTCCAATTCCGGCCGCAATTTGATCATCACTAAGCTTGGTTGTGTCATACCCCATTTTCTGAAGATCCATTCTTGCTTGTCCAAGTTGCATTGCTTGCTGTCTTAAAGTTGCATCTCTTTCATTTTTAGCTTTTTCATATGTACCAATACCGCTTACAAGGTTATTCATCCCTTGATCCATGGCCTGTTGTCTTAGTGTTGCTTGAGATGGTCCTGCTTGAAGTATTTGCATATTTAATAACCTCTAAAATAATTGAGTTGCTGCTTGTCCTGCGCCCATTCCTGCTTGAGCACCGCCTGCTCCACCATAATATCCACCAATACCAGCTCCAATAAGTGGAGCGAGGCCACCCTTACGAGCACCGCCCGGAGTACCTTGAATGAATGTACGGCTATTTAAAATGCCTTGAATGCCATTTGTGGCATTATTAAGATAATCCATTTTAAGTCCTGGTAGTGATGCCCTTGCTGCATTTATTTTATCTCCCATGTCTCGCGTCGCCCCAGTTATTGCATTTAATCCAACTGAAGAATTTCCGAGACCTCTTTGAGCGACTAGTTTTTGAGCATTTCTTTCAACATCCCCAGCATTTGCTCTTATTAAATTTTCTTGGTTAGCAACTGCATTGCTTGCAAGATTTTCGGTATTGTCTAGCATGTCTCCGTACTTACCAAGAGCTTTTTGTTGAAGTGGATCAAGTGCAACAAACCTATCCTTTATGCCTGGATCTTTTTTACCAAGAACCAAGTCGCTAACTACTCCTAATCCTCCACCCAGGCCTTTACCTACAGATTTAACCGACTTACTCATATAGTTCCTTTATAAAGTTTTTCTCTGTTTCAGTTTCAGAATGAAATTTAAATCCAAATGCGACCGAAGCGCCTTCAACGTGATCTTTGTTTTTATGAGTTTTCACAATTGCATGACTTAGTATTTTGCAATTATTAGATTTCGCAATTTCTTCAATAGAGCGAAGAATTTCAAAACATAATCCAGATTTTCTTTTTTCCGGAATGATGTACATGTCTTCGATGTAGCACTCACCATGAGGATGAATGAAATACGCAACGAAATAATCATTTGATTCAATGATCTTCCTTCCGCAATCTATTTCATTAATGTAATCAGCATATAAGCTCATTATTAATCCTACCTTGCATTTGAAAAATCAGTTCCTGCTCTCCTACAACTCAAATGGAATGCCTGAGCTGACTTCCCGGCCGGTAAAGATGTTCTTACGCCTACCGCAGAAGCAGATACTGATTCAATATATGCCAGCGCACTTAAAGTACCGGAAGAAGCACTCATTGTGCATGTTGGAGTCTGGGAAAAGAAGTTAGATACAAATGTACATGTATAAAGCGACGTATCAGATACGGCGCAGTTTCCATTTATAAAGTCAGCACTCTCATCACTTACAGTACCTCCAGACGTTGATTTTGCCGTAAAAACAACTTCTGCAGGAAGGAACTGATTTGAAACCCACTGCCTAATAAGATTTTGATCAATATCGGAGGAGGCATTATTGTAAAATTTTGCCAAAACTCTGTTTCCGCTATTGTCGTACCCATCTTCGTTTGGTGCGGTTGTTAGAATTAAAAGGTTTAAAGTTGTTGCACTAGATCCGGTTGCTGCATAAACATAGTAAGCAGTGGATGATGTTTCGGCCGAGCAAGAAGAACACCCAAATGAAACGGTTGTCGGAGATGTAGTGTAGACAAAGTTGCCGTTAACAGAGGCAAGACATTTTCCCACTGAAAGTGTTGAAGCATTTGAATAAGAAACTTTGCACCCCTCTTTGACCCCTTTAAGCATTGGAGAAAACTGAGTTGTATTTAAAGCATCGTATTCAAGAGATCCGTTAGATACGCATCCACCATCAAAAGCATTTACTTTTGTCACTAGCTGATTGAAATCAGAGTTTAGTGCAGAGGATGTTAAAACCTGGTTAGTTGAGTAATTATTTCTGGTTGTGGTTGTACAAGTACCAGCGAAGGCACTTGATGAAATTAAAAATAAAAAGATTAAGAATGTCTTCATAGGTTCCTATTGCCGTTACGGTTGTAATTTAGTTGTGATGAAATAAGCCCGATATTAGCGTCTAGAATGTCTTGGAAAAATCCAATGATCATGGTTTCACCTGTTCGATTGATGTCGGCCATATATCTCACTGGAAGCCTTTCATCACCTAGTACGTCAACATCTAATTGTGACACGTCCAAAGTGAATCCAGGATAGGCATTCGTAAAATCGAAATTGGCCGGCTCGTATTGAGCAAGAGAAAAACTAGGAAACGCTCTGACTGTAACAGTGTTCCCGCTTTCGCTGCCAATTCCAGTCACAACTAGGGTTCTAAAATTGTATGTACAAGCGTCATCTCCAGGAATAACAAATGGAAGATAAATGAATGCTGGAATGGTTTGAGAGCTGCCGTTCTGATCTTCATCGTGCCTAGAATTTACTATTGAGTACGTGTAGATAAAACCGTTAGTGTCAGCAAGGAAAATGCATTGATTCCCGTTATCATCCTCACCTTCGGTCGCACAGGTGAAAAATATTTTAAATTCAAATATTCTAAATCCTCCAATTCTTTCCTCGAAGTTATATGCTTTGTAGAATTGGGTTCCTCCACCCTCGGCAACGAATGTCATGTAATGATTCAGTGTAGAATAGTAGACACTAAAAAAGTTTGAGAACTGTGCTGAGTTAACTTGGTTTGCCCATCCATTCCGAGAGAAAATATCATCAATATCACCACCACCAAGAGAGATCGGAGTGTTGTTCTTCTTGATAATGGCACCGTTTTGAATTGCGTACCATCCATTCTCGGACATGAAGTAGATAACACCGTTTCTCACCTTGATTGTATCGTGCGAAACGCATCCAATGTGATCATCAATGGTAACTTGAGTTGGGTTTCCTAAAAGCTCTGAGTAAATGACCGTAGTTGTCTTCTTGAAAATCGCAAGGAATGGGTTTAAATGTGAGTTATCATAAAGACCGCAAGCGATCCCTGTTACCTCACCTTGTCCAGGTATCTCAAGTGTTTTGGCCGTAGTTGAATCATCGTAAGCATCTGGTAAATATTCTTCTGAAATAAAAACATCACTCTTGTATGTAGAGTTTCCAGTGTAGGCGATACATTTACCAAAAGACGTAAGGTACTTACCTCCACCTGATAAAGGGGCCGCATTTGTCGTTGGAGGTATCTGAGTGCTGCTTGATTCATTGTCTATATTGTACGTTGTTGTACCTAAACTAATTTCATCAATAAAAAGCATGGCGCTATTATCGGTCACATCTTTAAGATAAATTCTTACCTTGTCGATGAGAGCATTTGAAGCGGTTGCAGGAATTCCGCTTAATGAAACTCTTAGATTTGCACCGGCCGCAGAAACCACTGTACTAGTAATGGCATTGGTTTCAAATCCTATGCTTGAGGCATAAAAAGTTATGGCAGCTTGGTAATTATGGCCCGTAGTGAGTGATCCTCCGGCCGCAATTGCTGCAGTTAATGTTGTTGGTGCTTGCTGACCAAGTTGAGTGAAAGTGGTCCCGTTGAAAGAATAAAGCCCATCATTTTCAATTGCGATTATGTGCCTATCACTTAAAGTAACGCCACGATGCTTTGTTGTTGCTGATAATCCAGTTTTAATTGATGTATGAGCACCACTGGCCGCAACACTATAAAGAACGGTTCCAACCTTAACTATCTTGTATCTGGTTCCGTCAGATTTTTTAAAATATGAAATACTTAAAGCAGCATCTCCAAGTGTTGTATCGTTGTATCTTTTAATTCCTGGGCGTGTTTCAGTTACGGCCTTATTATCAAAAACATTTCTCGCATCATAGAGCTTATCCTGATCAAGAACTTTATAACTTACAGGCATTGATAATTTCTTGTAAGCTGAAAGAGATCTTCTTTTAACAGTCATTAGCAAACCTCTTTTACACGGAGTGCCTGCCCGCCTGTTCTAGATTTGCTTCCTCTAAATTTCTCTTTTAAAGTTTCATAATTTGAAAGTTTACCCTCTTGACCGTCGGAATCTTTGTACTCATATCCTTTCCAGGTCACTCCAGCGTCAAGCAATGGTTTAAAAGATGGATCAAGTTGCAACACCCTATCGGTGTCAGAGAATATTCTTGATGGTTTACGATAAACCCAATAAGAAATGGTGATTGTCGAGCTTGGTTTAGGATAAATAAGTATCCTACGAGGACTTGTTCTAACGTAATACTGTGGTGTTCCTGAAGTTGAAAGTGCTGGATCGTAGGCAATAAGATCATTTAGCTTTGATTCATAAAGCCTAATGTTTGAACCTTCAATAACTGGATCTTCACCAGACAAATTTGCAACCAATGAATATTCAGGTGGTTCAATTGTGCTTGTTGGGTTGGTAGAGATTTCAAGAGTAGTTGTTGTATTATCTTCAATGGTCGCAGCAAGATAGTAGTTTCCACTTCCTTGTTTTAAGTAAACTCTTCTGTGGATAACCGTTGGTTTTACAGATGTACTGCCATCGAAAGTATCAATATTAGTCAAAGATAGTTTTAAATTTGAACCTGTAGGCGTTGCCACTGAACTAGCTGCACTTGCTTCAGATTCAATTGAGCTAAACTCTTTTTGAGCTTCATCAAAGATTACAAAAGTAACTTTAACATAACAGGCAGTATCGGTAGTTAAAGATCCTCCCGCTGCTAATGCCACTGAAGGAGCGCTTGGTATTTGTGGAGAGATATCAATTTCTTGATCAGATGATGTGATCTGTTTTTTCATCTTGAACTTAAGAAATGGCCAGTTGTAATCAGTGCAAATGTCTTCCTGGATCTCATTCATCCATTCAAGAACTCTTGCTGTTGAGGTTGTATCACTTAGGCCATATTTTTGAACGAATCTCGTTAAGAGAGCGTTACCGTTCCAAATTGAGGACATTTTTTTCTCCTTCGGCCAGACAAATTGCGGCCGAAACTAAGATAATTATTGCGGTTGTTGATTGATGAAGGTTGAAATGCCCATAAGCATTTATAAAAGATGCAAATACAATTGAAGAAAATATTGGGTTTATATCCTTGCTCTTTAAAAACTTAATGAACCAGGGAATTAAAAATAGTATTCCCACTGTGCCAAAAATATTAAAAGCTGCGATAAATTCGTTATGCTCTTGAAGCAATATAAAATTGGAAGAATTTTTAATACCTTGGAGCGCAAGCCAACCTGGACCTTTACCAACAAGGAAGTGGCCAAGGTCGACTCTGTTAAATATGACCTTCCATATTTCAAATCGTTTCGTATCCATTCCCCATACACCATGAAAGAACGCTGCAGCCATGAGGGATAAAGATGATAGGTAAACGATGTATTTTTTAATTAAATTAAATTTTAAATTAACGAAGTAAAGTGTACCTGCAATTAAGGTTATGTATCCCATGGCCGATCCGGCCAGGAACAAAGAGAATAATGGAATTGGTATTAGATATTTCCACTTACCTCTAAAAAGAGAAAAAAACGTTAGTGAAACATAGGATGCAAATAAATTAGAGTTACCAAGAGTTCCGTTTCTATCCGAATCAAGATGCTCCCAAATAATTCCGCTATTAAATTGCTTGATGATCCAAAAATAAAAATTAAAGTCGAAATAAGACGAGATTAAAAAAAGGCACTGAACAAGACACCCAATACTCATTCCATTTAGTATGGTATTGATATCTTTTTGATCATGCCTCTCGTAGAACATTACAAAAAAAATCATGCCAAACGATACATAAATCATTTGCATGATAACTATGATTGAAATTGGAGTGATCTGATTTACAGTGAGGCAGATGAGGCCATAAATTAAACCAAGCTTAATAAGTTTTGGTGCATCCCTCTTCTTGTTTGGAAGTAAGTAACAAATTAAACCCATAAGAATAAGCAAAAGATTATCCTTAGAGATTCTGCTAACGTCTTCGCTTGCCAGCTTTGTATAAAGTGGCAGAAGAGCAATAATCACGCCTATTAAAGGGTTAACTATGGCCCCGATCATTATCTTCCAACTACTTCAACTGTGCCAGTATCGTTAGAGGTAACACCTGAAACAGTAACGGTTGCACCCGAAGAGGTCCACTTACCAATATCTTCCGTAACGTTGTTGTTAGGGGAAATATGCATAACTGTACCAAGGCCACATGAAAATGAACCACCAGTAACACTGGCCGCATTCCATGACCAAATTTCTCTCACGGTGTTTCCATCAACTGTTCTATTAATTCTTGTTGCTGAAAATGCCATAAATACTCCTCAAAGAGAGGAAGGGCACAAGGCCCTCCCGATTACTTCATCTTAAGAAAAACTTCCACTGCACCAGATGCAGAAGCAGCGTCATAAAAAACACCGCCAGGGATATCAGAAGCCGCTGGAGAAGCGATTGCTTTGATATATCCCGCTGTACCTGTAGAAATGTAGAATGGTCTTCCTGCAACTGCGTTACCTCCACCTACGTGGAATAAAGCGGCCGAGAAATAACCGTAAGTTTGACACTCACAAAGAGCATTAGCTGCACAAGACTTAGTGTTTACACACATAGGAACTTGAGAAGCTGAAGTTGTAGTCGTTACACTTGCTCCGTCGTCGTTTGTAACGTCTAGGATAACAACTGCACCGGCCGCAAGAGTACTGCCAGATTTGTTAACTACGTTAATAAACTCTTTTTCAAGCGTTGATGTATCAATTGATCCATCATACTTAAGGTTGGTTGATCTTCCAGATGGTCTGATTGCAGCGTCGGCCACAAGAGACATCACCATAAAAACTAAAAGTGTGAAAAATTTCATTTTAAACTCTCCGTTAAAAATAATTAAGCGCTGATATCTTTTAAGAAACCTTGGTAACGAAGAACGCTACATGCATAAACACCTTTCCAGAAAAGTCTTTGCATCATTGCGTCCACAGTCTCAAGATCACCTTTTTCAACACGCTTCATGTCGTACTCAGGGTGAGCATAAAGACGAACGTATTTTTCATTCAGGTAAGCAATTGAGTTTGAAACCGCTAAGTTATCAACGATGTGGTCGATACCAGAGTAAACAAGAGTGTTTGCTTCATGGCCAAGACCATTAAGTGTGCTCTCGCGAGTCGTTCTCTGATATGGCTTTAAAAGCTCAATGAATTGGTTCATCACATCTTGCTTCATAATACCAACTGTAGGCTTCTCATTACCTTCAGTAGCTCCACCAATTACGGCCTGAATAAGAGATGTATTTAGAGCACGGTTAACACTTGAGTTATCGTTTACGTATGCAACGTGAACAGAAACGTCTGTGTTAGTTACTCCACCATAGTTAACTGCGCTTGACTTTAAGAACGCTCTCATACCTTGGAATTGGGCAGTTGTAAGAGCACCAGTTGCGGCCGTACCGTCTGAGAACACGCCTTTTGTCATACGCTGACTCATTGCTTGCTCCATAAGCTTCAAGCGTTGCTCAACAAGCTTAAGACGAGCTTCTTTTCCAGAGTTACGAGCTAGGTCACGGTGAGTGATCACAAGAGTTTCCTCAATCTCAACTAGATCGAAAGATAACTCTGTAATTGGATCATACATGTCCAAAGAGAGAGTTTCCGCACCAACGTAGAACTTACCGTTTGTGTCGGCATCGTCTTTATAGTTGAATGGGAATGTTAATTTCTCACCTGAATATGTCCCTTGCTTAGCTTTAAGACGTGCTAGGTAAGCGTTGTTTTTGAAGATAGCGTCTCTAACGCCACCAGATGCCTCAATACCTTTAACGGTAAGAGCTTGTACTTGTCCTACTGATAAACTCATTTGTTCCTCACATTGTTGCTGAGTACTCTCTTAATAAGCTTTCGTAGTCACCCACTGGAGCTTTCACAGTAACGTCTTTGCCTCGCTGGCCAGCGCCAACGCCAGTGCGATTAATCATTGCTGATTTAGTTTTCGCTTTGGTTTCGAGAAGTTTCTTTTGAGATTCATTGGCCTTAAGAATTTCTTGTCCGTAGGCCGCAAGAAGCGCCTGTTTAACACTCATTGAATTGGTTACATCCGATGACCAAATTTCTTTGACCTTGTTGTAATCAGGTTTAATGCCAAGCTTAGCTAGTGGTGCTGCAAGTTCAGATTGAACATCGGATAATTCCTTTTCCCATCCTTGCTTGATTTTTCCCAACTCTTCGCTATGTTTCTGGCCATGAATATTTTGGATTTGAGCTTCTAGCTTTTTAATCTCACCTTCAAACTTTGCTTGAAGTGGCCTTTGGGCCACGTAAGAATTTTCTTCTCGACGGTAAAGAGCATCTAAGTGTGAAAACAACTCAGGATCTTCCGCCTGCATCTTTGAGAGAATTGTACCCAAGATTTGATTTTGAAATATTACGTCACTGATTTCTTGCTCTTTTTGAGCTAGCTTGCTCTCAACTTCCTTGTATTGAGCTTCTTTTTGTGCGAACTCCTCTGATTTGGCCTTAACCATCTCAGCGTGTTCCATGGTTTTTTGGGTGTAATCAAATCCCTTTTGAATCAACTCTTTTAGTTGCTCCGGAGAATCAACTGCGATCGGAAGTCCATTTCTGATCATACCGAGCGAATTTACACCTTTAAGAATCTCCGCAAATTGCTCCGGTGATTCCTTTTGTTCTGCTACTTGTTTGAGAATTTCTTCAGGGCTAGCTTCTTTGCTCTCAGTAGTGTTTTCTTGGGAGGCGTCTGCTTGTCCCTCTACTGGAGTTTCACTAGCTGAATCTGCCTGAGGTTCGCCTTCAGCGAGTATCTCATTTGCAGCTTCGTGAATGTTAAACTCTCCACCTGTGCTTTCAATTTCCATTTACATCATTCCTTGCATATCTGGTTGGCCGTTATTGGCTCCATCGTTTGCATTATTTTCTTGAGGCATTTGCGCGGATGCCTCGCTAATCATTTTTTCGGCAAGAGCTTGTTTACTTGCTAAGTCGAAAAGCTTCTTTTGGTTCCCGTCTAGAATTTGCGGGTTTGCTAAACCAAGAAGTGAATTATTTTGTTGCTGAAGTTGTGCAATCTGTTCTTGAAGTTGCTGAAGTGTTTGCTGCTCTTGATTTCTGTCTTTGATTCTGTTTAATAAGATTTCTTTTTTAGGGAAATCTGAAACAGTTAAAAGGTCCTCAAAGGTCATCGCACCCTGGGAAACCTGATAGTATTGAAGATAAAGAGCATTGAGCGCGTCCTTATCAATTCCGGCCATTGATCCTTGAGAGATCTCAACCGTATAACCAAGGTCATGCATTTTAAGCGGATTAAATACAACTTCTTCAATCGAAGTTTCATCCGATCTAAGTCTGAATCTCTTTTCAGTAGTCCAGTGATTAAGAATCAAGCTTGCTGTGATAATCGCAAGTCTTCTCATTGAATAGTGCTGAAGGTATCTGTCTTTTAGACGAATTCTTCCAATGGCCTGAGTTTGAAGTTTTTGAACCGTTACACCAGAGGCACCAGACGAAGGAAGCTGACCTTGAGTTGCCTCATTAAGGCCCGAGATCTGCTCCATGGCGCTTTCGTCCATCTCTTTTCTTTGAGCAAGCTGAGGAGAAACTTGTCCCGGAGGAAATCTTGTCACCTCTGTTCCACGCTTCTTCTTAACGACTATTCCAGGTTCATTGGTTAGTTCGTTTTCATCAACCTCTGCTTCATGATCAACGATCCATCCAGGGTTAGAATTAAGTCTTAAGCCCTCGAGCTCTCTTTGATCCATGTCATTAAGAGTTCTTTGTGGATCAATGATATTTTTAACTTCAGAGAAGCCATAAATTGTATCGTCTTTGTAACAATAGAATGGAACTAGAGGGATGTGTCCGTTTTCTTCTGGGTTTTCCCCATCGTATAAAATGACATTTTCAACCGACTTAATTAATCTCCAACCGTCTTCGTATTTTGGTTCTTGTCCGGTTGGATTAATCTTTTTCATCTCCTCGTGTTCTTCGAGGTGATTATCAATGATTTTAACAATCATTAAAATTTTGCTTAAGTCTTGAGCTTCAGGATTATTTTGAAGAAGTCCTTCGATTGCTTTTGAAACATCCTCGAAAGGAGCATCGCCCGCAAGTCCTATTTTCCCAAGGACCTGAGCTCTTGTTTCTTTATGAGACATCTCATGGGCATTATGGTCTTCCCACTTGCCAATATCAGGTGCCTCACCATTTAAAAGCTGAGCATTCTCTTCAGTCAGTTGCTTCTGAGTTTCCTCTGGTTCGATGTTCTCTAGGTCGTATGACTTAATCCACGTCTCAACATATTTAACTATGTCTTTGGCCTTGTAACGTTGAGGTTTACCCATCTCATCATTGCCACCAGAAACGTCTCTTTGTTCTAAATTGTCGTTGTCACCAAAAGAGATGTTTTCACTCTTTGGATTTGTTTCAAGAATTTGCTTGCTCTTCTCTGGCCACATACGAGCAATAGCATCTCGACGCATTGGAATTTCAATACGACATTTTTCTGCCTGCTCAATGGTCTGAGCGTTACCATCTAGAAAAACCGATTCCCAAGGAAGCTGACGGTATTCAATCTTTCCTTCACCCATCTCGGCATCGGGATTATAAAAAGCATAAAGATATCCAGGCGCGCTAATAAGAGAGGATCTAACAAGTGTAGGTAGGATTAGTGGAATGTTTTGATCTTGATAGACGTATCGAATTGCTTTGTTGAGGTCGTCGGCATCTTGTTGTCGATCTTCAGTATTTGCGGTTATCTGAGTGCCTGGCATTGAGTCAGTAAGGATAGGAACCTCACCCTCAATGATTTTAAACACATGGTTTTTAACTGATTTCTTATTCTCACCAGTCTTGTGCTGCTTACCATAGTAAGCGTTGTCATATTCACGCCAATATTTCTCAAACGGTTTTCTGTACTCCGAAAGCTCTTTTTGAACTTCTTTTACAAGCTCAATAGGATCTTTTGAAACAGGTTGATTGGATTTTTCGGACTGTTCTTTTATGATTTCATTTTCCATGTACTAAAAGATTAGATATCGATAGCAAAATGATCATTGAGTATTCATTATCTCGAATGAAGTTGATAGGAAATGAAGGTTAGTCTTTGAATATGAGCAGAAGCTATACTTTCAAAAGAGACTCTGGAGACGTGGAGATCATGACTCTCCTTGAGGCATCCACAAAAATACACGAACCAGATATTAAAAGAAGATTTGAAGAGATCATTTTAAACTCGCAAAATAAGCGAAGAAAAAAAGACGGCTTCACCCCTGGTTGGCAAGAGAATATCAATGCCTATGCCGGAGGAAGAATGGAGTACGATAGGCTTCTAAAAGAGCGTGGGTTAGTTGAACTTGGTAACGACTATATTCCTCAAGAGGCAAAGGGTGATTACAATTTTTGTCAAACAGAAGAGTTTATTCAGACGTGCCTAGAGGAAGGAATTGATCTTTCGGGTAACGAGATTGATGCCATTAAATCTGGTGAATACTTTAAAAATATCGAGCTTAATAATGATTAAGATAATCAAAGAGACAATCTATTTTATACTTGGGATGACTGCTCTTGTACTAATTGCCTTTATTGGAACAGTCGGAGCTTTTTTATCAGAATAAGGGGATTTCTCCCCTCCGGGAATTAGCAACCTTTTCCTTTGCCTTTTCCGCCCTTACCTTTTTTTTGCCATATGGCCTCCTCTATTTAGAACCAATCACTTTTGGTTCCGTTAAACTCATTCATTGGATCTTTATTAGGGTTAACAACTTTTGCTGGCTGGTTAGTAACCTTTTCTTCAGTCTCGTCTGGCTTCAAAACCTTACCAGGACTCATTGAATAGAGTTGATTAAACAACCAGTTTTCATGTTGATATCTTTGTTTTTTAATCCATTTTTTAAGTTGGTGAAACTCATAAAGAACAAACGAAGTTGTGATGAACGATGCAAACAATACCGCTGCAACTATATTACTTTCGCTTATCATGTATCTTCTCCCTAAAAAGGTCCTTGTTCTCAAAATGCACTTTAATTTTTTTCCCTGGAGTGATGACTTTTGCTGGTTCGTAAATCTGGTCTATACCAACACAAGCAAGACAAGCAGCAACTACTCGGTCAATTCCAGTCAACTCGACGTTACCATCTGACTCTCGAGATAGCGACTGCATATCTTTAAGAAGATTAATATCCCTAATAATAATTTCATCATCTCTAAACATGGAAACAAGCTTTGATAACATAACTTGCTTACTAGATCTTGTTGTTCTCCACCCAAGCTTACTAGTCTCTTTATGCTCCTCTACCTCATCATCGATAGACCTCATATAAACTTTTAAGTATCCCATGGCCTTAATCGCGGTCAAAGTCGTGTGACCCATCGAATTTATCTCTGGTATCAAAAGTGCATTGTTATAAATCTGTGCAAGTTCAACTAGCAACTTACCAAAATTATCGGGATCAATATGACAATGAAAACTTGCAACTTGTTTACCATTTGACGTCATGACAAATGCAGTTGAAAAGTCTCCCGTCTCAACACCAAGTGCAACATCTGCTCCAATCAAGTATTTAGTATTCGCTTCTGGTGGATCATAAACTTTCAATGAGTCCTGGTAAATTGTTAGATATGGCTTTGTAAATTTAGGCCTAATTTCTTTTACAGGGTTTTCACTCAGTTTCCTAATTTGAAACCCAACTTTTTCACGGTCAAAAACAGGGCGTCCGGTTGAAAGAAAAGCTTCCTCTGGATAACTTGGAAAATCTTGCTTGAATCTCTCTTCCGGGGAAAATACAGACTCTTTACTGCTTGAATACTCAAGAAGCTTCATTCTTCTCCATACCAAATTCCCGTTTGTTATTTGAGGACATTTTTTTACAAGGTCTGCTTCTTCTTTGGTTAATATAAATCCGCTTCGAACAGGTAAAGAATAATCTGGTATTTCAAACCAACTTACAAAAAATGGCTTGTATATTGATTGGCCTGAACTTGCAGACATCCATAAATTATAGAACGCCTCCCCTTTGCCAGAGGTTCCATAGGCGGTTGATTCACGAATAATCGAAGTGCCTCTTGCAAGAGGAATTGAGTTTTGAACACCTTCATCAATGTCTGAAGAGTATTCATAGAACGCGACCTCCGTTAAATGGGCCCACATCCTTGTACCAGATCTTCCAGCAAACTTATCTTTAGCTGTTTCTGATTTGAACCCAGACCCCAGACCAGGATTATTTATTCTTAATTCTGAAGATGGATTATTAAATAGAATTTCGTCTGAGTTGTTTTTTGCAATCATAGGACGAATTCTTTCAGGGATATTATTAACAAATGTTGAATAAATCGAATGAACTTCTTGTGTGCGGGCAAACTTATCGGCCATAAAAAGACCGCGATAATTAAACTCTGTGGCCATTCTGTGTACATTGTATCCGGCCGCAAGCGTACTAAAACCGGCTTGTCGTGGTTTTAGTACTATCGATCTAATAATGCCACCGGGGAAGTCATTCTTTAAGTGATGTATGTATCTTGACTGATATCCTCTAAGTACGAATGGTTGTAATCCTGCGGTTTTTGTCTGAATCTTTAAAACTTTTGACGAGTACCATTCAAAATCAAGAATGTCATGCGACATGTTTCCAGCTTATCCCGTGCTTTATTTTACTAATTGCCGATCTTTTAACGCCAAAAGTATCTGCAATCTTTTTTTCTTTAAAGCCTTCCAAGATCATTTTCTTAACTAATATAACCTTTTCCTCGTTTAGCTTAGACTGTTTACACTTGCTCCCTTTAACATCCCTAAGTCCATTATTATCTGCGTGGTTTGAGTTTTCTTTGGCAGTACACCATTCGAGATTGCTAATACTGTTCTCTGTTTTTATCCCGGACTTATGGTTAACCATTGGGTGATTATTAGGATTATAAATAAAATAAATGGCCATTAATCGATGAATTTTAACATGCATTTTTTTACCGTTTAAGACATATCCGCCATGCTCGTATCCACCCCGTTCAACATATGTCTTCATGTCAACCCACCTTCCGGTAACAATACCGCCTCTAGTAACTCTTGTTTGAATTTTACCAGATATTGTTATCCTGTGATTTTCTGAATCAGCAATCTTTGCCCAACCACGCTCTATATTTTCTTGAATCTGTTCTTGGGTGATCATTTATTTTTGAAGCTCTTTGCTTACATCTTCAATTGTTTTAAGCCATGAATCGACTTCTGATAAAGACTTAATAAGCCCGTCATATGCCATTCCAAGTTCACGATGAATGATTTTATTTCTTTCGGCCTCTGCGTTTTGCTTAAGCATCTCTATGAGCTCTTTGTCGCTCATTGGCGTTACTTCTTTGGCCTCTTGTACTTGCTCTTCAGTGATATCTTCGGATTCATTTACAACCGATTCAATCGCCTCTTGAGCAGCTTCGAGAACTTCTTTTACTTCTTCTTTTAGATTAGATTTTTTCTTTGCCATGGTTCCTCTTTCATAAAGTTGGGTAGTGTTGCAAAACCACAAAAACTTTCCACATAATGGTCATTTTTATAATTCACTACCCGCCTTTATTTATTGGATCACTTGCTTTATTGGATAAGAAAGACACTATTATTGTCACCAATAAAACTCGCTCTCCGATTGTTAAAATATGTATTCAGCTTCTTTTTTTTCTGGTGCTAAAATTTCTTCATCAACCACGTCAAACCACTTTTGAAACTCCTTAACCTTTAAGACAATTCTGTGAATTAGAATCTTTGGTTCAGGGTACTCTGAAGGATCAGTTGGATGACCTTTAAGCTCTTTAATAACCGTTCTAGGCGATAATTGGTGCTCAGTTGGAACCACTCTTGGAACATAGACGATGTATCTTCCAATTGAATCCGACTTGCCTTTATTATCGTTAAAGTCAGCATCAAAATCATATTTGCACTCAAGGTCTTTTTTAAGGTAGTGAACAACCGGAGCGTCTTCGTCTTTAACGATACATCTTCCCTCTGCTCTCTCATTTTCAATAGAGGCTAGAAGATACCCGTCACGAGAGCTAATAACCGCAAGGTTTCTCTCTTTTTTAAGAATAGACTCCATTAATTCTTGCTCTTCTTCTGTGATCTTCTTTTCAAGATACAAGGATACAAGCTTAGTTTTTAAAGCAATGCGCTTTTTCTCAACCATCTTTCCGGTTTTAAATTCTTTTGCAAGGGCATCAAGACCGTCAATATTGTTCTTGATTTCTTCGCCTGCTTCTTTTTTCTTTGCCATCCGTTGCCCCTATTTTAGAGATCTAATGTATTCTTCATAGCTAATAACTTTTTCAACCGTCTCATCGCTTACTGAGTGCTCGACCGCTTTACGTTTAGGGTGTAAATACTCACATGCTTTTTCTGCGCACTTAGCTCTTAATTCTGGACTAATCGTCAGCTCTCTTACCTCTCCGAATTCAGAAACCGAAACGGTTCTCTCTTCTTCATATCCAAGACCTTCATAATCACCGTTTGCAAACATGATTAATATCTCAAACGGATTACAGTTATGTTTTTTAGCTATATCTAAAAGCTCTTGTGTAGACTTGTTAGGTTGTCCCTTTACTCGTCCACCGTATCTTGGATGTCCTTTTGGTGCTGCCATGTAACAATTTTTAACTACTCTTGTATAAAAGAACTATTCACGACAACGAATAAAATTAAATATCACCTGCAAACATATCAAGTTGCTTAAGTAGCTCAGCTTCTTTGTTAAAATATTCCTGCTCCATATCTCTGAGTTTTATTTGGTATTCTTGAATGATTATTTCCGCATTTGATTCACTGTCATTGTGTCCAAACAATATCCACTCGAAAGTAATCTTTTTAATTTCGCATCCATTGTAAAAAGGGAACGAACCAGTAAATCGCTCTTTCCAAAGAATGTTAAAATAGTTAGCGAGCACTAAGTAAACCTCAACCAACTCAGCTCTAATCCCGCCCTCTAACCCACAATAAGTTGACGGAGGAATATCGTTATCAATGCAAACCGTTCTCTGGCTAAGATCAAGCTTTTCTCTAATCCATTGAAGACGCTTACCAATCTGATTAAGATCTTTGATCTGCCTCTTTTCATCCACCCTTGCTTGCCTTAGAAGCTTTGTTTGTTCTTTGTCACTAATCATTCAATTTCCTCAAGAAGTACTTCAATTTTTCTTGTTTCAGTTTTTTTGATTTTGACTTGAATTATTTGGGGTTGATCGACGTTTTCCCACTTGTCATCAATGAGGACTTTTTCTTTAACGAGGGTGTCCAAAATGGGCTTGCAAGTGAAATAAGCATTATCCCTATCAAGTGAACCCCACGAGTATCTTGTGACCGTTATTTTAGCCTTGAGTATTGGTTTTGCTGGCTTCTTATTAATCAGTGCAATGACAATTTCTCGATGAATCTTTTTAAAATTGTTGTGCCTAGATCTCCAGTGTTTAGAGATGACCTCATTAAGAGTTAGTGGAATAGTAAAAAATGTGAATTTAACTGAATAACCCATGCACTGATTGAAACAAATGCATGGGCGGTAAGTACTGTTTTACTTCGGGATAGCGAAATGGTTATTGTTGAGATGATATAACCCTGATTGTTTCAGGTCTGGTTGTATCAAAGTCCCCAACCTTACCGAACATTTTCAGCTTATTGGTTTCATCAAACACAAAAATGTAGTCTGTCCACGGAGTAAGAGTCTCACTAAATCCAATGGTAATTATCCCCAGAGAATATCTTGCAAGATTATTTTCAGGCACCCCGTTTTTCATTTTGTACATAAAGAATGTTTGATTTCCGGCCGCTCTTGTTTCGTCAGGTTCACTCTCTAAAATATTTATTACTTCGCTTTTAGACATTCCTAACTCAATCTTATTGGTCCTTTTGGCGTTTGTTGCACAAGCACCAAGTGTTAACAATAAAATCGTGATCAATACTATTTTCATAGGTCCTCCATTAGCATCCGAATATCTTTCCCACTAGCCCACAGTTTTTACTTTCAATGGGAGCACTAGGTTTTTTTGTCACTGTATTATCGCTTTCACCAACGCACTCAAAATCAATGAACATATAGTGATTGCCATCGTAAGCATTAAGCCCACCATATCCATTGCTTGAGATTGTTCTGGTCGTTGCCTGATTTGACTCGCTAATAACTCTATAGTCACCATTACATGATTCATACATTTGCTTAAAGGCATCGTTTCTTCTGTCTGCGATAACCGAATCAGCACCTTGATTAAGATATTTTACGCTTCCAGTTTGCTTATATCCCTTTGGAGCGTACTTTGGTACATCTCTTGGATTTTGAATCATCGTACTTGTAGCGCAAGAAGTGAGCATAATTGCAGACATGATAATCAATACTAGTTTCATAAGTCCCTCCGTTGTCGAATGACTCATCGGCACTTATTTAAATTAATTTTTAAATTTTTCTTAATATTAAGAATTCTTAAGCAAACAAAACAATCAGACTTTTCGATAAATAAACAACTTAAACAAATAGCATTAAGAAATGTCAAAGGAAGACAATATTTCAAGAATGATTGAGCAGCTTTATTTAAAGTTGCTGGCAGAAATTGGATCAGATGAAATTGGACTGATACTGGATGATGGTAAAATAAACCTGGACACCGAAGACTTTGAGTTTGAGGTTAAGTGTAAAATAAAAAGAAAAATGGTTTTAATAAAACAAGATGACTAATCTAGGGCAATTCCTCTTTTCTCTAGCTTTGCCCTTAATTCTTTGTCTTGTGTTTCCAACATAACATCTATCGACTTAAGCAAAATTTTCCTATTTTTATGATTTAAAGAATGAATCTTTTTAATAACATCAAAAAAATCCAGGTTAAATTTTTCAACCTCCACAAACTCTTCTGAGAATAGATCCTTAAGATTTATCCCAAAAACTTTGCACATTTTTGCGCATACACCGAACGACGGGTTCCTGCGATTAGACTCGTAGTCTTTAATTGTGTGCGCATTTAGATCTAGCTTTAAAGCAAGTTCTGCCTGGGTTAGGCCAACCTCTTTTCTATAATGCTTAATTTTATCACCAATGCTCTTAGTGTTTTCCATGACTTATTGTACCATTCATAAATTAATTACAAAGATAGCTATAAGGCACACTTTTGCATTGATAAAAACGTGTCACTGAGCTACCATTGCTGCATGCAAACAATAACAAATATTCCATTATTACAGTTCTGGATCTCTCAAAACGGTAAACAGGCCAAGGTAAAGCTCTCTTACGAGACAGGAATTAGCTATGACACCCTCGGGAGAATACTTAGAGGTGATCGAGAAGCTACAAAGACCGAACAAATCGCCATTTGTAAGGTCACAAAGTTAAAAAAAAGCGAACTCTTCATTTCGTCCGACCAAGAAGGAAATGAAAAGTCCGCCTAGTTACTTGCAACCAAGCAAGCACGATGCCTGCTTATATCCTGGATAAGAAATCCAACCAATTAAATTAAACCTTAATAGTAGTTTTTACTTAGGTGTCGAGCTACGCCTACTGGAGAAAAGCATGAGCACGGTATTAAACGCATTAACTAAAATTAATAAACCAGTTTATTACGACCATGAAGCTGAGTTCGTTGGATATAACGAAGATTCCGAAATGGTTTCTGTTCACATTGGATTCAATATTGATCGTGACGACAACGAGGTTTTAGAGTTTGGCCGCCTTGTTTTCAAAAAAGTCTATGAGATCGAAGTCGTAAAAATCACCGCAAGATATTTCAACTCTGACAAAGAATACAAGGTCACACCAGAAGACCTTAAGTGGTGGAACCAAGACATAAAAAAAGCAATGCAAAAAAAGTTTGAAAGAGAGACTGCATAATGAGTACTCAAATAACAAAAATAGAGAGCACTGTTTTAAAATTCGAAAAGCTTTGCGTTCTTCCTGGCGAGGAGTGGACAGATCACCCCTTTGTCGAAAATCTTGTCTGCTCATCATTTGGCAGAATTGGCAACAAATCCAGAATGATAATCTATAAAGGATCTCCGAATTGTGATGGGTACTTAAAAACATGCCTTTACCGAAATGGTGTAAGCAAGATTTGGTCAGTTCACAGGCTGGTAGCACAGGCTTTTATCGGAATCAGTTCATTGGATGTAAATCATATAGACGGAAATAAAGAAAATAATCGGCCAGAAAACCTTGAGTACTTAACAAGGGCCAATAATGTTCGTCACGCTGTCAGGACGGGTCTCCGAAAGAACAGGTCAACAAATGTTCATAATTCAAGCTTTTACGAGTTCGCGGTTTTAACTGTTGCTACTTATCACAATGCGGGATTTGGCCAGCTATTAATCTCTAAGATTATGGGTGTCTCCAGGGGTTCGATAAGCTCCATGATTTCAAGGGGAACCTATAGCGAGTTCAATTTCTTGTTTAATAAGCTACCCAGGGACACGCACGGGAAGTACACCGAAAGAGCAATCAAAGAAGGTAAATGGGTAATTAGCAACAACCAAAAAGAGGCAGTATGACTACAGCAATCACAACATCAAGCATTCAAAAGATTGAGGAGTTATTAGTAACCGGCAATCTTGCACAGTTTAGCAACCAAGAGCGCGTGGCATACGTTAATAAAGTGTGTGACACCCTTGGGCTTAACCCACTCACTCGCCCATTCGAGTTTGTGACATTCCAGGGCAAGATGGTCATGTATGCAAAGAAAGATTGTACCGACCAGCTTAGACGCATTCACGGCGTATCAATCAGGGTCACAAAGCAAGAAATCTTAGACGGGCTTCTCTTTGTAACCGTTGAGGCAACGGACAAGACCGGAAGGATTGATTCAGACGTTGGTGTTTTGAATATTTCAGGACTCAAGGGCGATGCCCTGGCAAATGCATCAATGAAGGCGCTAACCAAGGCAAAAAGACGAGTCACGCTTTCAATTTGTGGTCTTGGCATCTTGGATGAAACAGAGCTTGAAACAACTCCAGGCGCTCCTCATATGGACACCGTAACCAATGGCGAGATTCCGACAGAAAAAACCTTTGCAAATATTCGCGCACTATTAACCGCCAAAGGCAAAACAGAGGAAGGATTGCTCTCCTATCTTTCAACACAATCTGGCGGTCAGGCTATTGAGAAGCTCGAGGATATGAACGCGGCACAGGTGGAATACGCTTATAGAATTTTGGGAGGCTCAAAATGAAACTCAAATACTTCAACGTAGAACAAGGCTCGGACGAGTGGAAGACACCGAAGCTTGGCGTAATTAGCGGTTCTAATATCTATAAAGTACTGGCAAAAAAAGGAACTGAGACACGCGCTGGCTACCTAATGGACCTTGTGGGCCAGATAGCAACAAGGCGCTTTGATGAGATTAATGGCAAGGCTCTCGAGCACGGCACAGTAAATGAACCGGCGGCAAGAGCGGCCTATGAATTTGAAACTGGTCACAAGGTTGAGCAAACGGGCTTCATCTATTGCGAGGAGCGAAGGATTGGCGTTTCACCAGATGGCCTAATTCCATCAATCAATAAGGGTCTTGAGATTAAGAACCCATTCACGTCAAGGGTACACGCTGACTTTATTTGTAACGACAAGGTTAAGCCAGAGTATCAGCTCCAGGTAATGTTTTCTCTATACGTGACAGGCTTCGAAACTTGGGATTTTTGCAGCTACCATTCCGCATTTAAAACATCGATGCTTAAAATTAAGACGTTTGAGCGTGATAAAAATATTTTTGAAAGGTTTGAAAACGAGATACCTGAGTTTTTAAATGAGCTTGACGAGGCGCTTAAGAAGATTAATTTAAAATGGGGTGATCAATGGCCCTAAACATTCTAAGACTGGCACTTAAGTTTGGGGATATGCCGGAAATAACATCGGGTGAGCGTGACTTTTCAAAAGATACCGTTGTTACAAGATTAAAAGAAGAAACAAAAAAAGAATTTTGTGATTTAGTTAAATCTGCAAACTGTATTTGCATCGATTCAGACCACTTGCTAAGGGTTGCCGAAAATAGCCTTGCAACAAATCCATTAACCGAGCAGGTCAGCATAGTTGACGAAAAGCTATCAGAAATTCCGGTTTGTCCCCCGTTCAGTTGTCAGTGGATTGAGCTAAGCTATTCTTTAAATAGTTCAATGGCACCGTCGATTAAACTAAATGATTACGTTATCACAATTCTTGGGATGCTCGTGCATGAAACATCCCCTAATGTTTTCAATATATACACATTAGAAAACCATAGAGGACTAGACCGAGGATCGGTCAATAAGTTTAGCGCCTCAAAAAATGTTTCTGGAAGCAATTCCGGAGAATCCAATCTTCAAATGTTTTTTGCAGTATGGATGAAGGCGATCAACAACGGTTCTCTTTGCGTCGAAGACGGGGAAGAAGTAGTGATGCTTCCAAAAGATAACGCAAAAAAAGAAAACAAGAAAAGACCACACCAAATAAGAAGGATTGTTCGAATAGTTCCAAGAAACTCAAAACAAGAAGTAAAGCCAATCATGAACAAAGGGAAGATTGATTTTAGTCACCGATGGGAGGTTAGGGGCCATTGGAGAAAAGTTGCAGGCATTGGAAAGGACCGAGAGGGTAAATACGGAGTCAATGGAATAACGTGGGTAAAAGAGTGTGTGAAGGGGCCAGAGCACCGGCCAATAATAAAAAAAATTAGGTGGGTTCAAGGACAAAAAAACTTACCCGAAAAAACGCCTTTAAATTTTAGCAATTATTAAGATGAGGGGAAAATGGCTAGAATCAACATCGAGGATGGACTTTATAAGGATAATAGATTTTACAAACTCAGTTTCTTGCTCGGTTCAAAAAGGGAGGCGCTGGGGGCGCTGGTAGAGGCTTGGACTGTAGCACAGTCTAAAGTAAGCCAGGATAACCCAGAAGGCGTTTTCTCGGTTGATGAATGGGAAGCACAGGACCTGGCACAAGAGATCATTACGGCCAAATTAGCGACAATTAAAGATGGCATGGTGTCAATGGTTGGAGCTAAGAAAAATTTCGCATGGCTGCTACAAAAATCCGAGGCAGGAAAAAAATCATCTGAAAGAAAATTGGAGTCACTAAAGGCTGCAAGAGAAAAAAGATGGGGAACCAAGGGAAAAGATCAGAACGACCGTTCTGATAATGTGAACGACCGTTCAACGTACGTCAACACATCTGAAGCTCTTACTCTTACTCCTTCTCTTACTCCTTCTCTTTCTCTAGATCATACTCTGGATCAAAATAATATTGCGCCTGTGCCTAAAGGCAAGGACGCCAAGCGAAAGAAAACAACACCTGAAGTTGAAACAGATTTTGCTCAAGCGTGTCGAGCTACGTGGGAATCATACAGCAACGCATACAAAAAAAGATATGGGGTAGACGCTTTAAGAAATGCAAAGGCAAACGGTCAAATAAAATCCTTTGTTTTACGTATAGGGCAACAGGAATCACCACAGGTTGCCGAATTTTATCTAAGCCACAATTCTGCGAAGTACATTTCGAGCGCACACTCAGTTGGAGCAATGCTTTACGATGCTGAAAAATTAAGAACCGAATGGCTAAGAGGAAGGCAAATAACATCAACACATGCAAGAAGTGTTGAAAACAAACAACAAAACATTAATGCATTTTCCAAGTTTCTTCAGGCAGGCAACGAATGACCAGCCAAGATGTTATAAAAGCACTTTTGGTCATGTCGAGTTTGTATGACAAGACATTAACTGAAGATGCCGCAGAGATGCTTGTCAATGATTTATCAAGCTATGAACCAGAAAAGATTATTTCAGCATTAAGGCTTTGTCGTCTTGAGCTTAACCGCTTCCCTACTCTGGCAGAAATTATCAAAAGAATGTCACCCAAATCTGAGGCGGGCCAGTCTCAAGAAATCGTTGGCAATATATTTAAAGCAATTTCGTGGCATGGATACACCAACCCAGTGGGTGCAAGAGAAATGATTGGCGAGGTTGGCTGGAAGGCGGTTGAGTTTATGGGTGGATGGCAAAATCTCTGTGATGCCCCATCGGACGACTTGAATATCTTGAGAGCGCAGCTAAGGAAATCAGTTGAATCATCCGTTGAAGAGAAAACAAGATGTGAAATTTTAGGCATACCGTTTAACGATCACCGACCTTCAAATATCGTTAGTATTTCTGCAAAGAAAACTCCTCTGAGACCACTGGATTTTTCAAACTTTTTACCAAAAGACTTAGCATGAACAACCTAAACCTGTTTAATGACCTTCCGGCAACTGATTTGCCAAAGAAGAAAAAGCGTACTTTTGAAAACGTTCTCAGTACTCAGCTTAAGAGGCTAATGCTTAAGGGAGGGATAACCCCATCTATTCTTGTAAGAGAGGCACTGATACCAATGTCGACTCTTTGTGAGTGGATCAATGGAGACGTTGAAACCCAAAGGCTTGATGATAACATAAAAAAGGTTGCGAGATTTTTTGGAGTGAGCGTTGATTATCTCGCATACGGAACTCCGGAGAACCAAAGAGACTTAGATATGGAAAATGACATCACAGATGTGGAAGACTACATTGAAGAATTTTCAGAATACAGCGGGCAATTTATTTACCGGAAGGCGAATTAAATTATGTTTTTCCTATCGTGGGTGTGCCCGCCACTCATGACAAGAGGTTTTATGGAACGCTTAAGTACTGGCGAAGCTGTAATTATAGTTATTCTTTTTGTGTTTTTTAGTTTTGTTGCTGGTTTATTTTATGGACACGAGATTGCCCTGATAAATGAATCGATGAGTAAAATTAAACATTGTCATACAAAACGTAATACAGGGATTAACTGCTAATGGAAGAGCTAATTAAAAAGCGTATAGCTGAGCTTGAGGGTAATAGGTTTCTTGCATATAAAAAAAGAAATGAGGTCATTAAGATAACTAGTTATCAAAAGCTAACAAAAGAAATCGAGACGTATAACGAATTAATAAATAACCAGTTGTCTGTACTTGAGAGCTATAAGAGACTGGAAAGGGGGAAGTGCGTGAAAATAATAAACCAAACTAGTGATGAGAACGTGAGAAAAGCTTGCGAGATAGTTATTAAACATTTTAAAGACGATGCTTTTTTAAAGCGAGTCAAAGAGATTGATTCGTTTAATTACACTAATGATCCTGGCATCGTGGTTGCCCATAGGATTCAGTGCTTTGATGGTGAGGTTATTATCCGCTCTTACCGTCCTTGGTTTAGATGGAGTAAGGCAATTGGTTATGAGAAGAATGGAATCATTTACATTAACGAGTATATTAAGCTTCCTATTCTGGATCGGGTTGAAAATCTTTATCACGAAATTTGCCACAAAATAGGATACTCGCACAAAGGAAATTATGTGAACGAGTTTAACCTTCAGACGGTTCCATATATGGTTGGGAACATGTTTAAGAATTATATAAAAGAAATATATCAGGATATTGCAGCATGACCGACACATACCGAGAAGCTTGCGAGAAAATATACATCGAAAATATTCAGCTTAAATCTGAGCTAGAGAAATATCGTAAAGCTGTTGAGGTCTATAAAGAATCGAATGATTTTTACAGTAGTACAACTGGATGGGATAACGGCAAGAAAACAATGAAGGCATCATACGACATAGCAAGACAAACCGAGGCGAAGGTTAAGGAAATATTAAATCACAATACAGGAGAAATGTATGAGTAAAGAAATTGAGACAATTAAAATTAATGAAGTTGAGTATGTGAAAAAAGATTCACTCCAGCAAAAGGCACCAGAACTAAATGGTTTAAAGTATGCCATCGTTAGAACTTATTCTGCTGGTGTTTTTGCTGGATATATTGAATCTCAAAACGGTCAAGAGGTTACAATGGTTAAAGCAAGAAGATTATGGCAATGGGCCGGGGCAGCATCTTTATCTCAATTAGCAATGGAAGGAACATCTCAACCAAAAAGCTGTAAATTCCCATGTGAAGTTGATCGAGTAAAACTCATGCAGGCAATTGAAATTTTAGACGCTACTGCAAAATGTAAAGAATCAATCGACGGTGTGCCAGTATGGAAGGCGTAACGATAAATAATAGATCTGGCGATGGCTATGGCTATGGATCTGGCGATGGCTATGGATCTGGCGATGGCTATGGATATGGCTATGGATCTGGCGATGGCGATGGCTCTGGCGATGGCGATGGCTCTGGCGATGGCTATGGCTATGGATCTGGCGATGGCTATGGATATGGCGATGGCTATGGATATGGCTATGGATCTGGCGATGGCGATGGCTCTGGCGATGGCGATGGTTAAGGGAATATTAAAATGAATACAATAGTAATTAAAACACAAAAAGAATTAGATGCTCTACAGAGAATTTTATCAAAAACAGTTAAGGACAAAAAGTTTGGCTGCTGGAATTTTTCTGGATCTTTAAGTAAAGCAGGTTACGGTAAGACATACTTTAACGGAAAACACTCTGAAGTGCACAGGGTTGTTTATAAAATTCTAAACGGTAATATAAGAAAAGGACTCGATGTATCTCACGATTGTGATAATCCAAAATGCGTGAACCCTAATCATCTTAGACTCCTTACACGCTCAAAAAACATTAAAGACGCAGTCAAGAGAGGTCGAATCAAGGCGGGCGCAAGCTCCCCTAATTCTGTCTTGTCTGAATCAAAAATTAAAGAAGCTGCTAGATTAAAAAAATCGGGGTGGTCTAATGCTTCGATAGCTAGAATGTTTAAAGTAAGCACAGAAACAATAAGAAGAAACCTACTCTCCAAAAGAAATTATTGAATTAACAGTAGGACAATATGGGAACGAAACATTTGGAGCGTTTTTTAATTAAGGTTAAGGAAATATTAAACGGAAATATCTAGGTATTGCTTAGGAGGAATTTATGTTTGGTAAAAATAAAAACGATAAAAAAGACAACGAGCTATTATCTCGATGGGAATCAAGGGACTTAATTAAACTTTTGGAAAAGCTTAGGGCAGAAAATAATGAGCTAAGATCACTACTTTCTAAGCAAGAAGGAAAACTAAGGGCATTGGAAGTAGAACATGACTATAAAAATCTAAATTATCCGTATGAGCTTAGATCAAAAATTGAACAGGTCACTAAGCTTGAAGCAGAACTGTTCATTCTCAAAAAAGGTGCTGAGGCACTTATTGATAAGGCACTCAAGGAAGCTTACCAAAAAGAATTGGATAGCATCAAGAAACTATCTGAGAAAATGATTGAGAGTATTAAGGCACGATAAACTTAATTATCGAGGAAAGGATGAGATATGACTGATATTGGTGAAACGTTTAAAGCTTATCGCGAAGAGAGAAAAGAAAAGAGAGCTAGCAATCATTTTAGGTCTGTAGATATTCTTGAAGAGATGGGTGTTCATTATACTCGCTTGTCGTACTCTCATTACAGAATTAATGACTATGACTTTTGGCCATCAACTGGGTTATTTATCCACGTGAAAACAAAAAAGCGGGGCAGAGGTATTAGAAATCTTTTAAAGCTGGTTAATCAAAACAAGGACAACCAATGAAAGACGTTGAACAGAGAGTGAAAGAACGCGCTGGCTACTATCAGTCCATGCATAGATTTTTACGAGATGATATTGCACAAACATCTCGTGAAGCCTACTCCCAAGGTCAAAAAGACTTGATGGAAGAGTGTGGTGAAGGTTTTGATGAATGGCAATATGAAACTGAAAGCCTTGATTGTTTTACGCCACTTAAAGAAGCATGGCAAGCCAGCGCATTAAAGAGTCGGAAAGAGATTGATGATCTAAAAGAACAACTCAAAGAGCGTGATGAGAAAATTGCTTCGTTGATGAGTGATCTTGAGTGGGACTTAAGAATTGTTGACTACGGAGCTAGATCAGGGAGGTTAAGCATTAATTACACAGATGCAATAAAAAATATCAAGCAACGGCACTTCGATGGCAAGGGAGAATAGGATGAGTATTTTAACAATGGAAGCCTCGCTTAAGGCAATGGAGCAGTTTAATACAGACGAAGAAAGAGCGGCACTATTCCTTGATATGACCTCAAATCTTTTTGAAACCTATCGACAACTCTCCTCTACTCAGGAAGAACTTGAGAGGGTGAGGGAGCTGCTTGAAGAAAGTAAGCAAACAATCAAAGACACAATAAACTGGATTAATGAACAGTCACTATACTCATCTGTTTATGAAATTGATGAAGACGACATGTATGTAGAAAAATTTAAACTAGAAGAATTTCTGCAAAAGATTGAGGCACCACATGGATAAAGAAAACAAAGTCGATCTCATTCTGAAAATGTCCATCGACGGAATGAATAATGCCGAGATTGCAAAGATAGTGAAATGCTCAAGAGAAAATGTAAGGCAGATATTGAAGAGGTTTAATTTATATAGTCCAAGATGTTATGGGAAGAATAGAGAGGAATAGTATGAGTTTTGATAAAGAAAATATGATTAAAAACTTTGGCGATTTCCTGAATAACGTTAAAAAGGTTTGGTCACTGAAAATTAACCCAGAAGAAATTTTAATCATTCAGGTTCCGGAAGATAGATATTCAAAAGACATGGATAAAACTATTGGTGAAATTTTCAGGTATTGCGGTATTGACCGTGTTGTTATTGACCCAATTGGATGTGATTTCAAAACAATAAAAAAAGAGAGCGTTGATCAATTAACGCACCCATAAAGTAGTAATTTAGGAATATTTAGTCGTTAAAACAAAATAAATGCCGCTTTTTGCGGTCATAGGAGTTGTATGTCCAGAAAACAGGTTTTAGAATTACCAAAAAAACAACCGCTCTTTGACAATCAAATATTTTGGAAAGTTGACGACGTGGTCAATTATACCGGCCTAGCAAAGAAAACAATTTATAATCTTTGCAGCACGGGAGAATTGCCGCATCTGAAACAGAGAAAGCGACTTGTTTTCATTCCCAACGAAGTCTCCAAATGGTTCACGCCAACAGGAGGTAGAAGTTGAGTTTTAAAAAAACAAGGATGGAAGGGGTTTTCTACAACTCTAAAACTGGCAAATATATGGCCAGAAAAACCATAAACGGAAAGCAGTTTAAACAGACTTTTGACAACGAAGCTCACGCAAGAGTCTGGAGAGCGACTTTTGATGGATTTAAATCAGAGGTAAAAGTCTTGTCAACGTCTACGCTAAGATATGTTTGGAAGGTTATGCAAGAAAAGCACTTCCCTCTTTTAGCTGAAAGCACCAAGGAAATTTGGCTTCGCCGTTTTGAATTACTATCAGACCTAGAAGAATTTAGAATGGAAGAACTGACTCCATCTAAAATCACTTCGTGGGTTGAAGAAAAGGTAAAATATTTTAAAAGCGAAGAATATCAAAACAGCGGAAGGGGAAGGGCGAAAAGATGTAACCTCGACAACGAACTCAATCTTTTAACGACGATTTTTAATTGGTACAAATCGTCTGAAGATTTCGAAGCCGAGGCCACTAATCTTTCTAATCCAGTAAAACTTAGTCACAAGCGAAAAGGCTTTATCGCTGTTAAACCAGTTAAGGATAAGGCTATCACTTTAGAAGCGGCCTTGCAATTTTTTGCTTGCCTTAAACCACTCTATCGTGACTTGGCATTGTTTCAGTATTATTCAGCATCAAGAGTAAGCGAAGCCGCGGGCCTTCAGTGGTCAAGAGTTGATTTTGAGAATAGAAGAATTGTGATCATGGAAACATGCAGATGGGATATGACTCACAAAACTTTTATCGATTTAAACAAGTTCCCAAAAAACAAAGAACCGCGAAGTGTTTTCATGACAAAAGAAATTATGGAAGTTCTTAAAAGAAGAATGGCCTTTAAACAGGACGATTGCGACTTTGTTTTTCACGTTGACGGAAGACCACTCAACTATGGAACGATTCAACTTAACTATCGCGAGGGCCAAAGAATTTCGCGCATCCCTTATACCGGAACACATATTCTAAGGCACGGGATGGCCAAACTTGCCAGGTCTGTTGGCGGTGGCCTTGATGCGGTTATAGCGATGACCGGACACAAGGACTATAAGCTTGCCGACCACTATTCAAAACTAGACAGTGAATATCAAAAAGAGATTTCAGAAAAGATTATGGAGCATATAAAGAATGCTCAACTAGGCGATTCTGACTTTTCTAATGTTGTTAAGCTTAGTAGTTTTGCGAGGGCAAAGTGATGGATGCGCCCTAAACCGCGCCCCGCTCCGCGCCCTTTGAAAGTTTTTTAGTATTTTTATTAATAATTTTGGAGACTTATAAAGAACGTGCCCGAACTCCCCGAAGTCGAAACAATACGCACTCAACTAAAACCCTATCTTCCCTTTAAGATAGAATCAGTCTCTACGACTCCAGAACTAAAGAAAAATATTCTTCACACCAAGTTAAATCTCAAAGGGAAAGCGATCATCGATATTAAACGTAAAGGGAAGCTATTAAACTTCATTCTTGATGATGGCTCGCACTTACTCTCCCACTTAGGCATGACGGGAACATGGCTCATCGGTGAAACAATTAAATCAACCAAGCACACTCACCTAACACTAAAGAGCTCAAAATTTACTCTCGCCTATGATGATCCTCGCCGCTTTGGGCACATGTACTACTACGGAGCAGAAGAGGCCGAAGAAAAACTTGCAACACTCGGAATGGATCTTGCTGATCCTGAGCTTGATGAAAAATATATAGAAAACGCTCTCAAACATTATCCTAATCGAATGCTTAAAGTTCATCTCCTTGATCAAAAATTATTTGCTGGTTCAGGAAACTATATCGCCAGTGAAATTTGTGCTCGAGCAAAAATTCTTCCAACCAGAAAATGTAAAGATGTTACTAAGAATGAATATAAAAAAATTATTAAGGCAATTAAAACTGTTCTCGATGGATCAATCGCCTCCGGTGGAACAACTTTTCAAAGTTACCGAGATAGCACGGGTGAAAGAGGCAAAGGAGTCTATCACCTTGTGGTTTATAATCAAAAAATTTGCCAAATGTGTAAGAAGACACCCGTCAAAAAGATTATCCTGGCGCAACGTGGGACTTATTATTGTCCTCATTGTCAAAAATAACTTAAGCTATTCTTCATTTGTTTGATGCTCCATATATCATTTAGTCTTCTTCGGCCAAGGAGACTGATATGCAAATTGAACGTGAATATACATGCTGGCATTTAGGACAAAGCGAAGCTGATGGAAAAGATGTTAAAGCACCAACTGTTAGAGAGGCGGCGAAAATGGCGGTAGATATTTGGCGGCATGAGAGTCTTAAAGATCTTGAAGGTAGGAAGGTCACTGTCTTTGTTCGAGATGTTAACGATGATGTTCACCAAGTTATCGTAACCAATGAAGGAGATTTTAATGCCCCTGAGGCAAGTTTTTAGACATAAAAAATGGCCATTCTAAGATGGCCATTTTTTCCAAGTTCCCTTAATAATTGGATCTAATCCTCTTATCTCGATCCCTTGGTGAATACATCATAGCAAATGAGCATTTCAACCACACCTTAAATAAGGCCATAGATTAATTCTGACTAAATTTTAACTCTCAAGTTTGTCAAATGCTCTAGGCCTCGCATAAAGAGGTTGCATGAAAAAACTAATTTATTTAATGCTAATCACTTTAGTTGCTTGCGGAAAAAAAGATATCAAAAAAAACTCAGACAAAATTTTCGTAAGTAACGCGACCAAAACGTTCGAAAGCTTTTTATTTAATACTTATTTAGACAGAAATTTCGATACACTACCATTAAAAGGTCAGATAAAGGATCAAGCTCTCCTCTGGCCAGGAGATTACTGGCCATTTAATAAAGGATCGATAAACAAAAGATGGAACTCTCCAGGACATCCTGGATTTGATACGGACTCTCCCAGTAAAGAAAAAGTAAAAGCACTCTCACTTGAAGAATTATCTGCCCTTTCACCTTCAGAAAAATTTGATCTTTTGAGAGGAGATTATCAATATACTTTAAAGCGAGAAGTTGAAATTCTAGCAAACCCTTCAGCAGAAGATTGGGAAGGCATGTGTCAGGGATGGGCCATGGCCACAATTAATCATCATGAACCAACTCCAAAAAATTTAATGAATCCAGATGGAATTCAAATTCCCTTTGGCTCATCAGATATCAAAGCACTTCTCAGCTATTATTATGCTTTTGGAGTCACTCCTGAGACAGAACAAGTAGGGTTAAGATGTGATAGTACAAGCTATCAAGATGCCAATTGTTTGGATGATCTAAGTCCTGCAACTTTTCATCTTCTTCTAACAAATAAGCTAGGCAGAGATGGGACCTCCTTCATCGCAGATATCGCACCCCTCCAACAAGTGTGGAATCACCCGGTTTACTCCTATGAATCAGAGATTATTTATAAAAATAAAAAATTTGTTCATTTGAAAACTAAAGTTATCTATATTGATGAAGCTGACAATAATTATTGGATTCCTATTCTTGGAAGTCCTCATCAATTTATCACAAAACGTCAATACGAATATATTTTGGATTTATCTGAAGAAGGAAAGATCCTTGAGGGTAAATGGATATCCTCAGAGCGGCCTGACTTTATATGGTACACACGAAAAATAAGTGAATTTGAAGGCCCATTCAACTTATTAACATCACTCCTATAATATAGGAAAAAGGCCCTTAATTTTTTCGAAAAGGACGTTTATCTCAAAAGGTTTGGCATACATCCCATCAGTATGAAGTTGAACAATTCTTTCTTGTTCTTCATTCATATCAACCCCACCTGATATAAAAATAAATCGAGGAAGACTTTGAGAATGATCTTCGCGCAGCAGTTTCAAGAAACCAAATCCATCGAGACCAGGCATTTTAATATCAGAAATAATAAGATCGATTTTCTTTTGCTTTAAAATGGGAAAAGCGTCCTCAGCACTTTCTGCTAAATGAACTTCTTTGCAAAAATCTGAAAATAAATAGGCCAGCGATTCCCTTAAATCCACTTCATCATCAACAATTAAAACACTGCAGTTAACTTTTACATGGGTATGACTTTCTGAAATTTCAGAAGGAATTGTAAGTTGGTTAAACTTTACCGGCAAGCGAACCTTAAATCTCGCCCCTTCTCCTTCTTTTGAATGAACTTCAATCCGTCCTTTATGCTCCTTCACAATAGTGCTAACAATTGATAGCCCTATACCTGTTCCTTTATTAATTTCCTTGGTGGTAAAGAAAGGTTCAAAAATTTTATCTCGAAGATCCTTAGGTATCCCTTTACCATTGTCTTCCACCACTAACTCTAAAGAATCATCTGTATAAGAAAGAATCAGATTAATTAGACGAAGAGCTTGTCCGGAGGTAGCATCTTTCGCATTTGAAATGAGATTAAAAAGTACTTGTTGGATCCGACCTCGATTCCCCTGGATAAAAGATTTCTTATGATCTCCAATGATTTTTATTTCTATTGATTCTTTTGCATAAATTTCTTTAAGCATATCAACTGTCTCTTGAATTAAATCAAATATATCAAATTCAGTTATTTGATTTTCATCAGATCTGGCGAAAGTTCGGAGTCCTTTAACAATATTAGAAATTCTTTTCACAGAAGAATCTATCTTTCTTAATCTCTCAAGAATTTTTTGATCTTGAATTTCCTTTGACTCAAGGAATGATTCAATAATAGAAACTTGTCCGGAAATTATCGCCAAAGGGTTATTAATCTCATGCCCAACACCAGCGGCCAGCTGGCCAATAGAGGCAAGCTTCGCATTGTGCATGGCCTTGGCACGTTCTTGTAAAATGCTTCTTTCCAATTCAATCTCTTTAGTAATATCCCAATCTACCCCATAGATAAATGAAGGCGATCCATTTTCATCAAAGATAACTTTACCTTTACTACCGATATATTTCGCTTTCCCATCTTTTGATATAATTTCAAGATTTAATGAAAATTCTTTTTTACCATCTATTCTCTTTTGAATTTCTTTTCGAACTAATTCCTTTGAATTTTCCGATAAAGTGCTTTCCCAACTTGAAAAAGTACTGTCAAATTCATCCGGATTTACCTCGTAAAGCTGAAACATTGAACTATTCCAAACCAATTGATTAGAATTAAAGTCATTCTTCCACACGCCAATACCTAAAGAATCTAGAACAAATTTATTTTCCTGATAGGCCCTGACTAATTCTGTAATATCTGAAAAAGTGACGACTGTTTTGAATTTACCAGAACGGTGAATTGGGGCCGCATTAACTTTTACCCATCTCGTCTCTTGATTAGATTTTACACCCATTGTGACATTTGAAACAGACCGTCCAGTTTTCAAGGCTATCATAGATGGCCTCTCTTCTAGAGAAAACTCTGTGCCATCTTCTTTTATGGCCCTCCAGTTACTATCATGAACATTTCTTCCAAAAAGTTGATCCTCACTTAGATTTAAAATCCTTAGGGCCGCTGAATTAAATTGTACAATGGCACCATTGGTATCATGTACAACCACTCCTTCATTCATGGCCTCAAGCAATGAATGAAATTTCTCTTCATTTTCAATATCACTCGAGCGATCACGTGTTGTTCCACTAATGGAGATGACTTTACCTTGAGGATCTTTAACTACTTTAGCAATGGTTTGAACATATTTAATGTTCACAGAATCAGAACTCAAAACTCTATGCTCAAAAACAAAATCCTCTCCTTGAGAGCTTGCGCGATCAAAAAGAAATTTCAGTTGTTTGATATCATCGGGATGAATTCTCTTCCAATACTCAGTTACAAGAAGTTGTGATTTAGTGGTGGGATTAATTTCAAAAATTTTATAGTGCTCGTCTGTCCAAATAAACTGGCCAGTTATCAAATCTAAATTCCAAGATCCAATTTTTGATATTGATTGGGCCTCAAGTAATTGCTGTTTTAATCGCTTTTGCTCAGTCATGTCTCTAATACATGCTTGCAAATAACTCAACTCTCCAAACTTAACTTCACTTAAAGTTACATTACATGGAAATTGAGATCCATCGACTTTTGTATGTATCCATTCAAAAGTATGACTCCCATTCAAGTGAATGTATTCGATAATTTTTTTTGCTTTTTCAGCTGATAGCTCACCATCGCTCTGATACTTCGGAGATAATTCCCATGGAGTGAATGAACAAAATTCTTCTACGCTCTTTAGGCCAAACAATTTAAGAGTAGCAGGATTGGCCCAAGTAAATTTCCAATGAGGCGGTTCTAAAATAACAAATGCATCGACTGCTTGTTCAAAAAACAATCTTATTTTATTATCGATTTCTGTTTTAAATGTTGAAACATCTGTTTTCAAAACTTATCACCTTATTTTATTCCTATATGATAAGTTATCGTTATCTAGCTAAAAAACAAGATCTAAATCATTGAAACTAATCCTATCAATTATTTTCTGTCGAGTATTTGTACTGAGAAATTAAAATCATTATTCGAGTCTTTGACAAAGTTTTGTTCTGAAATCTTTTTCCAATTTTTAAGAGAGAGTTGTGGAAAATAAACGTCACCTTCCACCACTGCTTGAACTTCTGTTAAATAAATTCTATCAACTAAGGATAAAGCATATTTATAAATTCTTTCACCACCAATGATAAAGAGCTCACTCTCACCACTTCGTTCTGCATGCTTAATGGCCCTAAAAATTGAATTGAACCACAATACATTTTCCTGAGCAGGTCTAGAATCACTGGAGATAACCAAACTCATACGACCTGGAAGTGCCTTACCGATCGAATCAAACGTCTTTCGCCCCATGAGAATATGATGGCCCATGGTTAATTTTTTAAAGTTTTGTAAATCATCTTTTAGATGCCACGGAAGTTGATTGTTTTTACCAATCACATTATTTTCAGATTTCGCAACAATCAATGAAACTCTCATTTTAAACCGCCACAGGTGCTTTGATATGAGGATGAGACTGATAATTTAACAATTCAAAGTCTTCATATTTAAAATTAAAAATATCTTTTACATCTGGATTTATTTTCATTTGAGGAAGAGCAAATGGAGTTCTACTTAATTGCAAATGTGTTTGCTCAATATGGTTAAGATAGAGGTGAGCATCTCCCATTGTGTGAACAAAATCACCAAGACCTAAATCACAAACTTGAGCGATCATCATCGTTAATAAAGCATAACTAGCAATATTAAATGGCACACCTAGAAAAATATCGGCCGAACGCTGATAAAGCTGACAAGAAAGCTTATTATTTGCCACATAAAATTGAAACATTGTGTGGCAAGGCGGAAGCGCCATTTTATCAACATCAGAAACATTCCAAGCAGAAACAATTAAACGCCTTGAATCTGGATTTTTTTTAATCATCTCTACAAGATTTTTTATTTGATCGATAACTCGTCCATCATGAGTTTTCCAACTTCTCCATTGAACACCATAAACGGGACCTAGATTGCCATTTTCATCGGCCCATTCATCCCAAATTGAAACTCCATTTTCTTTGAGATATTTAATATTCGAGTCACCTTTTAAAAACCAAAGCAGTTCATGAATAATAGACTTCATATGACACTTCTTAGTCGTGACTAGTGGAAAACCTTCTTCTAAATTAAATCGCATTTGATGGCCAAAAACAGAGAGTGTTCCTGTACCTGTTCGATCTTCTTTCTTTACACCCTCTTCAAGTACGCGCTTCATGAGTTCGTGATATTGTTTCATGGGTGTCTCCTTTCACTGTGTGTAAGTCGATCTTAGCATTTTACCAAGGGCTTATTCTATGACAAAAAAATGACGATTTCTCTCGTTGCTTTCAACAGAAATGCTCCTTAGAATAAGATAATATTTGAGGAGTACCTATGAAATGTGTTCTAACTGGTCTTGAGCGTTTAATTTCTGAAAAAAAATTACAAAATCAATTTAAAGGAAATATTGGATATCTGTGTCATAGCGCCTCGGTGACACAAAATTTAGAACACGGACTGATTGCCTTACAGCGTGTTTTTGGATCTCAATTAAAAAAAGTTTTTGGGCCTCAACACGGTTTTGTGACGGATGTTCAAGATAATATGGTTGAAAGTAAGCACTACGTTCATCCCTATTTCAAATTACCTATTTACTCACTTTACTCTGAAACCAGAATTCCAACTGATGAAATGCTTGAAGGTCTTGATCATATCTTGGTTGATTTGCAAGATGTGGGGACAAGGATTTATACCTACATCTACACTATGACTCTTCTGATGGAGGCCTGTGCAAAGAAAGGCATCGAAGTGGTTATACTTGATCGTCCAAATCCGATAAATGGAAATACTTTAGAAGGGAATATTTTAGATCTTAACTATGGCTCGTTTGTTGGACGCCACCCCCTTCCTGTTCGCCATGCTCTTACCATGGGCGAGGTGGCCAAAATGCACCAAAAATATTGGGCCACTGAAAAATGCAAGCTAACTGTCATTGAGATGAAAGGCTGGAATCGCTCAATGAGCTATGAAGATACTAATCTTCCATGGGTGCTGCCTTCACCAAATCTGGCCACCGTTGAAGCTGCTTATACTTTCGTAGGTACGGTTCTTTATGAAGGAACAAATATTTCTGAAGGTCGAGGAACAACTCGGTCTCTAGAGATCATTGGACATCCTAAGATTGAGGCCTTTGGTTTTCATGATAAATTAAAACCTGTTTTAGAGAAGGCCAACCTAAAAGGTTTTGTTCTTCGTCCGTTAGTGTTCCTACCAACTTTTCAAAAGCATGCAGGTATTCCATGTGGGGGTTATCAAATTCATGTGACTGATAGAAAAACTTTCGAGCCTTGGCGCCTCTGTCAGTACCTTCTCCGTGAGATGTACAAAGAACTCGGAAGTGAATTCAAGTGGAAGCAACCTCCTTATGAGTATGAATTTCACAAATCTCCTGTTGATCTTATCAATGGAACGGATAAGCTTCGTCTCTGGGTAGAAAAGAATGGCAATGAAGATGAATACCAATCCATCATGAAAGAAAACCAAGAAGAATTTACAGAGCAGAGAAAGTCCATCCTCATTTATTGATTGTCTGCTTTCAGGAAGTTTGCTCTAATTAAATGAAAGATTTTTAAAAGGAGCTTGCATGCTTGAAACTATTGAACAAGTGACCGGGCAATTCGTCGGTCTCGTTTGGGGTATCCCTCTCGTTGTCTTACTCGTTGGTTCAGGAATTTTCTTCACCATTTATTTTGGTTTTCCTCAACTTCGATTTTTTAAACACTCCATAGATATCATTTTTGGTAAATATGACGATCCAAACAACAAGGGAGAGATTTCTCACTTTCAAGCGCTCTGTGCTGCTCTTTCTGCCACTGTTGGTTTAGGAAATATTGCAGGTGTTGCTGTGGCCGTATCCATCGGTGGCCCTGGTGCCGTGTTTTGGCTTTGGGTTGCTGGCTTTATTGGAATGTGTACTAAGTTTACTGAGGTTACTTTATCTCTTACTTATCGTGATGTGAGTGAAAAAGGCACCGTTCACGGTGGGCCAATGTTTGTGATTAAAAACGCTCTTTCTAAGAAGTTCTACCCAATAGCTTGGTTGTATGCTGCTTTCGTCGTTCTTTCTTCTTTTGGCGCTGGGAATATGTTCCAGTCAAACCAAATGGCGGCCATATTAAAATCTTCAGCAGGTCTTCCTGAATGGATCTCTGGAATCATTTTTTGTATTGGTGCAGGCCTAGTGCTTATCGGAGGCATTAAGCGTATTGGACAAGTGACTGAAAAAATGGTTCCAGCAATGGTTGGACTTTATCTTTTTGGTGCTATCTGGATTCTTATCGCCCGCTTCGAGATGATTCCAATGATGTTTGCTCAAATCTTCTCAGGTGCTTTTGCAGGAACTGCTGCCGTTGGTGGTTTTGCCGGTGTTGCATTCAAAGAAGTTGTGATCATGGGTATTCGTCGTGCTACTTTTTCAAATGAGGCAGGTATGGGTTCTGCAGCTATGGCCCACTCTGCTGCAAAATCAACACCAGTTCAAGAAGGCATTGTTGCTCTTCTAGAGCCTTTTGTTGATACAATTGTCGTTTGTACTATTACGGCCATTGCACTTCTTCTCACTGGTGCATGGCACGCTGAGGGTGTGGCCGCTGGTTCAGAAATGACTGCTTACGCTTTTGAAACAGTTATGGGCCCAGTTGGACGCTGGATTGTAACTGCTACAGTTACACTATTTGCTTTCTCAACGATTATTTCTTGGGAATATTATGGTGAGCAAGGTGTGACATTTGTATTCGGTGAAAAATGGATTCCTGTATACAGATATATCTTTATTGGATTTATTTTTATCGGTGCAATCGCTCAATTAAATATCGTTCTAAATATTTCAGACGCTGTGTACGGACTTCTTGCTCTTCCGAACATGATGGCCTGTTACCTGCTTCTTCCAAAGGTTAAAGCTGCACTTAATGATTATAGTGCCAAGCGAGCTTCTGGCGAAATAAAAGCATTCAAATAATAAGCTAAAAAAAAAGGCCCCTTTTTTCAAAGGGGCCTTTTTTTATGCCATCAATTTTTAAATTATTGAAACATGGGAGATAGAGGGATTGGAGTTACCATGAATGGTCGAACATTCTTTTTAACATTTCCAGCTTTGCTCTTCACTTGTGTATTTGCTCTTGAAATGGCCTCGCTTAAAGAAACCATCTTTGACATTTGAGCGGCCACTACGGCCCTCTGAGCATTAACGATACCACCAGCTGCAACTTTATCCGCAAGGAAGGATTTCTTATCTACTGTTCCCATAAGAATTTTTTTAATGTCAGCAGGTTTCAAGCTTGGGTTTGCGTCTTTAATTTTAGCAGCAACATTTGAAATATAAGGAGCTGCCTGGCTTGTACCTGAAACTTGTAAGTAATCATTTCCAGGAATAGCAGATTTAATCAACATTCCAGGAGCGGCAATATCCACCGTTTTTGTTCCATAATTTGAAAATGGAGCAATAAATTGATCTTGATAAGTTGCTGCTACTGAAATCACGTTATCGGCCTTAATATTGCTTGGAGAATTTGGATAAATATCGTTTGATAATCCATCATTTCCTGCGGCCAGAACGAAAAGTGTATTTGGAGCACTATTCACAAAAATCGGTCCAGCGGCAACCATTGAATTAAGAAGCATAGTCGTGGCCTTTTTAAGTTCCTCAGGCGTGGCCTCTCTAAAAAAGAAAACCTTGAAGGCCTTATCAGCGAGCATCATTCCCTGAGGAAAACCAGTGCCGAACGAGCCGTTCATCACATCGGCCTTTTGTGAAGCTATATAGCGAGATATCTCAGCTAAGGCCTTCATCTGTTGAGTGGCCAAAGCCTCAAAGGCCTTGCCCATTAGCGCCCAACGGTCTAATTCTGTATTTTTGTTTCTGTTTTTTTGAAGTTTACTAAACACAGATTGAACTGAAGTGGGAAGAAGCTTAATTCCCATCACTTTAGACTGAGAATTTCTAATAGAAATACCGGCCACATGAGTTCCATGAACAAAATTTCCAAAAATACCCATTTCCTTAATAAACGCTTTATCTTCGCGTTTTGATTTCATCCATTCAATTTCTGACTCTGTGGCCTCACCTAAAAAGGCCTTACCTTGAATATCAAAAAACTTTTTAGGGTCAGCGGAAAAAGTACCTAAATATTTATAATCAATAATGGAACTATTTTTTTCAGCAAAATTCCATCCATTAATATCATCTTGATATCCATTTTTATCGTTATCTCTACGATCCAAAACCTCGTTTGGATTTACCCATAGGTTTGGAACAATCATCTCATGTTTATAATCCATCCCTGAATCAACAACTGCAATTGTAGCGGCCTGTGCTGATGTAATTAGCCCCATCGCTAAAGCAGCAGAAATCAATTTCATATCATCTCCGATTGTTTGAAATTTTGAGCATTTTGCATTTTGCTGATCTGAATCGTCAAATAAAAAAGGCCCCTAATCAGGGGCCAAATTATCACTAAATCTTACATCTTATGACTTAAGGTATTTTTTTAAGAAGATCGATATTGGTAATGAAAGTAACATCTTCACCGCGACACGCGTTATTTTCACAACGATGAGATAGTTGGCAACCTTTCTTCGAATCATAGACATAATCGTCATCGCCACGCACCAAAATCCCTTCTACATCACCGGTCTTAGCATTAAAGACGGCCGAACCTGAATTGCCACCATAAGTATCAAGATTGGCCACAAAAAACTTACTGGCCAAAGATCTCACATTAGCTCCATCAGCAATTTTTGTAGGAAGGCCCGTTGGATGGCCAATTACAACTACCGCTGCGCCTTTTTGAATTTTTCCATTCCTTCTAAAAGTGAGAGGTCTTCTATCTCTTACTTTGCGATCAAGTTCTATGACTGCATAATCATTCTTTGAAAGAGCTTCCAACTTCCGATCGAGAATTTTTTTACATGAATACACACTAGAAGCAGGTACAGTGATCTCTGATTGGTTTGAAGAATCAACTTTATAATCAAATACCCACTTATAGCTCTGACAATCTATTTCAGACTTAATACAATGCCCGGCCGTCACAAGAATATTTTCTGAAACTAAAAACCCTGAACAACTTGCAGCAACACTTTGAGAAGAAAATCTCTCCTCTTCACAGATTCCTCTCTCTTTCAAAGTAGGGCCAAGCACTTTTAAATCAGATCCAGTAGCTTTTAAACTGGTAGCACTGATCATTGCTGCTGTTGATTTAGAATTCTCAACCATTATTGAATCATGAGATTCAAAAACATCTTTCCGATTATCTTCACCATAAATAACATCCACTTTTGAAAAGCTTGAAGTTGTATAAGAAAGACAAGAAACGAGTAGTAATGTAAAGGAGAGTTTCATCGGAAATCCTTTTCCAAAATGAGTTAATAACTCAGCAATTGTTTCAGAAATAAAAAGTAAGCGGCAACTAAGAAATTCTTACAGCTGAAGAGAATTTTCCTGAGGCCGTAGTGAAGAAAATCTCCAAACTCGACCATCAGGATCAGTGAGCTGACAAGTGCCATTAACCATGCCGAGTAAAAGAAAACGCGTTGGACCTTTGCGATAGTAAAAGAAATTAACCTTTTGAATCAGGGCCTCAAATTCGGCCTCATCTAAAACAAACTCTAGTTTACTTGCGACAAGATGAGGGCCAGAGGGAATTTTTTTTATTTCAAGAGTTGTATTGGAAAGCTTTAAGGACATAGAGATATCAGTCAGCTCTTCCATTTCTAGTTCAAGAACTTCAGTCAAAAAAGATAGATAATCTTCAAAATATTCCGTCTCTAATGTTAAACCTGCAAGTCTCATAACAAAATTATAACTTACTTTAGAAGTTCTGGTCTATGTGTTCTCAACCAGATTTCATTAAAAAGTTGGGGCCGTAATCGATTCAACTCCTCCAGATGTAATTCATCAAGAGATTTATTATCAGATACCCCATACTTCTTTCTTAAAAATGATTTTCTTGAAAGGCCCAACATCCATCGAGAATGGTGAATCAGTTTTTGAAGTTTTTCAAAATTCTCTAGGATGTACCAATTTTGATCATAAGATTTTGAGAAACCCAAACAAGGATCAAAAATGATATTAGGTCTTTGAGCAACAGAAAAGAACTCAGACAATTCTTGAAGAAAAATTTCATCACTGCTTTGAGAGACAAATTGCATGTGCTGACCTGACAAACCACGCTCAGGGGCCAAATTATGGCAAAAAACATACTCAACATTTTTATGGGAAATAAAATCTTTTACATGATCATCAAATTTACCAGAAACATCATTCCAAATGAGAGTCTGACTTAATTGATTATCTTTCCAAAATTTTAAAATTTTAGAAATCGTCTCCGCTCTATAAGTATCAATGCTAATTTTTGATTTTAGATTTTTAATCAGAGGAAGAATAACTTGCAAACGCTGCCACTCCTCTTCGGCCCCAATTGAGGAATTCATTGGTGCAGTCGATTCAGCTCCAAAATCTAAAACTTCAATCTCTCCAAATGATTTGATTTTGGCCAAAATATCATCGGTATTTTTTAACTCTCCCCCGTCAGAAAAAGAATTGGGGGTGATATTCACCACCCCCATTCTTATAAGAGAAAAATTTTGATAATGAGACATTAGGCCGGAGACGGTTTCCCAGTTCCAAATAATGAACTAGAACCTGCAGTTGTTGGAGTAGGATCACTTGGCTTCTTAGTCATCACTGGCAGGCCAATGTCTTTACCAGCAACGATATCTCGAATTTGTTCAGCATCTAAAGTTTCCCAAGCAACCAAGGCCAGGGCCACGCGATGAAGAGCATCGATATTTTCACTCAAAATTCTCTTGGCGACTTCGTAATTTGTTTGAACAAAGTTTTGTATCTCAATATCAATCTTTCTTGATGTTTCATCAGAAAAAGAGAAAGATTCGCCCCCGTACATACCATTATTTTGTTTGGTGTAATTAATTGGCCCAAGCTTCTCACTCATTCCCCAATTACAAACCATATTGCGAGCTAAATCAGTGGCCCGTTCAATGTCATTAGAAGCACCATTAGTCATTTCACCATAAACTAACTCTTCAGCAACTCTGCCACCCATCAAGAATGAAATAAAATTTTCACCTTTCTCGCGAGAAAGATTAAGCATGTCTTCATTAGGTAAAGTTTGAGTTACACCTAAGGCCTGACCTCTCGGAATAATTGATACTTTATGAATAGGGTCTGTATGAGGAAGATTCATACCAACTAAAGTATGTCCAGCTTCATGATAAGCAGTGAGACGCTTTTCTTTTTCAGAAATCATCATTGATTTACGAGCAACTCCCATAAGAACTTTGTCTTTAGCATTCTCAAAATCGGCCATGCTTAAAGCTTTCTTGCTATCACGGGCCGCCAAAAGTGCAGCTTCATTCACTAAATTAGCGAGATCTGCTCCAGTAAAACCAGGAGTCCCCTTAGCGATCACTTCTAAATCGATATCTCCTGCAAGTGGAGTTTTACGTGTATGAACTTTAAGAATTTGATGGCGGCCACGAACATCCGGACGTCCAACAGTCACTCGACGATCAAATCTTCCCGGACGAAGAAGGGCCGGATCAAGCACATCAATACGGTTTGTAGCGGCCATAATAATGACCCCATCATTGCCCTCAAAACCATCCATTTCTACTAGTAGTTGGTTAAGAGTTTGTTCACGCTCATCATGGCCTCCCCCCATACCGGCACCACGGTGGCGTCCAACTGCATCGATCTCATCAATAAAGATGATACATGGAGCATGCTTCTTGCCTTGTTCAAATAAGTCACGTACACGAGAGGCACCAACACCGACAAACATTTCCACGAAGTCAGAGCCTGAAATTGAGAAGAATGGAACTCCTGCTTCCCCAGCAACAGCTCGAGCAAGTAATGTTTTACCTGTTCCAGGTGGCCCAACCAGTAAACAACCCTTTGGAATCTTACCACCAAGAGTTGTATATTTTTTTGGATCTTTTAAAAAGTCTACGATCTCTACTAATTCTTCTTTGGCCTCTTCGACACCAGCAACATCAACAAATGTAATGCGCTTATCATTTTCAGTAAGCATTTTCGCTCGGGCCTTACCAAAACTCATCGCCTTACCACCACCGGCCTGAAGCTGACGGAGAAAGAAAAAGAAAAAGACAAAAAGAAGAATCATCGGCAACCAATTAATGAGTAAAGTTGCTATAAAACCTTGCTTCTCTTCTTTTTTATAATTAGGAATAATCCCTGCACTTTTTAAAATGCGGAAAGTTTCATCCCCTGTATTACCAGTCAGTTCAAAGTAAGTTCCATTTTCATAACCTTCTTTAAACTTTCCTTGAATCGTGTTGTCGCCTTGAAAGGTAACTTCTTTTACCTGCCCCTGTTCAACAGCGGTGATAAAATTAGAGAAGTTAATATTTTTAGCGCTGACAGTTTTCTGTTCGAGTACCTTCATTACAAATGCCATGATTAAGATCACTACAATCCAAAGCATGAGTGTTTTCTGTTGTTTCTTCATCGATAGAACCTTTTTCTCAAAAAATAGGAAAACCCTTTCGGGATTCTAAAATTATAGAAGAAGTATCCTATTCTTGGAAAGCAAAGAGATGAGAAAGGTTCTCAAGTGGCAAAAGCCTGAGCGATTCAGGCAGCTTTTCTTTTTTGCTTTTCCACAATTTGAGACACTTGGCATAAGGAATAAATCTTAATCCTCGAGCTTGACATACTTGTGAGACTTTTGGAGAAAGCGCATCAAAAACTGAAGTATTTAAAGTTTTACAAATAGAATCATTTTCTAAGACTAAGACTAATCCAGGCATATTCTTGAGGGCCAAATTAGACCGAAGAAGATTCTCCCAAGATCTTTCTAATTCTTTTGAAGTATAGGTTGGTAATTTTTTAAGCTCTTCTAGTGGAATTTTTTCCAGAACCTTCGCTACACTTTCATCATGATTAACTAAATTTCTTTTATAAATAATAAGAGTTTCGAAAGAATAATAAGCATCAATGCCACCACTAAATTGAAAAGGTCCTTTCTTTTGATTTTCAATCGCCTTTAGCATTTTAGAAATTTGAGAAATAATTTCGCCTCGATCAGTATTTGAATAATTATGAATGAGTTCTTGAACTTGGAATTCACTAAACTTCATTCCTCTTAAAATGGCGCCTTGATCATAAACATACAGTGATGTGCCATTGATTTTATTGGCAATATTTAAATTGAGTAACATTGCCGAGAAATTGGCCCAATGAGCATAGTGCTTTAAATACTGCGGGTAGCGTAGTTTGATTTTTGGTATAATCTCATGCCGAATAAAATTTCGATCATATTTTAAATCTAAATTTGTTGGATCTTCTTGATAAGCAATCTGCTCATGCCGACAAAGAGTTTGCAACTGAGATCTCGTGACACATAAAAAAGGACGAATAATCCTTCCATTTTTCACCGGAATGCCAATAGTTCTTTTAGGATTATTAGAGCGATGCCTTTGCATAAAGCTCCACTCGTAAGAGTCATCCAAATGATGTCCAAGCCATAAATTTTCTCCTGGGGCCAGGGCCTCTAGCAGAAGTTTGCGCCGCTCTTTTCGGGCCATATTCTCAAAATTGCTCACACCGTTAAGACCTTCGGCATGAAGCACAGTAAGAGAAACCCCGTACTCCAAACAAATTCTTTTTACAAAGTCCAAGTCTAGGTCCTGCCCCGGACGGGTATGATGGTGAACAAATAAGGCCCGAACCTGGCCAATCTTTCCTTGCTGATACAAGGTTTTAGCAAACCAAAGGAGCGCCATGGAATCAAGTCCACCTGATATGGCAATGGCCTGTTTTTTTTCAAGTTTTTTTGGATTTAAAACATCATTTAAAAATCTCCAAACATGCTTAAAGAATAGGGCCCTATAGGAAGTTTGACTTAATTTTTTCATGGCCTAACACTGCTATTATCTCGGAATTATTATTGACAGCATGGTCTTATCCCATTTAGTATGGCACTACTTTTTTATTGGGGCAACGTAGCTCAGTTGGTGAGAGCACAGCATTCATAACGCTGGGGTCGGCGGTTCAACTCCGCCCGTTGCTACCATCTTTTATTCTCTCTATCGTTCTCTTATCCCCCAGGCAAATCAATTTATCATGAAGTTCAATAATTGAATTCGCTCTAGGCATAAAATCAAGACCTCTTCTCTGAATCAGCACGACAAGAAGATTTCCTGGTAAAGTCAGCTCTGATAACATTTTGCCGGCCAGCTCAGAGAATTCATCCACTTCAATCTCAGCTAAATCCCGATTTCGAAAGAGTTTGATATAAACATCACTTCCACTTCGCCTAGATTTCTCACTCACACGAAGGAGTTGACTCATCTTCTCCAATAAAACGCCTTGTATCAATAAAGAAATGACCACCACAAAGAAGACCAGATTAAAAATCACACCCGCATGGGGCACATCATTCACCAACAAATATGTTGCCAATATAATCGGAACGGCCCCTCTTAGACCAGACCAAGAAATAAAACTCATTTCCTTCCAATTATACTTTTTAAACCATATCAAGCAGAGAAAGACGGATAGTGGTCGAGCAAAAAAGATAAGTCCTAAGGTAATCAAAATGCCTTCATCGACAATGGATGACATTTTAGAAGGTCGAACTAAAAGTCCCAAGGCCAAAAACATCACCACTTGCATGAGCCATGCAATTCCATCATGAAAGACAATTAAGTACCTCTTGTTTAGATAACTGCGACTTCCCATGCTGATGCCCGCGAGATAGACACTTAGAAAACCATTGCCTCCGCAAAACTCAGTCATTGAATAAAGGCAAATCACTCCGGCCATAGTAAGAACTGGATAAAGCCCTTCAAACTCTAGATCAAGCCAATTTATGGTTAAGGCCATCCACTTACCACAAACCCATCCTAAGAGCCCTCCTAGTGACATTTGAATCGTAAAATTAGTTAATAAAGTGGCCCACGAAAATTGATTTTGAGATGAGAGAATTTTAATTAAAGTCAGAGTCAAAAAGACCGCCATTGGATCATTACTTCCTGACTCAAATTCAATCATTGACTGAATCCTTGGCCTAATTTCAAAATTTTTTGTTTTTAAAATTCCAAATACAGCTGCCGCATCCGTTGAGGATATTGTGGCCCCTAACAGGGCCGAAAGTATCCAAGGCCAATCAAGTAGGAAATGAATTAAAACACTCATGCCTAGAGTCGCAATCACAACACCTGCAAAAGAAAGAACAAGACCTTCTTTCCAAATAGGTCGAATAAATTTTACGTTTGTTGAAAGTCCACCGGAGAATAAAATAAAAACTAAGGCCACAGTACCAAGGAGCTGAGCGTTTTGAGGACTATTAAAAAATATTTTTCCCAAACCTTCTGGCCCACCTATAACGCCAATGACTATAAATATTAAAAGGATAGGAATTCCAGAGCGTGAAGATGATTTACTCGCTATAACACTGACGAAGAGAAGAAATCCGATCGCAAACATTGCTTGCAAGAAGTCTCTTTCCATGAATTATTATAATCAAAAAGATTATTATTTTTTAACTTTTTTTATTGTCTTGATAGGAGTTAAATTAAGAAAGAATTTAGAAAGGATTAATTTATGGCAAAAATATTAGTTGTAGAGGATGAGAAAAAAGTTTCTGCACTTATTCAACAAGGTCTTCAAGAGGCCAGCTATGAAGTCGATGTGGTTGACTCTCCCAAAGAGGCCAGACAATTTTTAAAACTAAAAAAATATTCCTTAATCATTTTAGATATCATGCTTCCTGAAATCAGTGGAACAGACTTTGCTAAAGAACTAAGACAAGGTGGTTTTTCAGAATTCATTCTTATGCTTACAGCACTCTCAACCACTCAAGATAAAATTTCTGGACTCGATGCTGGAGGAGATGATTATTTAACTAAACCATTTGAATTGGATGAACTTTTAGCAAGAGTTCGGGCCTTACTTCGCCGTCGAGACAATGATAAGGCCCAATTAAAAAATGGCGAACTCGTGATGGACCTTATTACTCGACACGTATCTCGAGAAGGAATTCGCATTGAACTGACAACCAAAGAGTTTTCACTACTCGAATTTTTAATGAGAAATCTCAATCGAGTAGTGGATCGAAACTCTATTGCACGCCAAGTTTGGGGTGCAGATTTTGATCCTGATTCAAATGTAATTGATGTCTATATAAATCATCTTAGAAAAAAAATTGATAGTCCTTACTCCAAGAAGTTACTAAAAACAGTAGTGGGACAAGGTTATGTTCTTAGCAAGGTGGACTAAAAGATTTAAAGGAATTAGGTCTCAACTTACTATTGTATACTCTACTTTATTTGGGTTATTCATATGTATTTTTGCCTATATCCTATCGAGTGAATATCTTCATTCATCCCAGACTGATTTTGATTCGGCAGTTCTCAATTATGCGATTGATCTTTCTGAACAAGTTTTGAAGGATCAAGATAACTACACAAGTAATTTGAAAATACCCCAGCAAGAATCAAAGAAACATTTCCCTTTTATTCTCGGTGAGACATATTTCAGTTTAAGATCAATTGATGGAACCATTTTGGCCAAAGGCCCCAAGGGTGCCTACATTAAAGAAATTCCCTACGACAAAGGATTGCCAAAAAAAGAAGACTACACTCATCGATATCTTTCATTTAAGTCCGAAGATCATGAATATAGGGCCATCAATCTAAAATTTTCCAATGCCGCTGGAAATGCAATGATTTTACAAGTAGCAACTCCATCAAACATTATCCAAGATTTGGAGAACCGCCTTTTACTAATCAATTCATTAATCATTCCATTCTTAATCGGCATTTTAAGCATGGTTTCATACATTATTGCAGGCAATGCACTCTCACCCTTAAATGACTTAATTGGAACGGCCAATAGTATTGCAGCAACGAATCTCTCCTTAAGAGTTCCAGAAATGTGTACGGGTGATGAGATAGAAGAACTTTCTAGAACCTTTAATACTCTCTTAACCAGACTTGAAAAATCCTTTAAGGCCCAAGAAAATTTTGTGGCCAACGCTAGTCATCAATTGAACACTCCACTGGCCATCATTAAGGGTGAACTCGATGTTTTAGAATCAAAATCAAGAACCATGGAAGAGCATGAGCGCTTTCACAAAAGTTTAAGAGAAGAGCTAGAAAGATTAATTGATCTCGTAAAAAACATGCTTCTTATCTCTAGAGTTGAGTCTGGCCAAAAAAACTTGATTATGAATCGCATTCGATTAGATGAATTGCTCCTTGGAATTACTTCGAGATTAAATACCAGGGCCAAAGAAAAAAGAATTGTTTTAAGATTTAACATTTCTGAATTTCTAGATGCCAATGATTTTATCATTCTTGGTGAAAAGCAACTGATGGATTGTCTCTTTGAAAATATTCTTGAAAATGCCATCAAGTATTCCCCTGAAGATAGTGTCGTTTCTATAAACATAGAAAAGCTTGCGGATAAAGTTGCAGTTAAAATTCAGGATGCAGGCCCAGGTATTAATCAAGAAGAATTGAAAAGAATTCTTAGCGAACGTTTTATTCGTGGTCAGAACATGATGCTTCCTGGAACAGGCATAGGGCTCTCTATTGCTTACCAGATTGCGGAATACTACGGGGCCCGAATTTCTTACGAAAAATTACAACCTCAAGGTAGTCTTTTCACAGTAAGCTTCAATTAATTTAAGTTAATAATTTTAATATCTTAGACATTCGTCCCAATTTGACTTTTTAGAAGACAATAATACCCATTTCCTGAATGGGTCTAAAGTCCAACTCCTCAAATTTATTGGCTGTTTAATCTGTCATGAAGTTTGCAGATGAGAGGCCTAGGCCTTAATTCTGAATAAACAAATGAGTCTATAGAATTTACACCGTTTAAGAGTTATTAATGCGAGACGTCACTATCTTAAGATATTCTCCATTCACATCTAAAATTCGAGTTTTTTTCGACTATTGAGAGGTTATTTGTGATCAAAATTAAAGGCAACAGACGCAAGCTTCAACCTTACAATCCAAACTTAGGTTTTATTGGGACAGCTAAAGTAGACGTGGCCAACTATATCTTCTCCTCAAGACGAAAACGAGCACCCTATAATCACTCAAAATCTTTGGTGAAAAATCTTTTGGGAAGAGAAGTTTCAGTCCACTTAAAAGAGTCACAAAATCTTACGAAGTTTATTCGTAAACGAGATCTCACTTTCCAAAAATCTGATGCTCAAGGTAATTACAAAATTTTTACTGTTCCATGTACGACAACAATTGTCCCGTTACAAAAATCAGTCTTCAATACAATTGAAAAAGCAGCTCAAGCATTGATTGTTTCTCTTCGCTGTGTGATCCAAGATATTTATGGAGCAAAATCAGTTAAGGATTCTGGATTTGTTAAATCACTTCCGCCTGAAATCAGAAGAATATTTATCCAGGCGATAATGGAATCACCAAATTACTTTCCACAACTTCATCATTCTAACATGAAGAAGTATCCATTTTTTGATAACGTAGGCTTGGATTTAGTTCTAATTGAAGATTATGTCGATCAATCAAAAAATTTCGAAGAACTTTTAAAAAGTAAAAAGTTTGATCAGCTTCCACAGCTCCCTTTTAGAATTTTAGAATTGAATGCTGGTGCTCCTTCTGGTGCTTCTAATAATATGAATGTTCTGGAAGGTCATTACGAGCAGAACCCTGAAGTGCTAGATTCACTTGGGCGTATGATGCCAAATGATCACTTTCAAGTTTTAGCAGAAACTTATAAATCACTTGGTGAAGAATGGACTGGAATTAAAGATGGTATTCAGGTGATTCTTCCTCCCGGAGGCCTTAACGGGGCCGCTCCGGAGATTCATAACCTGGCCGCATATTCGGGACTCGTTTATGCTGACCCTGTTCAATTATTCCAAGATGAGAAAGGGCTCATTCGCTTAAGAACCATCAATGGTTCAAATCCTGTTGTCACGGCCATCTATTCTCGAATAAATGCAGATTCTGCGCTCTTTGATGTTGATAAAGGAATTATTCTTAGAGACCCAGATACTAATGAGCCTATCTATTTAAGAGATTCTCTAAAACTTGGTGAAGACGGTGAGGCCCCTCTGGTTCTTGATGTTAATGGAGACCCTATTCCACTTCAGTCTGATTATGCAGTTCCAGGATTGTTAGATGCTATCTTGAATCGCAAAATATACATGGGTGGATTAAACAGAATTCTGGATAATAAAATAATTTTAGCGGCCTTGACGACCTATGCTCCTAAGTACTTTTCATCAAGATTAAAAGAGCTAGGGCTTAATTTATCTGGGCCAAAAATTATTCCACCTGAAACTCTTCCTCCTAAAAAAGAATCGGTGAAAATAATTGAAAAAAATCCTGATGAATGGGTAGTGAAAGCACCTAATTTGTCTGGAGGATCTGGTATTTACATCATGAAAACTCTCTCGAACGAAAGTAAAAAAGAAGTTCTAGAGATGATTAATAAAAATCCTTCTCATTATGCCTATCAAAAGTTAGTGAAAATTGCCCGTATTCCTGTAGCAATGAAGGATCGTCAAGGAACACGATTTGCCAACCTGGCCGCTGACATACGACTTTGGGTTTTTTATGGTGGAGGTGCTAAGGCCTTACCTAAAATGACTCATAATGCGTTAGTAAGATATGCCCCAGAAGAAAAAGGGCCAATGAGTTCAATCGTCAACACATCAAAAGGTGGAGGATATGCTCCATTTGTTGTCATTGATGATGTTGGACATCCTGATTCTGTTAATGCTGCAGAATTTATCAAACCAAAGTCACCAGTACCTCTTCAAACTCATTTACCAATGTTTGTTGCAGCTCAATTGATTCAAGTCTCAAGACTAGTCACAGAGATCTATAATCATTTAAAGAATCAATCGGGAGATAGTTATATTCTTCTAGGTCTGGCGCTATCACTAAAAACGCAGTGTCGTGAAGTTCTTAGCTTCATGAATCCAAGAGCTATTGAGGCCATCTATAAAATTATTGATGTTTTAGAGAGCAAACAAGCAACTTCAGAAATTGCCTCTTATTTCGATAAGATTAATAGTAATCAAATTGAGCTTGTATCACTTATTGAAAAATTAGAATCATCTAAAAAGTTGCCTAAAGGTTTTAGAGAAGAAATGGATCAACTTTTAGTTCTCGATATGGATATTGTTTATCAAAACTATACTGAAGAACACAAAAATCATGATCGTAAGATTTTGAAAAATCTGTCTCTATTACTTAATAAGAAGGCCCCAAAAAATATTCAAACAAAAAAACAATATCGCCAGCTGATTCTTACACTTAAATCAAGTGTTGAAGCTTCATTTCCTAGGGAGATGATCACTGGCAAAACAGCGGCAAATCTTTGCAAAATGATTGAACTATTTATGGCAATGGTAAGAGAGAGACTTCAGAACTCTGAAAAGGCCATCGAATTCGCAAAAATCTTTTCAATTGAAACAACTCATTCTGAGTTAAAATTTGAAACTTTTGGCCTAACAGAAGAAAGTTTAAATAAAACGAGAGGATTTCTTACTGCTACTCAAAGAGAATTTGCGACAGGAGAACTTTTAACAGAATCTGATCTTATTTCTCCTATTATTAAAGAGGCCCGTTCAGCATGGATGGAAGTATTAAAAGAAGCAAAGAAACTTAATGAAAAAGAAAGGTCAAAATTTTTAAGTAGAAAGCGAAAGAGTCATTTCGCAAAATATCCATTTTTAGAAAAAATGAATCAAATTATTCATTCTAAGCGTGCAGGAGTGAAGGACTTAATCGAGCTTATGCCGGCCATGCCTTATGCTAAGTACAATTTAGAGCAGTTTGCAAAGAAGCAAGGTCTTACACTTGAAGATTTATTTACGAATGAATTAACTCCAAATAGAATTTCAATCCTAACTTCTCAACAAATTCGTGAGAACCATCTCTCGGCCCAGGATCATGCAGGCGAATGCTTTGCCAAAAAAAGAAAGTCTCATGGTTTATTTTCTGACTCTGACATTTTTATTTGGATTAGAAAAGAATTAGATCCTCTAACACAAATTTATACTGCAGGACATGAGGTAACTCACTACCATCAGATTGAGCAAACCACAAAAATGGAGGCCAAAGCACTCTCCGATGGCGCTATTGCTCAGGCCTATTTTTTAAATTTCTACGGTAATTTCTTGGGTATTTCTGCAGCTTCCTTAGAAGGATTATCAGTTGATATCTCTGTTGAAAGACAACCCCTTTATGGACTTGCTGATAGAATTGTGCCTTATTTTTTCTCTAAGGTAATTACAGAGATTAGGGATGCAATCAATACTTCTCAAGAAAAATATGAATCCATGTTAAATAAGTATGGATCTATCTTTGGCTATATGATGCCAAATTCAAATCAAGTAAAGGTGAAGGCCCTTCAGGAAATCATTCCGGCCCTTGAAAATGCAAAAAACATTCTTTTTGCAAAGGAACTAGGCCTTGAAATTAATTGGGATGAGATTAGATCAGCACTTCCTAGTGCAAATGAAATCCAATTACAAAATTATGCACCCAAAATTATGAAGGCCATTAAAAAGGCTTCTCCTGATTATGAAGCATTAACAGTAATTGGGAATCATCAGTTTCATGGAGTAAGTTTTGCTAGAAAGATAAACCTTAGTGAATCGATCACATTAAGGCCAATCTTAAGCACGATCTCTCTTGGAAACAGTTATAACCAAACACAGCAGCAGCAACAGCAGTAGGCATAAAAATGAGACTTGAATTGTTAACCTCAGATATACCTCTTTTTTTTCCATTTCTGGAGAATGTTCTTCAAGATGGGGGCGCAAAACTCTATTCAATTGATGGAGCGATTAAAACTATTAAAAATATTGAAGGCTATTCTGGTTATCAATATGAACAAGAGAATTTCCAAGGAATTCTAGCAATTGGAATGATTCTTGGAGGAACAGGATATGTTCTTAAAAGAGTTTTAAAAAATAAAGATCAGGAGCTTGTTCGATTTGATTATTTTAACAATAAAGGTGAATTTACCTTTAGCTCTGAAGATGAGGCCCTAAAGGTTATTTATGTTGATAACTACGACATGGATCTAAGCTGTCCGATTCTTAATCATTTTTATAATTTTCTTTCTCTTGAATATGCAAATGCTGCAGAAGGGAAATCGAATACAGAACAAGTTCATTCTGTAGAGAATCTTCTCATATCAATATCTCGATCAAAATTGGTGCAATTGCCAATAAAAAAAGGTGTCGAGGATTCCGCCATCGAATTAATGTATCAAAAGATACTTAAAGCTGAGCTCGATCCTGTACTAACTTGGGAAGAAAGACAATTGGTGTTTGCCAATCAGAGAGTTATTCTTAAAAAGATTCTCTTTACCAAGGCCCGCGCTCATAAAATCTCTAAGAAAAAATTAGAATTCAATCTTATTTTTAAAAATATTTCTAACTTTTTCCAAAGAGTCATCTCTAGGCCAGTGGATAATATTACTGGTTTACTTTATCGCTATACTATTGGAAAAATTCTTTGGTTCTTCCAAACGGTAAAAAACAATCTAGGCTACTCTATCGCGCTGGCCGTCTACGGCCCATTTACTTATTATTTTATAACCATGCCAATGAATCCTCATGCCATGCAAGCGGTAGGAAGAGTCAGAGCAACTTACCTTGAGATCAAAGAAGAGATCTCAGAATTAATAAATAAGAATGAAGTAGCAACGGTAAAGAATTCATTTATTCCAATTTCAACACCAACTTCAGAAACAACTAAAACTGACTCCATTTCAACTAAAAATGCCGCTCCATCTAAGACAATCACTGATAATGCCGCACTGGCGAATGTTATTTTCCCTAGTTCAGTAACGACTGGGCAGCTTGGTCCAGTGGAAGTTAATCTAGGCGATGGCATAAAAGAAAAGCATCAGGCATCTCTACTTAATCTTCTCATTTCAACTGATATTGAAAAAGTCAATAATCAGACTTGGATTGAAAGGATGAGTCACTTTAAGCAAATGCAAATCGCCTATGAAGAGAATATTGAATATGCTTCTAGGATGGGTCGTCTTGAACAATTAGAGACTCAATATAACTTTCCGATGCAGGTTGAAACAACTTGGGAAGAATTAGAAAAATACAATAATTTGATTTTTAAAATTCGCCAAGAGAACCCAAATCTTTCTGCGAAGATGAAGCAGTACCTCTTTAACGAAATCAATCGAACACAGCAATTAGAACTTTATCTATGGGATCGTCTTGCGCGATTCATTCTTGATCAGCCTTACGTTATGCTAGATCAAGATAAGGAACAAAAGCGTAATGATTATTATGTCGGAAGATCCTTTGTCTTCATGCAGGAGATGACCAATATCCTTACCTGGAGATATAAAAACTTTAAAAAACCTCAAGGGTTTGAGCGAATTGAAAAGTTAGCGGATTTTTATGAAAAATCACGCAAAGAATATGGCACTGTTTTAAAAAATCTTGCTGCAAATTCAGATCTATTTAAACAGCGTAACGTCTATGACACAAAAGAATTTCGCTCTTACATGAAAAGACAATGGGAAATTCTCTACCTTCAAAACTCTAAAGCAGAAGAAGCCGCCAACATGGGCCTTAACATGTACATCTGGTCGGTGAGAAACACTGTTTGGATTCTACAATCTTTATATTCTTTAAAAAGAGATGAATTAGCACTTTTAATTAAACGTGATGTGACAGGCCAACTTTTTTCTCCGGCAGAAATGTTAGCACGCTCAAAGACATCAATGCTATACGAAACTCTTTTTCATAATTTAACTCTTGAATATGTAGGAATAAGAGAAGAAATTATGAATAGGCTTGGTAAGGATATTGAATCAACTCAAAGAATGACTGTACTAAATAACCTTAAAGAGTTTTTGTCAGACAGAGATAAGTTAGATGGTCTTGGTATGGCAAACTCTCAACAAACTGCAGGGACCAATCTATGAAAATGAGAAAACAGTTAACACCCAATCTGCTCATCATGGTTCTCACGGCCCTTATTCTAATTTTGATAACACAGCTTTCACAAGCACAAGTACAAATGCAGCCAAATGGTCAACAAGGTCAAATCCTGCAAATACAGATGCCACAAAAGAGTTTGGGCAAAAGAATTTTGCAAAATACCTCACTGAATTATTATCAACAATTTCTAGGCCCTACTGCAACGGGACCTACAAATGAAACTTATAACGTTTTCCAATCTGGTCGAGCTCCATTACAAAGTTTTCATTCGGCAAATTTGAGACATCAAATTAATAATGATTGGGCGATTGGTGCGACTTTGGCCGCGACCAATGGCTACACTAAAGAAGTTCGAACTAGTGATGGTTATGTGAATAAACCAGATACATCTTGGTATAATTCTCGTGCTTACGTTTCTCTTCCAGCATTACAGACAAAACCTGTAACACTTTTTACGACAGCATCTTATGAATTCGCGACTTCCAATATTTCAAAAGAAGACGAAATGAGATATGGCCTCGTCTTAAATAATAGCCTGGCCTTCAATGTTCCAAGCTATAAATGGGCAATGGGAATCATGACTCAAGTTTATCGCATGTATTATAAAAATAATGTTATGTACAAACCAGGATATTATCCTGTTCAGAACCAAACACTCATCATTAGTGGTGGACCTTATTTAAATTATCGCTTTAGCGATAAATGGTTAGCAACATCTCTCTTAACATTTGATTGGGACCAGCGTGGAACTCAAACTGGATCTAGAGATTTTAATAATAATCTTCCTGATCGAGGACGAGTTGGTATAACTTATTTTCCCAACATAAAGTACCTTTCTAGTGTTGGACTATTCTCTCAAGCGCTACTTAAATTTCGTCCTTCTACAACTGCCTTTGGTGCTGAACTCGCTCTTAGATTCTAAATTCAGGGCGCTTATGGTGCCCTGCTGTAATGTTTACCAAATTCCATTTTTACTCTGGCCGACTGCTTCATAAAATTGTTACTTCTCCTTCGCAAAAAACGAACTATCCTCGAAGGAGTTTTTTTAATGAAAACAAAGGCCAGCATTTTAGTTTTGTCTGTCTTTGCCTCTTCTCTCATTCAGGCCCAAGACTATTATCCATTCAAACCTCTTCCTACTCAGGAGATTGTTTCAAAAATTAAGTATCTGGCAGAGGATGAAGCTCCTCTTGCTAATCTTTTTGAAATTCATAAAAGAGGTCTCTCTCAGGCAAATACAGCAAATGCTCCATGGTCAGGCCCATACTGGCCTCTTAAACAAGGTATGATCGCCAATGCTTACATGGAAAGATCAATCTTTTCTCTACTTAATTTCGTTCCTGGCCTAGATGATATTAAACCTTATGATTCACGAAGAGATGATATCCTTCTCAACATCATGCGCTTTTCAAATAAAGATTTATCAAAACTAGCTCCTTCAGAAAAATATGACCTTCTTCTTGGAACTAATATGGATCTTTCAAACAGAGTTTGGGATTTCATTAACCACTGGAAGCATGACATGAAATGGGATTATATCACCTCAATTGATATGCCCTCTGAAGAATATAAAATAAAAAAAGAAAATTATATCATCGCCAATTGGGAAGGTATTTGTCATGGTTGGGCACCGGCCTCTGGAATTGTGGCCAAGCCTAGTAAAACAGTAAATATCACTTTACCTGATGGAAGAATTCTTCCATTTTTCCCTGAAGATATCAAAGGGCTTGTTTCACTTATGTGGGCAAACTCTCTCGTTCAAGATGAAGTCTTATCCGAAGGTCTTCGTTGTAAAAGAAGAAATCCTAAGAAAGATCAATATGGACGCTATTACGATACAATCGAGGAGAATGGAAAAGTTCTTCCAAGATGTGCTGACATTCACCCTGCAGTCCTTCACATGACTCTGGCCAATGTTACTGGAAAACAAGGGAGAAGCTTTATTGTAGACAAGGCATCAACCATTGCAGTTTCTAACCAACCGGTAGCTGGTTATAAATTTAATTACTTTCATCCTAGGAATGGTGAAACAAAAAATTTCAATGAGGCCCTTGTTAACTATGAGCTCTATAAAAAGGATGATCCGTTTGCTAATGCCAGAAATCCAGAAACAAAATATGTTATCGGTGTAGAAACAATTCTTAGTTATGCCGACTGGACTATGATTAAAAAACCAAGTTCAAAAGACTATAATAAGGATGTTTATAAAAATACGACATTCAATTATGATCTAGAGCTTGATGCTAATGGAAACATCATTGGTGGCCAGTGGAGAACTATGCGAGATCCATATGATGCTCTTACAAATCCATTAGAAGAGAAAAACCCAAATTATTCAAATAGTACTAATCAACCCGACTTCCTATGGATTATACCAAAAAATTATAAAAAGCATTTTAAACCAATTTCTGGGCTTGAAAACTGGGATATTACATCAGGTCAGCCGGCCCCAAAAAGCTGGACGAATGCGGCCATCTCAGCACATAGCTTTGAGTATTTAGCAGCAAAGAAGTTTAATAGAGCAGAAACTTGTAAAATTGAAAATAAAAGTACTGGTGAAGTGATTGAAACTCTCTGTGAGTTTAAATATCCAAAACCTCAGCCTTTGATTCAAGTGGTTGATCAACTGGTAGAACTTTCAAAATAAAGAATGTGGGCCCCCAAAAATGGGGCCCACATTTTATCTCATCGAATTCGTCTTTAAATAATTTTGCGCCAACTCTACAACAATATAACCAATTGCGTATGGGACCGAATCTCTTTCGGATGCTGACTTGTGATCAAAGCCAATTTTATGGGTCCACTCATGGGCCAGATTTCCTGCAACATCACTCGGAGTAAAATTTTTAAAATACTTCCAGTTAATACTAATCACACTTGTACTAGGGTCAGTATAACCAATGACTCTTGACCATCGTGAATTGTATAGTGAAAGATAAAAATTCATTTCATTTGGGGTATTCGGAAGAAGGGTTTCTCGACCTTCCATAAAAACTTCATAAATCTGCTCATTCGAGAGACCTTTATTTGAAGCAAAGGCCCTCTCTCCTTTGGTATTTTTAAAATTAATAATTCTGTTTTTAAATTCTTCCGAATTAACTACTTGCTCTAAAACATGCAATGCCGTTTGCATTTTATCCATGCTTTGAGGATCAAAACCCTTGATTTGCTCTAACTTTACTGCAAGATATTCATTCGGAACTGATTCAGTATTGATGAGAGAAGATTCATTTGTAGAAAATGAGTTCATCATCAAAGGATTATCTGAAAACATTTGGGCCTGTAAATTTGATTGCGAAAGTGTGAAAGAAAAAAGAAGGGTCAAAGTAAAAAACCATTTTTTCATACACTAATCCCTTGTTGGTGTTGATACCAAACTCTTCGGACTAGAAGTGATCTTGCTTATGAATTCGAATTAATGTGATGAAAAGGGAATATTTTGCCTAAGTAGAAAGCTGACGAGAAAGATCCTGGGCCAATTTAAGTCCAAGAATATACCCATTTTTATAAAGCCCACCACTAAAATAACAATTATCCTGACTAAAGAGATAAGGCTCACGCTTAGAACATTTTTCTCTGATACCTACATGAATGATGCCTTTATTAAGATCAGGCAACTCTATCTTTAATAGCTTCCCTAAGGATTGATATATCTTTGTTAAGGCCAGTGCAGGTAGCTCAGTATTAGTTTCTGAAGTGGTCGATCCAATCAACACTCGTTTCAATTCTTTATTAAAAATAAAATTATTGCCATTAAAAGTTATCGAGAGCGACGGAGTATCTAGGGAAACATTTTCAAAGCGCATATAGGAACCTTGAATTGGTTTTGAACTATTTAATTTTTTGTTTTGATAAAATTGCTTATAAAATCTTGAATACGTTCCTGTACAAAAGACTAATTTATCGGCCCTGTACTCATTTCCATTCAATGTCTTAATTTGAATCTCTTGGCCAGGTATCACTGAAATAACAAATTCCTCTAAAAATTGAAGTGGGAGATTATTTGAATTTTCAACCAGCCAATTTAAGTAGATAGTAGGGTCAACCATATAGGCGACCTCTTCTGCAAAATACTCACCAGAGTGTAATTCAATACCCTCTATCTCTGATCTCAAGTCTCCATGAGGATATCTTTTTTTGAACTGATCGAGTTTCTCACTCGCACCAGTATACTGGATAATTTTTTGAACTCCGTGGGGTTGGTCTTCTTCAAAATGCTTGGCAAAGGTCTCAATCCCCTCAACCAGTAAATCTCCTAGACTGGAATGCCCGCTACTCACTCCCCTAGGAGCAACAATCGCGGTTGAATTAAAAGAGCAAGGATTCGCGAATTCCTTAGAGCTAAAAACTAAAATTCTTGAGAATTGTTTTGGCGCTTTGGCAAGTGAGTAAATCAAACTTCTAGCTGCAATTCCATTTCCAATAATGGCAAGAGTCGTCAATTTTCAATCCTTCTTATTTAATTTGAAGAGATTTTCCCACAATTTCTTGCCAATTTCCACTATGACTCGCTAACCTAAATGTTATCTTTTTAAAGGATCCTTCGGAGGAACGAAATGGCCGCTCAAACGCTAGACCCAAATGCTATGATTTTTTGCACCCAAAAATTGGGAATTGCACCCAACAAGATCATGGCCACATGCAAACTTTTATTTGAAGAAGAGTGCACCATTCCTTTTATTGCCAGATATCGTAAGGAAGTCACTGGCGGTTTAGATGAAGTCCAAATTCGAGACATTCAAGAATCCTATAATGAATATGTTGAGACAGAAAAAAGAAGGGCCTTTATCCTTGATGCTATCAAAAAGATGGAAGCACTTACTCCTGAATTAGAAAGACAAATTAAAGTTGCTACAACTTTAAACCAACTTGAAGATATCTACGCTCCATACAAATCTAAAAAGAAAACTAAAGCAATGATTGCCAAGGATAATGGTCTAGAACCTTTATCCGAAATGATCTTAAAAGGTGATAAAGACGTCAGAACAATCATCGCTGAGATTGAAGAAAAATTTGTTCGTCCTAGTGCTGGCAAAGTTAAAGATGTTCAAGAGGCCATTAATGGCGCTTGTGACATTCTTATGGAAACTTTCGCCCACCAACTTGAACTTAAAGAAAAAATCCGTCAAACATTTTGGGATTCAGGGGCGATGAAATCATCTCTTCGTAAAGATGGTGACAAGATTGAAGATGCTCAAAAATTTAAAGATTTCTTTGAATTTTCTGAACCTCTCTCAAAACTGAAAGATCCTAAATCAAGCCACCGTTACATGGCGATGAGAAGAGGAATGAACCTTAAAGTTCTCAAAGTTGATGCAGAAATTATGCCTGAGATTGGAATTGGTTTAATTGAAGAACAATTTTTTCCAAAAAAAGAGAAACTGGCCAACTACGAGCTTCTTAAAAAATGTGCAGAGAAATCTTACACAAACTACATTCAGCCATCTCTTGATCTCGAAGTGAAAAATGAATTGAAAAAGATTGCTGATACAGCGGCCATCTCTGTCTTTGGAGTTAATCTAAAAAATCTTCTTTTGCAACCATACTTAGGCTCTAAGGCCGTTCTTGGTATCGATCCAGGAATTAGAACTGGTTGTAAAGTTGTCATCGTAGATCATACAGGAAAATTTCTTGGCGATCATGTTATCTATCCATTTGAGCCAAGAAATGACAAAGTTGGCTCCGCTCAAATACTTACAAAAATGATTGAAATGTTCAGCGTAGAATATATCGCTATTGGGAATGGAACAAATGGTCGAGAGACTTTAGAGTTTGTGGAAACATTTATTCCTCAAGTTAAAGATGGAAAAGTGAAAGCAACCATGATCTCCGAGGCAGGTGCTTCAATTTACTCTGCTTCTGACATCGCAAGAGAGGAATTTCCAGATAAAGATGTTACCGTAAGAGGTGCTATTTCAATTGCCAGAAGATTCCAAGATCCTTTGGCCGAACTGGTTAAGATCGATCCAAAATCCATTGGAGTTGGCCAGTACCAACATGACGTAAATCAGGTACAATTAAAAAACAATCTTGAGGCCGTTGTCGAGTCCTGTGTGAATTTCGTTGGGGTAGATTTAAATACAGCGTCAGCTCCACTTCTCTCTTATGTTTCCGGGATTGGCCCAACTGTCGCTCAAAATGTCGTAAAGTATCGCGATCAGCATGGCGGATTTAAAAATCGTTCTGAACTTTTGAAAGTGACAAGATTTTCTCAAAAAGTTTTTGAGCAATCCGCAGGTTTTCTTCGAATATATAATGGACCTCATCCTCTTGATGGAACTTTTATTCATCCTGAGCGCTATGCTACATTGGAAGAATGGGTCAAAACTAAAAACAAAACTTTAAAAGATTTATTAAGTGATGAATCTCTTCAAAATGATTTGGCACAAGATAAAAATTTAAAAGCAAGTATAGGTGAAATGACTTTAGCTGATATTGTCAAATGCTTGAAGGCCCCTTCTCAAGATCCTCGAACAACTTTTAAATCCGTGGAGTTCACCAAAGGCATTTCTGAACTTAAAGATTTAAAAATAGGCCAGTGGTACAACGGTGTTGTGACAAATATTACGATGTTTGGTGCTTTTGTTGATATTGGAATTAAGGAAAATGGCCTACTTCATATTTCTGAAATGAGTGATCGTTTTGTTGAAAATGCCATGGATGAACTTAAAGTTGGCCAAGAACTTAAAGTAAGAGTCTTAGGTATTGATATGGACCGAAGAAGAATTTCACTTTCTTGTAAGGCCGATTCCCAAACCGAAGGTGTCACGGGTACAGGATCAGGTGTGGCCCCTAGAAAAAGTGGAAGTCGACCTCAAGAGAATCGACCTCAAGTGCAAACAGGGCCACAATTCAAGAATAATGCTTTTGCAGGCCTTAAAAATATCCAAATTAAGAAATAACTACTTGTGCTCCTCATCTAAAGAGGAGCACAAAGCTGCTCAAACTCATATTTTAATATTTAAAAATAAAATATAATTTAACTTATGAGCAGCAAGTTAGATTTAAACGTATTCTTAAAAAATATACCAGCAGTTATCTTTCAAATTAAATTATCTCATGGGTCATACTCCGTTTCCTTTATCACTGATAATGTCGAGGATTATTTAGATGTTTCTGCCGAGAAAATATTAAAAGATGTGAAATTTCTTTTTGACTGTTTTGGACAACAAGATCTCAATGATTTTTTAGATTTAATAAATGGTCTCAAAAATCTAAACAATGAATGCATCTTTGAATTTAATGGCCAGACATCTCATGGGATTAAGAGAGTTTTTTATTCTCAATTAAAGTTAGTAGAAAAAAATCAGGATCGTACCATTTGGAATGGAATTTTAACTGATATCACCTCAAAAAATCGCACCGATAAAGATATTTTAAAATCAGAAAAACTCTACCAAGTCCTGGCCGAAATTAACCAGATGATCCTTTATTCTAAAAATGAATTAGAAATATTTAAACAAGCTTGCAAAATTGTCACCGAGATAGGCCCATTTAGAATGGCCTGGGTAGGCCTTGTTGATTATGGAGCAAACATAATTAAACCTGTTGCATGGACTGGATTTGAAGACCATTACTTAGATCATATTAAAATATCCACTCTCCAATTTGAATCTGAAGGCGCAGGCCCTAGTGGCAAATCCTTTAGAGAGAAGAAGACTGTCGTTAATAACGATCTAGCGGATAATCCTTTGTATTTTCCCTGGAGAGAAGAGGCCTTGAAGCGAGGGTATTATTCAAGCATTGCTTTACCCATCATGAAGAATGATAAGGTTATTGGCACCTTTAATCTGTATGCTAATAAAAAGAATTTTTTTAAAGAAGCAGAAATTAAACTTTTAGAAGCGATGGCCGATAATATTTCTATTAAGATTTCACCCTTTTAATAATTGATTTTAACAAAGTATTTTCCACTGATCGTTTTACCATTCCCAACCAATATTCCTCATAGATACCTGGCAATGTGCCAATTTTAATTAATTTATTGGACTTAACCCATGATTTGGCACTCTCATTTCCAACCAAAACAAGCCCTTGTCCTCTAGCGGATAGTTCTTTTAGCAATGCTGTATCTTGGGCCTCGCATGGGATAGAAAAATCCCATCCTTGCTCAAGCATAAATTTTTCAAAATCATGGCGAACTGGAGACTGAAGCCCAGGAAGAAGAAAAGATTGGCCCTGAAGAGATTGTGGAAAATTCTTTTTAAGTCCAAGATAAGTTTTATCTCCCCAAACAGTCACAGGCTCTTTCCCAAGAGAAAGATAAATCATCTCTTTTGTTGCACTAAAAGGTCTCGAATTTCCAATAAAGAGATCGAATTTTCCTTCAACTAATCCACTAAAAAGATCATCAGCAGATCCTTCAGTGACTTTAAGTTTTAAACCTTTCTCTAAGTTAATTTTTGCCAATATATTTGCAAGAACTGATTTAGGAACCACTTCTTGAGCGGCGATGAAAATTTCTTTTTTAACAAAGTCAGTGGCATGAGGAAGATTGAGCACAAGTTCATCCTCTAAATCCTTAATCGCCTTGGCATACTTAAGAACAAATTCTCCCGCCTGAGTTATTTGAAACTTCTTCCCAACCCGATCAAATAATTTTTGACCTAAATGATCCTCTAGTTGCTTTAATTGAGCACTTAACGCCGGCTGGCCAATAAGTAATTTCTTAGAGGCCTTGGTTAAGGAGCCTTCCTCAGCAATAATGAGAAAGTATTTTAAATGATGCAAATTTAACCAGTTCATAGCGACCATTTTCGATTAAAACGAACATTTTATCTGTATTTATCGAATTAAAATATATTAATATATCTAGTATATTTATCAAGAAAAAAAGGTGGATTATGCTGAAAAATAGGTTCTTCAAAAATCTACAATCATTAAAATATCATAAAGTTTATATTTTTTACGCACTTCTTTATGGTATTTCAACTTTGATTCTTCCATTAACGACACAATATATTGTTAACAATCTGGCCTTATCACATATTTTAATTAACACCTTTACCTTCCTCATAATATTGACTCTTTTTTTAATTCTTGATCGATATTTTAAGTACGGCCAGATTGTTCTTATTGAATACCTGCAAAGAGAAATAATGGTTCAAGAGACAAAAAAATGGTTTCAACTTAAAACCAATAAATCAATTTACTTTTTAGAAATAACAAATTTGATGAAAAGCTTTAGCAATGCTTTTACAAATATTATTGAAATTATCCTAACTTCATTATTCGGTCTTTTGGTGGTTATTAGTTTTCATCCTGCATTTATCTTTCTTGCAATTCTCATTATTATTACAGGGCTGTCTGTTTTCCATTCTTGGGATGAAGCGGTAGCAACTTCTTTAGATGAGTCTAATCAAAAATATGAATTAGAAAAAATTATTCGCTCTAATCAGAATTTGCACGACGAAAATATAGAAAACTTTTTGGATTCAAGAGATAAGCACTACTACTTTATTAAAAGAAATAAGATGATCGTGAGTGGTTGTTACGTTCTAGGTCAAATCTTTCTTCTTGGAGTTGGAATCTGGCTCGTTCAAATTCATCAGTTATCCTTAGGACAACTTGTTTCGGCAGAAATCATACTCTCTGGAATTATGGCCGTGTTAACAAAACTACCAAAAACGATGGAATCTCTCTACGATTATGAAACAAGTAAAATAAAACTAGAATCTGTAACAGAAGGATATGAAGATGCGAACAAATAAGTATCTTTTTCCAAAATTAATTTTATATCCAATCAGAAAAAAATATCTTTATCTAGCATTCGTTTTATTGCTCGTGATATTGATTCTGCCATGGATCTCATTCACTACTGGAGATGGCGTTGTAACAGCAATTGATCCCAATGAAAGAATTCAAACTTTAAACACTCCACTCACAGGTTTTATAAAAAACTGGCGCATTAAAGAGGGCCAGCAAATCAAAAAAGGCGAAATCATTGCTGAAATCTCGGATAATGATCCGAATTTACTTGATCGCTATTTAAGAGCAGAAAATTCCGCAAATGCTTCGCTAAAATCGGCCATTCTCATGCGTGATACTGCTAAAATTAATTTAGATCGTCAGCAGAAACTCTTTATGCAAGGACTGAGTTCAAGAAAAGACTATGAGAAAGCAAAAATTGATTTTTCAAAACTTGAAATGGATTTGGCCAAGGCCCAAGTAGAACTAACCAAAGCTGAAAGCCTTGCTTCAAAACAAAGCTCACAAGTCATCAAAGCACCTCGAGATGGAGTCATCACAAAAATCATGCCTGGTGAATTGGGACAAATGATTAAAAAAGGCGCACCTATTGCTATTTTTTCGCCACAAGTAAACTCTCCGGCAGTAGAGGTTTGGATTGATGGGCAAGATGCTTCAATGCTGGCCGTTGGGCAAAAAGCAAGACTACAACTAGAAGGCTGGCCATCTCTACAAATTGCAGGCTGGCCCTCAATTGCTATTAACACCTTCAAAGGAAGAGTCCATTTAATAGATCAAGGCAGCTCCTATAATGGTAAATTTAGAGTTCTGATTACACCTGAAGGCGGCTGGCCAGGTTCAAGTATCGTGAGACAGGGTAATTTGGCACGTGCGTACATTCAATTGGCCGACTCTTTTATCTTTAAAGAAATTTGGCGTAAGTTAAACAATTTCCCGGCCGTAACGGGGCCAATAAAAGCTGAAATCGATAAACTTGGTCAATTGGAGAATAAGAAAAAATGATAACTATTTTACTTTTTATTCTAAATTCAATCCCAGTTTTTGCACTAACCCAGGACGAAATTGTAAAAAAAATTAGTCAAAATCTACCCTTGATAGAAGAGTCTCAAGCAAAACTCGAGGCATCAAAATATGCTATCAAAGGCGCAGAAGGTGAATTCGATCATAAATTATCTTTTAAATCGAGAAATCGGATTGAAAATAAATATGATAACCAATATTTTGAAAGCACGATTGAAAGACTTACTCCATTTCATGGTATGGGCCTGGTTTTAGGGCACAGGCAAGGTCTGGGTCATTTCCCAAGCTACGATGGTAAATATCAAACATCTGCAGCAGGTGAGATGTTTGCTGGAATTACTTTACCTCTTTTAAGAAATTTTAAAACCGACACAGCAAGGACCAATCTAAAAATTGCCAAATTAGAAAATGAGCAAGAAGAATTGCAATTTAGGCTAAAGAAAAATTTCTATACTCACAAAGCATTGTCTCTATTTTACAAATGGATTTTAGAAGAAAAAAAACTCATTATTCGATCTCAACTTTTAAAACTTGCTAAAGATCGAAGCATTATGATTGAAAAAAGATTTCAATCTGGAGATATCGAGAAAATAAAAGTTACCGATGCTCAAAGATCAATTGATAAAAGAGAAGATGAACTACTCAAGGGCCAATTGGATTTACAGTCAGTTAAGAACCAACTGACCACTCTTCTTAATTTAGCTGAATCTGAATTTGTATCAGAGCTAATAGCAAATGATGATCCTGAATTAAAACTGACAACTTTTGATCGAAAAATAATTGAAAATGAGCTACCGCAAATAAAACTACTCACCCTAGAAAAACAAAAGGCCAATCTCTTAGAGGAACAATTTAAACAAGAAAAATTACCTGGCCTAAATCTTGATTTACTAGGATCACGAGAATTATCTGGTAATAGACCCTATGACCCAGAAAGCTTACAAATTGGTGTAAAATTCGATATTCCCTTAGAAAATAGAAAGGCCTCTGGAAAAAGTGTTTCTCAGCATTACAAATTATTAGCGATAGAAAAACAATTGGAGTATGCAAAAAGGGAACTTCTAAGAAGTTATGATTACTCTATTAGGGCAATGGAATTGAATCATCAAAGATGGCAAACTATTTCAAAAGAAGTCATTAAAACAAAAGACGTTGCCAAAGCAGAATCTAAAAAATGGCAAATGGGTTCATCAGATCTCTATTCTGTAAACTTACGTGAGCAAGACACAGCTGACGCTGAGATTCGTCGCTGGAATTCATGGTATGAATTTCATCAGAATATTCTGGATGCAAAACTTTTAGTTAATACCATTTAAAACACTTTCAAGATCCTGAATTAAATCAGAGGCATCCTCGAGCCCGATAGATAAACGTAATGTATAAGGAGTAATTCCTAAACTCTCTCTATCCTCCAGAGAGAGATCCTGTCCAAAAAAGAATAGCGTTGGACAAATAATGGACTCAGTAGAGCCAACAGAGGCAGTCAGTTGGATTAATTTAAATTGATGACAAATTCTTTCTGCAGGCCCTAGGGATTCATCAACTTCAAAAGAAATAATCCCTCCCATATCTTTCATTTGCTTCTGTGCAAGTTCATATCCAGCATGAGTTTTGAGGCCAGGATAAAAAACCCTCTTAATTTTTGAGTGTTTTGATAAATAATCAGCGATGGCCATGGCAGATTGAGTTTGTCTTTCATAGCGTAGCATATATGTTTTCAGACCTCTTGAAATAAGATTCGAGGTTTGCGGGTCAATGGTTGCACCTAAATAAATACACATCTCTCTAATCTTACCAATTAAATCTTTACCTCCAGCAATTGATCCGGCAATAACATCACCATGGCCATTTGCATACTTGGTCAAACTATGAATCATAATATCGATATCAAAATGAGTATGTTGATGAAGACCAGCAAAGGTGCCATCCATACTGACTAAGACATTATGCTTTTTTGCGACTTTTAAAATCCACTCAATATCTGCCACTGCAAGAGTGGGATTTGTTGGACTTTCAAAATGAATTAACTTGGTTTTTCCAGGGATAATAAATTTCTCTAAATCTGCACTTTCAGAAAGACTCAAGATGGTATTTTCAATTCCAAATTTACTCAGATGCTCTTTAATAAAAAGTCTTGAGGGTTTATAAAGCTCTTTAAAAGAAATTATGTGATCATTACTCTTTAAGAGAGCGAGAAAAACACCCGTTATTGCAGCAATGCCTGAAGAGACAACAATACAATCTTGTTTATTTTGAAGATCGGCCAGAGAAAGTTCCAATTGCCTGGTCGTAGGATTTGAAACTCTTCCATAAAGATATTGATCCCAAAAAGGATAGTCCTCGGAAGGAGTAAACTTCGCAGAATGGTAAACTGGAGATAGTAGTGGTCTATTGCCTGGTTTTAATTCTATCTGAGGAGGATGATTTAATTTTGTATTTACTTTCCAATTTGATTTCATGATAGTTCCAATGTTTTCGATGTTTTTGCCCCAAGCTCTTTTAAATTTTCCATTCTACTCGCAAGGCTTCCCTTGCCTGTAAGCATTTTGCCTCTTAACTGATCAAAGGAATCATCGATTCTCTTGATCTGCCCTTGAATATGATCCAGATCTTCTGCAACACCCACAAATTTATCATACAAGGCACCCGCTTGTCGGGCTATTTCAATAGCATTTTTGGTTTGCCTTTCCTGCTTCCATAAACTGGCAACAGTACGAAGAGTTGCAAGTAAAGTTGAAGGTCCAACAAGAATAACATTTCTCTCCCAAGCAAAAGTGAATAACTCCTTATCCTTTTGCATTGCGAGCATGAAAGCACCTTCTATCGGTACAAATAACATGACATAATCGGGAGAAAATAATTTATCCAGATTTTGGTAGCTCTTATTTGAAAGGCCTTTTATATGAGTGTAGATTGAATCTAAAAAATTAGACAGATCCTCTTCTTTTTCTTCTGTTGTATACCTCTCATAGGAAACCAATGAAACTTTTGAATCAATAATAAGATGTTTATTCTCGGGAAGATTGATAATGACATCAGGCATTTGATGCTTTCCATCCTCATCCTTTAGCCCTAGATTTTTACCTTGTAACGTAAACTCCTCACCTTCTCTAAGTCCGGATGATTCTAAAATTTTCTCCAGGATGAGCTCTCCCCAATTACCTTGAACTTTGACATCACCTTTAAGGGCCCTAATAAGGTTTTCAGTCTCAAGAGACATTTTCTGGCCAGTGAGTGTTATCCTTTCAATCTCTGCGTGCAGCTTAAGCCGATCTTTTGTATCACTTAGATGCATCTCTTCGACTTTTTTTTGAAACTCATTCATCTTATCTCTAAATGGATTCAAGATTAATTCCATTCCTTTAAGTGAGTCTTCTCTGAAACGCTTTGATTTCTCTTCAAAGATTTGTTGGGAAATTTCTTTGAGCCTTAACTCCAATTTCTCTGAAGACTCTTTATGGCCTTGCTCCTGAAAAAGAAGTTTTTCTTTCAAAATTGAATTTTCTAAAATAACTTTTTGAAATTTAAAAAAACAAATACCAGCACCAATCACTATCCCTGCAAGTAAAGAGAGAATATAAAATATCATCTGGACCTCATTATTAGTTTATTCAACATTTTAGCATTCTTCACAAAGACATCAAATAAAACTAAATAACTCAATTAATCTCAAAGTTTCCCCGTTTAAAGGCATATCAAATTGAGATAGAATAAAAAATATGTCTAAAAAAGATAATGCTCTCACAATCCAAACCAATCATCAATTGGCCCAAAAATTTGAAGAGGCCGCTAAAAAGAAATTTTGCATTGAAGATTTTGTTCGTGAATTTTTAGTTCAATTTCTTTCAACCGATACAAAGACTGCTTATATTAAAGATTTAAAATTCTTTTTTGATTTTTTAAAATCTGGGAATGTCACTATTGGACATCCTTCGGAAATTAAATCTTACCATTTTCAACTTTATCGAGACCATCTCTTAGAAAAAGGAATGGCCTCTGCAACAATCAACAGAAGACTGGTCTGTATAAGATCATTTATGAAATGGTCTTTGGCGGCAAGACTCATTGATCACAATCCTCTCGACACTGTTAAGCTGCCTAAAGTTCAAACGGAAACGCCAACAGTCGCCTTTGAAGATGATGAAGTTGTAAAGATGATTAATGCTCCTGATCTTTCAACCCATAAAGGGCACACCCACCGTTTAATCATGGTGCTCTTATTCCACCTAGGTCTAAGAAGATCTGAACTAACACATATAAAGATGCATCACTTCTCTCAAGACCGAGGCCACACAATTTTAACGATTCATGGTAAGGGCGATAAAGTCAGACTTATCCCATTAAATGCTCAAGTTTCAAAAGAAATTAATTTCTACACCGAATACTTAAAAGATAATGGCATCATTCTTATGCCTGAAGACTACCTATTGCAAACTGAGATTAAAATAAAAAACTTAAAACCAATTGATGGATCAACAATTTACAGGGTGATTGAAAAGTATGCCCAAAAGTTAGGAATTAATAAATCAGTCTCGCCTCACTCATGTAGGGCCACAGTTATATCCCATCTTCTCGACACTCAAAATGCTGCAATAAGAGACGTTGCGACCTTCGCAGGCCACTCTAATATAACAACAACTGAGAGATACGATAAAAGACGAAAAAATCTAGATAAAAGTGCAGCTTACCGAGTTCAATATGAAGAAGATGATTAGGCCGATTTCTCCATTTTTTCTTTAAGTGAAAAATGATCTTTAATAATTCCTTTAGTGAATAAAATAAAATCCTTCAAATTCTTTGCCGTCTCTGGATTGGCCTTTGCAATAGAGTCATAGCTAATGAAAAGATAGACTTTACGATCCTTCATGTAATCAAAACTAGCTTGGACAGAGAATTGGGACAACTTAAGATAAAGAGCGTCCTCTTTATTGGAGGTGAACATCAAATTAAAAGCATACTGAGAAAGATATTGTTTTAACTCACCTATATTTTTACCGATGGCATTTTTTAAAACCGACGTATTTAAAAGCACTCTGAATTCTTCCTCCTTAGAAATAGTTTTTCCAAAGACATCAGAATCCATAGAAAAAAGTATTCCTTTACTTGTTAACTGCTCAATCTGTGCAAGCTCAGCACAAGTATAATCATTCCCATGCTCGAATAAAATTTTACATTTTGTTCTTATTCGATATTCTCTACGAGGCAGTTTATTTTGAAGTAAGTAGACAATGATAAAATCTCTATAGGTCTCAGCATTAAAACATTCAGTAAGTCCCATCGACTTGAAGGGCCCTGATCCTGAAATAAATGAAATCTCTAATTTACCAAAAGCATCTACCCCATCAATAATTTTAGTGTGATTTAATAAATATCTTTCATACATATCAAAGACTGTTGACTGGTAGATCCTGTCTGTTGTTTTTATCCAAATAGGAATCAGTTGGAGCCTTTTTAGAGATGAATCTCTTCGCGCGAAATCTTTTTGTAATTCAACATTACTCTCCATTTCAAGTTTGATTAATTCACAGGCCTCATCAAAATCGGCCCATCGAAAAACGATCGTATCATGATCACAAAGTGAGAAATCTTCACCAAGGGACTTCATTAAGGAGAGGCCAGTTAAAAAACGACTTGAAAAAAATTGATTAAGATTTAAGGCCGACATAGTTCTCCCATGGGTCAATCCACTAACTTCTATTGTACCTTGAAATCGAGAAATTTTTTTAAGATTTAACTCAAACTTCGCACGATCGATACAAATGATTGATTTTCCTTTCGGAAAAAAGAGAAAGATAGGTAACTAAAGATTATCGAAATAAAAAAAGGAATGGCGAGTGCCACAATTATGTGACTGAAATTTAAATCAACGGGAAATGTTCTTTCGACAAAAATATCTGGCATCATATCATGACCATGCCTCTCAAGTAATTCCAAAGCGATAAGCCCAAATAACCCTCCTAAAGTGCAACTAATGCCTGACATAACAAGGGTAAATTTATAACAAAGATTTATCAATTTATCCTGAGGCATACCTAGGATCCAAAAACTCATGAGATCGCGCCTTATTTTTGAATAAAAAATGAGAAGCCCTGAGGTTATAGCTATCGCCACCAATAAACTCATACTGATGAATAAAAAGAGCATCACTTTTGTTTCTAAATTTAATGACCATACCAAGGCCTGATTCATCTCTTCCCAAGTAATCCATCTAAAATCAATTTGAGTGTCAAAAATTTCCTTTTTTAACTCATCACTGACTTCACCAAAAATTCTAATTTGATTATGCCCTCTCATCCTTAATAAGTTTTGGACTAATTCAGATCGTCCCCAAACCTCAAATTCATCGACTTCAGAGAGTTCTGTATAGAGATAGTCAGAAAGAGATTCTGAGACAAATCTTGGCACTTCCCCCATTAATGAATCAGTGACTCCAGGGGAAATAATTTGAACTTCATCTAAAAATTGAAGCTTAATTTTATTGGCAAGATCACTTCCCATGACGAGTCCAGTGAAGTCCTTATCTTGAAGAAATTCCGGTCTTCTATATGAGAGATTAATTCCATGAAGCTTCGCTGGAGCAACATAATTTTTATGCTTAAGCATCACCTCTGTTTCTATCTCGGGATAAAAAAGAATATTGTTATGACTAAGAATTTTTTCAATTTTAGATGGGCCAGCAAAGGGTTCAGTAAACTTTAAAAGGTGAGAGCCGTGAATACTTTTAGATCTTGCGATAAGCCCTTTTTGAAGTCCACCCATAATTCCTTGGATGACAATAAGAGAAAAGGCAGAAATAAAAAGGCCAACGACCGCTATAAAAAGCAGTCGTTGGCGAGTTCTTGCATGAGTGATGTAGCTAAAAAAATAGCGAAAAAAAGGCCAAGTATTCATTAGAGATCGTAGAACTTTTTCTTATCTTGAATCATCAGACTCAAGAAAGGAGCAATAGCATATCTTTCAAAGCTCACTTCTTTAGCAAAGTTATTTAATCGTTCAGCTATTTGATCTAAACCTTCTTTATCGGCCCATTTAAGTAATCCACCTCTGAATGGAGGGAATCCTGTTCCATAGATCATTCCGATATCAACAGTGGCCGCTTTATCACAGATCTTATCTGCTAGGATATAGGCCGCTTCATTGACCATCGGTAAGAAGAGTCTCATCTGAATAACAGTTTCATCCTTTCGAACTTTCTTACTCGGTAAGAATTTAGAAATTTCAGGATTCTTTCCAGTCACTTTGCCTTTCTCATCGTAGAGGTAAAAACCTTTATTGTTTTTCTTACCTAAGAATTGAGCATCATAAAATTTTGAAGCAAGTGAACTTGGAGTGGCACGGGCCCCAAGGCCTTCATGCATAATTTTTCCAACTTTAACACAAACATCAAGTCCAATTTCATCCATCAGACGACATGGGCCCATTGGCATCCCAAAATTTAAAGCGGCCTCATCTAGTGCTTCAGGAGTCACTCCTTCTTCAAGTAAGAAAGCAGCTTCATTTAAATAAGGAGCAAGAATACGGTTAACTAGAAATCCTGGGCCATCTTTGACCACGATAGGAGTTTTTTTAGAATCAAGTGTCCACTTGAGAAGCATTCTGATGACTTCTGGATTTACTCTTTCGTGGGTAATGATTTCAACCAAAGGCATTTTATTCACTGGATTAAAAAAGTGAAGTCCAGCGAATCGAGATGGATCTTTAAGTGCCTTACTCATTTCTTCAATAGAAAGGGAAGAAGTATTAGAAGTTAAAACACATTCCTTGCTAACATAACCTTCAAGTTCAGCAAAAACTTTTTTCTTCACATCCATATTTTCAACAACAGCTTCAACCACGAGATCGACATTTTTAAAACCTTCAAACCCCAAAGTTGGCTCTATTGAGCGCATTTTGCGATTAAATTCATCTGGAGTCATTTTTCTCTTTTTAAGAGCTCCAGAGAAATTTTGAGAGGCCTGCTTTAAACCAAGCTCTAATGCAGCAGGGGTAAGATCTTTCATGATTGGGGCCTGATCATTCTGAGCAAACAACCAAGCAATCCCTCCACCCATCACTCCCGCACCTAGGACAGCACCTTTTCTCACAGTTGGGATTGATTCTTTATTCTCTAACTTTTTAGATTCATCTGTTAAAAAGAATATATGTTGAAGATTTTTAGACTGAACACTTTGTGAAAGTTCAGCAAAGGCCTCTGCTTCTATCGCAAGATAGTCCGCCCGATTTTTTCCATATCCTCTCTCAAGCACTTCTAGAATCTTAAGTGGAGCTGGATAAAAACCTTTAGTGGTTTCAAGAACTTTTTCACGGGCCTTCTGAAAGATAATCTTACGGGCAACAAAATTCCCCATCGCCGCAGACTGAAGTTCTTCTTTAAAATCTTTTTTCTTGCCAGTCTTTTTATTTAGTAAATAAGTTGGGGCTAGTTCTTTCATTCTCTCGGTTGGTAAAACAGCATCGGCCAGTCCCATTTTAAAAGCATTCTTACCTTTAATCTGGCGACCAGTAAGGATCATATCAAGAGCTGTTGGAAGACCCACTTTACGAGGCAAACGGTAAGTTCCACCAAAACCAGGAAGCACACCTAACATTACTTCAGGAAGACCTAAAGAAGTTTTTGGATTATCTGAGATAAAAATCTTTTTACAAGCGAGTGAGAGTTCTAATCCCCCACCTAAACAGACCCCATCAACAAGAGCAACTGTAGACATTTTCAAATCTTCTAACAGATTAAAAATAGCATGGGCCTCATCTAAACCACGAAGGGCTTCGGCCTCTGTTTGAAGGCCATTGATCACAGAAATATCCATTCCGGCCAGAAAAACACCTGGCTTATGAGAAAAAATGTACAAGCTCTTAGCACTTCCCTTTTTATCAATATCCGCAATTTCTAAAACGGCCTTTTTCAATTCATCTAGTGACTCTTTAGTCAAAGTCGTCATGGATTTTTTTTCATTCAAACCAAGACCTAACCAAATCTGATCATTTTTAATTTCAAAACTAATATGTTGGTAACTCATAAGTCCCTCTTACATTTTTAAGTTTTCAATAATCACTGCTCCACCTTGACCGCCACCGATACAAAGTGTTGCGAGACCAAAACGCTGTTTACGACGTTTTAACTCATGAGCAAGTGTCACAACTAAGCGTGATCCAGTTGAACCAACCGGGTGTCCAAGAGCTATACCACCACCGTTCACATTTAATTTTTCCATTGGAATCTCACCCATGGTCTCATCAATTCCCCATTTTGATGAAAGTGACTTCTCTCTCATCACTTTCAAACAACCAAGAACTTGAGCTGCAAAGGCCTCATTAAGTTCAAACAGATCAATTTGAGAAAGATTCATTCCTGTGCGCTTTAACACTCCATGAGTCGCAAGCACGGGACCTAATCCCATTCTTTCAGGCTCAAGTCCATGGAAGTGATAGTCCACCATTCTGGCCATTGGATCGAGGTTATATTTCTTCACCGCTTCTTCACTCGCTAAGAGCCACATTGATCCGCCATCGGTAATTGGACATGCATTCCCCACAGTGACCGTTCCAGTTTCTTTCTCAAAGTAAGGCTTCATTGTTCCTAGCTTTTCAACGGTTGAGTTCGCTCGAGGCCCAACATCATCAGCAATCATTTTATCTAAACGAGATCCTGCAGTGATAGGAAGAATTTCTTCTCTAAATTTTCCATCCTTAGTCGCAGCAACAGCTTTCAAATGAGAGGTATTAGCAAAAGTATCTTGCTCCAAGCGAGAAATTCCTAATTCGCGAGCAAGTGTCTCAGCTGTTTGGCCCATGTTTCTTCCACAAAAAGGATCTGTGAGACCCTGAACGATAGCAATATCTGGTGCAAGAAAATCTGGTCTAAATGTTGAAAGAACTTTTAATTTTGCAGCAGGAGACTTTGCTTTAGCAAGGCCCGCGAAAAGCTCAGTCATCTTTTTATTAAACATAAGTGGCATTTGAGTCATGTTCTCTACTCCACCTGCAAAAATGAGATCTGATCTACCTGAAGCAATTTTGATATAGGCCTGAGAAAGGGCCTCCATTCCAGAAGCACAGTTTCTATGAACTGAATAACCGGAAGTCTTTTTATGTAGTCCCGCCTCAAGGGCGATCACTCGGCCAACGTTTGGATATTTTGCTGGAGTACCCGTATTTCCGACAATCACTTCATCGACCATATCATTAGGAAGAGCATACTTATCCACTAAGTGGCGGATGAGATAGTGTCCTAAATAAGGGGCCGCGATTTCTTTAAGATCTTCCCCGGCCTTAACTTGGGGTGTGCGTTTACCGTCAACGAGATAGACTGCTTTCATAATATCGTCCTTGTTTATGAAGAAGAATAATTTGAAACAATAATACCAAAGCATTCAAGGGTATTAAAATGAAAAAAGCCCCCGTGAGGGAGCTTTTTCGAGGGGAAGTAACAATTCGCGGGAGGGTCAGTTAAAAAACAATGACCGCACCAGCGAAAATCGATAAAGCATTAGCGTTAATAATCTCTTCACCTAACTGACGAAGTCTTTTTTGGTCAGGTGAGTTATAAGGATTCTTATTATCCTGACTTGTTAAAGTACTTCCTAGAGCTGTGGCGTAGCCACCTTCAAGTAGTAGTCCGAATTGGCGAGTAATCATAATCTCCGAACCAAGCATTAAAGTTCCTCGAGCATACGATGTTTTGTACTCTTCGTTACCGAAAGCATACCCACCATATGAATAAGGATTATTTTCAGTATATTTTAAAGTGGCCTGAGAGTAACCAACTCCAGCACCGATATAAGGGCGGAATCTCTCACCTTGGGTAACAAAAAATTTACCATAAAGATCAATCCCCATCGTGCGATATTGAATTTCTCTTCCTTGGGATCCATAAGCACCATAATAAGATGGTGACCAGGCCTGCGAGCCATAATAACTATTGGCAAAGTCCTCAGTTTTTAATTGAGCGAAATTAAATCCAACACCCATTGAAAAGCGAGTATTGATATTTGATTCTAATCTTAATCCAGTAGAGACTTCGGCCTCTAACTGTTCAGTCTTTCCGTTATAGTTGGTGCCTCCAGCGAATGCAGCAAGTTTAATCGTCTCGAATGGATTGGCCCCAGTTGTGACCTCAGATGTTGAGACAACAGGAGTCGTTGCCGCTTGGGCGGTAGTGACTTCTTGCTTTACAGGAGCAGCAACCTCAATATCAGCGTTTCCCCTTAGTGCATCACACTCTGGAGACTTAATATCTTCCATGAGGCACTTAAGTTTGGCCTCAGCTTTTTGGATTTTATCCATCGCTCTTTTTTCAGCTTTTTTAGCTTCAACATTGGCCATAATTTTTTCTTCAGCATTATCACCAATTTTTTCAGCTTCATTTGTCAGCTTATTCAGAGTTTTTGTTTTCTCTTTATAAAGATGATTTTCAGTCTGATACTTCTTCACTGTACTTTTAAGTGATTCAAGCTCAGCATCGGTGGCCGGTTTTTCTTCCGCCAGGTAACCATCAACATTGATAGGGTCTGAATTTAAAACCTGCTCTTCAGACTGAGCGTAAGCACTGGCGAAACTTAAAGTCAGCGCCAACACAACTAATTTGTTTGTCTTCATACATTCCTCCTCGAAAAGGACATGAAATAAGTTTGATCTAAGGATAAATCCATGACTCGGCGCAAAACAGGCTTTAGGTAAAGTTTACAAGGGGGTGTATAAAGACTATCTAATCATTTTGAAATTGCGGTACCGAGGGTCCCTGGTGAACATCTGGCCGTATAAATTCAACTGCTTAGAGATGATACTGTTAGGATTATCAATCCAAAATTCACGAAATTTTTTAGTAGCAGTAATGCCAAGACCGATACAAACAGCGAGAATCAGCATGTATTCAATGCTGGTTTGACCCTTATTTTTTAGAAAGAAACACTTCATGAGGTTAATTATACTCTAAATTTCTTCAACTCCGTAGCAAAGTGCGAGTAAACCTAAAGAGTGATAACGAAAGGCCCCCCAGTATTCAAAACCACGAATGGGTGTATTTTCCTCAACAATTTCAATAGGTAGGCGGTTTTTAGACTTGCCCTCATTTCTCTTATAATTTGTAAGAAATCTCAGATCCATGGTTACACTTTGAACACTATTAAAGCTCTTAGGTATTTGATTTAAAGGTAAAAGGGAGCAATCCCTGAGATAGAATTTTTTTAGCTCATTTTGGTAAAACTCGGGCTTAGAGCCTGGCATTTCTGGATAAGGCCATTGGTAGTAGCTGATTTCAGAATCAAGGGCCACCATTCGATAAGGGGTATCTGAGCCAAGCAGTTGCTCATCACAGATAAACTTTAAATGAGTCATTGGAAAAAGTGATAAGTCCCTTTTTAGTGGCGATAACATCACCTTTCTAAAAAATAAGAATGGGGAATACATTTTAAAAGGGACTTCTTCTGGAAGATGAGAAAAGAAAAGGACTTTTTGACCGGAAATCACTCCTTCAAAACTCTCTAGGAGAAGATTTTCAAACTTCCCCTGATGAAATTGCCAGAACTTCACAGAGCTTTGCTTATAATCTCCACCGAGAAGAAGAAGACGCCTCTTTAACTGTGTATTTAATAAAAAATCTTGTAAGCGATAGATCGGAGAAAGAAGGCGAAAAAAATAAAAAGGAGCATCTTCAGGGACAAGAGAGATCTTATGTTTATCCTCAGCTGTTAGGGATAAAAAATGAAGTAGGGATGCAAATTTTAAATTTTTAGAATCTTCAGATTCTTGATTTAGATATTTTACAAATTGTGTATAGATATGCTGAAACCATTTTGGCCCTTGTAATTCATAGCGGGAAGTTTTTGGTCTTTGGAACATTTCAAAGGTATGAGATTCAAATCTACTTAGCTCCTCATTAAAATAATGAGAAAATGAATCATCATTCTCATTATAGATAAGATCTAAGTCTTCTTCCTGAATGAATTCAGGAAATTTTCTAACTAATTCCCTAAGATTGGCCAAAGGATTTTGTCCTAGTCTAATTCTTAACTGATCGGTGATAAATTCAACTGATGCTGGTAATAAGAAGCTTTTAATATCTTCTAATTCAGGTATCTGATAAGTCTTTCCTAGTCTTAAGAAAGCGAGAATTTCGAGATCGGATAGATAATGTGAAGAATAACTTTCTGCTAAAAAACGTGGATCATCAATAAGAAGAGTTGATAAATTTCTTTTACGAGAAATAATCCCTCTTATAAGTGAGAGAGTATTATGCCCTAAAATAATTTCCTGATATTCATTCTTTAACATGAAGTAACGTCCTTTCTAAATTCAGGATACTGGTGAAAAAAAACACCTATTTGATCTTTCGAATCAAGTCGCGAATAAGGTTTTATTAACCATTCTAAAAAATCATTCTCATCTTTAACAACAGTAAGTTTATCCATTGATACGGCCAAATCAAATTCAGTAGATCGATGATTCACTATACCACAGCTAATCTCATCGGTACCTGAAACTAGAGGCTCGAGAATGGAATGAACACTCACCCCAAACCCTCCACCAACGTATGACTTACCAAAGTCCCCATATAATTCACAAAGTATACCTTTAATATTTAAAATATAGGATTGAGACTCTCCCACCTGAGAATGTGACGTCAAAGTGAGGGAATTTCTTTTGAGCTGCTTTAATCCTTCCTCAAATTGCTTAATAATGTCAGGATTAAGTAAGTGGGGAACAATCACAATTAAATAATCATCCGGTAAGTGCTTTAGAAGAAATAAGTCACTTGGCCAGGCATTTCCAAACAAGAGTCTCTTTTCACGCGGATAAGAGTTAAGTATTTCAAAAAAATTCTTATAACCATCAAAATGAGATTCAAATTTATTCTCTTTCTGCTCCACTCTTCTTCTAATTTGCTCAATTCTAAAATCGTAGACCTTACCATTTAATCCAATATCCTTCCCGTAGCTTTGGTCTGCAGCTGAAGCAAAAATAATTGTTTTAGCAGCATTAAAAAAACATCTTTTATAAAAAGGAACCTTTCTTTTTTTTAATCTTTCTTTTTTAAACGTGGCCCATATTATTTTTAAACTATGCTGGGGATTTAACGCCCAAATAAGAAAATCAGGGAAAAGGTCATAACGAACTAATATCAGTTCATGAGAGCTTACCCATTTTGAAAAAGATCTCGCTGAAAAAAAAGGCGAAAAGCGCGCAATGGGATAACGAAGATAGCGGATTTGATCTGGAAACTTATGAGCTAAATCAACCACCGCCTTCTCAACACTAGGTGAGAAAAAAACCAACTCGATTTTCTTATGACAACTAAGAGCATCCTGCACTAAAGCTGCGATTTGCTGATACTCTCCTTCACTCGAAAATTCAAAACACAGATCTGCTTTCTGATGAGTATATTTAAAGGATTCACAAAGTGGATCTTGCTCATTCTTTTTCTCAAACTCAATCCTTTTAGACAAAGCTGGTATCCAAAAGAAAAAGGTATCTATCAGTTCAATCAAAGGAAAATAAAGAAACCAAAGTAAAAACTGGAGAAGATATTTCATTTTAATATTTCCAGTGAGTCATGAAGGACTTCATCAACGGAAATCATCTCCATGCAATAATGTCGATCCCTAAAACATTTTTTTGACCCCGTGGTTGAACATGGCCGGCACCACAATTCTTTGGAAATAAATTTAGATTTATCTCCATGGGGAGCAAACCCAAATAAGGGATCAGTTGGCCCAAAAAGTGTTAAACAAGGAACGCCGTAGGCCTCAGCAATATGATTCATTCCTGAATCATTTCCTATTGAAAGGATCGCTTGAGATAAAATACTCATGGACTCTTTTAAAGATGTCTTACCTTGAAGATTGATCAGTCTTTCAGAATCAATGGCCTTAAAGGCATTACAAAAATCATCTGAAGGCCCACCAAGAATAACAATATCATGGGACGTTCTCTTAAGCAGCTCTTGGGCCAGTTGAACAAATGAATCTATTGGCCAGCGCTTAAATTGAAATGATGCTGAAGGAGAGATTGCTATATAAGAGTTTTTTAAAGGATAGCTCTCTACCGAGCGAAGAGAAGTTAATTCAGAGTGAGGACCATTTCTAAATTTTCTTGTTCTCTCAATCGCTCTCATGTCATTAAAAATGAAATCAAAATCCTTTATTATCCTTTCAACCTGATTTTCCATTCCAAATCTAGTCGAAGAAAATAATCTTTTTAAATATTTATTTTTGAATTTTACTAAGAAAAAACGCTCCCATCTTCTCTTATCTACAGTCAGGGAAGGAATAAACCAAAAGGCCATTTTAAGACGAAAAGATCTCATGGTCCCATGAACATCGAGAATCAAATCAATAGGAGTCTTTTGATTGATTTGAGAAATTTTATGCTTAAAATCCTTCCAGCTTTCTTTTCCTTTTCGATCAAAATGAATCACTTGATTAACAAATGGGTGCTCCTCAACTAAAGAGCTAAACTCTTTTGAAGTCACAAAAGTAATTCTAAGCTCTGGACCTAAGAGTGCACGCAGCCAATTAATGGTAGCAGTCTGAAGAACAATATCCCCCATACTAGAAAAGCGGATCAGTAGAATATGCATGCTTAAATTATAAAAGGGCAAAGGGAATTGGGCAAAGAATAAAACTAGAAATCCATCAAAGCATTGGGCCGATTCTCCTCGATCTGCTTTTTGATCATTTTCTTATTGTAATGGTCCCTGAATTTTAGAAACTTCTGCCATTTTTTTTCACCTACAAAAGAAGCGATCTCCTTTTGCATCTTTTCTTCTAAGTTTATTATTTGACGTCTATCATCAAACGAGAGATCTTCACCCAATTTTGATTTATTGTGGATGAGGGCAATTTGCTTCCAAACATTCGTCTTAATTTTTTCAATTTTATCCAGATGATCTTTAGATAAACCAAGCTCATTTATAAAGAAATCTTCTTTGTCGTTCTGAACTTTTGAAATACTTTCTTCAAATTCTTGATCCATCAGAGGCCTTTCTTCCTCGACCACTTTTTTGCTCTCACTCGCATTCACTACTGAGACCTTATTTGTTGACGGTCCCTGGGTTTTTATAACTTCTTTCACCGGGGCCTGTTCAATAATTATCCTCTCAAGAGGAGGCCTATTTTTTAATTCAAAATAAGCATAAGCAAGTATCAAATTTAGCATCAGACTTACGAGTAATAACCACTTCATTTACTGCCTCAAAAGTTTTGCCGCTTCTTTTGCAAAATAAGTTAAAATAATATCTGCTCCGGCCCTTCTAAAGCAAGTGAGAGTCTCTAAAATAACTTTATCATTATCCACCCAACCATTTTGGGCCGCGGCCTTAACCATGGCATACTCACCACTCACATTGTAAGCTGCAATAGGTAGTGTTGAATGTTGCTTTAATCGATAAATCACATCTAAGTAAGGCAGACCTGGCTTAACCATCAGAATATCGGCCCCTTCTTGTTCATCTAACTCGGCCTCTCTTAAGGCTTCAATTCCATTGGCCGGATCCATTTGATAAGTTTTTTTATCACCTTTTTTTGGGGCCGAATCTAAGGCCTCTCTGAATGGCCCATAATAACTAGAAGCATATTTGGCGGTATAACTCATAATGAGTTTATTTTGAAAACCGGCCTCATCCAAAGCGCGTCTTAAGTATTGAACTCGTCCATCCATCATGTCAGATGGCCCAATAATATCGACTCCTGCTTTCGCCTCACAGATGGCCTGTTTGGCCAAAACTTCTAGAGTAGGATCGTTTAGGATTTCTCCTGTTTTAGGATCTACGAGACCATCATGTCCGTCTGAAGAATAGGGATCAAGAGCAATATCGCCCATGACTAACATTTCTGGTAAGGCTTCTTTAATCGCCATAATAGCGCGAGCATTAAGCCCTTGAGGATTAAAGGCTTCTTTTGCATCAGACGTTTTTAACTTTTCATCAATGGCAGGAAATAAAGCAACACACTTCACCCCAAGTGCACTGAGTTCCTTGGCCTCTTGAACAAGATGATCAATCGTTAGGCGAGAATGTCCTGGCATGGATTTTATAGGGATTTTTTGATCTTTTCCATCAATCACAAATAAGGGAGCAATAAGATGATCAGGCGAAAGATGAGTCTCTCTCACCATATTGCGAATCACTTCTGAACTTCTATTTCTTCTTGGTCGATTAAGCATCATATAATTAAACCTTCTGCATTGATTTATACACTATAGCGTACATTTGAATTTGCTTCATCATGGCCGCAAGACCATTACTGCGATTCATTGAAAGATGTTCAGTAATTCCTACTTCTTTTAAGAAATCTGGTTTGGTTGAAATAATCTCATCAGGAGTCGCATTACTATAAACATTGATGAGTAAACCAATAATACCCTTCACTAAAACTGCATCTGAATCACCATGAAAAATGACTTTTCCGTCCATAAATTCTGGAAACAACCAAACTTGGGACTGACATCCTTTCACTTTATACTTTTCTAATCTTTGCTCTTCAGGATAAGGGGCGAGATCCTTTCCGGTATGAATCAGTTCCTTATATCGATCTTCCCAATCCTTATACTGTAAAAATCTAGACTTGATCTGATCAATTCTCTCGGGCAATTTCACGTATAATCCTCTGTTTAATGGCCCCCAGTATGCTCTCTCTCAGAGAATTAGTCAAAAATCCCTCAATTTTTTTCATTTGTTTAAAGCTTTTGTCCAAGTGCGCCGAAAAGATCAATTGGAAAGGGGTAAGGATTTTTTATGGCCTTTATTGATCTAAAGCCAATGCCTGAAGAAACCATCGTAGAATTGGGGATAAATCCTGATGATTTATGGTTTATCAAAATTGATAATGACATCAATGGGCCATACGAAAAATTGGCCCTCAAGCACTTCTCACAGGAGAACGAAACCCTTTTTTCACATGCTGAGGCCAGTCAAGATAAAATCAATTGGGTTTTGTTTTCAGATCTCGAATATTTTAAAAAACCTGAAATCACAAAACATCAAGGTCATTTTTGGATCATCGAAAATAACCAAAAATCTCATCCTTTTAGTCGATTAGACCTAATTAAAAAAATTGAATTTGGAGAAATTTCTCTCTTAGATTTATTTTCAACTGATGATGGCCACACTTGGAAAAAATTCCATCAATGCGAAGATTTAAAAGCTTACTTTCAAAAAAAATCTCGCCCCCCTGTTTGCCCAAAAGAAGCGGGCATGAGTAGTGCCGAGGTAAATCTTCATCAACATCCTATTCAAGAAAATGCTGCAAATTTGGCCTATATCGGTCAGCATCAAGCTGGCCAAGATCACCTTAAGTTAGAAGAAATCTCAGTTCCAGTTCAAAATAATATAGAAGTGAGTCGGGGTCTGATTTGGATCATTCCAAGCAGTGTTGCTCTTATTTGTGTTGTGGCCTATGGTGCCTACACCATACTTACACCATCTAATTCTCCTCTTGTTTCGACAAATGAAATCGCAGAAGCGGAGCCGACGGCCAACATTGTCAACTATAAACGGCCAAACAGAAATCCGGCCAGTTTTAATCCACAACCTTCATCAAATCGATCGGCCTTAACTTCACGGCCTTATATCCAAGAAAATATTTATCCTGAATCTCCTCAACACCATATTGAGCCTGCACCGGTGGAAGATTATCCAACGGATGCAATTGTGGACTCTCACCATGAGAATATGGCCCCTGAAGAAAATAATGTGGCCCAAACTGAGCCTATTGAGGGACAAACTGTTGATGCATCCATGGGAGCTGCACCTGAGGCCGGCCCACCTGAACAGCCCGTGGTCGAAGAAGCTTCTGACTTCTAAAATCTATACAGCTTAAAAAGCCTGTACTATAGTCATCGAGTGAATGCATCATTAAATCAATTAAAAGAATACTTTCGTTGTCCTGAAACTCCAGGGAGTTATTTTCTTTCATTGGAAGGAATTGAAGGCTCTGGTAAGACATCTCAAATAAAATTAATCGAAGAGTACTTTCAAAAAAAAGGTTTTCGCGTCTTAACTTTAAGAGAGCCAGGCGGAACAACTTTTGGAGAAAAACTCAGAGAGGCCATTCTACAAAGTGCGACCCCCCTGCATCCAATAGCAGAATGCCATCTTTTTATGGCCTCTCGGGCCCAACTTTTAAAAGAAAAAATACTACCTTTTCTCCTTCAACCTGGCTCAATTGTTATTGTTGATCGCTATATTGATAGCACTCTCGCCTACCAAGGTGTGGCAAGAGGTCTTGGGTTAGAAGTGGTTCTTAATTTACATAAAGATGAACCATTGAATCTCATTCCTCACAGAACCTATTTTTTAGATATAAATCTTCAAACTTCTCTGAAACGCCAGGAAATTCGAGGGCAAGTTAAAGATTATTTTGAGACTGAAAAACATGAATTTCATCAAAAGTTAATTGAAGGATATCATCTTGCAGTCACTACTTTCCCAGAAAGGATTTTAAAGATAAATGCCGCTAAAAGTTTAGCTGAAGTGTTTGATGAAATTAAGTTTGATTTGGATAAGAGATTTTAATGAATTTACTTAATATCCTTTTAGAAAAATCTAAAAAAAATCAACTGGGCCATTTCTATTTGCTAGAAACCACCAAAGATAGCTCCATGGCCAATGATGAGCTTCAGAAATTTGTTCATCTCTTTATCAAAAACTACTATCAGCAAATTGAAAATCATAAACAATCCATTGATAATCTTATGGATCATCCAGATGTTTTCGTTTTGGAGTCAAAAGATAGTGAGCATGGATACTACACAGTAGAAGAATCTGAGGGACTCGCACGTTTTTTAGAATTTAAAGCAGTTCAAAGTAAACGAAAGTTTGCTGTCATTAAGGATGCTCATCGAATAAATACTATTGTTGCGAATAAATGGTTAAAACTTCTAGAAGAGCCAACATCTGAAGTCACGATTTTCCTTTTAAATCCTAGACGACAAAAATTATTGGATACAATTCATTCGCGAGCTATTCACCTACGCTTACCTATACCTACTCCCAGTATTGATAAAAGAATTCTCACTGATTTTATTCGTTCGGCCAAAGAAATTGGTTTAGCTAAATTTATTGAAACCAATTCAAAAAATGAATTTGATTTAAATTTTTGGTCAAATGAGATTATTAAGTGGGAAGCTGAGCAAGCCGATCAACCCCTTGCGAAAAAGGCCATTGAAGAATGGCTTAGAGAACTCCAAGAAATGGAGTTGTATCATCAACCTACTGCAACAAAGTGGGCCCTTTTTTATTCTTTCCTCAATCAGCATATTTTCCCTCGGAAACTAGATTGACTTAGCACAGAAATACTCTGAATATTAATGACATGAATAATGATCAAATCGTTGGAGAGGGAAATGAAATTCCCGCCACGGATAATATAATTTCTGAAGACATATCAGAATACTCAGAAGAATTAGGTTCAGAAGAGAGAGAAGGTAGAGAAGATTCAAGATTTAAGGAAGGACAAATCCTTCGCTTTGTTAGAGTCCGCTTTCCAGGAAACTCTCGCTCGTTTCCATTTCTCATTGGTAAAAGAAAAATTGAGTACGGCCAGAAAGTGGTCGCCATGTCCGATCGTGGGATGGCCGTTGGTTACGTAAACTCTTTTCCTTACGAAGTTGGTTTTAACAAAAGCATGCTTCCCATAAGAAGTATTAGTAAGGTTGCATCTGACGAAGATATCGTTAAAGATCGCGAAGCTTATTTACAACAGAAGAATGCCGAAAATATTTGTAATGATCTGATTGAAGAATATAAATTAGACATGCACCTCACCCACGTGGAGTTTACTTCATTTGGGAAAAAGGCCGTTTTTTATTTCATTGCTCCAGCGAGAGTTGATTTTAGAGAATTAGTTAAAGAGCTTGTCTCACGTTTAAAAACAAGAATTGAGCTGCGCCAAATTTCAGTGAGAGATAGATCTGCTTCAGTGGGAGGAATTGGCCCATGTGGAAGAGAACTCTGCTGCTCATCGTTTCTTACGAAGTATGGAAACGTGGGAATCAAAATGGCAAAGAACCAAGATTTAACGCTTAATTTTTCTAAGCTTAATGGCGTCTGTGGCCAATTAAAATGCTGTCTTCAATATGAAGATGAAGTTTATCGCGAAAAGCGTGCCCGTCTCCCAAAAGAAGGTGACTTCATCTCTACTCATACCAATGAATTTGGTAGAGTGGATCGTTTGCATCTTTTAAGTGAACAGTTTGTCATGATGACAAATCGAGGAGTTCGTAAGCGTTACGTTGTGGACTTATTTAAAGATACCGTCACAAAAGAAGAGGCCAGATTTCCTAATGAGTTTGAGAGTATCTCTGATGAGACTCACAAAATTATTGGAATGGAAGATTCAGAGGCAAAAAAAGTTAAGGCCTTTGAACAAGAAGTTAAAAGCTATAAAGCTCCAAGCAAAAAATTTGCTGAGAATATTTTTGAATCTCTCTTTGGTGAAAAATCCCTTGGACTTTCACTACCTGAAATAAAAGAGCCTGAATCAGACATTCCAAAGCATATCATCACTCCTGACGAGGAAGAAGAAATCACCTATACGCCTTCTGAAGATGAGATGCTTCCAGAGGACGATGACTCTATTGTCAGAGACAACGCGGAGGTTAAATTTCGCCATGACAATTCATCACGCCATCACAACCGTGACCGTGATGATCGAAAAGGTCAACCACATCACCGCAGAAATGACCAAAACCAAAGAGGTCCCCAGCAAGGAGGCCAGGGAAGAAATCATCAAGGAAGAAATCGACCTCCTAGGTAGAACATGAGGATACTCCACACCTCAGATTGGCATTTAGGAAAGAGACTTTTTAAACTTGATCGATCGTTAGAGCATATTCATTTTCTGGATTGGCTCATTGAAACTCTTAAAGAGAATCAGATCGATATTTTGCTTATTACTGGGGACATCTTTGATTCTCCTACTCCACCCCATCAAAGTTTAGAAATTTTTTATAATTTTCTGTATCGATTATCTTCAGAAACAAAAGTTATGACTTTTTTAATTGCGGGTAATCATGACTCGGGACACTTACTTGAGGCCCCGGCACAATTATTATCCTCTCACCGAGTGAAGGTTTGGGGAAAACTTTCACCAAATCCAGAAGATCACTGGTTCAATCTTGATGGGAAAATAGAAATTTGCGCTATTCCTTTTTTTAGATCTTATGAGCTACTCCCAAGTGGAGAAGGAGATGCACTCCTTGCTCTTAAAAAGTATCTTCATAAAGAGAAGGTCATTCCTCAGATACTGCTGCTTCACCATTTAGCAGGCATCTACGAAGCGGCCGGCTCTGAACAGGTCATCAGTTTAAGTGGAGTAGACTCTATTCCAGTGGAGCAATTTAAAAATTTTAATTATGTGGCCCTTGGGCATATTCATAAACCTCAAAAAGTAGGACCCCTGGCCTTCTATTCAGGCTCTCCTATCCCTTTGCGTTTTTCTGAAACTCAGGCCAAATCAGTGGTGATCATAGAAGGAGATAAGATAGAGATCCTACCGATTCCCCTCTCGAGAGCATTAATTCAAGTTAAAACTAATATTCATCAGTGGAAAGATCAAATCCAAAAGCTTTCAATTCATTCTAAGCTCACTCCTGTGGTTGAAATACAAATTCAGTTAAATGCCCCTGAAATGGGACTCATCGATCAGATCAAAAAAGAAGTCGAACTCAAAGGTTATGAATTACTCTCTTACATTCCATCTTTTTCTTCAGAGATAAATAAAGAAAAAAGAAAAGATCATCTTTTTGAGATGGGCCCACTGGAACTTTTCAGAGAATTTTATGCTATCAAGTTTCCTGACGCTCCAGAATTACCAGAAGAGTTAAGAGAAGATTTTAGTCATTTAGTCGCAAAGGTTAAGAATGCGCCTCATTCGACTTAAAATTAAAAATATCACTTCTCTCAAATCTGAACATGTAATTGATTTCCAATCAATTGCAGATGAGAGTTCTATTTTTGCCATCACGGGAGACACCGGCTCAGGTAAATCAACTGTTCTAAATTGTATTGGCCTTGCCCTTTATGGAGAAATTTATAAAAAAAATGTTAATCAATTAGATGTTGTAACACTGGGAGAAAAAGAAGGGCAAATAGAACTAATCTTCCAATCCAAGAATAAATATTATCTCGCCGACTGGAGGGCAAAAGTTCTTAAACAAGACGGAAAACCTTACTCTACTCCTCAGTCCCCACAAAGAATAATTTATGAACTGGATCAACCAGATTTTAGTGCTTCCAAAACAGCAACAAATCTTTCGGCCAGTGAAATACTCAATCTCGATTTTGAGCAATTCTGCAAATGCGTGATTCTCAACCAAGGCGAATTTGCCCGTTTTCTCAATAGTTCATTCACTGAGAGAAAAGCTATCTTAGAAAAGCTTTATCCAGGAGAAATTTTCGAAAATATAAGTAAGGAACTTAAAAGCGAGCAAGATCATTTTCAAAAGCAAAAATTTGAAATTGAGATCGAGCTCAACTCTCTTAAAAGCGACGCAATTGATAGCGAATCTCTTAAAGGCGAGCGAAACGCCTTACAAAAAAGATTAACTTCAAAAGAAGAATGGTATAAAAAGATTGAAATTCTTGAAAGAGAGTTCAATTCACTGATAAGTCTTCATGATAGAAACAGTGAAAACAGAGATCGCAGCAATATCATCATAAAAGAACTGACTCACTTAACAACTGAACATAATAAGTTATTAATAACTTCCCAATCCATTTCTGAGCAATATCAAAGTATTCATCAAAAACAAGAGAAAGAGCTACCTCGTCTTCAGGAATTATTAAAAGTTGAAGAAGGGCTGCATCAAATAAAAATAAAACTAAAAGAGACTCAAGATCGGATTCAATCTATAAATAAATCTCTAGAAGCTCATGAACTTAGGCTTAAAAATAATTCTGACAAGAAAAAACTAATCAACGATCAATCAAATGAAATAAAAAAGGCAATTAACACTGATATCCTTTTACTGAAAAAGGCCAAAGAAGATCTCAATGTTTTTTTTGAGATTTATTCAGAACTTGAAGTCATAACAAAAGAAATCGACGGAAAAGAGTCCTATCTTAAACAGATAGAAGAAATGGGTAAGACACAGGCCAAAACAATTAAAGAGTTAGAGATCCGTCTAAACTCAATACCAGAAACTCTAGACAAACAAATTGATGAACTCTCAAAAGAGCGCAAAGAAATACAACAAAAAACAGAAGAAAATCAGAAAATAAATATTCAGAGAGTAGAGATCGAAAAAAATCTTCTTCAGGCAAAAAAGGAATTCGAAGACCTAACAAATAAAATAAATGAACTTCATACCTCTCTTGAACAAGTTATTCAGGAGTTGATTCCAATAAAAACAACTCTTCAATTAGAAGAACTTAATCTTGCGATCGAAACTTGCCTAAAACATCCGTTGGCAAAAGAAAAAGAGGAATGTCCTGTTTGTCACTCTGAATTAAAAAATACCACTTTATTAAAACTTATTTCAGAAATACAAAAGCTGGATGTCGGACATTTAAAACAAAAACGTGAGCAATTAGAACGAAAGCAAATTCAACTCCAGGAAGAATTAAAGCTCTTGTTGTTAAGAAAAAATGATTCTCAAGAGACTATTCAAGGAAAAACTAAAACCCTTGAGACTCTTAAAGGCCACAACATCACCCTCACTTTAGAGGATATTGATGAAAAGCTCGCCATCCTCCAAAAGTTTAGCTGGGAAAAAAATCAGCTCATTGAGAATAAGGATAAAACAAGCATCGAACTCAGTCGATCGAGAGATCAATACACTGAAATTAAGTCTCAAATCACTCAACTAAAAACGAATTTAGAAAGTAAAAATCAAACACTACTTCGGCTTCAGAGCAAATACCCTGAACTTATTTTAGAATTTAATAAAGAGCTTATAAATAAGTTGAAACTTGAGCTAAAACAGCTTGCTGTTTTTGAGCAGGTTGAACTGGAACTTGCTCATCTAGAAAAAGAGCTGAGTAATAATCAGGAACAAATTGAATTAAACAGAAATGATCTTAAAAAAGAGACTCTTTTTTTAAGAAGCATCGAAAATGAAATGACCTCTCTTTCAGATATTCTAACAAAAGAATTAAATGGCGCCTCTGCCAAAGATATTATTCATCAACTGCAATCTGATATTAAATTAATTACAGAAAAAAAACTTCTTCAAGATAAGTCTCTGGGCCAGAGTGAAAATGCTCTTAAACAACTCCAAGGAAGACTTTACTCTGCCCAAGAATTAAAAAAAGACTATGAGATAGAATTTGATAAAACCAAACATAATCTTCACTTGGAAGCAACGACTGATTCCACTGATGCGGGGAATGAATTAGGACAACTTTTAAACTTGCTTACCCATTTTGAATTAGACTTAAACTCTCCGAGAGAACTATTCAGTCCACTTATTGATCTTATCCTTTCTCAAAAAAATGAAATCAAAGAATCCACTAATTCCATGAGAATGGAAGTGGCAAGTATTAATACCAAGTTAAGTGAATGGGAAAAGAAACAAGACAAGGTCTCGCTTCTTGAGAGTAAAAATCACGAAATCAAAAAGCGCCTGGATCGCATCAATCATCTGTATGAAGTTCTGGGCAAAGATGAACTTCGCACTTTTTTACTTTCTTTAGTTGAAGAAAATCTGATTGAGCATACAAATGAAGAACTAAAGCAGCTTTGCCAAGGACGATATGAAATCATTCATCAGTCAAAGAGGATGAAGCTCACTCCTGAATTTTACATCTTGGATAAATTTAAAGATGGAGCTCAAAGAAAAGTCTCAACCTTATCCGGGGGAGAAACTTTTATGGTATCACTGGCCATGGCCCTTGCTTTAGCTGAAATGACTCGAGGGACGGCCGAAATAGACTCACTATTCATTGACGAAGGTTTTGGAACGCTTGATCAAGAATCTTTAGATGATGTTCTCGATATGTTGGGACAGATTCAAACTCGAGGTCTAATGATAGGCATTATTTCTCACATCAAGGCCCTCACCAACTCTATTCCTGTTAATCTGGTGCTGAAGAAAATGAATGATGGGACATCAAACCTTTTAATTCAGCATAATTAATCTCTTCTTTAAATTCATTGTAAGCTTTTGCAAGAATGGGAAATTATTTCATTCTCCCAATTCCCTATGAACTCCAAATGAGATAAGTATATTTATTACCTTAGAATAAGGACAAAAAATGAAATACGCTTCAATCTTACTTCTCTCACTCTTTTCACTTCAGGTTTTGGCCAAACCTCACCTTGATTTGGATATGAGTTCTGATGAATATCGTGCCCTCTTACAATCTCAGGCAAAAAATAAACATTTTAAAGATGATGATCTGATTGATAACAGAATTAAATACGCCATTCAGTTGGGTGATCGCCTAAGTAAATGGATTAATGCCATCAATGAGGCCAGAGAAGGACAAAATGCCATTCGTCTTACATCGCCAACAACGCGAAGATCTACGCCTATTGAAAAACCAAGTATCTATTCTCCATCAATTATTGCGAAAGAAACTCAAGAAATACTTTCACAAATGCCAGAGGAGATGAGGGCGGTTATCCTTTCCACTAATCCTGTTCCAACGACAATTTCACTTGATGATGAAACCTTTATCAAACATGCCAGACTTTTAGATCGCAATTATCAAAGTGCGGCCCGGTACCGCTCTGTTGATCAGTACCGCCAAGAGTATATTCAGGCGGCAGCTGCTGACGTGAGAGGATATTACTATCTGAATAAAAACAATATTGGTTCAGCTGAATTAAGTGATGTTAACACTATCCCAACAGATAAGCGTGATTCTATTAAGGATGCCTTAATCAAGATTTGTTTTAATTCCTTCGGAGAAACTCAGGAAGATTGTAAAAATAAAGTAGAGGATGCCTTTACTGCAAATACCCTATCCACAATATATGAAGAGTTCTATCCACAGGCCCAAGAGAATTGGAATTACTTCTTCACCATTCCTTTTAATGGAGTTAGAACCGATATTACTTGGTCAAATAATATCGCCACTGTTCCATTCAATACTCCAAGCATTGCTAAATTCTTGCCTTATCTTCAAAACAATATCGAGGATGAATTTAAATGGGGTAGCTGGAATTTAAGACTCACCTTTGGGGAATACGAAGATGGCCCTCGCTTAATTTTTGAGCCAGGAGTAGTTCCTCATGTAAATGCCCTTGGTGGAAATGAAATCGTTATGGATTCAAATCAGCCAATTGAAGAATATGAGTCTCAATGGACGATCCGCCATGAGTTTGGCCATGTTCTTGGACTACCAGACTGTTACCATGAATTTTATGATGTGAACTTAAAGGCCTATGTGAACTATCAATTAGATACTTCTGATTTGATGTGCTCAAGGGCCGGTAATATGACTGAAAGAATTTATAAAGAGCTTAAAAGAGTCTACAATCCATAATCAAAATTGGCAGTAAGGAGATGATCCTTACTGCCATATCAATTAGAATTCTGCATTTTTTGGTGTTCGTGGAAATGGAATCACATCTCTAATATTAGACATACCCGAAATGTACATAACAGCTCTCTCAAAACCTAGTCCAAACCCGGAGTGCGGCACTGATCCATACTTACGTAGATCTAAGTACCACCAATAGTTTTTAGTATCCATTTTTAGCTCTTCCATACGAGCAATTAATTTTTGAAGATCATCTTCACGCTGAGATCCACCAATTAACTCTCCCACTCCTGGTACCAAAACATCCATCGCACGAACTGTCTTACCATCAGGATTTTGCTTCATATAGAACGCCTTAATCTCTTTTGGATAATCAGTCACAATGGTTGGACGTTTAAAATATTGTTCGGCCAGAAATCTTTCATGTTCAGTTTGAAGATCCATTCCCCAAGAAACTGGATAATCAAACTTATGGGTCTTTGAGCTTTCAGTTAAAATCTCAATTGCGCTCGTATAAGTCACCATTTCAAATGGCGAGTTGAGAACATGATCAAGTGTTTTTAAATTCTCAGGAGCATAACGGCTCGCTAAAAACTCCAGCTCATCCCCACATTGTTCCATTGATCGCTTAATGAGGTGCTTAACATAGTTGGTTGCTAATTTAGCATTATCTTCAAGTGTATTGAATGCAGCTTCTGGCTCAACCATCCAAAACTCAGACAAATGTCTTGCTGTGTTTGAATTCTCTGAGCGAAAAGTTGGCCCAAAAGTATAAACCCGTCCTAAACCACCAACTGCAAATGTTTCCGCTTCAAGTTGTCCAGAGACACTTAAAAAGGTTTCTCTTCCAAAATAATCTTTTGAAAAATCAATGGCCCCTTTCTCAGTTCTTGGAAGTTTATCGAGATGGAGTGTTGAAATACGGAACATCTCCCCAGCACCTTCAGCATCTGAGGCAGTTATAATAGGAGTGTTGAGATAGTAAAAACTTTCATTGGAAAAAAACTCATGAGTGGCCTGGGCCAAAACGTGACGAAGTCTAAAAACGGCCGAGAAAGTGTTCGTTCGAGAGCGAAGATGAGCAATCTCTCTTAAATATTCTAGTGAGGTTTCTTTTTTCTGAAGTGGATAATCTTCAGTGTTCGCACAGAAGATTTTGACATTTTTTGCCTGCATTTCAACAGGCTGCTTGCCTTGAGAAGCAACAATTAACCCTTCAACTTCAACAGAAGAACCTAGAGTAAGCTTACTGACTTCTTCATAATTACCAAGAGTGGAATCCACAATAATCTGAAGATCCTTCTGAGTAGAGCCATCATTTAAAACCATAAAAGAAAATTTCTTCGATTGACGTAGAGACTTAATCCATCCACGAACCTTGATGACCTGATCAATAGGTTTGACCTCAAAAACTTTTTTAATTAGCAAATAATCACTCATATCAACTCCTAACCGAAAACTTGTTTTTTAATTTCTTGAGTTTCATGCCATTTTAAACGAGGACCAAATTGGCCTACAACTCGACTTGATGCCATAGAGGCAAGCTTACCGGCCGATGCAAAAGTATGGCCATGGGCCAGGGCATACATGAAAGCACCTGCATACATATCGCCAGCACCGTTAGTATCTACTGCGTCGACAGGGTATGGTTCTATATCGATAAAAGTATCTCCATCAAATATAACGGCACCATTTTCTCCAAGAGTGATCACGAAATTCTTAGCATATTTTTTTAATTCTTCACGAGCGACACCAATATCGTCTTTCCCAGTGAAGGCGAGGGCCTCAGATTCATTGCAAAATAATAAATCCACTCCATTGCCGATCATCTCAAGTAGGCCTTCACGGAAATATTTCACCATATTCACATCAGAAAATGTCAGTGCAGTTTGAACGCCCGCAGCTTCGGCCACTTTTCGCGCTTCAATAGCAGCTTCTTTACCTGTAGGAGAGGCCACTAAATAACCTTCCATGTACATCATTTTTGAATCTCTAATGGCACTTGAGTTCACCTCTGCGACACTCAAGGTAGAAGTAATCCCAAGATAGGTATTCATGGTTCTTTCAGCATCAGGCGTAATTAAGACGAGACACTTCCCAGTCGTTCCAATCGGACGAGGACCATTTTGCAAATTAGTATCAACCCCATTATCAATTAAATCTTTATAGTAAAAATCTCCAGTCGCATCACTAGCAACCTTACAAGAATAAAAACTTTTTCCTCCAAACTGAGCGACAGCAATAATGGTGTTGGCCGCTGAGCCACCAGATTGTTGTTTTTTACGTTGATGATCACCTAGTGCAAAAAGCAATTCATTTTGTCTTGCTTCATCAACCAAGGTCATAAGACCTTTTTCAATATTATATTTTTGAAAAAACTGATCATGCACTTCGTACTCCATATCAACGAGCGCATTACCAATTGCATAAACATCATATTTTTTTGACATAGAAACTCCTCATATTGAACTGAATCACTTTAATAGATTTGAAGCGAAAGGGCCATTATTCTGGGATAAATAGACATCATAACGTGTGGACTTCCCAACAAACTCTAAAGGTGGGCTCATTAAAAGTGGGATTGAAAGTCTTGGCCTTTTTACAACAACTCGTTTCACTCCTTGCTCTAATGCTCTTTTAAAAACTTCTTCACTGTCAGTATCCTTACCCACGAGATCTCGGAATATCCGCATCTCCTTCTTCGGAAGACTTTTAGCATTGGCATCTTCAAACATCGGATCAAAATAAATAACTTCAACTTCAGGCCTAGATTCCAAAAATGTTAGTGCCTCTGTTTGATAAAATTTAAAACGAGAAAGGGACGGATGTTGGGCATTCTCCATGGCCGAAAAAATTAAGAAAGCAACGATAGGATTTCTCTCTAGAGAGATCACTTCACAACCAAAACTCAGAAACAATAAACTGTCCCCCAAAAGTCCAGAGCTCAGGTCAAGAATTTTTGGACGATGAGGCCCTTTTACCCCTATGGCCTTAGCGAGTAGCTCCTTTTGCAGAGAGCTTTTTTTAAAAAAATCCTCGTGCCGCTTTAACTCTTGATCAATCTCAATGCCTATTGGACGCTCTTTTTCATTTTGGGAATGAAGCCAGTATTGTCCATTAATCCACTCGAAAGTCACTTCAAGCTGATGGGCCTGACAATATTCTTCTAACAACTTTTCTCGGGCCGAAACGGGGGATATCAATTTATTTTCTTTAAGTAATTTAAGTGTCATTGGAGCATGATAGTACAATTTCATCGTGACGAGCTGCATTTTTCTTCTTAGTTCTTAACAAAGCTTTTCAGGAGGCCTACGATAGCCTGGCCTAAAAAATTGTTTTTATTAGAAGGAAGCTTATGAAAAGTTCGATTACTCCCCTTAACTATCATCCGGAACAGTTAAAGCGTGAACTCAGGCCTTTTTATATTGGTGCAGATGATAAAGATATTAAAGAGATGCTGACATCACTAGGTCTGAACACTCTTGATGATCTTTATAGTCATATCTCTAACGATGTGAAGATGGCCTCTATCCCTCTTCCACACCACATGAGTTATGAGGAACTGATCGTCCATGTTAATGATCTGGCCGAAAAAAATAAAATTAAACTATCATTTCTTGGTGATGGACTCCCTCAGTATAAAGTAACTGAAGTCGTGGGCCCAGTTTGTAATATTCGAGGACTAACGACTGCTTATACGCCTTACCAACCTGAAAGATCTCAAGGAACACTTCAAACTCTTTGGATCTATCAGTCACTTATCTCTCAGTTAACAGGATTTGAGGCCATCAATGCTTCACTTTATGATCGCTCGACTTGTTTATATGAGGCGATGAATTGCGCTCTTCGTTTAGTTAAAGAATCAAATACAATCATTGTGGCCAACACTCTTTATCCTGGAGACATTGCGGTTCTTGAAACTCAGGCCAAAGAAACAGGACTCAAGATTGTTAAGGCCCCAGTGAATGCTCAGACTGGTAAATTAGATATTGATTCACTCAAAAAATTACTCAATACAACTCCACAAGTCGCCGCTGTGGCATTCCCTCAAGTGAACAATCTAGGTAATCTTGAGTCAGTGGATGAAATTGTAGATTTATGTTCTACCAATAATGTGAAATCTATTGCTATTGTGGATCCAATGCTGCTTGGCCTTGGCGGACTTAAGCCACCAGTGAAGTTTGGAACTCGTGGACAAGGTGCTGATATGGTTGTCGCTGAAGGACAACATCTTGCGATTGGGCCAAATCTTGGTGGACCTGGGCTTGGAATTTTTGGAATTCGCTACAATGATCAAGATAAAATTTCTATTCGCTCTACTGCAGGCAGATACGTCGGTAAAACCACAGATATCAAAGGCCGAGAGTGTAAGGCGCTCATTCTTTCAACTCGTGAGCAACACATTCGTCGTGAAAAAGCGACATCTAACATTTGCTCAAACCAGTCTTTTGTGGCCAGTATCGCTGGTGCTTCTATGCTTTGCCGAGGTGATGAAGGATTTAAGCACACTCTTACTCTTTCTAGAGAGCTAGCAGAGAAAGCGGCAGAAATGCTGACTCAGTTTGATGGAGTAGAATTAAGATTCCGTGCAACGGCATTCTTTAATGAATTCACTCTTAAAGTTCCCGTTAATGCCAAAGACCTTATCCGCGAAGCGAGTGCCTTTGGAATTCAAATTGGTGTTGATGTTTCAAATCGTCACTCAGAAATCACTGGCGAAAATCTAATCCTGATGAGCTTCACTGATATTCACAGTGAAAAAGATATCAAAAAATTAGAAAGCTTCTTTGAAACAAAGTTTTCCAAAACCAAGCAGCCTTATCTTGCTCAGAAAATTCAATCGGTCATGCTCCGTCAGGATGCTCCAGAGATTCCAAGAATTTCTGCCAAAGAAATTATTGAGTACTACGAAAGACTTGGAAAACAGAACCTTTCTCCTGATGATGGAATTTATCCTCTAGGCTCTTGTACTATGAAGTACAATCCATACATCAATGATTATGCGGCCTCTCTTGCTGGATTTACTAACGCCCACCCAGAAGCACCAATCGAAGATATTCAGGGATCACTTGAAATTCTCTATGGAATTCAAGAACAATTTAAGGCCATCACAGGTCTCCCTGGAGTTACGACACAACCAGTGGCCGGTGCCCAAGGGGAGCTTGTTGGGTTAAAAATGTTCCAGGCCTATCACCGTGATCGTGGTGAAGCTGATCAGAGAAACGTGATTATTATTCCTCGTTCGGCCCATGGAACCAATCCAGCGACGGCAACTATGGCCGGCTATGAATCAAAAGTGGTTGATGGAAAAATTTATGGAATTTATACCGTTGAAGCTAGTCTAAATGGAGAAATGAATCTAAATCAGATTAAAGAATTTCTAAAAACTGATGGGCATCGTGTGGCCGGTGTGATGGTTACAAATCCAAATACTGCAGGAATTTTTGAATCACAATTTAAAGAAATGAGTGCACTCATTCATGCTGTTGGTGGTTTAGTTTATATGGATGGCGCGAATATGAATGCCATTGCAGGGATTATTGATCTAAATAAGCTTGGAGTGGATGCTGTTCATAACAATCTTCACAAAACATGGACTATTCCTCATGGTGGTGGAGGTCCGGGAGATGGGATTGTTGCAGTGTCATCAAGACTTCTCGACTTTCTTCCAGGAGTTCAAGTAGTCAAAAAAAATAATCAATTTGAACTTGAAGTCGCCCCAAAATCTGTTGGATCATTTCATCGTCATTTTGGAAATTTTGCTCACAAAATTAGGGCCTATACTTATATCAAAGCTCTTGGTGCTGAAGGTGTAAGAAAGATGAGTCAAGTTGCGGTTCTTTCGGCCCGCTACTTATATCAATTACTTTCTGAAACGTACCCTACTCTTCCAACTGGAGGAGAATCAACACCTAGAATGCATGAGTTTATTCTGACTCTATCGCCTGAAACTTTTAAGAAAATTGAAGCTGCAGGAACACCAAAACCAAATGCTATTGCAAGAATTGGAAAGCTATTTTTAGATTTTGGTTTTCATGCGCCAACAGTTGCTTTCCCTGAGCAATTTGGACTTATGATTGAGCCGACGGAATCTTATTCTAAGAAAGAGCTTGAGCAATTTTCTGATGTGGTAAAAACCATTCTTAAATTGATCAATGAACACCCAGAAGTTCTAAAAACTGTTCCTCACTTTACTCCAATCGATCGAGTTGATGAAGTTCTAGCGAACAAGATTCCGGTACTAGCTGAGAAAATCACAACGACACTTCCAAGTATCATTACAGATCGAGTTCCGGCCGAAAAACTGAGAACTTCTACCGCCAGTGATTTATGCGAGCTCATCATCTCGGCCCATAATAGTCAAAATATTTAGTGCAATAATGGAAGGCCCCAATCAACTTGGGGCCCTTTCGGAAGTTCAATTAAAAAAGTGGTATGTTTTGCATCTGAAAGATAGCTTATCTTTCCACGATGTTTTTCTATAATTTCTTTGGCCGCACTGAGGCCTAATCCAATTCCTTTTTTATTAACTTTTGAGGTGAAAAAAGGCTCCATTAAATGCTTAGCGACTTCGGGAGGAACACCCGATCCAGAATCCTTAAAATAGATTTTAATTTTATTTTCGGTCTCATGAGCACTTATTTCAATCCATTTCTCAGCGAGAAATTCAACGGCCTCAAATGAATTATTGATTAAATTCAAAAGAACTTGCTCTAATTGAATTTTATTTCCATACAAAATTAAATTTTCAACGCCATATTTTCTAATTTGGATTCCATGATTTTTTAATCGCTGGCCACAAAAAGAGAGAACATCATCGATCAGATCCTTTAAGGTAATTTGCCCTTGAGAAATAAACTCATCTTGATGAATAAACTCGCGCATCGTTTGCACTGTTTTATTAATTCTTTCACTCGCAAAGAGCACTTGCTCAAGCCCTTGTCCTAATTCATGCACTTTTTCCGGATCTCGATAACTTCTTAAAAGCTGCGTGATCCTTGCTTGAATAATGGCCAGAGGATTATTAATTTCATGAGCAATTCCGGCCATCATCATACCCAGCTCGGCGTACTTTGATTGATCGATCAATTTCTGATTTTTCTCTTCAATTAAATCCCTCAAGTGAGAATTTTCAGCACTGGCCTTTTCTTTCTGTTTTTTTAAAAAGAGATAGGCCACCAGAGCGAGCATGAAATAAAGAAATGAAATCAACAAGATCAACTCAAGAGAGACCTTCATGGAAATATTGTAAGACAGAATTCTTACATTGAGATTGATTTATCCTAAAGAGCAACATAGCTATTTAATATACATTTCTTACATTTATTGATAGTTTTACGCAATCAGACGAATTTTCAAGGACCATCTATGAGCTTCAAACCTCGTTGTACATTCGCCATTATTTCTCACCCAGATGCAGGTAAAACTACCATGACAGAAAAATTACTCTGGTTTGGTGGAGTTGTCCGAGAAGCTGGAATGGTGAAGTCAAAAACTGGGGATTACGCAAAATCTGACTGGATGGAGTTAGAAAAACAAAGAGGGATTTCAATTACCTCTTCAGTGATGAGTTTTGAATATAATAACCGAGCACTTCACCTACTCGATACTCCAGGACACAAAGATTTCTCTGAAGATACTTATAGAACACTTACTGCAGTTGAATCAGTGCTCATGATGATTGATTCGGCCAAAGGTGTGGAGGCCCAAACCATCAAGCTTATGGAAGTTTGTCGTATGAGAGATACACCTATCGTAACTTTCATGAATAAATTTGACCGTGAGGCCATGGATCCATTTGCTCTACTTGATAACATTGAATCCATTTTAAAAATTCAGTGTGTCCCTATGACCTGGCCAGTGGGTAATGGTGTTGATTTTAAAGGTGTTTATGATTTTAAGACAAAACAGATTTTAAGTTTCAAAGACTCAAAAGATCCTTTTTCTCCGACATTGATCGACGCTTCAGACTTAGAAAGTGCTAAATTAAAGTCTGAAATTGGTGAAGTCTTAGCGGCCAAGCTAAAAGAAGAGCTTGAAATGGTTGAAACTCTCATTCCAGAATTTTCTATGGATGAGTATCAGGCCGGAATTCAAACTCCTGTGTTTTTTGGATCGGCCTTAAAAAATTTCGGTGTAAAAGAAACTCTAGATCTCATCACTGAAATTGCGCCAACTCCAAAAGCAAGAAATGCGGTACTTCCTCCTTTTGATTCTTCGGCCAAATCATTAACGATTGAACCTAATGATCCTGAATTTACCGGTTTTATTTTTAAAATTCAGGCGAATATGGATCCAAAACATAGAGACAGAATTTCATTCCTGCGTGTTTGCTCAGGCAAATTTAATCGCAATGATAAAATTTTTCACGTCAGAACAGGTAAAGAAATTAAAATCGCCACTCCCCTTATTTTCCAAGCAAGAGATCGCGAAATTGCTGAAGAAGCTGTCGCGGGAGACATTATTGGCCTTTACGATACTGGTAAATATCAGATTGGTGATACCTTCACGATGGGTAAAAAACAAATTCGCTATACCGGTATCCCAAGTTTTGCGCCGGAACTTTTTATGAGAGTTACTCCAAAAGATCCAATGAAGGCCAAGCATCTTGAGAAGGGATTGGCCCAATTATCAGAGGAAGGGGCCACTCAATTATTCATCAGACGCCATACAAATGAAAAGATGCTTGGTGCAGTGGGTGCTCTTCAGTTTGAAGTGGTAAAATTCCGCCTAGAAGATGAATACTCAGTAGAAGCAATGTATGAATCTGTTCCTTGGGCCGGAGTTCGCTGGTTAAAGTTCACTGATAAAAAGCAAGAAGAGAAGTTTTGCCAAGAATACTCTGCTGTGATCATGGAAGATAAAGAAAAAAGAATTTGCTACGCCGTGAGAAGTGAGTGGGATTTAAAGCTAGCTCAAGAGAAAAACCCTGAAGTGAAATTTTTTAAGAACTCGGATTATATTGAGTAATGACTTTCGCTAGCGAAGGTACAAATAAAAAAGGCCAGGATTTCTCCTGGCCTCAAATTGAGAAGAAATTATTTCTTAGGTTTAAACCAACAAAGTGGACGATTCCCTACAGTGTAGCCCAATGAAGAGTTACAAGTACCTTTCACTTCATCTTTCTGAGATACATCTTCGTTTAGTGATTTATCACAAAGAGCACCTTGAAAGTAAGTATCTAGACGACATTGAGTCGCTGGGTGATTGTCATCCATTTTTGAAACAACATTGCTATCAGGAGTATCAAACTTAGCAGGCGGCATATTTCTAAGTGCTGCGAAAAGTTCAGCAACTGAATTACCGGCCATACCACCACGAATACAAATATCGCGGTCAACTTTGTCTTTGTGAATTTTTGCACAAGCAGTTGTTAGTGCTGCAGGAGCATTTAGTGCTTTAACAATAGCGGCGTTGTCATCATTTAAGAAAACGCGACGTAAACATTTTAAAGTAGCGTAATAATCTGCCTGACCTTCATTTGAGGCCCACTTATTGAATGGAAGAATTCCTGCAATCTTTGGAGCGCCTCCAAGATGGTGACCGATTTCGTGACAAAGCACTAAGCTAAAACCGTCTTCTGTAATTGTTGAATGACGTGCAAGTCCACCATACATATTAACATGCCATACTTTGCCCATACGAATTGCATTGGCATTTACAGTGGAGTCAGTCCAAAGCCTGCTGATCTCAAGTGTTCCGCCCATATTTGAAACGATAGGAGCATAAATATGCTCAATCTTATCAATAACGGCTTCAAATTGTGACTCAGATAAACCACCAACGAGACTTGCCCCTACGGGGATCTTGTGATTATTTTCTGGTAAAAATCCAGTGCTCCCATCCTCGGTGCAACTGAATGAACTTGTAGCAAAAGATAATGCTAGTACTAGTACGAAAAATTTCATTTTAAAAACTCCTTAAGATCGAAAAATCTCTTAATAAAAATTTTGAGTTAAACGATGTAGTAAGTCAGTTATTAAAACTTGAATGTAAGAAGATGTTTGAACTTAAAATTAATAAAAAAGGCCGGGTCAAACCCGGCCTTAAGAAAGATTATTGTACTGACGGCTTAAACCAACAAAGAGGACGTAATCCTGATTTTTGTCCAGTAGAAGCATGGCAAGTTCCAGTCACTTCAGAAGAGTTAGAAACATCATCATTGAATGAAACTTCACAAAGGGCACCTTGGAAATAAGTATCTAGACGACACTGAGTATCCGGGTGAGCATCATTTGTTCGTGTTACAACCTTAGGATCTGGTGTTTCGAATTTTGCAGGCGCTGGTTGTTGACGAAGAGCTTGGAAAAGTCTTGCCACAGAATCACCGGCCATACCACCACGGATACAGATTGCACGGTCAGTTGCATTTGCCCACTGTTTAGTACAAGCAGAAACTAAACTTTCAGGAGCATTCAATTTCTTTACGATGGCAGTATTATTATCATTCATCCATACACGGCGAAGACATTTTAAAGTAGCGAAATAATCAGCTTGGCCTTCATTTGATGCCCAAGAAGATGAGTAATAACCAATTTTCTTAGGAGCTCCACCAATGTGGTGACCGATTTCGTGACAGATGACTAGTGAGAAACCATCTTTTGTAATAGCTTCATGACGAGCTAAACCACCAAACATGGCCACTTGCCAAGTGCTGCCAGTTCTCATGGCATAAGCATTCACAGTTTCATCATCCCAATTACGCTCTACTGCTAGCTTTCCACCCATCGAAGAAACGATTGTAGAATAAACACCTTCAACTTTGTCGATAACAGCATCGAATTGAGCTTTAGTAATACCGCCCTTACCTTTCATTCCAACTGGGATTCTTAAATTGTTTTCTGGAACAAAACCTTCAGATCCATTTTCAGTACATGAAAGAACTGGTTGAGCAAGTAAGAGGCAAGATAGTAGCAATCCTTGCTTTAGATTTTTCATTAAGTGAACTCCTTGTAAACACTTCTTAACTTTATTCTGACATAGATTAAAAACTCGTCCACGAAGAAAATACATGTGTAAGAATTTGTTTGGAATGCTAACGCTTAAAAAAACTTTAAGACGAAATACCAAATACTCAGAGTGATAAATGAAACAGGTACGCCAACTCCTACCATCAATCCTGCAAGTGTTGGACGAAGTTGATGAGAGGCCGCAAGAATTGAAGCTGTTATCATTGGCGCCATTGCTGATTCTATAACCGCCACTTGAAAAACATCTTTAGGAATATTAAGAAATTGATAAATGATAAAAATAATGAGAGGTGCAAAAAATAATTTATAACCAAGACCAATACTCAAGTATTTTAAGTCAGTACTAATGCTTCTCCACTTCAATTGCAGCCCAACAGAAATAAGCGCCAAAGGAGTTAGTGTTCCAGCAAGTTTTTCAAGCACACCTTTAATCTCATCTTGTGCACTCCAACCAATCAGCGCCAAAAAAGCTGCCGTAAGTGAAGCAACAAAAGGCGGAAAAAGAAAAATTCTTTTCGCCATTTCTGTTTTAGATATTCCACCAGATGAATAAAGCGCTGAGAGCCAGATTCCAAAACTTGAAACAATTAAAAAAGTTCCAGGCTGATCAATTAGAATGGCATGCTTTAAAGCTTCTTTACCATACAAGGCCTCAACAATGGGGAAGCCTACGAACGCGGTATTACCAAGACCTGAAGTTAAAATAAGACATCCAATAATTTCTTTATCCCAACTTAATCTTTTACCTAATCCTTTAAATAAAAAGAAACTCAACCACCATATGATCCAGGGAACAAAGCACAGCGATATCAGAGAAAAATTCCATTCGATCACGGGAATTGATAAAAGTGCTATCGCTGGAAGTGGAACATGCAGAATAATAGTGTTAATTGTTATATGTGCATCTTTTGGAAGGTGCTTTACTTTTTGCAATAAAAGCCCAATGCAAAGACATAGGCCTAATAAAATGAGATTTGTCATGAAAAAATTGTACTCTAGTTTTTATCTAATCGTATTGTTCTTTTTTACTCAAGCAAAAGCAGAAGTTAAATACGGTGGCTACATCGATAACTATTACGCCTATGATTTTAATGCTCCCTCAAATCATGAAAGAGAATTCACCACTCAGCCGGTAAGATCCAATGAGTTCAATGTTAATCTTGCCTACGCTGAGGCCATTATTCAAAAAGAAAAAACCAGAGGACGTCTCGCCCTTCAATTTGGCCAGTCAGTGATCAAGAATACCATTTATGAGCCAACTCGTGGTCAGACATCCGGCCCTCAAGACGCTAAAATTTTTCAAGAGGCCTATATAGGAAAAAAACTGGGAGAAAAAACTTGGATTGATATGGGAATTTTTCTCGGAAACATTGGAGCTGAATCGTGGATTTCAAAGGATAATTGGACTTATTCTCGAGCACTTAATCTTGATTATGTTCCTTACTATTCTTCAGGTGTAAGAATTGATCATAGCTTAAGTAAAGATAAATCAATTCAACTTCAAATTTTAAATGGCTGGCAAAACATGTCTGAGAACAATAAAAGTAAGGCCATTGGAATGCAGTACAAGCAAGAGGTTTCTGAAAAAATAACATTTACCTATAATAATTTTTTTGGAGATGAAAGAATTGTCAGTAATAAAGATCGCTATCGTGGTTATCATAATTTCATTCTCAAATATCTTTATTCTGAAAAATGGCAATTCTTAGGGGCCTTTGATTTTGGCCATCAGGCCCAACAACAAAATAATGGTGTCAATGGATGGATGGCCACAACTCTAACGCTAAGACGAGTTTTGAATGCTGATCAAGCGATTGCCATGAGATCAGAATATTACAATGATCCACACCAATCCAACGTGCTCACAGGCACTAAAAATGGTTTTGAAGTTATTGGCCAGTCAGTGAATTTTGATCAGAAATTAGATGAGTCGACACTCTGGAGAACAGAACTTCGAGGATTTTATTCAAAGGATAAAATCTATCCAACCGGCCCTCATTATAAAAACCGATTGGATGGATTTATCGCAACATCTTTGTCAATGTGGTTTTAATTGCGGTTAATGTTGTTAAGATCTTCGAAAGCTACTTTTAAGCGCTTAACAAAGTTTTCTTCACCTTTTCTTAACCATACTCGAGGATCATAATATTTTTTATTTGGAGCATCAGCACCTTCAGGATTTCCTAGTTGTCCTTGAAGATAATCTTTCTTTTCTGAGTAGAAATTTTTAACACCTTCCCAGAAGGCCCATTGCATATCAGTGTCAATATTCATTTTGATCACACCATATTCAATCGCCTCACGAATCTCAGACTGAAGAGAACCTGAGCCTCCATGAAAAACAAATGAAACAGGTTTTGCCCCAGTATTAAATTGTTTTTGAACATAATCTTGAGAATTTTTCAAGATTATAGGAGAAAGTTTCACGTTCCCAGGCTTATACACACCATGGACGTTTCCAAAAGATGCAGCAATGGTAAAATTAGTTCCTACTTCTCTAAGATGAGAAAAAGCATAGGCCACATCTTGAGGCTGAGTATACAGTTTAGCATTATCGATATGAGAATTATCGACACCATCCTCTTCTCCACCAGTCACACCAAGCTCAATTTCAATTCCAGTGTCAATAGCATTCATGCGAGAAAAATACTTACGAGAAATCTCAATATTCTCTTCCAAAGACTCTTCGGAAAGATCGAGCATATGAGAAGAAAATAATGGGCGCTTGTGCGTTTTATAATTTTCTTCACCAGCGGCAAGCATATGATCTATCCAAGGAAGAAGCTTCTTGGCAGCATGATCCGTGTGAACTACCACAGGAACACCATAGTATTCGGCCATAAGATGAATATGGTGAGCACCAGAGATCGCACCTAAAGCGGCCGCTTTATCATTTTCTAGTTTTAAATTTTTTCCAGCGTAAAATTGCCCTCCTCCATTTGAGAACTGAATAATCACCGGGGAATTCACCGCCTTGGCAGTTTCTAACACAGCATTAACTGAATTTGTCCCGATCACATTCACGGCCGGGATAGCAAATTTATTTTCTTTGGCGTACTGATAAAGATCTTGAAGAGCGCTTCCAAAAACAAGACCTGGTTTAAATTTCATAAGGATATCCTTTGTTTTAGACTGTGAAATTGTATTAAAATGAGAAGTAATTGAAAAGGAAATGACATGACTGTTGGCCAAAGTGAACTACTAAATTACCTCAACGCTCTTTTAACACCAGAGCTCTTTGATGATTATGCTCCTAATGGCCTGCAGATTGAGGGTAAAAAAGAGCTCAAACGCCTGGCCTTCGCCGTTTCGGCCACTCAAGAATCCATGCAACAAGCTTTAAGCTGGGGTGCAGATGGATTAATTGTGCATCATGGAATTTTTTGGAAATACCAGGGTGCCAAAACTGTGACAGGCCCATGGGGTGAAAGACTTAAAATGTGTGTAAAAAACGATCTCAATCTCCTGGCCTATCATCTTCCCCTGGATGCTCATTTGGAAGTCGGAAATGCGGCCGCTCTAGGTAAGGAGCTTGAGCTTTTGGATATTCAGCCTTTTGCACTTCACAAGAAGGCCCCACTTGGTGTTAAAGGAAAATTTAAAACTCCTCTCACAGCAAGTGAACTGAAAATAAAATTAAATAAAATTTTAAATCACAATATTATTCTCGCCTCTTCTGATGAAAATAAAAAGATTCAATCTATTGGGATTATCACCGGAGGAGCAAACAATGAATGGTACAAGGCCCAAGAAGATGGTCTCGATGCCTATCTCACAGGTGAGATTTCAGAATACAACTGGCATGATGCTATTGAAGCAGGCATTCACTTCTTTGCTGGTGGTCATCATGCAACTGAAAAATTTGGGATTCAACGATTAATGGATAAGATCAAAAAAGATTTCCCTCAAATCGAGGTGATTTTTTTTGACTCACAAAATCCGGCCTAATTAGATATTTTGATTTTACGCTTTCGAGATCAGTAATATTTCTTTGTGAGCAGATATGAAAAAGTCTGCTTACAAAATCTATTTTTTTATTAAGTGAAAGTCTTTTGCAAGTAAGTTCATCAGGCCTTTCACTTCATGGACATTTTTTTGATCTTCTTGGCAGATCACGAATTGATCTCCTAATCGAGACAAATCAATACTAATGGCAGATGTAAGGCACTTCTTTTTCGGAAGCATTAGTTGAATTTTAACCAATCGATCTTCGATACTTTTTAGATAATTTTCAGAAATATCCCTTGAAATCAATTTTGAATCTCTCGTAAAATCCACTCTAAACTTTTTAACATTTTCTTTAACGATTACTGTTGAATTATTAGTAGCTATTTTAAGTACATTTTTTGCTTCGGCAATGAATGGTAAAAAAAATAAGATGCAGAATATTTTCATTTTTTATTTCCTAGTTTACATTCCTTAAAAGTTGAATCCTGCTTACACCCGAGAGCATTTCTTATAAGAGTATTAGATCCAAAGATACCGTTAACTCTTAAAATTTCTAAAGGATGTGAATCAAATTTCGATTTGATCTCCTCATCTGTATAAAATGTTTTATGGCCCATTTCACAGAAAAAACTACTGATATTTAACACAGCTTTTTTTCTTTCTTTCTCTGGTAAAGATGCAATATATTTTCCTAAGACATTGGCCGAAACCCAATCAGCAAAGACCTCATCTTCTTGAAAATCACTCATTTTAATTGAACTCTTAGATTTTAAACAATCCAAAAGTACTTGATAGTTACCCCTTAAATCGTGACCATTTAACTTACTTACCTTAGGTCCAATTTTATGCCCAAGCTCATGAGCAATGACCATCATCACACCAATGGGGTCCTTTTGGGCGTAAAAATTAACGGCCGGATTAAGATTAATCGTTTCATTTTTAACTTCAACCCCATTTTGTGTTCTTGGTTCATAGTATGCATTAATTTCATTGAGAGAACTCAGGGTCGGATCCATAAAAAATAGATAGAAGCCACTATCATACGGACTAAAATTATAAAAATCTAAAACAGGTAGTGCAAAATCTTTATCTTTAGTGAAGAGAGAATTACTGGGAGAGCTGGCCCAAAAGTAGGACATTTTTTGATATTGTTCAAGGATGATCTTTAATTTGGGACCGGGTATATTGAAATCCTTAAGCATCTCTGCTATTAATTTTTTTGATTGATTAAATACCTTATCTACAATGACTTTTTTATCAGCACTAAATGCATTTTTAACCACCCATTCAACCACAGGTCTAGATTTAGCGACATTCCCTAAGAACTGATCATAGAGTTTTACATATTGCTTCTTATAAACATCTTTATTGGTCTCACATAAAGCAAAGGATTCTGAACTTAATTTAGAGAAATCTGTCTGTTCATTAGTATTAAGACTATTTTCTGAAATTGCTGAAAAATAAGAATGTGAAAAATTTTGCATTTCTATAACATCTTTAAAGTTGGCATCCAGGATTTCAGAAACTATCTTTTTCTTCTTTTGGTCATCGAATCGCTCAACATTAACCAATAGACTTTTAATTTGATAAATATTCCTTTTATTGCAAACTCTATCAAAATTGAGATTATTTAGGATGGGATTCATTATATATTTCATAGGAGAGCTTTGAGAAGCTTCAACATCCCTATTAATTTTTTCTTTCGTCATACTTAAAGTATTTGGAGCATTAGAACAATTTCGAACCAAATCTGAATAAAAGATGCTCATATTTTGAGCATAGAAAGATTTTAAACCTTTCATCTTAGTGTCTATTGATTGAATTAATTCAGAATTTTTCGAAGAATAAAGCTGACTTAACTTTGTATTGTATTCACCTTTTAGCTTTTTGACCTCTTCATAATCTTTGGTGGCAACAATAAGTTCATCCTGAGCTTGCTTATATTTTTCCTGAATCGATGAGGCAATAGATGAGTTCTGATTTTTCTCTAAATAGTCAGCATAATATTGTACAAACTTCTCTTTTGATTCTTTCACTGATTGGAAATAAAATAGCGTTTTACCTTCGGCCTCAGGATTTTTTAAAGAACTTGTATCGACTTGCTCGAGACGACATTGCTCAAATCCTTTGAAATAACTTTCTAAGTTAGAAATATCCTTATTCTTGAGAAGCTCATCTCGTTGATCATCTGTTAGTTCATCTTTTATTTCAAAACCATTACTTTTTAAAAAATCAAAATAGGCCTCAAAAATATTCTCTTTACCTAAAGCTTCAGCTGCAACTTGCTGGGCCTCTTCAATATGAAATTGAGTCTCCTCATCTAAATTAAAGTCTTTTTTAAAATTACCATCCTTATCTAAGCAGGTGGCCCCATACAAATCTTCACAAGCATCGAACTCATTACAATCAAGATTCTGTGGGTTTAATAATTGTGACACTTTATTCTGAACTTGATTTAACTGCTCGATACATTGTTTGTCTGAATCGGCGATTGCGATTGCAGATAAAAAGAATGCCAAAAACAATACCTTCATAAGATACCTTTAAATTAATAAAATCATATCGGTACAAAGACTTCGACTCCTTAGCTGTCTAAAAACTAGACAGTGCCTATTCATTTTACAAATTGAGCTTCTAAACACCTAAAATCTCATTGAGAATAATGGCATCAGCTTTGTATTAAAGTCTCCATTATCAAAGGGGTATCAATGAAAAAGTTAGCACTAGCATCTTTAGGTCTTTTATCTTTTAACATCATGGCCGATTCAGTTGTGATGGATCCAAGTCTAATTGATCAATCTATCAACCCTTGTGACAACTTCTATCTTTATGCCTGTGGAAACTGGCTTAAAAACAATGAAATTCCGGCCGACAAACCACGCTTCATGAGATTTATTGAAAGAGAAGATGATAACAAAAAGCTTCTTAAAGAAATATTAGAAAGATATTCAAATGGGGTCTATGTACCGGATGTTCAATATGCAGATAAACTTGGAAAACTCTACAACTCTTGTATGAACAAGTTTGTGAATCAAGAAGTCACAGTAAAACAATTAAAAGAATTACTTTCTCAAGTGGACTCAATTAAATCTGTTAAAGAAATCTCTGGCCTTACGGCCGAACTCCATAAAAAAGGCGTATTCGTTTTCTTCTCAATTGGTGGTGGAACAGATCAAATGGATGCTCAAAAAAACATCGGCTACATTGATCAAAATGGCTTTACCTTACCGGAAAAAGGATACTATTCTCGATCAGGAGAAAAAGATTTAAAAGATCAAGAGGCCTACAAACAATATATTTCCAAGCTGTTTGTTCTTGCTCAAGACTCTTCAGTTGAAGAATCAAATTCTATCGCTGAAAGAGTTTTCGATGTAGAAAAGAAATTTGCAGAAATTTCGCTTCTACCTGAGGAATATAACGATCCTAAAATAACCTATAATAAAATTGGAGCTGAAGGAATCAAAGAACTCTCGCAAAATTTCAATTGGGATGAGTATTTTGATAAAATTAATCTCTCCGAAAAAGAGAAAATTTCAATCACTTCAAAAAATTACTTGAAAGGTTTCGACAGCATACTTTCTCAATCTAGTTTAGAAGATTTTAAATTATATACAAAGTGGATGATCTTAAATGCCTACGCTTCAGAAACAAGTCAAAAACTCAGCGATGAAGAATTTAACTTTAGAAGTAAGTACATGCTTGGCCTTGAAAAAAGACAGGATGAATGGAAATCTTGCGTAAGTTATGTTGATGGTGTCATGGGTGATGCTTTAGGGGCGGCCTATATCGAAGCTGTTAGATTTTCACCACAATCCAAGGCCAATGTGAATGCGATGATTGATAACATCATTTTAAGCCTCAAAGAAAGTATCGGCGGACTTGCGTGGATGGATCAAGAAACTAAAGAAGGTGCCTATAGCAAGGCCAATCATATGGGTAGAAAAATTGGCTACCCAGACAAGATCACTGATTATTCAAACTATGAAGTCAATTCCAATAATTATTTTGAAAACTCTATGAAAGCAACAGAAATAAGCTTTATGAAGAGTATCGGTAAGATAGGAAAAGAAGTTGATCGCTCAGAGTGGGGCATGACCGCTCCTACACTCAATGCTTACTACCAACCAACGGCCAATGAGATTGCTTTTCCGGCCGGAATTCTGAGTGCTCCTCACTACTCTGACAATGATACACTAATGGCGAACTACGGCTCAACTGGAGCAGTTATCGGACATGAGTTAAGCCATGCATTTGATGATCAAGGAAGCCAATACAATTCAGACGGTAATTTACAGAATTGGTGGAGCCAATTTTCATCTGAAGAATTCCAAAAGCGTGCCCAATGTCTCGTAGAACAATACGATGCCTACTCGATTGAAGATGGCACTCACTTAAATGGTAAACTGACATTAGGTGAAAATATCGCCGACCTTGGTGGTGTAAAACTCGCTTATAAAGCTCTCCTGAAAGCGAAACCAGATTTAACAGTTGAAGATAAGAAGGCCTTCTTTGCATCCTTTGCTCAAATCTGGTGTGCGAAACTTCGTCCACAATATGCGAAGAAGCAAGCTCAAACCAATCCTCACTCACTTCCAGAGTTCCGAGTGAATGGTGTGCTAGTGAACCTTCCAGAATTTAGCGATACATTTCAGTGTAGCGAAGACTCGAAGATGGTTAACAAGAAAAGATGTTCCGTTTGGTAAAATAACGATTAAGGCCCCTTTCACAGGGGCCTTTTTTATTTCTTAATCAGAAAATATTGCTCACCCTGATCATTCGTATTATAGGCAACAAATTCAGCATGAGGACCATAGCCAGCATAAAGATCACAGCGAGCGGCTCCACGAATCGCTCCCCCAGTATCCTGAGCAATATAAAATCTTGAATAAGGAGACTTAACTACTTTCCCGTTGGCATCAAGTCCAGAGGGACGAAGAGTTTTGACAAAATTAATGATTCCCGTTGTTTTATAAATGCGGCTATCCATAGCAAGTGATCTGCCTTCGGTTAAAGGGATACTATCAAGCCCCACAGGCTCTTCGGCAGATTCTTTAAAATAAACATAAGATGGGCAGCTTGCAAAAACTTCTTCTTCTTTTTCAGGATGCACTTCTAAAAACTTTCTCTGATTTTCAATGCTGGCGTCTTGAAGATAGTTCATTTGCAGAAGGTATTTATAAATCATTTGGAATGGCCGAGCATTCTTACCTTGATAAGAAAGATATTTGACTTCCTCAGTTCCATCCTCATTATGAATTTTTATCCTTCCCCCTCCTTGAACATGGAGAAGATAGAGATCAAAAAAAGAATCCTCCACCCAGAAGATCTCGTAACCTTTACCACTTAGGGCCCCACGGTAATCGATGGCCACCCGAGTATAATTTTGCTCTTTTGGATTATCAGGCATTCTATAAATAGGACGCTTAAAGCGTTCAGTTGGCACTCTTGAGCCAGAAAGATCTGGCGAATAATAGGAGGTAAACTTGGTCGCAGCTTTTTGTCTAAAACCAAAAGCACCTTTACTAGGAATCGGAACATAAATTGTGAACTTCTTATTGATCTGAGCATTAAAATTTGCCAAACAAGTGGCAGGGGTTGAGCTTTTTAAACAATCTTTTGCTTCTAAGGCCAATTGCTTAAATAAAATTAGTGAATCTTTTAAAATCGTTTTCGGGTAACTTCTTCCACCAAAAAGAATTTTTCCTGCCAGAGGAGATCGTTCATAGGCCGCGAGTTGACGGTTAATGGCAAGTTCAAGATTTTCAAATTGAAGATCATCAGCAAAGGCCAAGGATTGGTTTAATCGAGCAGTTGGTGTACTTTCAGCAGCAAAACTAGCTGAACAAAAAGCAATTAATAGAAAAGGCCAATTCACTCATACCCCTTAGAAAAGTTCAAATAATAGGTTAGGGCCCACAATTGAGACTGTCAAAGTCTTATGGCACAAGCATGACACACAGAAAACTGAAGTAAGAAAATTATAGATTTTTCCCCATAAAAAGAATGGGATTACCCTGAAATGAGCGGACTTCCTGAAAATGAAACCCATGTTTTATATAGAAATTGCGGTTTAACGACTCAGTCCCCGTCATAATGTGAAGGCCCTTCACTCCCGCGGTCTTTAATTCTGCTTCAAAGGCCTCTAAAAGTTTTCCTCCAATACCCAGACCCCTGGCCTCAAAATGACAATTGATATGTAAATGGGCCGGAAAGAGCTCAAATAAATCCTCAAAGATAGATAGATGAGGCTGAATCAGATAAAGATCCTCTCTTCTTGTAGAGGGAGAGCCTAAGATATATCCCAGCAATTTATCAGCATAAGCAACTAAGGTGAGTTCTGGAAAATTTTTAAGATAAAAACCTACATACTTCCAATGAAAGGCCTCTTTTTCTGCTTGATCCTTAAATTCTTTTTTGGTGGAACTCTCAAAAAAGATGTCATCTATTTGTGACTGAACTTCAGGTAAGTCAACCAACTTTCTAACTACAATCTCTGACATAAATTCCAAACTTGATACTTGGCCCTCAGCGGAGGATCTATATGTTTAACATCTTTTAAGGGTTCGTAACGAAAAAGATGAATCCAATGAGGAAGATATTCCTCAATCATCTTCATCAATGGTAATTCTGGGTATTTTTGTAAAATTTGTTTTCCAGAAAAATACCAATCAAACAATTGGTCAAATTCGGGTTGTTTGATTATTTCTTCAAACTCTCCATGAAATTTTTCCGGGAAGATATGCTGAAATTTTCTAGAGTTCGCTCCCCACCTGGTGATCCGCTTGCAATTATCAGAACTCAAATTAAAAAAATTCTGCCAATTCTCAAATGGAAGCTCCACCCACTCTAAGGCCAAAATCCAACACTCCTGAGAGAATGGATCAAAGAGAACTTTTTTAAGAATCTCTTGCTGGGTCTGTGAAATTTCTTTTACAGGCAGCTGCATCTCTGGATGAAATTTCTGCCAAGGCAGCAGCGTAAGATAAAACCCAAGAGGATTTTGAGATTTTTTCATCTCACTCCAAAGATAACTTGGAGTCACCAAAACAGGCATTCTTTCTAAAATATGCTCTAATTCTAAAGATAACGAAAATTTAAATTTAAGAGCAAAGCGCAGTGCTCGTAAAAACCTAACCGGATCTTTTTCGAAATCCTCACCACAATAATGCAGAGTCTTCTCTCTTAAATGTCTTAGCCCATCTAAAGGGTCCAAGATTTCCACCGAGTTTGTATGCACTCGCATCCCAATGGCATTTATAGAAAAATCTCGTCTTTTAACTGCTTGATCAAAAGAAAGTTTATAGTCAAAAGTGGCCAAGAAGTTTTTATGCCCTTCGCTTTTCCAATTCTCATTAAACTTCTCTTGTCTTGGAGGAGAAAACTCCAATTGATGTCCATGAAGCTCTAAACGAATCACCTCATAAGGTAAAAAACTCACCCTACCATACTTACTGAGATTTTTTCCTAGCTCTTTCCAATGATGCTCACTCCAAGCAAGAGTTTCGTGGGAAAGCTCAATATCCCAATCTTTCCCTAAATGCCCATTCAAGAAGTAGTCACGAACCACGCCCCCAACCAGAGTCAGTAAATATCCCTGAAAGCTAAGCTCCTGGTTAATGGAAACAAAAAAATTAGGCAGTAATGAAAAAAGTTTTCTTTGATCTAAGTTCAAATGAAACCCTTAAAGATCTTTGGCCGTTTCTAAAAGAAATTTATAAAGCTCTTTAATTTTATAATTTTCAGCTTCATCGGCATGATAAGCAAAAGAGACCTTATTACTTAAAATTTCAAATTCAGGCCCAACTGTTTGTACCTTAGCCTTAAAATAAGAACGCTTTAAGACGTGAGTTGGCACAATCGCAATCCCAAGCCCTTCACTCACTGCTTGAAGCATTTGCCCAAACGAATTGACTACCAAACGCGGTTTTATATTTCTTGGCACGACTCCAAATTTTTCTCTACACCAACGATAAAAATTCGGATCATTATTTTCATAAAAGATCACCGGATAGCTCAGTATTTCCTTGAGTTCAGTTTTTGAATTAATGGGAAATTTTTCAGAAGTAGGAAAAACCAGTGTTGTGTATTCTGAATGAAGTTCTTTTTTTTCTGCAAAGGCCGGCACCAAATGATCTGGCACAATCAAGCAGTCAATTTCATGGTGCTCAAATTTCTTAATCACAGTTTCAGGAAAATCCATTGAAAGTATCACTTCTAAATCAGGATAGCTCTTTAGAAAGTCTAGAACGCGACTTGAGAGCCATGTTTTTCCTAGGCCATAGAGCGAGCCAACATGAAGTCGACCTTTGATTTGATGATTCTCCATGTGAATCTGCTCAATCGTCTCTTCAATTCTTTTAAAATATTGCTTGGCCACCTTAGCAAGCCTCATGCCCTGATCAGTAAGAGTCACTGACTTTCCCTGACGAGTGATAACAGGAAATCCTACTTTGGCCTCAAGATTTTTTAGGGCCTGAGAGACAGCACTTTGAGTCACATTAAGCTCTTCTGCCGCTTTAGAAATATTCTCATTGTGAGATAGTGCAATAAGCACCTGGAGCATAGATGTTTCAATCATATTAATACCTTATAGTAATTATAAGTATTTCTAATATTTAAACAACTATGTGTAAACTTAAATTATTCAAACGCGGGGTGATGATTACAAAAGTGTGAGCAGATCGATGATTTCTTCTCTTGAATAATCCAAATCTTGGGCCTTTAGACCTTCCTGAAGTTCATCCACCACGGACAGAAGAGTGATACTCTCCTCCCCATTAACCTGATAGGCAATAGCATCGGCCTTAACTGTTTCTAGTTCTTTTTCAGACTTTATGCCAGTGAGAACAACACTTCCATTGGCCATACATCCAGGAATCGATGTTGATGATTTGTTATCTTTAGCGGCCATGGTACAGCCGGCCGTAACGCCTATGACCCCAGTTGGCAAGAATGTAATTGAAAGCAGCCGACCCACAATCTTACCACCATCAAGTGCATAAGCTGAATTCATCATCAAAAATAAGGAGAGAATGGTGGCCTTCATAATTTTATTCCAGGTTAAAAATTACTCCAAGCTTAACCTGTTATAGAAAAATCTGAATAAGAACTTTGCCCATTAAGTAATAAATACAATCGAAACTCAAAAACTGAGTATCTAAAGTTTGGACACGGCCCATCCTATTTACAACTATGAACAATCATCTCGGATCTGAAGATATCCTTCAATAAAAAGGAGTCACTTATGAAAGCAATTACTCTCTTAATCATGATTATCAGCTCTTTCCCGCTACTGGCCCGTGAATTAAAAGGTAATGAAATCGATCAGATTAAGGAAGAAATTAACCAAAGGGCCCGCAATAAAGCTTTTGAATGCACAAATGCCCAAAAGGAACAAATCTATTTTGTGACAAGTGACCACTCCACTCTGAAACTGAATCTAGAGGGTGCCAAAGTTGAATTCGATGACAAAGACAAAATTGTTGTTATCACTAACGAGAATGAAATTGCTGGTGGAAAACATGTTCAAAGAGACGCTCTATACTTTGATACAAATGGCAAATTAAAAAAGACAATATCAAGAAGTACAAATGTGTACGAAGATAAACTTCAAGTTTTAGATTATGTAATCTGTAATGTTGAATAGATAAAAATAAAAAGGCCCAGATTTCTCTGGGCCTCTATTTACTTTCGCTAGCGAAAGTGAAAAATCAAAACTTTTAGTCAGCTCTTTCAGCAAGTTTATCTTTACGGGCCGCCATAACTTTCTCTTGAACGTGAGAAGGACATGCTTCGTACTTAGCAAACTCCATCGAGTAACCAGCTTTACCGGCCGTACCTGAACGAAGAACTGTTGCATAACCGAACATTTCTGAAAGTGGAACGTGAGCGTTAATGATCGCATCCCCTGTATCAGTTGTTTCAGATCCAAGAATCACACCACGACGAGAAGAAAGATCCCCGATAACGAAACCTTGGTAATCGTTTGGAGTCTCAACTTCAACTTTCATGATTGGCTCAAGAAGAATTGGGTTAGCATCCTTAATTGCTTGTCTCATTGCCATACGTGCAGCAATACGGAAAGCGATATCAGATGAATCCACGTCGTGAGCTTGACCGTCTTGTAGGAAAGCTTCAACGTCGATCACTGGGAATGCAGCAAGAGGACCCTTGTTCATTACATCGTTGAAACCTTTTTCACACGAAGGAATGAATTCGTTAGGGATCACACCACCCTTAATTTCGTTAACAAAACGGAATACTTGATCTTCTCTTTCTTTTCTATCAGCAGCAAGAGGTCTGATCTTACCGGCAACTTTACCGAATTGACCCGAACCACCTGATTGCTTCTTGTGAGTGTATTCAAATTTAGCTTCGCCACGGATAGTTTCACGGTAGTTAACTTGAGGAGCACCGATTTCAACTTCTGCTTTATATTCACGCTTAAGACGTTCAACATAAATTTCAAGGTGAAGCTCACCCATACCAGCAATACGTGTTTCACCAGATTCTTCATCTGTGAAAAGGTGGAATGTAGGGTCTTCTTTAATGAATCGAGCAAGACCTTTAGACATACGAGCTTGGGCATCTTTATCTTTAGCTTTAATTGAAAGCTCGATAACCGGTATAGGTACGTGCATACCTTCACAAGATAGATGCTCTTGGTTTCCATCTTCAGAGACGAAAGTATCCCCAGACGCACAGTCTACACCAATCATAGAGATGATATCCCCAGCTGAAGCTGAATCAATATTCTCTCTGTCGTTAGCGTGCATGCGCACGATACGGCCTACGCGCACTCTTTTCTTAGTACGTGTATTGATTAGAGTATCTCCTTTATTAAGAGTACCTTGGTAAATACGAGTATAAGTTAACTGACCGAACTGTTCGTCAGTAATTTTGAACGCCATACAAACAAGTGGCTTATCGAATTCAGGAACAAGATCAATTTTTGTATTTGTTTTTGAATCAATCGCCTTAGGTTTTTCACATGATGCAGGAGATGGTAAATAACGAGCAACAGCGTTAAGAAGTAATTGAACACCTTTGTTCTTGAAAGCAGAACCCATGAACACTGGAGTAAATTGTAAAGAGTTTACACCCTTTCTAACTGCAGCGTGGATTTGCTCTTCAGTAACTTCGTTACCTTCAAGGATAGCTTCCATCATGTTGTCATCAAAAGCTGAAACAACATCAAGCATTTCTTCACGAGCTTTTTGTGCCTGATCAGCTAATTCACCAGGAATAGCTTCTTCACGTACATTTTCGCCGTTATCGCCATCAAAATAGTAGGCCTTCATAGTGATAAGATCTACAACACCTTTGAAGTTTTCTTCAGATCCAATAGGAATCTGCATGAGAACTGCATTGTGATTTAATTTTTCACGAAGAGCTTTTACGCCGTTATAAGGGTTAGCACCCATACGGTCCATCTTGTTAAGGAAGGCCATACGAGGAACGCGATAACGCTTCATCTGACGGTCAACAGTAATAGACTGTGATTGAACACCAGCAACTGAACAAAGAACTAGGATTGCTCCATCAAGAACGCGTAGAGAACGCTCTACTTCTACAGTAAAGTCCACGTGTCCCGGAGTATCAATCAAGTTGATTTTGATTGCTTTCTGGTCGCCTTCAGCGAAGCTAATTCCTTTTTTATCGATACCGGTCCATTCAACTGTTGTTGCAGCTGAAGTGATCGTAATACCTTTCTCTCTTTCAAGCTCCATGTGGTCCATGGTAGCCCCGGCGCCTCCACCTTTTACGTCTTCGATTTTGTGAATCTTAGAACAGTAAAAAAGGATACGTTCAGATAGTGTTGTCTTACCAGAGTCAATGTGGGCTGAAATCCCAATGTTTCTGGTTTTTGGCAAGTTCTTGTCAATCATCTGCACTCCAAAAAGTTGAATGTTGGCCTATTATAAAAATTTTTAGCCTGCATCATAATGTAAGGGCTTAAGATTCGTCAATTAATTTCCCCTACTTGAGAGTGATTTTTGCTTATTGCCAAAAGCTTATTTTTGAACGAAATATTTGGGTATGAATAGTAAGAAAGATCTAGATAAATCAACCCTATACGAAGCTGTGAAGACTTTAGTTGAAAGTCCGGCCAAACATATTCACCTTGACCAACAAAAGCTTTTTACTCTTTTTAGTATCGCTTTTCAGTATATTCTTTTTAGGTCCACCAAAAAACCTGACCACTATATTATTAGAATTGAAGATTCCTTGCTCGCCGAAAAGCTGGCCAGAAAAGCAAAGGATGAAACGACTCGTAAATTTCTTGAGCGCTTAATAGTGCCCCGTCGTCTGACCTATGGGAATTCAACTTTTCATTTAGATTATTTCCCACTAGCGACTTGGGGAGTGACTAAAGATCTGCCAAAAGAAAAAATTCAAGGTGCCATTATCGTTAAAAACACCTCTCATAATCCTCTGATTGATGAGTCTGACTTTAGACATGTAACTCTGGATGAACAAGCAGTAGAACTCTTCGGAGAACACTACTATCTTAATTCTTTAAAAGAGATCGCTCCAAAAACTATTACCATTGCTTTTGAAGAAAAATTTGATGAGTTAGAGCCAATTCGTTTCGATTTCATCGAAGAAAAAACTGAGCGAATTGTTGATGGAGTTAAAATTCTAGAAGACGTGCGTTTTGAAGAGGATTAGGCACTCTTCACACCTTCACTATAATTTGAGATTGTCTCAGCACCATTTTTATCCCACTCACTCCACTCTCCGTGCTTGAGATCTTCTTTGTACTGGCCTCTCGAACGCATCGATTCATTAATGTAAAAGAAAGTCCAAACACCAGTCTTAAGCCCATTGAGATAATCACCTTGGGCCATTTTTTTGCCATTTTCATAAAAATGAGTCCAGGCACCTACTCTTTGGTTCTTTAGATAATCACCTTCAGCAGCTAGAATACCATTTTCATATTTAATGCTTACTTTACCGTCTTTATAATTTTTTGGATAAAACAAATCCATCGGAGGCAATAGCCACTTAAATCCATGGATTTTCTCCTCCATTTGCAGTTTTCTGGCCGTATTTAAAATGAAACTTTTCGCTGCATCTCGCTCTTGAGGAGTAACAGAAGAGAGATAAGAGATTTCATCACGAATTTTTGAAACCAGTCTCGGGATTGTTCCTTCAAGCTCTTTCATCACTTCATCCTGTCCATGAATACACTTAGCAAACATAGATAGAATTTGCTCTTGATGAGTAAGGACAGACTCAATGTCATCCGCATTTAACTTCATAAAATCATCATAGGTTCGAAGATTTTTCATCACCCAGGTCATAAAGATAGGATCTTCCAATACACCAGCAGTGAAGATTTGATTCTTCTTTACACCACCAGTGGTCTCCAAATTTTGGACAAATTCTTTAAAGCCATCTAACTGTCGACGTTTAATTCTATCTAACATTCCCATAGGTTAAGATTATAAACCTCATTTTTGGATTGCTTGAGTAGGTAATTCTTTCACGTTACTTTTCTCACATAACACTTTGTTACTTGAGATATTGAGTCAGGCGTTACTCAATGCTAATTAAGTTCCCATGCAATACTCTAGTTATCACGATTTATTGAATGAAGAATTTGAACGCCGAAAGATGGTCAATAGCTCCTATTCACTAAGGGCCTATGCCAGAGATTTAAATTTGCCGGCCCCGAGGCTTTCTCAAATTCTTAGCAAGAAACAAGGAATCTCAATCGAGATTGCAGAAGATATTTCCAAAAAATTGAAATTTGATGAAAGCAAGAAGCAATGGTTTTGTAGTTCGGTAGGTGCACTACATTCCAGAAGTTTCAAAGAAAGAATTAAATTCAAAGAAAAAGTGCAACACTATAAAAGTGAGGCCAAGCATTTTTCTGAAATTCATTTGGAATACTTTAGAGTCATCGCTGAATGGTATCATTTTGCTATTCTTGAGCTTACCTACCTTCAAGATTTTCAAAATGATCCCATTTGGATTGCTAACATTTTAGGTATTACTTCTGTTGAAGCAACTGAGGCCATCGTGCGCATGAAAAGTTTAGATCTTGTACGTGAAGAGGACGGCCGCCTCGTTGACGTGTTTAAGTTCTTAGCAACACCAAGTGATGTGCCTTCAATTTCAATTAAAAAGTTTCAAACCCAAATGATGAAAAAGGCCATCGAGGCCCTGCATGAGCAAGATGTTCCCACAAGAGAGATGTCTTCAAACATCATGGCAATTAGCACGGAAAGGATTCCTGAATTTAAAGAAAAGCTTCGTGATTTTCGGCGGGAATTTGAGCAGGAAGCTTCTCAGGATAAAAACAAAACCGCAGTCTACTGTTTAGGAATTCAATTTTTCGAATTAACAAAGGATAACCAATGAAAACTTTAATTTTAACGATCATATTAACAACCGGTTTCGCCCACGCCAAAGAAGTTGGTAATGGCGGAGACGCTGTAGTCTGCCCAGATCGAGTAGTGCTTCTTGATTATGTGGAGATGGAAAAAAGAAAAATGACTCTGGATCTTCCTGGAAAAACCATGAAAGAGAAACTTCTTGCTGTTACAGCGAGAATTAAAAAAATTGATCTGTATCGAGGGAAACTAGTAGAACAATATGCCCTAGAGCTTGAATCTGATATTTCCAAAAAAAATGCAGGAGAGACTAATTTAACTCAGACAGATTTTACTACTGACGTTCTTTCAGATGTTCCTGATTCGAATGAGATCACCATTCCCGCTGGCTGCAAAAAAGATCAACTAGTGACTCAAAGAACACCCGTTTTTAAAGATGACAAGCGTTACACCATTGCTGATAGTATTTGGAATCAACTAGATCTCAATCAGCAAACACTCACAGTTCTCCATGAGTCATGGTACAGAGTCTTTATTAATGAAGGGGCGACAGACTCAAGATACGCTCGCTACATCAATGGAACATTCGCTTCAGAAGAGCTCTCTACTCCTGATATTAAGGAATATATTAAGAGGCTAAAATTGGCCGCCAACATTGGGAGTTTCAATGGGCAAAGGCTGTATTATAAAATAGAATTTCAAGGTGTAGTTCAAGAATTATATGATTGGCACCGCTTAAAAAACGGCGAACCAGATTACGCTGAGAGCTTCTATGACTCAGACATGAATTTATTACTTTATGCTTGTATTGAATACAAGAAAGGGAACTTTCAAATTGAAGGAAATTCAATTAAGGCAGCTTCAATAAGGTTCGCAGTAATTAAATCCACAGGAGAAGTTCAAAGTATTAACATTGACTTTGGTAAAAGTGACGAAAATAAATTTCGCATTCAAAATATTGAATTACAAGATTTTCACTATTTTGATCTCACGGTGAACTCAGAGAACCAAATCAAGGCCTTTAATGGAGTGGTTCATGCCATTTTTGAAGATAACAAGCTCGTTAAAAAAACAAATGGTTTCTTTCCTTTTATGAATATCAACGGAAAAGTCGAAGATGGCAAAGTAAGCTACACCTATAAGAGAAAAAACTAAGAGGTGTTGATCTCCCCTTCGTTTTTTGTTACGATTTTTTTGGAATTTGAAAAGGTGGGAGGAAGTTGCTGCTTCCTCCCTAAAACTTACCAAATCATTTTCAAGACTGCAGTCGCCTGCAGCAAGAAGATGATGAGAATAAGTACCCTCGACAATTCTTCCATGAATTTCCTTTACTTAAAAAGGTGCCCTTCATTGGGCACTTTTTATTTGGAAAATCACAGAAGAACGACGAAATTTAATTCAGCAATGTCCCTAGTGTCTTTTATTAAGATGAAATTCTCAGAAATTTATCAAAATTGAAATTTACTTTCGCTAGTGAAAGTAAGCCTTAAGAGGCCTTGATTTTTTCGGTTACTTTATGAAAGAGCTCTTTTATTTTCGATAAGTCAGCATCTGAAGTTTGGAATGCCATAGAAAGTCTCAAACCATTTTTTGCGACATCTTTTTTATGCAGCTGCAAAAGCACAGCACTATCTTTGGCCGCACCACTAGAGCAAGCTGAGCCCGCACTAATTTCAAGTCCATTCATATCAAAAAGCGCAAGCGCAATATCCGATGGTAATTTGTTTAGATAAAAATAAATGGTGTTACTGTTATGATTTTTAGATTCTAAAACTTCTCCTAATCCAGCGAGCTCTTTTTTTATAAAAGAAGCAAGCTCATCACGCAGATTTAAATTAGCAGCGACATCAACGGCCTCTAAATCGGCCAGTGCGAGATCAATGCTCTTTACCGCCTGAGGATTTTCAGTTCCTGAGCGAAGATTATTTTGCTGTCCTCCTCCAGTAATGAAGGGAGCAAAAGGAAGTTTGGCATCGAAGAGAGAAAATCCAATGCCTTTAAAAGCGCCAAATTTATGTGCCGAAAATGTAAAGACATCCCCCGCCTTAAGCTCCCGCCAATTAAGAATTTTTCCAGGAGCTTGAACAGAATCAATATGAAGATAAAGATCAGAAATTGTTTTTAATTTTTGTAAATCTTCCAATGGAGAAACAAAACCTGTTTCATTATGCACCCAAAGATGATGATACAGAATAATCAGCTCAGGATTATTATCTTTCTTATCTTTAATTGCCTCAAAGTTTGAAGGGTGATCATAACTTAAATCATCATTAAGCTTTAATTCTAAAAAATGGACATGAGGTCCCCAGTAGCGAGACTCAAGACTCGTCACCGCAGGATGATCGATTTTTGAATAGCAAATGAGAAGTTCCTGACCTTTGAGTCGGGCCATTTCAGAGAAGGAATAAGCAAAAGTAAAAATTCCTTCTGTAGCTCCTGAATGAAAGAATAACTTCGTTTCTTTTTCAGTGCGATTGAATGTCTTATAAATGTGAGCTCGAGTTTCGTTAATTATTTTTCGAGCGGCCTTGCCACTTGAGTGCTGACTTGAAGGGTTGGCAAAAAAAGAATCACCACTCTTAAGCCAGTTTGTAACCGACCTAGAGAGTGGTGATGTCGCATTATAATCGAGGTAAAGACGTTCGAGCACTATGGTTAAGAGAAACCAATTACTGGTTCATTTCTCCTACATTTGTGCGCATTGCTGATGTGTTAGCAGCAGCTTCTCCGAACGCTCCAGTTCCCTTACGAGCAAGGTCACCTAGAGTTGTTGTAGCAAGATAATCTTGCATAATTGTACCTAAGTTTTCGAAGTACGATTTTGTTAGGTTGAATTCTTTTGTATCAACGATAGCGTTGATATCATTTCCTTGCTCATCTTTCATGATTTCGATACCCGAACTTGGAATGCCAAGAATATCGCGAGCAGGGTTAATGTTTTCACCTACGCAATCAAGTACGTCTTTAACTGAAATTTCGTCCTGAGAGCGAGCTAGTACATAACCGCCACCAGGTCCACGAACTGACTTAACAACTTTACCTGTGCGAAGCTTTCTGAAAAGCTGCTCAAGATAGTGTAAGCTGATTGATTGTCTTGTTGAGATTTCTTGTAGTCTTACTGGGTTTCCATTTGAGTGGAAAGTAAGGTCAAGCATAGCTCGAACTGCGTAACGTCCTTTAGATGTAAGTCTCATTGTCTTCCTCCATAAATCCAAAAAAGTTGGTAATTTTTTTATCGGGATCCCAAACCATCCTTGTCACCCGAAGGCATTTAATCATTACGGATTGTCGCTCATCACAATCCAGACTAAATATCTCCTAAATAGTATGACAGTTTCTTTTTTCACACGTCAACTTTTAAAACTAATTGTTTATGTTATTTTTAATAGGGGCAGAACAGGTCTGTAAAAAACGTAATGATTTCAATGAATTCTACCCGTTTTTAATGGTTGACGGTGTTAATTTGTCTCTCGGCAAAAGTTTCCGACAAATTAAATTAGTCATCCAGTAAAGAGTAGAAATAGAAGTCTCTTGAAGGACCTTCTCCAAGATCAGGGGAACCTTTATGAATAAAAATTTCTAATAAATAGGCACTGTAATTTTCTGGAAGCTCTCTCATTAATCGCTTACCAAACTTTAGTCCCCACTCTGCAAAGAAGTACTGTTTATCTTCTAAATATATTGGAAGTTCAAGTTGGATTATATCCTCATTTTTTTCAACTCGATAAAAATCCGCATGAAGCATATTCTTACACTCAGATAAAATTGAATAAGTAGGACTTAATATTTCTTGCTCGCCTACAAAGGTCTGAGTAAAGGTGGTCTTACCGGCCCCTAAATCTCCCTCTAAAATGATCATCGCCGGAACCTTCGCAAGATCTTTTAACTCATATACGATATAGGGAAGATCACTTTTAAAAACCTTCTTCCATTCGCGAATAAGTTTCTTATTCATTTTTTATTCCTTGAGTAAGTCATCCAAGGCCTTGAAGGCTTCTGGAAAAGCGTCAATTAAACTCGTCGCAGTCATTGGCCTTACACCTAATTTTTCTGCAGCAAATTTACCTGACCAAGTATGAATTAAAACTCCCAACAAAATTGTTCGATTTAGATTTTCATAAATATTGTAGAGAGAATCTCTTCTCTTCAAATTGGCCTCTTGGCCAATAAGCCCACCAAGAATTCCGGCCAGCACATCACCTACCCCACCTGTGGCCATTCCATCATTAGGTGAAAAATTAAAATAAGTTTTACCATTTGTGAAACCTAAGTAAGTGCAAGGTCCTTTTAAAATAACCGTACAATTAATTCTCTCAATCACTTCTTTCAAATGAACATAGGGAGCATGCTTTACATCCTCATAAGGTATGCCAGCAAAACGACTAAATTCTCCGAAGTGTGGTGTTAATAAAGTGGGAGCATTTCTTAATTTAAAAACCTCTGCATCTTCTCTTAGAGAAAGAACGTTAATGGCATCTGCATCGAGAACAACGGGGCCCGAGAAATTATTGAGCACTTCAAGAACCAGCATCCTTGCTCGATTTGAGCGGGCCAGTCCTGGGCCAATAACAATAGAATCATACTTATCTAAATTCTTTAAAAGACTTCCCCACTTCCCTTGATCATTTGGAACATAACCCGTCATTACCTCAGGAATAAGACGCGAAATAAATTCTTGATACTGTGGTTCCCATGTGACGGCCGTCACAAGTCCTGCACCAACTTTAAGGGCCGCCGTACTACTCATAACCAGGGCCCCGGTAAGACCGTGAGATCCTCCGATAACAAGGGTGTGTCCAAATAACTTTTTATCCCCAAACTTATTTCTGGCCGGAGGAAGTTCATGCTTTAAATCTTTATCGATTAAAAACTTATCTCCACCCATTTGAATAATTTGTTTAGGTAGACCAGAAGGAATGATCTCAACTTCTCCCACTAATCTTTCACCATCGGCCTGGTAGTAGCCCAGTTTTGGAAGTCCAACCGCGAGAGTTAAATCGGCCTGAATGGCATTGCCTTGCATTCTTCCCGTATCCCCTTCAAGGCCAGTAGGAATATCGAGTGAAATGGTATAGGCCTTCTCTTGATTGATGAAATGAATGACATCATATAAGAAATTTGAAAGCGGCAGTCGAACACCTGTACCAAAAATAGCATCCACAATAATTTTAGGTGCAAGATATTGTTGAAAATAAGCTTCAAGTGGAGGCATTTCATTGATAAAGGAAACACGCACACCATAGGCCCGGGCCCGAGTGAGCTGATCTTTAACTTCAACCGAAAGTTCTTTTTCTTCAAATAAAATAAAGGCGCGAGACTCAATTCCCATCGAGGCCATGTGTCTTGCAATCGCCAGACCTGTTCCTCCATTGTTTCCTTTACCTACTAAGAAAATAAGTTCTCCACTCTCGAGAGCATCTCCAAGTTTGGCAACAATCGCCTTAGCACTTAGTAAAGCGACATTTTCAATAATTAGGTTTTCTGGGAAATGAAATTTTGTTTGTGCTAGTTTTTCTAGCTCTTTCATTTCTCCTTGAGTGACAATTCTCATGCTTCACCTTTGAGTGGATATTTTTTAATTAATGTCAGCATTTCTTTGACAACATGGCCAAGACCTATAAATAGGGCCTCAGAAATAATCCAATGACCAATATTGTATTCTTCAAAAGAGCCCTCTTGCAAAAGAGGCTCAAGAGATTCAAGAGTCAATCCATGGCCAGCGTGATAGCCCCAACCTTTTGATTTAATCAGCAGGGCCCCTTTACGGTATTTTTCCAAATGATGGAGAATATCTTTTTTATTTAAAAAATCTTTTGCGTACTCACCAGTATGAATCTCTACCGCATCTGCATTTAAAGTCAGACATTTCACTAAAACATGCTCGTCTGCTTCTACGAATAAAGATATTTTTGTATGGGGAATTGCTTTTTTTAAATCAAGACAAGTCTTTTTAACTTTTTCATAGTTTTGTGGGTCTATAACATCTAGGCCCCCTTCAGTGGTTCGCTCTTGTCTTTTTTCTGGAACAAGGCAAATCCATTCAGGTTTTTGCTGAATCGCAATTTTAACCATTTCCTCACTGCAACCCATTTCTAAGTTAAGTGGAAGTTTAAATTTTTTGCACATTTCATGAACAGTGGGAACATCATGATCTTGAATATGGCGACGATCTTCTCTCAAATGTATCGTAATTTGATGAGCACCTGTGGCCAAGGCAATTTCAGCGGCCCTTTCAACTTCAGGATAAAATTCACCACGCTGCTGCCTCAATGTGGCCACGTGATCAATATTCACTCCCAATCTTGCAAATTTCATATCTATCCTAACGCTTTAGTTACTACATCTGATAGCTCATCACAAAGCTGATCTACTAATTTAGGATCTTTTCCTTCAACCATCACTCTGAGTAATGGCTCCGTACCCGAATAGCGAAGAAGAATTCTTCCTTCTGAGCCTAACTTTTTAGTGGCCTGATCCATTGCTTTTTTAATTTCTGGAATTTCTTCTATCGGTGCTCTTCTTTGCACCACAACGTTTTTCATTTTTTGTGGGAATAAATCTATTTCATCAGTTAAAGATGAAAGATCTTTATCATAAAATTTAATCGACTCAATAACCTTTAAGGCCGCAAGGATTCCGTCCCCAGTAGTTGAGTATTTTTTGAAAACCAGATGTCCTGATGGCTCACCACCAAAAAGGGCTCCTGACTGCCTCATATGCTCTACGATATAGCGATCTCCAACTTGAGTTCTAATGAAATTGAGACCAATTTGTTTAAAATAATATTCAAGGCCAAAATTGCTCATAACTGTTCCAACAACTTCTTTTGTTGGGCCAATTTCTTGGTTATCCATGAGAAATTTTCCACATAGGCCAATTAATTTATCTCCATGAATAACTTCTCCGTTCCCAGAAACTATTGTGAGTCGATCACCATCACCATCTAAACAAACACCTAGATCGGCCCGATATTTTAAAACTGCATCAGCACACATCTGAGGGTGAAGGGCCCCACACATTTTATTAATATTAGTTCCATTAGGAGCGTTTCCTAGAGAAATAACTTCAGCACCTAGTTCTTCAAAAACCATCGGTGCAAGCTTGTAGCCTGCGCCATTGGCCCCATCGACTACAATTCTTAGACCCTCTAGAGAATATTGTGGTGAAAGTGCCGCTTTAGTGTGAACAATATAACGCCCAATCACTTCATCTAAACGTTTGGCATTCCCTAATTGATCACCAGTTCGTAATTCTATCAACGATAGGTCTAACACCATCTTCTCTAGCTCAAGCTCAATTTCATCTGGTAGTTTATGTCCGGTACGATCAAAAATTTTAATTCCGTTATCTTCAAAAGAATTATGAGAAGCAGAAATCATCACTCCAGCATCGGCCCTCATACTTTGAGTAACGAAGGCCACACCAGGAGTAGGAAGAGGTCCAGTGAGAATCGCTCTGCCACCCTGAGAACAAACACCTGCTGAAAAAGCTTGCTCAAGCATATAGCAGGAGAGCCTTGTATCTTTACCGATAATGATAAGTGGTTTTTTTGAAGATGTTTGCTGAAAATAACTTGTAACGGCCCGTCCTAAAACAAAAGCAACTTCTCCAGTCATGGGATATGTATTGGCCTTACCTCGGATTCCATCCGTGCCAAATAATTTACGACTCATTATTGACCTACTTTAAGAGTGAAATATTTATATAAAATATATCATCTTATTCGATATTAACAATAATGCTCTTTGGAGTAACTTCAAGTAAATGGATACCTGGCGGGAGAATGACTTTTAGAGGAATTTCTTGCTTACCATAGAAGTTTTCAGGAATATCCGCCCATACTTGGATAGTGGAAGAGATATTTGATCGGTTTTTTATGATTTTTTCAGGTACTAACAGCTTTAAATGGGCCAGTTTTATATCAGATTTCACTTTTTTTGAATGAGTCAAAAATTTGATGGGGATATTTTTTAAATTAAAATTTGAGCTTGATGCTTTGAGTTCATAAGTAAATTTCAAATCTTGCCCTGGAAGTAAAGAAATTCTATCGTCATTTAGTTGAACTTCTAGTGGAATTTCATCATGGCCAAGTAGGCCATCTAACTCAATTGGCCTAACCGGCAGTTCTTTTAATTTTACAATCAGGGATCTTGGCCCAGAAACTTCCACCTCCGCTGGATGGATTTCTGGTCTAATTAAAGAAAGCCTTTCAGGTAAGATTCCAGAGAATTGAAGCTTCAAAGGAACAATTTTAGAAGCCTTTTTTTCGAATTTTATCGGAAGCTTTCGTGGTAGAACTCTTTCCACCACCATCCCAAATGGTAAATTTAATTCTGCAGGATTAATATCAACTGAAAAATTAGAGTGCTTATAATGTTTGCGTAAATCAATCACCAACTTATCATCTCGTTGCATCACCGTTTTAACAAAGGCCCTTGGGCCCTCAATAAGAAATACCGCTTCAGTAATTGGCCTTTCAGAAAAAACTGAATCTTCGGGTAAAACGTAATCAATAAGAACTGTTTTTTCAAATTTAACTTTTTCAGAATTAAGAACATAAATCCAAAGGAAAACTGCCACAAAAACAGATAACCATTTTAGCGAATGTTTTTTCACCTGTCGCTTCATGATCATGCTATTTTCCCCTGATATTCAGCTGGGCCCATGCGATCAATTTCAAGAAGAAATTTTCTTAAATATTTTCTAAGAAGTTCTTCATTTTCCATGTAATGGAAAACTCCATTATAACAAATATTAATTCTTCCGGTCTCTTCTGAGACCGTGACAACAACAGCATCTGAGATTTCGGTGATCCCAAGAGCAGCACGATGTCTTGTTCCGTAATGTCGATCAATTTCAACATTTTTAGATAGTGGTAAAAAACATCCGGCCGATTGAATCATCCCATTAAAAATTATAATCGCCCCATCATGCAGTGGAGACTTGGTTTGAAAAATGGAGTAAATAATATCTGAATGAACTCTACAATCAAGTCTTGTTCCACTTGATGAGTAGTTAAGCAGTCCATGATTTTTTTCAAAGACAATCAAGGCCCCTGTTCTTTCTCTGGATAGAGCAGAACAAGCTGCAACCACTTCTTCAATCTGTTGATCAAACTTAGTATGCCCGTTTTTTCCAATTAATTTAGCGCTACTAATCGAAACCAGTGCACTTCTGATTTGGTCTTGAAATAGAACAATTAAAATAATAAACAAATAATCAAAAAAGTTTTGGAGAATCCAACTTAAAGAATAAAGTTCATAGTACTGACTTACCCAAAAGAGAACACCTAATGAGATAATACCAAAAAGCATTTGATAAGCACGGGTCCCTTGAACAATGACGAGGAAGCGATAAACAATAAATGATACCGTTGCGATATCCAGCAAATCAATAAGTCTAAAATTGGACAGAAGAATGCCCAGGTGTTGCAAATAAACCTCTTTTTTAGGCTTATCGACAAGTTAGAAATAAATTAAAGCAAGATCTGTAAAATTATGCAGCTTCTTTAATTGGAACCACCGGTGCTTGGCCAGGATTTTTAAGCTGCTCTAATATCTCATCACTCATGAGCATTTTCTTTCTCAAAGCTTCTCTAGAAATCCCCATCGCTGCTGCGGCCTTAGATTTATTGCCTTTGTGGCGCTTAATTTCTGCCAGGATCATCTCCCTTTCAACTAGGGCCACTCGATCTTTTAAAGGAAGAGAGGCATCATCAGCATGAGGAATATTTTCAAGCATACAATTCGACATCTTAGTAACATCAATTATAGGTGAAGCTTTACTACCTAGATCGGCAATAATATGGGCCTTAGGATTGTAAAGTACAGCTTTCTCAATCGCTTTTTCTAACTCAGAAACATTTCCCGGCCATGGATAATTTAGTAATTGTCCCTTGGCCTCCTCAGAAAATTCCTTTAAAAGTAGCCCTTGTTTTTTACATTCTTTTTTCAAAAAGAAACTAACCAGATCTTCTATATCCCCTTGACGCTTACGTAGAGGCTCAATATTGACTTCTGTTGCATTAATAAATTGAAATAAGTCTGGATTAAAAGCACCTTCTTCATCAACCAAATGTTTTAAATTACGACTGCTCGTAAATATGGCCCTAAAATCTAGCCCAATTGTAGAATGTGGAAGTCTTCTATCTTGTAATACTTTGAGAAGTTTCATTTGTAAGGTAATCGGCATATAGCTAATCTCATCAAAAACAACAGAACCACCAATGCATTCTTCTAATTTACTTTGCTGATCTGGAGCACCAAATATTTCACGCTCCAGAAATTGTGGATCGACTCCTTTACAGTTAATAACGAAATACGGAGCAAGTCCTCTTTTACCTTCATTATGAACAATGCGAGCGAAAAGTTTTTTACCTACCCCGACTTCACCATTAATCAGCAAAGCAGAATCAATGTCTTTAAGTTTTACAATTGATTTACGAATATCTGAAGTTTGAGGAGATCTTCCAATCCACGCAAACTCTCGATCATATGGGGCAGAAAATCTGCGAATAAGAGACTTCTCAGAAATGGGATTATAATGATGAAAAACAGAAGACAGAATGAGTGCCAAAACCTTCATTGTTTTTTCATCTTCGGCCGTGAATCGATCTTCATTTCTTTTATTAAGAACTTCTATCACTCCGATAATTTTATCTTCACGATTAGTGATTGGCCCACAGATAATGGATTTTGTTTCAAACCCTGTCATCTTATCCATTTCTTCTGAAAAGCGAACCTTGTCTGTTTTGCAATCAATATTAAGAGAAACTCCAGTGGTAAAAACCGATCCAGCAATACCTTTACGATAATCAAACTTTAATAGCTCTTTATCAATTCCTAAGGCGGCCACGGCTTCTAATTCATTTGTTTCGGTATTAATTAAAAAGATACTCGCCCTTTGACCATTTAAAATACGAACAATCTCTTCAAGCATGGATTCAACAAATTTCTCTTTATTCCCAAATTGAGTGATGTCTTTAAATAGAGACAACAAGAGAGAAAACATCTCAAAGCCCTCTTTTTCAGAGGAAAGGTTTTGAGAGAGAGCGAGATGAGCTAAACTTTCTTTAAGCCTTTCTGGTGATAAACTCTGGATATACTGTTCAATAAATCTTTTCATATGCCCATAGTCTTCACTATCAAGTTCGGCACCATAGCTCATACTTTCGTCTTGTGAATTTACATCTTTGAAGGCACGTACGATATTAGCGCCAAACTCAATTCTAATTCTTTTAAATTGAATTGAACAACGGAGTATTGTCCCTATTGGCATGGGAAAAGAGGTCACAAACCCTAATCCAGTCATACTCACATCTATTAATTTAACTTTTTCTATTGGCTCAAATTTTCCAGCATCATTTTCATGCTCTACAAAGAACATGATATCATCGCGTGATTCAACCGGAACACGAAACGATTGATAATATTTAAATTCTGAAAAACTAGTTAACATAGATGCCCCTCAAAAAAGAGAACTTAGAGTTCAAGGGACCTATCGGAACAAAGGTGGGAAAACTTTAAAAATCTGACAAGAAAACTTGGCAGGAGTCATTCTAAAGTATTGATTCTAAAAGTAAGCGAGACACATTCACTCCAGAAATTTTCTCGAGTTGCTCAACTCCGGGCACTGAATTAAGTTCAAGGATCATCACTTCATGATCTTTTATAAGCAGATCGACTACTCCGTAATGACAGCCTGACTCTAAAATAAGTTTATCGAGGATCTCCTGGCCCTGAGGAAGTTTGGAGACTTCGGCCTTACCTTCTTGACGAAAATTTGCGGCAACCTTGGTCGTTCCCATGCGTTTGAGAACGAAGCTCTGATCTTTAATAAAGAAATACCGAAACTCATCTGCCCCAGCAATAAAAGGCTGAATAATGAAATCTAGATCAGCTAAACGCTTTTGTTTTTTATACCATTTTAGAAGTCCTTCTTTATTGAAGACCTCTATACCCCAGCCACCTTGTCCAAAATTTGGCTTCACCAACACCTGGGGATACAGTATGGCAAATTTCTCGATGGTTATTTCATTCACCTCTTTGACATAGAGCCAAGGCAAGGATGAAATATTCATCTCATCAAACCATTCATATTGAACTTTCTTTGATCTAAACCGCTTAAGAGAATGTAAAGGATTTATGACAGAGTTTTGAGGCAAGGCCGAAATCATCATCAGGTCTAAATCATTTTTATAAACACCAGTGGTTCGCACTAAGTATTTATGAGATTGAGGAAGTTCAATATCACTCCATGGATCAAAAAGCTTAATCTCGTCTTGCCCGAGTTCCTCAATCAGCCTCTTGATGAGATAAGTATTTTTATTTTTAGCGATGATACAAAGTTTATTCATAAAGACAGTTCTTTATTTATTTCTTAAAATACCACTATGTCATTATTTAAGTTAATTATTGTAGCAAACTTGCTTAGTTTTCCCCTATTTGCCCAGGTAGAGAAGCCTTCGGAGCTCACCCCTGCTGTCCAAAGCTTTTGTCAAAAGCTGAAATTAAAATTTGAAGAATATAAATGGGGTGATCCTCATTGTGAAAACTTCACATGGAACCATGTTCGAAATTCTGACTTAGGAACTCCTCTTATTTGGACAACTTTTGGTAATGAAAAAACTTCATCTGCTGAAAATACTTCAATCATCATGTGTGGTGTGCACGGTGATGAAATTACTCCTATCAAGTTTTGCTGGGATTTAATGAGAGAACTTAAGGCCAATCATCAATTCCATGACAAGTTTGTTGTGGTGGTTCCCCTCGTGGCCCCTGATTCTTTCTTTAAAGATAAACCAACTCGCACCAATGGCCGTGGGGTTGATGTTAATCGAAACTTTCCAACGACTGATTGGAAAAGTGATGCCCATAAACGTTGGAAACTTTCTCATCGAAAAGACAAAAGAAAATTTCCAGGAAACAAATCCGCTTCTGAGCAAGAAACTATTTTTCAGATGAATCTCATTCTGCGCTATAAACCAAATAAAGTTATTTCAGTGCATGCTCCTCTGACACTTCTGGATTATGACGGTCCTTCTCTTACGGCCGAAGCAGGAAAACCGGCCAAAACACTTCTCGAGCAAATGAGTGAGAAGTCCTCAGGTTACAAAATTTCAAATTATCCAGTCTTCCCTGGAAGCTTGGGAAATTGGTCCGGAAAAGAAAGGCACATTCCAACTTACACTTTGGAACTCCCTAACACTAATTATCTTGAATCAGATAAATTTTGGCAGCTCTTTAAAGATGCCATGATTTTTGCCATCAATAATAAAATGCGGCCACCGGTTGATTAATCAACCTTCGGTGGCCCTGGTAATTTTTTAACTAAGATTGCAGGGATAATCAAAAGAGTGGCCCCAATTAAATAAGCATTCACTGAACCAAATTTCCAGTACACAAGCGATGCATATACCGGCCCAATCACTCTCCCAAGAGAGCCTAGAGATCTAAAAATACCAAGGGCCTGGCCTTGCATAGTCTTTGGAGCATAGAATGATACTAAAGAAGTGAGACAAGGAATAATCATCGCAGAGCCAACTGCTAAAAAGAATAAACCGGCATACATCATCCATCCTGCTTGAGCAAAAGCGAGAAGAATAAGTCCAGGCATAATGGCGATGAGACCATGAAAGCTCATTTTTCTCTCGCCAACTTGGTGGGCCTTACGACGAACATAGCCTCCTTGAACCATACCAATGACAAAGCCGATAAAGATAAACATATAGGCATTATCCATTGAGGTATAACCAAGACGCTCAACAGCTAAGAATGTAAGAGTGAACTCCATTCCTGAAAAGGCCGTAATAAAAATAAAATAAGCAAGATTAGTTAAATTAATTCCCGGCACAGGAAGAGGTTTAAAAAGTTTTAGTGGATTAGTACTTCTTTGAAGATGAGCTTGGGTGCCGGCCTTCATTGTTTCAGGGAATGATTTAAGGATAGTGAAAAAGTTAATAAAACTTAAAATAGCGGCCAGTAGCGCTGGAGTAGAAAATGGATTAATCCCAAAGGCCACCCATTCTGGATGATGAGCGATTGGATTATAAATAGAAAGAATTCCTCCAAGTGCCGGGCCAAAAACAAAACCAAGAGCAAAGGCGATTCCGATGACGGCCATACCTTTAGAGCGATTTTTCTCATCCGTTACGTCACTCACAACGGCCGAAGCAATGGAGAGGTTTCCAGACATTAATCCGCCAACAAAACGGGCGAGAAGTAAAAGTGTAAATGAGCCAGAAAAAATCCAAAGCACATAGGAAATAAATAAACCAAAAACAGAAATTAAAAGAACTGGCCTTCTTCCAATTCGATCAGAAATTCCTCCCCATAGCGGAGCGCCCACAAATTGAAGTAAAGAATAGAGGGCCCCAAGTAAACCACCAAATAAAACCACCGTACTCATTTGCGGAGTACCATCAACACCATAAGAGATGGTTTGAATATTCGAGATCAGTTTCATCATGCCACTGAGAAAGAAATTATCTGCATCCACGCTGAGATAATACTTGGCCATGGCCGGAAACATCGGAAAAATGATTGAGAAGCCCACCAGATCTAAAAACATGGTAAGAAACATCAACTTCAAAATCTTTTTTGATTCTGGAGATAAATTTGAAGGTGCATTTTTTTCTTGTTCTTTAATCACGGCCGAATACCTTTCTTTTATATCAATTTTGTAAAATAACTCATCTCTTTCATCAGAAGATCCATTCGCGTAAACATTGATGAAATGAGCATAATCTTTAATCCATGCTGGATCTGAATTTAAACAAGGAATATGAACCAGCTTCCCCTGAAGTGATTCAACTTCATGGGCAAGCTCATGCCCAATCTCATCCGTCGTTTCCAAACAGTCCACCACAAAACTTGGACAATAAACACCAATTATCTTTTTTCCTGATTGAACTTTTTCCATCGCAGTAATATCTGTGTAGGGGCCAAGCCACACTTCAGAGCCAAATCGCGACTGAAAGGTCATGGTCACTGGAAGTGAAGTTTTAAGATCTCTTTTAATTAGCTCAAAAGTTTCTAAACAATGCTTAAGATAAAGATCTTTCTTAGTGAGAACCCGGCGCAATGGAATACCATGAAAAGAAATAACAATTTCTTCCATGTCTGGATTTGCAGCAAGAGATTCTTGAATCTTTCTCACAGAATGATCAATGAAGGCCTTTGAATTGTGATAGTGATCCACAAAGATGAAGCTCGGGATATTGACTCTTTTTTTAAGCTCATGCCCGATAGCATCGAGGACTGAACCGGTCGTGCTCTCTGAGTATTGTGGAAACTGCGGAAGGACTAAGACTTTCTGGGCCCGCTCATCCACATCTTCTTTTTCCCATTTATTGAGAATTTCAGACAGCCTTGGATGGGAAAGTAAAAAGACATGATCAAGCTCTAGGTTTTTATCTAACTGATCTTTTAGGGCCAGGGCCTTCTTCTGAGTATTAGTAATTAATGGAAAGCCATCCTCGGCCATAATTCTAGAATAGGCCTCGGCCGACTTCTTTGGACGAAAAGGCAAAATGAATAGATTTAAAATAATCTTCCAAACCCTAGGATTTATATCCACCACTCGGGGATCACCTAGAAATTCTTTGAGGAAAGCCCTTACATCAGAGACTTTTGTACTTTTAGGAGAGCCCAATTGGGCCAAAACGACTTTTATTTTTTCTGCCATAACTCTAATCTGTTGAAATTTTCCTATCTTTTTGTCATATAGGACGCTAAATGACTAGAATCAATACTTAAACAAGGTGCGAACAATGGCCAAAAAACATAAATCAGAAGGTCGTAAGGACCAGGAGCTAGGATCTGTAACGCTTCTCGGCAATACTAAAACCAATTACCCTGAAACTTACTCTCCGGAAGTTTTGGAAAAGTTTCCAAATAAAAATCCAGACAATGATGCATGGACTAGCTTTATTTGCACAGAGTTTACTTCTCTTTGCCCAAAAACAGGCCAGCCTGACTTTGCAAAAATATTTATCAACTATATTGCTGATAAAGAAATGGTTGAGTCAAAATCGCTTAAAATTTATCTTTTTAGTTTTAGAAACCATGGGGATTTCCATGAGGACTGTGTTCAAAAAATTTGTAAGGATCTCTTTAAACTCATGAAACCCAAGTACATCGAAGTCATGGGTGATTTTACCCCTCGTGGCGGTATCGCGATTTTCCCTTATGCTTCTATGAGCAATGGAAAAAAAGAGTTTGAGCAATTAAAGCAAGTCCGTATGGCCAATTACACTCCAGGCAAATATGGAATGGATCTCTCACGACTTTACTAGTAATCTGGGAACAACAAGGAATGAAATATGTTTGGATTAGGGTTTGGCGAATTACTTCTTATTCTTTTAATAGTGGTGATTTTCTTTGGAGGTAAAAAACTTCCTCAACTCGGAAGCTCACTGGGTGAATCAATTAAAAGCTTTAAAAAAGCGATGAAAGAAGACGACGATCAAAATAAAAAATCTTAGAGAAGGGCCCATTTTTGGGCCCTAAATTCGGGACAGTTGAAAAAACAATACTTAATTCTCCCCCTGCTTCGGCGAGGATATTTCTTTAAAGCTCCATTTAGGATCGTTTCTTGTTTGTAGCATGAAGTTCATTGCGATTGTATCAAAAAGCGCTTAAACGCTTTTTGATACAACAGCATCCTATCTACAACCCAATAAATGATTAAATACCCTAATATATTTTACTTCTTTCGTTTTAGTATTTATAACAATATCAGCTTCAAATCGCCCACCACTAAAATTTCCAAAAAAATTGAACATTCTCTCACCAAGTTTACTAGCTCCCTCATTTAGAACTTTTGGCGAATTCATCTCTTCTCTTTGAGAACCATAACCAACACCAGCAATCAATTCAGATTTCTTATTCGTCAAATCGAGAATACCTTTAAGAGTAATATTATATTCTCTATCGCTACAGTCGAGATATATTTTAGACTCAGTGGCAAAAGCTTCTAGAGAAAAAATTGTTAACAGAACCAATAAAGAAAATCTCATGATACTCTCCTATGTTAAATGTTAAGCCTACCATTATCATAAAAATTCTTTTACCCTCACATATAAAATGTTCATTACATAAAACCTTTAATGAGGAAAATCTCACTTAGAGAGACTGTGTTTATATCTTCAACTGGAGAGAAAGTTTTTTTATACAAGTTTTGGAGCAATTTTGTGCTCCTCTCCTTTATTGAAATTAGCTCAATATTTATTCATTTTTACGAACAACTGTCTATCTTACAAAATGAAGAGATTGATGGTGTATGTTCACTGTCACAGGCCTTGGCAATTAGCGAGTATTGCTCTTCTCTTTCTGGAGCTTTTTTTAAAAGTCATTCTCGGCTTCTAACTAAGCAAGGCGGGCCTTTACTGAATCCATATTGTAAATAAAATCTGGGAACGAGTGATCTTTCAAACGTACTCGTTGGATAAAAGTGCTTTTTTATCCGCTTTTGACAAATTTTCCATAATAGGACTCCTTGAATAAGACTACCCCAAATAGGGGTAGTCTCACTTTTTAATTTGTCCAGTTTTCGTGGCTCAGATTACTTTCGGGCCCTTTATTTTTTTAGATACTTAAATCAAGAGAACAATTAACGCTGATTGGAGTAGCAAGCATCAAAATTTTGCCGCTCTCAGTTTCCTTTTGGTTTTTTCTTGGATCAGCACCTGTTAAGATCGCCTGGAAAGAATAGACATCCTTAGAAGTTTCTTTTAAAGAGGCCGGGATAGCAACTACTGATAAAGATTTCTCAATATATTCCCAACCATTATCAGTATTGAATTTTTCTACAAATACCAATGTATAGACTTTAGATTTGCCATCAAATGAAACTGCATCAACTGTAGATACACCATTTCTAGAAATGAATGATTCAGGACTAAAAGTTAAGCTCTTTTTATCAATTGTTAAAACTAAGTTTGCTCTACTAAAACCTGCATTGTCTACACCAGCAGTACCAAGCAATGTCGTTCTTCCAGATGAAGATTTACAATCAAGTGTCCCCCCACCATTATCGCCAGCAAGAGCAGTAAGAGTCAGGGCCAAAGCGATTAAAGAAAACATCATTTTCATAAGAAGCTCCTTTTTATTTATTCTCTATGTTGAAAGAAAAGTTGATGATCCCCATATTCTGAAGGAATCATGTCTGAAGTAGTATAGAAGCGGCCAATTTCAAATGGTTTATCGCGATCGTTTCTTGTAGCGTAAAGAATATAAATTAATGTTCCTCCACGAACCACTTTGAGATCTTCTCTGAAATCTCGAGTACTCTTTTCATTAAGTTTTAAAACTGGTTGAAATAATAGTTGGTATGGAACAACTGGTTGATCCACCACTTCGCCATTGGATTTCACCTTCGCAAAGTGATCAACTCCAAGAACAAGTGGATTTTTTGCAAACAGTTTGAACCACTGAAAAAGAGCATTCAGAGCAAAACCAGTCGGTTTAGGAATCCTATTAGAGAAGACATTGGCAAAGAAATTGGTATTTTCACCCTGGCCATTAAGACTATACATTACAGTGACATTCACCGAAGGTTTTCCATCTACAAGAATCTTAACTCCCATACCAGGAGTGAATGAGCCAAGTGACTCGGGACTTCCGGCAAGAGATAAGCGAACCACACCCAATCCACCTGAAGAAAATATTCCTGTAAAGGTAGGATACTGCTCACTTGGGATATAAATAACTCCGGCCACAGAACCGGAAGAGTGAATGAGTTTATTTTTCCCACGACTGGCCGGCATTTCATCAGAAACTTCATTAAAAGTTTCCCCGAGAGTCATGAATGATTTTAATTTAGCGAGAATTGATCCCCAACCACCGGCCGGAATAGGTGGAAGTGTGGCGTACTTTGTTTTTTCAACATTAGCTAAAAGAAGACTTTGTTTTTTAGCGGCCGAGAATTTTTGATAATCATTAGGAAGTTGAGCAAAAATGGAAGTCGAGAGTAAGAAGGAAGTCAACAACAGTACCAAACGAGACATACTTTAACCCCTTTAAAATGGTTACGACTTGCTATCGCATTTGATGCTTGTTAGCTAGGGCCTTTGAAATATTTTTTAGAATTTTGTCAGCACTTTGAGAACAACTGGCCCTTGATCATGGCCATTTTCGATTTCTTCAAAAATCTTTAGAATGACTTCCTCGTAAGAAGCCTTACTATTTTGTCTCTCAAGTAATTGAAGAATGTATCGGGCGGCCCGGTCGATGAGTTTATTATTACTTGGACGCACCCAGGTCATGACATTACCTTCATACCGCTCAAGTAATCCCATTGTCAGTGTTGAATGAGAATTAAGAAGCATTTTGATCATTAAATGATTAAAAAGCGGATCATCACCCCAGTCAAAAGTGACTTCTTGATTATGACATCTGAAAATCACCTGGCCCTGATGGTAATTAATGATAAAGTTTTCAGTTGGAATTTGAGTAGAACGCAACTTTAATCCATGAGAAGAAATATCAAAACCAAGAACTTTTTCATGATTAATTCGACCTTCAAGCTCTTTCCATTCTAAGGCGCGCGGGGCCCTCCATAAAAGCTCACTCCAAGCATGTCCAGAGTCTTGAGCTTCAGAAATAAAAAGATAACTTAAGCTATGGGAGTTATCATGCTCCAGTCGATTCTCAAAGGCCCTAAGAGAAAAAGTGGGAGATCTCTCAGTGGTGTCAGTTAAAATACTGATCGCAAGAAATGGATCAGTAATATAATTTAAATATTTTTTTTCATGATAAAGTTTTGCTTCTAATTCTGTAAAAGGAGCAAGAACTTGATAGTCAGTCTTCATTAAGCGATTTAAAAAATTTTGGTAAAAATTTTGAAAACCTAACTCATCTTTGTGCTGATAGAGTAAAACAACACCTATCCCCAACATCAAAACAGTTGAGGCCTGCATCCGAGTTGAACCCGAGATGGCCATGGGCCCAACAGTCAGATTCATTTTTTTTATTTTTGAATTCTCAATCACTTCTCTTGAGCGATCAATCGGCATCAAGAGTTCATCAGGATTGCAGTATAAAAAATAAGGTGATCGTCTAGAGACAACTGACGCCTTATTGGCCGCACCAATCACAAAGGGAGTTTCTCCACCTTCAGTTGAAGCAAGCAGAAGATCATCAGGCCCAAAGCCTAATTCCATTAATTGCCTTTCACCATATTCAGTTTTATCTTCAAAACTCTCCACAGATTTAATAAGCGCAAAATCTCCTCCGGCCATGAAGGAGAATACCTGTTCAGTTGCGCCAAATTTCTGGCGATGAAGCGTTTCCAAAACTAAGGACAATCGTCCTGTGGCCCCGCAACCACACATAAAAACTTTATGTCCAGATTTCAACGTATCTTGGATAGCACAAGCAAGTTCCCATAAAGCAGTAGATTGAGAAAACATTTGAGTAAGCGCGTCCCTATCCACTTCCTGTAAAATAGAGTGGGCCTCTTTTGCACTTTTTTTAACAACCTCTGAGAGTTTTGTCGTTTTTGGATGAAAACTCTCCGTCACTAAGTGACCGAGTTTGAATTGAGAGGCAATTTTAAGAAATTCTTGAGTTTTAACTTGAGGCGACATAAGTAGTGAATATTATGCCTCACACGCCCAAGGTTGAATATGAAAAAAATGCCAAAAAGACTTTTTTATTTGAAGTAAATTGGGCCCAAAGTTAAAACTTAGACATGATTAAATTTATAGTGCTGACTTCCCTACTGAGTTTATCCTTAATCGGCCATTGTGCTTCTCTCATCCAGCTGGCCGGAAGTTATAAACTTACTCATCCAGATTTTGATGGGATCATCGTCATGACCATTAATAGTATTGGCCATACATCACTAAATGAAATTTCTCCCAAGAAAAATCTTAACTGCACAGGCAAATCACAACTAGCACACAATATTCTAGTTTCAAAGTTTGAGTGCCGTGGTGGCCTAAGCCTTGAGCAAAGAATCGATCTTAATCAAGTTCAATTGAGTAGAAAATTTCATGCGAAGGTTTATTCATCTTTGTATGATGAAGAACTAGAAATGAAGTTTGAAAGATTATAACGTTCCTAAGCTTTTGGATTAAAAAAATCGATCACAAGACAATTCATCTCTTCATCTTGTGATGGATGAACCACTTGCATAAAGTCTTCAATAAATTTGGCAATCATTCTTCTTAAAAGTTCGGCATCTTTTTTAGAAGTATTTAAAAGAACTGAATAATGAATTCCTGACTCTAAATCCTTCTCCATACTTCTTATCGCTTGCTGACGCCAATTAGAGTGATGCCTTAAAATCATTTTAGCATTTTTCTTTAAATGAATTTTTCCTTCACCAGTTAAAAATCTTCCATCTGGCGCCTGCTTCACCAAGTGTGTGTTCACTAAAAATTCCAAAATTTCCGAAACACGATTAAGTGGTAAACCCAATTCTTGGGCCATGGCCTCTTTGGTTTGAAAAGATGGAATTCCCGTCATAACGTGAATGGCAGCATAGTACCATAAACTATAATAGGTCGCTTGATCCTCGAGCGAGAGAACTTGCTTTGTTCCTACTCGCTTTTGTAAATTTAATCTCTCTTCTCTTGAAAGAAGAATGAGTCTTTTAAAATGTGATCTTAAAGAAGTAGTTCCGGCACGAGCGTGTTGAACCAGTAAAAGAAAAAAAGAATTCTCATCTTGTGAGAGACCTAAATGTTTTCCAGCACTATCGGCCTGCTCTAAACTTAGATCGGCCTCTTCCGCAAGCACCCTTGATAAGTAAGAAGATTGGCAATTCATCGCTTGAGCAAGAGTGCTGAGTTCTCCTCTTCGCGCCCTTTCTCCATTGTAGATTTTACTTCTAATGAAGGCCTTATAATCATCAAACTCAAAAATATCTGCACGCATAAACCCCTTTAAATATCAACAACTTAAAAACAAAGCTACACTTTTAGTATATTTATATCATGCAATGATAATTAAAAAAATATTTTTTATGCGCTAATTGTCAATTATACCTTGCCCAACTTCTTCACAAAAGAGTGAAGACCAAAACAAAGGAAAACCTATGAAAAAGATGATCAATTTTGCGCTAGCAGCTCTCACTTGTTTAACCCTCACCAACTCTACTCCCTCTCATGCAGTGGTTGGAATCTTTGTCAGTCCATCTATTGCCCTTGCCGGACTTAGTCTGGCCGTTGGTGGTGCAGTGATGTCTGATAAGCTTAATGTTAAATATGATGGAGTAGAAGGAATAATGGGGCTCCTTGCTGTCGCTGGTGTTATTATCTTAGATGGAAGTGAGGGACAGCAGTTTGCTTTTACCAAGCTTGATTCACAAAATGCTATAAAATTAGGTCTCTCTGTTGATGAGATGAACAGCTTCAATTCAGAAATCGATCAGGCCAATTTTTTAATCTCAGAGGTTAATCACGAACTTTCTCAAATAGAATCACCATCGGCCCAAGATGCTGCCAAAATTTGGAAAGATCTTAAAGAGCTTGTTTCACCTGAAACCTATGCCGTGATGGGAAAAATCACTTCTCAGTTGGGTAAATAACTAAGCAATTTTGAATACTTGGACTGAGATAGACCAAATCATGAATTTTTTAACATTACGCAGTAATTATTTAAGTCAATTGAATCATTGCTGCTATAGTTTAGACATAGGAAAAAATATGAAAAAACTCCTTCAAACCATCATTCTTACCCTTGGATTGATACAAACTCAGGCCTATGCTTTTGAAGGCAATAGCTCAGGCGGGGGTGGAAATTCACTCAATGGCATCATCGTCGAGGATTACATTGTTTCCAACAATAGTGAGATCGAAGGGTATACTGAATTTATCAAGACAGTCAGTAAGATTAAAAAAAAGGCCCCTATCTTTGCATATCTGCTTGAGGAAACTTTTAAGAATCTGACTTTCTACTTAGTGCCAACTGAATTAAATAATTTGTCTGATCAGCAAACTAAAATCCCATTTGATAATGAACAAACGGCCATCCAAATTGATGGAGAAGTCTTTATCAATTCCAATTTATTTTCAAAGAGGCCCTTAGAAACTAAAGGGAAACTTCTTTTACATGAAGTGATAGAGCGAACTTTTTTTCAAACTCTTTCAGAGGATGAGACCATTGGTGATTATATAAAAAATATTCGTAAGATCACTCAAATTCTCCTCACAAAAGCTTCTACTTTAGAAGAAAAAGATTTGTTGGAAGAGCTTAGAAATTTGTATGGAGTAAAGGCCAAGGCCCTAGCAAAGAATATTAAATTTTCTATGAAGTCTGTTTTAGAAACTAGAAGTGATACAAAAAAATACATCGATAGCAATTTAGCTTTTATCGATAAAAATGTAGCTTTGACTTCAAAGTTTTGTGAATCAATAAATACAGATCTTAAGCTGGCCAAAAGAGAAAATCAGGATGCTCTTTCTAAAATGGAGCTTCATCGATTTCGCCTCTATTTACTGAGAAATTACTGGCTCAATAAATACTTTGGGAAATGGTGGTACATTGATTATATTATCCATACCGACAAATTTTCCAGTAAAGTCGATCGCAATAATGGTATTCATCCAGAAGTGGCCTTAAATATCATTGGCCTTCAATATAAAGATTTTTTACCTCTACATACGGACGACAATGCCAGTATTAATGCAATAAAGAAGAGTCTAGAGCTTGAATGGGATGACTTGAAAACTCAAACTATAGAAGAGACGAAGAGCTATTATCAAAGCAATCTCTACATGAGCGTTGATTTTAAATTTGATGCTAGTTTTGAAGTCACTGAAAAGATCGCTCAAAATTCATTAACATACGCTAAGTACATTTCAGAATTCTCACCTCAAGAGAATTACAATACTGTTTACTTAAACTGCTATGTGGTTAACGCCTTAAAGAATTTAACTTCCAATGCCTATAATGAGCTTTCAATTCTTAAGACTTATATGAAATAAAAAAGGCCAGGATCTCCTGGCCTTCCATTTGAAAAATTATTTACTTTGACATTCAAATTTATATTGAGACTGATCGGCCCTGATTGGATTTAAGTTAAGGAAAATTCCTTGAGAGTCTTTTTCAACCACCACATTGGCCAAATAATTAGGAATCACTGGTGGATACTGTTCTGCTTCTTGTAATTCTGGATAATAAGCAGAAGCATTAATATCACCTTTTAGCTTGCTTGAACTCTGACTCCAAAAAATAACATAACCAATTGTACCATTAAGCTTTTTGCTCGATACCACTACCCTTTTGACATTCCCGAGCTTTCGTTCTGTATCAAAGAAGTTAATCGCTGTTTTACCATCTGAGCATATAAACGTTGTGCTTGTGAGATCATCTGTTAACAAATGAGCATGGACAGAAGTTAATGAAAGACAAAATAAAAACGCTAATAAAAGAGAAGTCATTTTCATATGTTGATCCTTTTTGGTTCCAAGCAAACTAGTGATGTGATGAGAAAAGAACAACCATTCTTTAAAAAAGTGAGTAAAAAATACTCTACCAACAGGGAAAAGAACAAATAAGTTGCTTCAATTTATCCAGATCGAAGATCAAAGCTTTTAAGTCCTGAAGCTTCGTGCACGTTCTCCCCCTTGAGTGAGCCGAGTTGAGGATATAAATGAGAAGGTTTGCTGCTTAGGCATGAGCTATCTTTAGCGATTTGTCCGTGACTTTTAAATCAAAAGGACATTGCCCCGAAAAGAAAGTTCAATAATGAAATCTTGGCATTTTAGGATTCATTGCGATTGGGGCAATGTCGAAATTTCAATAAGAATACGATGTATACGCAATTTTAAGAGGTTCAACAAATGTGTTAAAGACCAAAACGAAGTCCTGATAGAAATTAGAGATACCTTCTTCCTTGAAGCGATTCTTTTATCTCGACGAATTGAATGTTAAAGTTAATTTTTCCTGCAATAGAAAGCATATCTTTTCCGACCGGATGATATCTAGTGAGATAGTGCTAATAATTAAAGGACGGAATTTAAGCTAAGGACAATAAAAAAGGGAGCCCCTGCTTGGCTCCCTTCTTTTCGGCATCTTGCCTTTGAGAGTGACATCCTGTCACATCTTACTCTCATTATACTCAAAGTTTTTTCAAGACAAAGAAAAATATCGAGGGGAAACTTTTTCCAAATCTGATTTATTTTATTTGTTCAAATATCTCGATGAAAGTTTGCCTGAATTTGAATTCAAGTTGTAAAATAATTTCTATAAATAACTGAAACTTCATATTACCGGAGTGTTTCCCATGGGTATAAAGACTTCAAAAAATACTAAATCTCATCTTCAAACCTTTACTTACTTTATTCCCGCCCCTCCTCATCGGAAATCCGGATACCGGGAAATTGAGTTCGATAAAATCATGACAGGTATACTTCGTTCAGGTTTTCAGTTACTAGAAATGAAAACTGAGGCCGTTAATGATGGTATCTTTATCATTGCTTTACTTAAAGGTGATGCGAAGGCAAGTAAGCTAGATAAAAATTTTGATATTCAAAATCTATTTGCTTTATCAAGCACTCATGCTTCTTCAGATATTATTTTAGATGAGGAATAAAATGATAAAATTTCTCTTACTCATTTCAATTTCTAGCTGCTCTTTCTTTATAAGTAAGATTGATACCCCTCTTGTTGATAATAGAAACTATTATAAAAATATTCCCGATGTACCAACATACTGTCCTTTGGATCATAAACTCAATTTTCAACTCGTGGGCCCAAGTGAAAATTCTCAGGCCGTCTACAACTCGCTTATCCACTCTCTTAAATTGAATTTTGATTTTTTAGATCATTTCGCTCTTTGGAGTTTGCTACAACTATCTTCCCGACCAGACCAATCATCACCGACTTCACGCTTTCAAGCTTTAATACATAAAGAAGGACAAACTCAATACTTTGATTTTTTTTCTGAAGAGACAACTGATCAATACCCATACTTTTATGGAGTTGATTGGATCTTAAAAAAATTTGGTAAAAAACAAAGATTGGAATACTACGCGGCCATTCTTGATCAGCACTTGGGAAAAAAAATTCTTATAAATAAAGAGTTAGAGAATTTTTTATCCCATAACCAGGATGCAATTAAAAATGATCCTGAACTAAGCCTATACTACGTACGAGGAACAGAGATTTTAAAAGAGAATGAATCTTTCCCTAAAATCAATTATTCATTACTTTTAAAAAATTATCGAAAAGTTGAAAAAAATCAGAAGATCATCATCAATACTTCCCTCTCACCTTTTATTACAGAGAAAGGAAGCACCGGAAACTGCAACTACGATTTCAATTTGTATGATAATTCGATTTTTCTAATCGATAAGATTATTCCTGTGGCCAATATGTTTGGATTAGCGATGCCCAATGCGGCCTTTATGGTTTCCTCTTCTCAAAAACTCTCTGAGATTAAATCTCTTAATGGTTTTCCTCTCTTTAAGGGAGAATCCAAGATTAGAAGTTCCGCTGTATGTGTCATTGAGAACAATCAAAAGCGAATTTGGACTTTTTCGAACCAAAGCCGGGACCCTGGCCAGCACCTTTTTCACTTAGTGAGATATGGACTTCCTAAAGGCCAGACAATTAGCGAGATCGATAGACTTATTAGGCACTCTAGACACCTCTTTCTCTCTGATCCTGTTCGCTTGGTTATTGAATCTAGAAGAAGTAAGCAGGACCAAATTGAGAACCTTCTTAAATTAAATCTTCCCATCTACAACGCAGAAAAGCTCGGTAACATTTGGGCCTATGTTCAAATGAGTGGCCAGAATAGATTTATTATCGATGATAGAAATCCCGGATCTTTTACATGCAAATAAAAGTAAAAGGTCTTGCTTCTGAAAGAGTGACTGAATTAGAAGTTCCAAAGGATGAACTTGAAAGTAATCTTCTTTTTTGGTTAAGGAAAAAAGGAATCACCATTGCTTCTTCTTGTGATGGTGAAGGCATTTGCAAAAAATGCGTCATTCAAGATGACTTATTAAGTTGTAAATTAACGATAAGTGCGTTTTTAAAACTCTACCCGACTGGTATTATTGAAATTACCTATCTCTGATAACTCTTAAATTCGCCTTTCCCAGAAATAAAATATTGATCCACTTTCACTCGGGAAATAAAAACTGTATTCACAGTGTATTCCATAAGGAGTGTTACACCTGCAATGGGATCCTTTTTTGTACCTAAGTTTTGAATTCCACCTAATTTCATTGTGGCCTTAAAATCCCAACCAAAAAGAGTTTTCACTGATTCTGGAACAATTTGAACAGCAGTCAGATATGCTCCGGCCCCATCATAAGATCCACCATAAGCGTAGAGGACACTATATCTAAAAGTTACCACATCAATTCCATAAACGTTTTCAAAAATTACTTGGTATGTTTTTTTAACTGGTACTTTCCAATTTTCAGTATCTAAAATTTCAACAGGCTTACCATCAACTTTAGGAACAATACTAATAGGAGAATATTCAGTCACATTGGTGGGTTTCCCCTTAATGACTAAATTATAAATCTCTTCACCTAAAGCAACGAGATCTCTTGTCACTTGAATAACTTTACTTGTTGTTTCAACTGGATCGACCCCAGAGAAATTATTAGGTGAGAGCCCATTGATTTTAAATAACTTCTGATACTCTTCAAAACTCTCCTGAGTCATCTTTTCAGAAGATAGCTCCTGAGTTTCAATTTTTTTTATTCGAAAAAATTTTTCTTCAGAAAAAGTCGTAGCAGAAACCGGAAGTGATAAATAAGAAAATGAAAGTAGAAATAAGACAGAGAACTTTAAGGCCATTCTTACCCCCCCAGGTTCGAACTGAAACAAAGGAACCACTAGCAACAAGCAAAGTCAAACAGTTCACGATCTAATACTTTCTTACTTTTTAACACAACAAATCATTCATCTAGCTAACTAAATTTTAACCATAATTTCCTTGTCATCCTCAATTTATCTTAAGTAAAGTGGTGTCGCATCGACATAAGGAAATCTAATGTTTCCCATTAAACGGACTTATAAATAAAAAGGAAAAGGTGCTCCATGAAACGACTTCTCAGTTTTCTCTCTCTGGCCCTAACACTTAATGCTCAAGCACTAACGATTGGTGCCTACAACATCAGAAACTTTGATTACGATCAAAGAGCGCGAATTCCAACGAACAAAGCAGAGCTTGAGAAAATCCTTCTCTCTCTTAATGCTGATGTCCTGAGTGTTGAAGAGATTGGCAATACAGCTGAGTTTGAAAGATTTGTTGCCAACAAACTTCCTGGATACGCAGTCACTCTTTCAAGATGTGGTGGTGCTCACGGGCAAAAAGTTGGGATCCTTTATAAAACAAGTACCGTTGAACTTTTAAGCTTCAATGAAGATTTAAGAACTTCAGATCCAGGCGGTACAGAATCATGCGATGCTGGCTCTCGCCCCCTTGGAATTGGTCTTTTTGTTGTTAAGGCCACAAAGCAAAAATTTTACGGAATCACTGCTCACTTAAAATCTGGAAACAATGCTGAAGATCAAGCAAAAAGAATGAAGCAGTATCAGATTATTAGAGATGTCATTAGCGAATTAAAATCTAAAACAGCGGTAGCTGATTACTATGTTGCTGGGGATTTCAATACAACGAACTACATCACTCGTGGAAGTGATTATAAGGCCCTAACTAAAGTTGTAAGTGAGCTAGGAATGGTTGATTTAACTCAAAACACTGCTTGTTCTGCTTATTGGTGGGGTGGGACAGATGATGGTAGAGAATCTCCATCTCTTCTGGACCATATCATTGTGACCCCTGGTTTAATGAAAAAGCAAACTCAGGCAAAGGCCGCTACTCATTGTCAGAAAGTTAACTGTCGTGAAGTTCCAACAAGAGACCTTGGCGTAAGTTATGAGTCGGTTTCTGATCACTGTCCTGTAACAGCAACGATTCAATAATTCTTCCAATATTGTCACGTACCTTACCAAAAGGTACGTGACACCTTTTGCTCCTGCTTTTAAAATAGGCCAAGGAGATTTTCATGAAATATTTAAGTATCGATCTTGAGGCCACTGGTTTAGGCGAAAATTGTCAAATTATTGAATTTGCCATGATTCCATTCGATACAAAATTCAGACGTCTTGAAGACTCTCTTGCAAGATCCGTTTACATTCACTGTCCTTCCTTTGAAGATTTACGTGATACACTGGATCCGTGGGTGAGGGAACATAATGAAAAAATCATTCGTAAGGCCCATCAAGATGGACTTACGATGAATGAATTCAGAGAGTATTTAAAAAACTATTTTGAATCTCCTGAAGTTAAAGAATATTTTGGCCAACAAAAAATTGTTCTTTTTGGTAAATCAATGACAGCAATTGATTTGCCTTTTTTAAATCGAGATTTAGGTTGGGATTTTATGAGAAAATATTTTCATCATAGAAATTTAGATCTTTCTTGTATTGGTTATGGCCTGATTGATCTAGGATTTCTTCCTCAAGGAATGGACTCTGGATCAAACCTGATGAATCACCTAGGGATGGGAACTGTGGCTCATACGGCCCTTGAAGATGCCAAAAACACCGCAATCATGTACCTTAAACTTCTTGATAAATTTGAAGCGAAAAAGAGCTAGCTATTTTGATGAGAGATACTGGGCCGGATTTCTAACTTTGTTTTTTAATCGAATTTCAAAATGAAGGTGCGGGCCAGTTGATCGCCCAGTGTTGCCTAAAAGCGCGATGACCTCACCCTTTTTAACTTTATCACCTTTATCTACTTTATTTTTTTGATTATGGGCATAGACAGTGAACATATCATCGCCATGGGCCACAACAATCATGTTTCCATAACCACGAATTCCATTGTCTGAATAAATCACTAGACCATCATCCACAGCAACAATAGGAGTCCCTCTTGGGGCCGGAATATCAATACCATCATGGTGCTTTCGACCTCTAGGGCCAAAGTGCGAAGAGACTTTATAAAAATTAGGAACTGGCCATGCAAAACGACCCGTTCCAAGACTTCCGTAATCCTCTACAACATAAGTGTCCCTTAATAGATAGGCCATCCCAACTTTGCTTGGGATAAATAACCATTCTCCACCCTGGAAGCTTTTTTCGGGATTGGCCTCTTTTAATTCATCTATGGAGACACCATAAATTTTGGCCACTCTATCAACTTCTGCGGGAGTCTCAACATAAACATACTGTCCACTCTTCATAGAAGAGCATGAAGTAAGAAGGGTAAGTAAAAATATTAAACTAAGAGCGAAATTTCGCATTTAATCTCTCTAATACTGGCCCAAAGGCACTATAGTCATTGCTGCGGCGATCTATCAAAGCATGGGGTGTAATAGCGATGTATCCATCCTTAACCGCCTGACAATCAGAATGAGGATTTTCTTCAAACCCTTCATAAATTCCTGCAATCCAAAAATATTCTCTTTGTCGTGCATCCATTCTAGCATGAATTTCTTCTGAATATCGACGAAAACCTACTTCTGTGAGCTTACAACCTTTAATTTCTTTCAAAGGTAAATTAGGAACATTTATATTTAACAAAGTCATTGGTGGAATAAAGCGATGAAGCTCAAAATCTAGGCACCATTTTATAAATGTTGCGGCCGATTCATAGTGATGAATTTGCTGAAGTGACTCAAATGCGAGACTAACAGCGATAGCTGGAACTTGATGAAATGCGGCCTCTCTTGCTGCCGCAATTGTTCCTGAATAATACAAATCTTGACCTAAATTTGCTCCGCGATTTATCCCAGAAACAACCACTTTGGGACGATCATTTTTAAGAACATGCCCTAGACCCATGAGAGTGCAATCCCCTGGGAACCCACTACATCCATAGATGTCCTTTTCGAGCATCTCTAAACGAAGAGGACGATCTAAACTCAAACTATGACCAGTGGTTGATCTTTCCTCCAGTGGCGCAATCATAGTTGTTTTATAATCGCTCGATAACTGCTTATAAAGTTCTCTAATCCCTGGAGCGTGAACTCCATCATCATTTGATAACAACACTCTCACTCTTCTCTCCAAATTTGCAGTTTTTTTATTTTATCCAAATTCATTTGCCGATAACCCAATTGAAATTCCTCTCCTAGATCAAAGCTAATTGAAATCTCTTCTTGCTCCATCAGTTGATATAAATCGATTATTGAATCAACATGAAGAACAACTTCTAATGATCTTGCTTCAATAATATTCCAAAGCTCAGGCATCACTTGAATATCATCTCGCATTTTATAAGGAAGGATCACTCCTTTAACATTATTTAAAAGTAAAATATTTTTCCAATCTGCTACTGGATGAAACATCCAGTAAATCATTCCAGGTAATTGATGGTAATAATCACTACTCTTTTGATCCCGCATTTGAAGGATAAAATCGACCTGAGCATGTTTTAAAAGATCTAAACTCGATTTAATAATTTCAAGTTTTTCATTTTCAAATATGAGAAACAGTTTTGCTGATCTCTCTTGGGAGATTATTTGATTCATTTCACTAAAAGTTACCAGATTGGGAGATCGAGGACGTAAATCCAATCCCAAACAGGATACACCAAGCTCTTTTAACAAATGAAATGTTTGTTGATTATAGCAGCCGTTAATTAGGAGCTGTCTCATGAATAAATTATACAAGATCCGAGAGAATTATCTGAAAAAACGGTCGGCGGTAACTTGTACCTACTGATTCTGGATGAAATTGATAAGTTAATACATTCTTTCCTTTGCTTATCATGATCTCATCATCCACCGCCCAAACCTCCAAGTCTGGATTTCTTAAGGCAGCTTGCAGAGGAACACAAAGAGAATTGTAGCGCTGAACTTCAACATCCGAATTTAAATTAAATTTCTTTTTCCACTTTTCATTTAAGTTCAAATGGACTTTCTGCCCATGACTAGGGGATTTTGATCGAACGACATTTTCTCCCCTCATCCTCCAAAGTATCTGATGTCCTAAGCAAATACCCATAACAGGTAAATTTAAACTCATCCAATTTTGAATCATGGGAAAGATCTGTTGGTAATCATCGGGATGGCCAGGGCCAGGTCCTAAAACTAAAAGTTCGGCCTTACCCAAAGATTCAAAATCTTTCCAATGAATAAGTTCAACTTGAATTCCAATTTCGGAGAGCTCCTGAACCACATTGTAAGTAAAGCTGTCATCGAAATCGATGAAAAGTGCCTTGATCATAGTCTTTTCATCGAGAAGTAATCATTTCGATAACGATCAAAATTATCATCACCAAAATTAAAAATAATATTAAAAGAATATCTCTGAGCGTAAATACTCTTGATATAGTTTAAATTAAGAATCCAGCAATTATTATGAGGCATAATATCGAGGGAATAAATAGTTCTTGTATCTTGATTGGCCTTCATATCTCGATCTTTGACCATCGCTAAACCCAAAGTGTCGGTCGGGCGAATTTGTCCACCAAAGCTGATTGTTTGTTGAGTATTTGGCCTAATTGAATTGTAGTTAAATGCGGAAAACAAATTTAAATATTCAAATCTTCTAGTGAAATTTAAATTGAAGATATTTTCATTTGTATAATGAAAATAATATTCATTCGAACTAACCGACCAGCGTTGAGCATTGTATCCAGCAGATAGCCATAAACGAGTTAATTTTTGTCTAAAATCTTCAAACTCCTGAGCATTAAGAAGATAACCTTGAGAAACATTAAAATACCCCACTCTTGAATAAGTAAAGTTATCTCTTAAGTACTTATCATCTTGCAGAAAACTAAATTGCTTAGGGGTTTTTCGAATGAGGGTATTATTCCACTGAAATTCTACCGTGTTTTGAGGAGGAATAATAGTTCTTGTGGCGACAGATCCTGATAAAAATTCTCTGGCCCGGATAGCATCTTCATAATCAAACCAACCGACTTGGCCGTCAGTTATTTGATTTAAAAATCTTTTATTACCATAGGTATTATCTGAAGCTATATAGTGGTGAACAAACTTAAACTCTTGAGAGTGACGATAACTGTTTTTAACTTGAGTGATATATTCTTTTGATAACTCAGATTCAAATTTAGGAATCTCACCGACTAATCGATTTTCTTTTTTAGTTTGCTGAATAGGTGTAAGTCCCTGCTCTTTATTTTCACGCAATCTTTTAAGTTCACTTTGAGAAATATACTTGAGAGGAACTTTTTCTTCATAGGCCAAACCAAAAATCTTATCCATCGTGAAGCTTACTTCACTTCGAAGCATTCCAGCGTTTTTACCAAATGCAGATTGATGATGATCAGTAAAAGTATAACTTTGCTGATCAAAGGTGTACTGGGATTTTAGACTTACTGGCCCCCAAGTAAAAAAGTGCCATAGTAAATATGGCTGAACAGAAACTCGATCCGTATTTCTTAAATAAAAATCTTCATAACGATCAACTTGCCTAAACCGTGTATACGATCCACCAACTCCGGTGCTGATATGTTGGAAAAAAGGAACTCGACTTTGAACTAAAGAGTATGGAGTTGTTGAAAAAGTGGTTCGAGGCAAAACTTGAACATACTTGCGATCAAACTCAAGAGGATCAGCAATTAAATTATTTCTTAGGTACTGTGTATCGGCCCCTATAGAAAAAAGATCTTGTCGATAGTGAGTATTGGCCTGAAGACCTAAGTCACTACTTAACATCTTTGGATCTGTATACTGAGACATAGAGCGGATCATATCCAAATCTCTTACACCGGTATAACGAACGTGAGATCCAAAATTTGAGCTCCATTGTTGATGAGAATCAAGCTCAGTGAAGTGACGAAAAAACTCTTTTCCTGATGGACTATTATCCGACTGGCCAGGCTGATAAATTGTATCATTGAGCATTCGGGTATTAAACTCGGCCCAACTCAGGTCTCGAAATCTTTGACGATATTGAAGATCCCCCCCATAACCCCGCTTGGCCCAAAAGGTGGGAGTAATGGTTGCATCTTTTGATTCATCAATCGCCCAAAAAACCGGCTGCCCCACGGCCAGTCCTTCTCCGAGTCTAGTTGAGATCACTGGAACTAATAATCCAGTTTCTCTTTTTCCAAGTATAGGAAGCAGAATATAGGGAACATAAAGAACATTCACGCCCTTGATTTTTGCCAGCCCATGCTGAATTTGAACGAATTTTTTAACTTTAAGCCGAATGACTTTTCCATAGATTGACCAAGATTCTGCACAGTCCTTACAGGTGGTAAACTCAGCTTCTTTGGCAAGATATTCAGACTCAGAGACACGGATCAATTCAGAGGCGACCAAGTTATAATCAACAGACAATATTCGAGCATTTTTCATCACCGCCGTGCCAGTGACAATATTGTACTCCATATGAGAACCATAAAGAGTCATGTCTTTGGTGATCATTCGGATGTTGCCTTCCATCTTCACCATCTGAGTGTCTTGATCGAGTGAAGCGAGCTCTCCGTAAATAGTATCTTTTTGACTAATGATGACGACGTTACCTACGGCCTCAAAATAGCGGCCATTATTTTTTCGATAGGCCTTATCCGAAAAAACAGAAAATTTATCACCCAAACTTAATTGGGCCTCATTCTGAGCGGCGAAAGCTTGATTGGATATGGCCAATGAAATAGTAAGAGCCAGTAAACAAAATATTCTGGCGGGAATTTCTCTCACAATATGACCTAATGTCGTTAGCAAATTCTAATCCTTCTTGAAAAGAAAGACTCTCCATCAAATCCTTATCAGCTGCTTTAGGGTGAGGAAAAGTTGTTACAATGACTTTTCCCAATTTTGCCCCTTTCATCATTTTCAACATCACTCGAAGATCAGCTTGATCTCGTTTAGAGAAGGCCATGATAACAGCATCAAATGGAGGTCTAGAAAAATTATAGTTGTGAGAATGTAAAAATTGAATAAGTTTTCTCATGCCATCGACATTATGTGAGCCAAAAAATATCCACTCCCCGCCATCTCGCCAAACTTCCCCACGATGAAGGAGGGACTCACTCTGAGTTTTACTTTCTAAAAGCTCTTTTGGAGTAAGCTCTTTGCCCTGTAATTTCAAATATGCTGCACAGGCCAAGAGTTGATTTCTCTGAGAGAATTCATAGGCCGGAATATCCATCATTGCCTGCAGATCAATCATGGAACATTGATTTGACTCCACAATTACTCTTGCCTTCTCTCTTAGATACTTTAAATCGAGAAATGATATAAGTGTTGATTTAGCTCTTAAAAGGCCCAACTTTTCAGCTAAAATTTGCTCATATCTTCTTCCCAAAACTTCCTGATGATCTCTTGAGATCGATGGAAGAAGAATAAGATCGGCATCAAAAACATTAACCGCATCCAATCTTCCCCCAAGGCCCACTTCGAGCAAGAGAAACTCTGGAGGTTTTTTTGCGGCCCATGTACAAAATACTAAAAATAAAAATTCATAAAAGCTTAGCTCAAACTTTTCATCTAAAACTCTCTGATGACAAAGCTCTATCAACTCTAAAAGCTCTTGATCTTGGATCTCCCCTTCTTCATTTCTAAACCGCTCATTAATTCTTTCAATATGAGGTGAAGTCCAAGCAAAATGGGAGTGATGCTTAAGCAGCTGGGACAATCGAAGAGTGGTCTCCCCTTTGCCATTTGTCCCAGCGATGGTGATTATTTTGGTATTTTTAAATTCAGGTAAAAGAGAAGATAGCCCCCTTCTCATACGAGAAAGTCCAGGCCGCATCTGCTCCTGTCCATAATGGGCAATTAGCCAACTCACAATGTCCTGAGGCATCAATTACTCACAGAACATCTTGATAAAGAAGCTAAGCTCTTTTTTCAAATCTTTTCGATGGATGATTCGGTCAATAAAACCATGATCTCTTAAAAACTCAGATCGCTGAAAACCATCTGGTAAAGTTTGACGAATAGATTGCTCAATCACTCGAGGTCCAGCAAATCCAATCAGGGCCTTGGGCTCAGAAATATTTAAATCACCGAGCATAGCAAAGCTTGCGGCACAACCACCGGTGGTTGGATCTGTGATAAGAGAAATATAAGGAACACCTGCGGCCTTAAGTCTTGCTCTCGAAGCAGAGGTTTTCGCCATTTGCATTAGAGAGAGAATCCCTTCTTGCATTCTTGCTCCACCGGAACAAGAAACCACAATCACTGGAATTTTTTTATCATAACCAATATCCATCGCCAGAGCGATCTTCTCGCCCGTCACGACTCCCATAGATCCACCCATAAAGCGAAAATCCATCACTGCAAGAGCAACTGGTTTTCCATCAATTGTGGCCGTTCCACAGACGGTAGAATCTTTAAGGCCAGTCGTTTTTATGGCCGCTTCCAAACGCTTAACATAGGGAAGTTTATCTTGGAACTGAAGTGGATTATTAGAAATTAAATCAGGACTAATTTCTTCAAAGCTATTTTCATCTGTCATCACTGCGATTCGCTCATAGGCCGAAATACGGTAATGATAATCACATAATGGACACACGCTAAGATTTTCTTCAAGTTTATCTGATTGAAGAATCTCTCCACATTGATTGCACTTTTTCCATAAACCGACTGGAGTATTTGATGCTAATTTCTTAACATTTTTAAGTTTTGGATTCTTAACTTGATGAAACCATCCCATTGTATACCTCTAAATTATAGGTTCGATATTAATTCGCGCTACTCAGAATTGCCACGAGAAATTGGCATCTTAAGCAGAGTTAAGACTCGCCGCAGCTGTGGTAACAACCTGAATTCACTACCTAAGCGATCCACTCAAATATTATTTCAAGAAATACTCCTCTGCTTCCGATGAGTTGCCGTAAGGTAGGATTATGACGAGAGCATATAAATTAATGATTTTTACTTTATTGTTTCATGTCTTGGGAGCAAAGTCGTTTGCTCAATCTGTCTTATTTGATCCCAATGAATTTCATAATCTTACTCCAAAGCAACAAGATGAATTTGTTATTAGTATCATGGAGCTAGCGGTAGAGATTGAATCTCGTTATGAACTTGAGGTCGCAAAATCTGGTTTTGATTGGAACAAGTATCGTCAATATACTCTCATCATCGAGAAAATAAATAATTTCCTAATGAATTCTGCCTATGCAAAACCTCAAAAGAAAAAGGCCTCTAAACCTCGAGGCAAAAAAACAAATGTCGTTTCAGAAATGGCCAAAAACTTTGGCTACCTTGGAGATCAATTTAACCAAATCATGGAAGGCGACAAAAAAGATAATAAATGTCTTTATGCTGGCTGGGTTTCTGAAATCGTTAATGGCAAATGCACTCACCCACTCAATTTAAAAGGGACAATCGCAAACGCTTACAAAAAAGGTGATTGCGGTAAAAATCAAATTTCCTGTAATCCCCTTATTTTTGGGTATAAAAGCGCTCAGAATAAAACACTCTTTTGTGCTGATGCCGGAGTGGCCCATTCTGTAAACTCATCTGTCAATTGTATGAGACAGGCCCTGGCCGATCCTCCTGCACCAGGAGCTGATTTAAAAGAAGCACGTCTTAGTTTTCTTAAAGAAAATACCGCAAAATATATTGATAATATTCAAAAACTGGTCTTTAAAACTTGTATTTGTGAACCAAAAGAAAATCCTCTCCCTAACCAAAAAATTAATGAGGCCTACCGCGGGAAAATTAGACTCACCCGAACTTGTTGGGGACTTGTTAATACAGTAAAAGAAAGTTGTCTGACTTCTGATAGACCGATCTTTGACAAAGAATTTGCCAAGAATCTTCAGAGTATTGAAGCTGAATTGATAAGTAAAGACAATGATGCTGTTGATGAAAAATACACCGCTTTTTTAAAACAGTTTCAAGACCAAAAAAGTAATGACTACGCTATTCTGTGTGACGGGGTTACTCCTAAGTGTACCGCCACGTGTGGACAAAAAGAAGGTGGCTCGCCCTCTGAAAAGATCTATACCTGTCAGTACCAACTAACCTTAGGAAATAAACCTCTTGAAGTGCCTGCTTCTGATCAAAAAAATATTAACAAAGGTGACAAAGTTAAAATAAATATTCCCAACAGTGCTCGAACTACTGAGTGTGTTGTTGAGGAAGTTTTAGATACTCCATTACCACCGGTAGAGCCAGTTACGGAAGCAGAAGAAAGCATCAGTTGCTCAGTAGAAATGAAATTATCCGAAGGAAGTAATGAAGTTAATGCTACAGTTATTGTTGAACCAAAAGATCGCGTTGAAAAAATTGAATGGAATGATATTGAAGTCCCAGAAGCTGATAAAGGAAGTAGTAATAATGATCCTAAATTCAAAAGATCTGAAAGTGATGCGCAAAATACAAACTTAGTTTCGATTCCCAATGTTTATAAAACCATTAAGGCCAAGGCCACAGTCACAATTAAAAATCGATCAACTCCGATTGAATGTGAAGGAAGTTATGAAAGACCAGAACCTAAAGCTATTTCACCCGTAGTGGAGGATGCCCCACCTACTATTGTCCTAAAGGCAGAACCTCCTAAAAATAATCAAGTGGTGGTTAAAGTCACTTCTGAGGCCCCTGAAGGTTGGATTATTGTCTGGAAAGGGAGTGACTTTCATGGCAACCAAAAAACCTTCGGTCAAATAACGACTGTTCAAAAAGATAAGGCCTGCGCTCACTATGAAAAAGGTGATCAAAAAACAGAGGAACAATGTGCAGAGATACCAGCATTGAAAATATCTACGCCGGCACAAACGCCAATGATGTATCCACAATTTTTTAGACGGGATTCAAGTACTCGGGCCCTAGGAACTCAGTAGTTAAACACTTCCCCATCTTTCTCCAGAACATGGATGCGTTTATTTCCAATGGCGTCCAACTCAGTAATGATTTTATCTCTAAAATTAGGCTTTAAATGAGTCAAAATTATGGGAACGTGTCCAGGCATTTTTCCAATTTCAGCATTGAGTGATTGAGGAGTATGGTGATCTGAAAGATCAGCAACTTTTTGGAGTTCATTAGGAAAACTAACTTCAGTGAAGATGGCCCTAAGATTTTTCACTGTATGGGCAATTTCCCAAATACGCTCTGTGGGGCCTGTATCTACAGTAAATAAAACGGAGGCATTATCTTTTTCAATAATAAACCCCATGGCATCGTTTTGATGCTTCACTTTAATTCCTCTAATCGCATAATCCCCTAAATGAAATTCTTTCTCAGGCTCTACAGCATGAAATTCCATTGTGGGATTTTTAGGCGTCGGCAGAGCTGTGAAATCGGGCCAGATCATATCATTAAAAAGATGCGATTTAATTAAACTCTTCACGGTCGCATGTGTGTACACATCAAAGGGCTTACTTCTCATGCCAAAACAATTATCACATAAGAAAGCAAGATCTTTGATATGATCCAAATGAGAGTGAGAAATTAAAATATGATCAATCTTCGATTGCTCTTCCACAGTTAAAGTCATGGCCACCGCTCCCGCATCTAGCAAGAGTGTTTCATCAATCAAAAAAGAAGTGGTGGCAAAACCCTTGGCCAGGCCACCATGTCCGCCTAGTACTTGTATCTTCATAAACTTATTTTAAATGGCCCAAATTTTTTAAACAACCACCCTACTTTTGCCTATTCATTTGGTCATAAATTTCTTTAGTAGGCCTATCAAGTATTTGGGCCAGAAGCTTGGCGACACTTTTAGGTGAAGAATGATTAAGAACTTCTTGGGCCAAATTCCTAAGCTCCCCCCCAATAACCTTTGAATTTTCTTTTTTGTGGAAAAGTAAAATAAACTCTCCACGAGGATTAATTTCGATCTTTTTATTTTTTAAATCTTCTGAGCTAAATCGATACACTTCTTCAAACTTCTTAGAAAGCTCTCTTACCACCACAATGGAGAGATCTTCGAATTCAGATAAGATCTTTAAGGTGTCTTCTATCCGAGTCGGAGCTTCAAAAAAGATATGAGTCCCCTCCCCAGTTTCTTCAAAACTTTTTTTAATTTTTCCAGCTTCTCGAGGTAAAAAGCCATGAAAATGAAAAGGAATCGGAGGAAGACCAGAAAGCTCCAAGGCCATAATGGGTGAAGAAACACCAGAGTATGATTCTACCTTTAGTCCCGCTTGATAGGCCCCGAGAACGAGCGGATAGGCCGGATCTGAGATAATAGGACTGCCCGCTTCCGAGGCCACATAAAGGTCTTCCTTTTTGGCCAATTCAATGAGTTTTTCAATCTGAGATTTTTCCGATTGATCATGAAGGGAAAAAATTTTTTTTCCTTGGATACTGATACCCAAGTGATTTAAAAGCTCCTTAAATACCCGAGTATCTTCCACGGCGAAGGTTTCACCGGCCCTTAAGGCCTCTAAAACCCGTGGAGTTAAATCGCCTAAATTCCCTATAGGTGTGTTTAACAGAATGATTTTTCCCACTCTCAGTCCTTTTTTAATCTCATGTTACATTTAACAAAGGGCAAAACACCAAGGAGAGACCTCAATGAGCATGAAGGCCAATGTACTTAGAGACGCCAATGGGAATATTATCGTTCATATGCAAGGAGATTTAAACTATGATCATAGCTTACCTCTAAGAAATGAGCTGCAAAATATTGCCACTTCTAATCCAAACTCAAAAATTACTATTGATCTTAGTGCTATGGACTTTGTAGGTTCATCTGGAATTTGCCATTTCGTCGAAACAGTTAAAATTTTAAAAGAAAATCAGAAATGTAACGTGAGTCTCTCTAATGTTAAGCCTGAGTTTTTAAGAATTTTTAAGCTCTACTCTCTTAATGAGGCCGATTACGTGGCAGAATTGATGGGATTTGATTCTGATGATACCGAATCCCTTAACAGCAGATTCGGTAATCGAAATCAAACTTTTGAAAACTAAAAGTTATATTGAAAAATATTAAATTGAATGGGAGGAATTTGTCCTCCCTTCTTTTTTTCTGAGTCAAAAGTAAATCGCTGAAGATTCATCTTATCCTGGAGCACTTCAAATTTATTAAAAAAGCCGCCTCCACCTTTGCCATCTCCGCCACCATTCTCTGAATTATACTCATCGCTATAGATGTCTTGAGATTCTTGGTAAGGAGAGCCATTATCATCATACTGGCCAGCGCGGCGATTATGGTGCGAAACCAAAACGTAAGTACCAAATAAAATACCGGCATAAAGTCCCAGTGATGCTCCTTGAGCAATGGCACGAGAACTTGTTCCGAAGGCGGTAGAGGCCGCACCTAAAAGGGCACCACCCGCAGTTCCGTATCCGACAATAGTCAAAAATGCTCTCGCTTTCGCCGGCATTTCGGCTCTTGCCACTTGTGGGGTGACTAAGGAAAAAGTAATGAATAAAGCGAATAAAAATTTAATTGAGTTTTTCATATATAACTAGGTTAATGAAAGTTTGAAATTTTTGCAAAAATAAAGATATTTGATCGTTTTAGTTTTTTACAAATTCTTTAACTTTATTAAAAGTTTTTCGATGAATAGGGCTGACCCCGTAATGAGCGATCGCCTCACGATGACCTTTAGTGGGATAGCCAAAATTTGAATTTAACCCATATTGGGGATAAAGCTCATGCTGCTGACGCATCCACAGGTCCCTTTTTTCTTTGGCAATGATTGAGGCCAGTCCAATCAGCGGAGACTTTGCATCTCCTTTGACGATAGGGATTTCTCTCCATGGATAAGGATCTCCACTCCATCGAAGTTTACTTTGTCCATCTAACAACAAAGTTGTTAGATTTTTATTTTCAATTGAAAGGAAATCCGCGGCTTCTTTCATCCCCCGCATTGAGGCCTGAAAAATATTTTCAGCATCAATCACATCAGGCTGCATGTCCCAAGTCACATAACTTAAACGAATACCTTTCCATTCGATAATTCCCTTTTCTCTAAAGGGCATTTCCTTTATCCCAAGTTTATTTAAAACTTCTTGTCTTTGCTCATGACTCAGCATTTTCGAATCTTTCACCCCATTTCTTCTCATTGATCGAACCAAAGTAGCAAAAGTATCAAATTGATTGATAAATATTCTCACTGCTCCAATCACCACTGGGCCACACAGTGGTGAGCGGCCAACTTCATCCATGGCAATAATTTCTTGAGGGAAACTAGAAATAAGCTTTAATTCGATCATCTCGAAGTTATAACTCATATTTCTAGTGGTGAAGAAATTTTTTAACTGATTAAACGAATAAGCTTAGAAGAAAAACCAAAAAGAGCACTTAAAAAATTTTGAGTGGAATAAAGTCGCTTAAGTTGAAACTTCTCCATCTCCTCAAGTCCAACTTCTGAGCTTTTTACTTCACCTATTTCAAGTAACCATCCTCTTTTCGTTTTAGAAATTCGAGCAAGATCAATTTGACCTAATCCTCGCTCTCTAAGTAAGTGAGGAGAAACTAAAAGTGCTATGCCTTGAGAATGAAACTCGAGAGAAGATTTAATTTCAGAAAGTGGCGCTGATGAATTCTTTAACCCCTTTAAAGGTTTTGCGGTGGATGGGACAAGGCCCATGCTCTTCAATGGCACTTCGGTGTTCTTTTGTGGGGTAGCCGAAGTTTGAGGCAAACCCATATTGCGGGTAGAGTTCATGCATTTCTCTCATAAAAGCATCACGCTTTTCTTTTGCAATGATTGAAGCGAGCCCAATTAAAACAGATTTTGAATCACCTTTGATAATTGGAATCTCATTCCAAGGAGAAAGCTCTTTACCCCAGCGAAGTTTCATATGCCCATCGATCAAAACAGTGGTGGCCTCTTTTTTCTCATCTGAAAGAAACTGGGCCGCTTCCTTCATCCCACGGAGACTGGCCGCCAGGATATTTTCTTGATCAATCACTTCATGATCCATATCCCAAGTGACACAACTTACATGAGTACCCTTAATTTCGAGAGTCTTCTTTTCTCTAAAATCACAATTTGAAATGCCAAGTTTTTTTAAAATCATTCCCCTCTCAGCAATTGAGAGTTTTTTGGAATCAGTAATACCTTTCGACTTAAAGTATTTAATAATTTGCTTTAATGAATCGGAATTTTGAATAGAAAAACAAATGGCCCCAACCACGACTGGACCGCCCAAAGGGCCTCTGCCAACTTCATCAGTGGCGATAATTTGCTGGGGATATTCTTGAATAAGCTTTAGTTCTAACATCTATAATTTTTCTTTTAGATGTTTTACTAAATTTATTAAAACTAAGAATCATGCTACGCAACAGCTTAATTAAAAAGTATACCCCAGGTTTACACCTAAAATAACAAACGTGGGGATGTGATTAAACTTATCGATATAACTTTTAATTTGAGATCGTGAATTTGAACTCGAAATATTAGATAAAATATTATCTTCATTCTTAGAGGTAAAAAGAGGCAAATTCATTCTTATCCAATCAACTCCAAAAGTTACACCATTGTCCCATTGCCAACGATTTCCTAGACCCACAAGGGCTCCCCAATTAGCAACTTCCAAACTTCTGGTAGAATTTTGATTAATTAAAAGATCCATGGCCCTACTTCCCAATTGGGCCTTGATATCACTATAAACCGCTCCAAAATCAAGATAAAAAGAATTTCCTAAATATCTTTTTGCCATCAATGAATACCTCTTCTCTGAAATCTCCCCAAGTTTTAAAAACCCCGGAGTTGCGAGGCTTGACCACGAGTACTCTAATTGTAGTGACCAATTTGAATTTAAGATTTGAGAATAAGAAATGGTTTTTTTAAAGGGAACCCAGGTCGTAAGAGGTTGAAGACCTAGAAGTAAAGTTCCTCGAGAAGAATTCCTTAATTCCCCTGAGGTCATGGAATTGGCCTGAAATGAAAATAAAAACACTAACAAAAAAAAGGGCCCAAATAAGGGCCCTAATTTTTTTGATAATTTTTTCAAATTAACGAGAGTAATCAATAGCTACGCGAGCAGCTTTACCAGTTCTTTCTCTTAGGTAGTTGTGTTTAGCACGACGAGACTTACCTTTAGAGATGATAGTGATGCTTTCAACAGCTGGTGAATGAAACGGGAATACACGCTCAACACCTACACCATCAGAAATCTTACGAACACGGAAGTGACCGTTGATTTGACCTGGGTTTTTCATAGCAATGCAAGTACCTTGGTAAACTTGAACACGAGTCTTCTCACCTTCTTTGATACGCACGCCAACTTCAATTGTGTCACCTGTTTTAAACTCAGGAAACTTTGAAGCATTTACGTTTGAATACTTCTTCTCTACTAATTCAACTAAATTCATAAAATCCTCTCAACAAGAGACTTCCATTCGCGCAACATGTGGCCAGAGGGAAGGAAAAAGTTTAGGTCTCAGAGGCTCGGGCCAGTCGGTCACAATAAATTGCGACTGCTGAACGAACAGACAAATGATTATATCCGTCATTTGCTATCCCAAATATGGGCCTTAGCCGAAAATCGGCCTGTTCAACAACCGGAGCAGTTAATCCCCATCCTGTACCAAATAACAAGAGCATAGGGGTTTCGTCAAGGCGAATCTTCTCTAGAAGAGCTTTTTCATCACCGTCATCTTTTGGGAAATTGGCCCCTGTAACCACGACGCAAGGCTTCCTTCCTTCAATTTGAGTAATCTTGGAAATCACATCTTCTATAGTATCGATAACTTCCGCTTCAGCGAGGGCATCTTTTCGATCCGGATTGTAAATGAGTCCAGAATCAGTCTCCCAGAAGCCAAGAATTTTCTTCACCATGGTTTGCTGATTTTTAATTGGGGTGATCAAGAAATATCGTTTAAAGCCAAACGTTCGGGCCGAGCGAGCAATGTCGTGAATATCTAAATTAGTCACAGAAGTCGTGATTTCTTTGTCGTCCTTAGAGCGGACAGGACCATGCACTAAACCAATGTAACAAGGAACTGGAAAACCCATAAATTTATCCTGGAAATTAATGCTTTCTAGATATAGGCCCGTCTACTCTATGTCTAGCGAAAAAACTTTCCAATAAAGGTGAAATTCGATAAATCAAAGTGCGTTAAAAAAGAGAAGGTTCAAATGAGCAAAGCTGATTTTGTAAGGGTAATGTTTAATGATATTTCCCATAAGTATGATTTGTTAAATGATGTGCTCTCGTTAGGGACTCATCGCTTTTGGAAGAAAAAATTCGTTGATCTCATTTTAAAAAATAAACCCACGACTGCCCTTGATTGCGCTACAGGCACCGGTGATATTGCTTTTAAATTAAAAGCAGCATGTGCTGGAGAAGTTACTGGCATTGATTTTTCTGAAAAGATGATTGATGTGGCCAAAGAGCGCTCATTGACAGAAGCGAATAAGGTTAATTTCAGAGTGGCCGACATTCAAAATCTTCCGTTTGAAGATAAGGCCTTTGATGTTGTTAGCATCTCTTTTGGAATTAGAAATGTTGAAAATTTAGACTTGGGCCTTAAAGAGCTTGGCCGAGTTGCTAAAGCAGTCTACATTCTTGAATTTGGCCAACCAAAGAATAAGCTTTTCTCGAAGCTCTATTTCGGAATGCTTCGTATGTACGTCCCTCTATTTGGTATGATTACCAAACGGGCCGATGCTTACGAGTATCTCATCTCATCATCAGAAAAATTCCCAAGTGATGATAGATTTATGGAAATTTTAAAGAAGAATACCCAATTTAAAAACTACGGCTACCTTCCTGTATTTGGGGGTATTGCCTATATTTACTTTGCTACAAATGAGGAAAAATGATCTCTCCACTTTTTGATCCAACTGAATGGGACGAAGTTACTGATTACAAATTTGAAGATATTACTTTCCATAAGGCCAAATATACTGGGGCCACTCGAATTGCTTTTAACCGGGCCGATATGCGAAATGCCTTTCGCCCAAAAACAGTGGATGAACTCCTAATCGCTTTAGAATGGTCTCACCGTCAAAATGATGTTGGTTGTATCATTCTCACAGGAAATGGGCCTTCTTCAAAGGATGGTGGATGGGCCTTCAGCTCAGGAGGAGATCAAAATGTCCGGGGTCCAACAGGATACGAATACACCGCCGCTCAACAATCCCATATGCCCATGGCCCATGGACGACTTCACATTTTAGAAGTGCAACGAATGATCCGCTTCATGCCTAAAATTGTCATTGCGGCCGTTCCTGGTTGGGCCGTTGGTGGAGGACACTCTCTCCATGTCGTTTGTGATATGACCATCGCCTCAAGAGAGCATGCGGTTTTTAGACAGACTGACCCGGATGTGGCGAGTTTTGATGGTGGTTTTGGGTCGGCCTACCTCGCCAGACAGATTGGGCAAAAAAGAGCTCGTGAAATTTTCTTTTTAGGATTTAATTATTCTGCCCAAGAAGCTTTTGAAATGGGCATGGTTAACAAAGTGGTTGATCATAAAGATTTAGAAAAAGAAGCACTTAATTGGGCAAAAATTATTTGCGGAAAATCTCCTACGGCCATGAAGATGTTAAAATTTGGTTTCAACTTGATTGATGATGGATTAGTAGGACAACAAGTTTATGCTGGAGAGGCCACTCGTCTTGCTTACGCTACAGAAGAAGCGAAAGAAGGAAGAAGTGCTTTCTTAGAAAAAAGAAAAGCAGAATTTGAAAAATTTCCTTGGATGTATTAGTGAATAAAGTTTCAAACATTCTTGAATGGCTGGATGACGATTTTTATCGTCAAGGGGCCTTCATGACTGAATTTGAAACGAATAGAGTCCTCTTAGGTAAAGGTGGAGTGATTAAAGAGGTCTCAAGCTTTGAGACGACTCCGGCCTTTTATTTGAAATACTTCTTTGAAAATAAATATCTCGCCTACTTTCCCGAGTCATTTCTTGAAACAACTCTTGATGAGATAAAGAAGCTCTTTGAGTTTAATGGGAATAATTCTCTTATTTCTGTACGAAATGATGATGAGATCTACAAAGAAGATTTCTTAAAACTTAAAATGGCCTTTAATCAAGAGCTTCAAAAAGTGGTACTGATATCGAGAGAAAGTTTCGAATTAAGAGATCAACTAAAGGCCAAAAAAGATTTTTTTGCCAAGGCCCTTAACTTTGGAACCGGACTTCCCTACGGAATTTGGTTTAAAGAATATGGTATCATCGGAAGTACTCCGGAAATTCTTTTTTCAAAAAAAGAACTTCAGCTCAAAACTTTTGCCCTGGCCGGAACCGCCAAGTTAGGAGAAGAAGAACAGCTTCTAAATTCAAAGAAAGATCGTCTTGAACATGATCTGGTTATCCAAGATATTTTAGAAAAAATGAAACCTTTTGCGGAGAATATTTCGCGAGGGGAAACAGCTCTTTTAAACTTTAAAAAAATCATTCATCTTAAAACTAATATCGAGGCCACTCTCAAGGAAAACATTAATTTAGTTTCAGTCGTTAATGAACTCTCTCCCACTGCTGCTTTAGGTGGATATCCAAAAGAGAGTTCTCTTCAATTTTTAAGAAATTCACTTTATTCGAAGTTGCATCCAAAACGTTTCTTTGGTTCTGCTTTTGGAATCTCGACTCAAAGTATCTGTCAATTTGTTGTCGCGATCAGAAATATTCAATGGGATGAAAAATCCTTTTTCATAGAAAGTGGTGGCGGCATTTTAGCAGAATCGGATCTCGATAAAGAAATGAATGAGTTTAAGCTTAAACGTGAGACCATTAAGAGCTGGTACTTATGAAATTCACTGTTTCTAGTTTAAAAAAAGTTTATTTCTGCACAGGGGCCAGAAATCATTCTTTGCTTAAGACATTTTCCGGGGACCTTAGTTTTGAATATGATGAAAGAATAGCAAGCTTTAAGGCCTTAGGCCTTGCTAAGCTTGGAGCACCAGTAGGTGTTTGTACCACTTCAGGAACGGCCGTCGCTGAATGTGTTCCGGCGATGCTTGAGGCCTTCTATTCACAAACTCCGCTTGTACTTATCACGGGTGATCGTCCAAAAAAAATGCACGGGACAGGTGCTCCTCAGACTATAGATCATGAGGCCTTAACCAGATCATGTCGGGGAAGTTTTTTTGAAATTTCATTAGATCAATACCAAGACCTTATCATTGAAAATCCTCAATATCCCATTCATATCAATGTATTAATTGATGACACTAAAGAGCATGGGCTACCTATTAGGGTTCATCATAAGCTAGATGAATTTAAAACCTTTTTAAATCTTTATAAAAGACCTCTTTTTTTATTTTCTCATGAGGCCAATTCAATGAGGGCATTTATTGAGAAATTTTCTCAATACCATCTTCCCTTTTATGCTGAAACCTTAAGTGGAGGCCATGACCTTTCTCCTATTAAAACAGAGCTAGAACTCATAAAGCTATTTAAGAATAAGCAATTTGATTGTGTGATTAGAATTGGGCACACTCCTCTATCAAAAGTTTGGCGTCTACTCGAATCTGAAATTCTTCCTACTTTTAGTTTTGATTCAAGAGGCATGAGTGGTCTTTCCTATGGAGAGATCCTTCCTTTCTCAAGTCAAGATCTTCTCGCCAATCAACCATGGTGGGATCTCCTTAAAACTCTTAATTTTGATATTCCAAAGCAAGATGGCCTTGGCCTATTAAAGGGGCTTCTTACTCAATATCCTGACTCCGAGCTGAGTTATCTCAAATTAATTCATGATCAATTGAAAGAGGAAGATCAAGTTTATTTAGGAAACTCCCTGGTTATCCGTTTTTTTGAAATGATTCAGGATAAGAATCTCTCTATCTTTGCTAATCGTGGTGTTAATGGAATAGATGGACAGATTTCTTCGGCCATTGGAATAGCTGAAGGGTCGCAGAAAATAACCTATGCTATTCTTGGGGATATAACGACATTTTATGATTTATCTGCTCTAAGTTCACTTCCAAAAAATTTAAAACTTTTGATTATTAATAATAAAGGTGGAAGAATCTTTGATGTATTAAAATTAGATAAGAAGATTGTGATGGAACACGATAAAGATTTTTCTAAAATCGCTCAAGGTTTTGGGCTCGATTATGCTCAAAATGATTTTTCTCTCCAAAAACAGGTGATTGAATTTACTCCATCAAAAATTCAAACAGAGGCATTACTTAAGGAGTGGAACACGTGATTCACGTCTTTCACGGATTTTTAGGATCTCCCAAAGACTTTGATTTTCTTCCAAAAAGAAAAGAATTCATTTTTCATGATCTCTATCGAATGAATTTCGATCAAGTTGAGATTTCCCCTACAGATACTTTAATAGGGTACTCCATGGGTGGAAGAGTGGCGATGGAGCTTGCTTCAAAGGCCCAGTTTCAATTAAAAAAACTTGTTATTATCAACTCTCACCCAGGACTTGGGCCTGAGGAGAAAAAAGAGAGAATGATCTGGGAAGATGAGGTGTTAAATCGTCTTAGGATGAATTCGCCTGAAGAATTTCTGAATTACTGGAATAACCTCCCCCTATTTAAATTTGATGAACCTCTAAAAGATTTGAGTCTAGAAAAGCTTAGGAGCTCTGCTATCTTGTTTGAAAAATTAAGACTATCAGGCCAGAAAAATTATGTTCAAGAACTAGAGAAATTCAAAGATAAAATTCTCTGGATTAGCTCTCCTCAAGATGAAAAATATTACCAAGTGGCCAAAAAATTAATTATGCCTCTAGGGATAAAATGCTGCTTTCTGCAAGGGGGACATCGACTCTTTCAAAGGCACGTGGGACTATTATCTATTTTAAAAGAAGAAGGCATTATATGAAAAACTTTATCCTGGCCGCGAGACCTAAAACTCTTCTGGCCGGAGTTTTACCACCAATCGTGGCCTATTTTTATTTTTACTCCGTGTATGGAGTAAACCAGTTTTTGTATCTTTTTCTATGTGTCTTTGGGGCACTCTGCATACAATTAGCGACTAATTTTTTTAACGATGTGATAGATCATCAAAAAGGTGCTGATACAAAAAGAGTTGGCCCAACCAGAGTTTCGGCCTCAGGCCTTGTTCCTATTGAAGTCGTAAAAAAGTGGGCCTATAGCTGTGTTATTCTTGCGGCCTTGTGCGGAGTTCCTATTATTGTGAGAGGTGGATTGCCGTTTCTTGTCCTGGGAATTTTTGCCCTTTATCTAACTTATGGTTACACCGGCGGAAAAATCTCCCTGGCCTACAGGGGGCTTGGAGAAATTTTTGTTTTTTTATTTTTTGGCCTATTCTCTGTCATGGGATCTTATTACCTTTATGCCTTGGAAATTAATTTTCATATTTTTATTCTGGCCAGCTGCTTTGGTTTACTGACAACTACCTTTATCGGCATTAATAATTTAAGAGATCGTGAGACTGATAAAGAAGTGGGTAAAATGACCATGGCCACTCGACTAAGCCGCCACCACTATCAGTTATTCATTCTAAGCACCATTTTTGTTCCGTATCTTTTACTTCATACTTTTAGAGAACAAAAAGGTATTTATTTTATCTTTCTTGGACTTTTACCAGCTTTAAAACTCTCAAAAATCACCTTAAAGAATCAAGGCGCTGAATTGAATGAAGGCCTTAAATTTTCTGGTATTCATCTCGTGGTATTCTCTACCCTACTAAGTGTGATCTTCATTTATGCACGTTTATTATAGTGAATACCAATTAACTCCACGAAAGGCCGCTAACCGCCTTTCGGATCTCGCACCGAAAAAGGGCCTTTATCTCAAATGTCTTGGGTTTGCAGATTATTTTCCCCATGAAAGTTTGGGCGATCAAAGTATTGAAGAATTCCTAGATACTTTTAAAGATCAAAAAACAGAGTATGCTCAAAAGGTTTTACATTTTCTAAAAAAAGAACCTTTTTTTTATGACCAACCTTTTTTAAATCATCAACTCTGGGATGGAACTGAAGAAATTGAAGCTTCAGTCGTTAAATACAAACTTAAAAATAATGCCGACCAAAGCTACCTTGATTTAATTAACAAAGGAATTAAGGTTAGACTTGATGCCAATGGACTCTTTGATCCGGGTGATGAAATCCCTTCCCATGAATTGATTGAATACATCGAAGATCCTATGAAAAATCTCAACTGGAATGGCATTAAGGCAGCCCAGGATTTTATTCAGGGGGCCCCCTACCAATTTTATATTCACAAGCCCAATGCTCGATTTTTAAAACAGCAGACTTGTCCTGTTATCTTTAGCTCTTATCTTGGAAGTGATCTGGGGAAATGGTTAAGTTATTGTGAACTTGTTGAGCAAGGGGATATAAATTTATATCACGGAATTATCACCAAAAATTTTTACCAAGAAGAAAATGATCTTTTTCAAGGAAACTATAAAAAGAACTTCAAACCTACTCTCGATAAAGTCAAAAATTTATTTCTTCATTTAGAGGATTTAGATTGGAAGTACTTAGGGGAAATTTAATTAACTATGAGTCAAGAAAAGCAAATTGAAGTCATTTGTCATGAACGTTTTAGAACTCTAGTCCCTGAAGTTCTCAAAATGCTAAATCCATTCAATTTAAACTCTCATTTTGTTATTTTTTCTTCAGGAACAACTTCAAAATTTCCTAAGGGATATGCTATTTCTAAAGAGGCCCTTAAATTAAATGCTCAAGCAGTTAATACTCATTTTAATCTTACTTCCCAAGATGTTTGGGCCCTTTCACTCCCCGACTACCATATTGGTGGCCTTTCTGTGCTTAGGCGAGCGCAGTTACTTGGAAATAAAGTTATTCGCACCAGTGCTTGGGATCCAAATCAGTGGCATAAACTGCTTGATGAAAGTAACGTCACCATCACTACTGTTGTTCCGACTCAAGTTTATGATCTCGTAAAATTAAATCTTCATTCACCCTCAAAACTTCGCTATCTCGTTGTGGGTGGCGATTATCTCTCTCCCACATTAGAAGTAAAGGCCAAGGCCCTGGGCTGGCCCGTGGTTCGCACCTTTGGTATGACAGAAGTCTGCTCGCAACTTGCGGCCCAAAATTCCCAAGGAGAGCTTGAGATTCTTCCCATTCATCAAGTTAAAATTGAAAATGAACGCCTCAAAGTTAAAAGTCCCTGCTTATTCACTCTTCAATTTACTCTCAAAGAAAATCCTGAAATTGTTTGGGCCAAGGATCTTTGTGATGCTGAAGGATTTTATCCCACTCAAGATCGAGCTGAATTGAATGGAAAATTTTTAAAGCATCTGGGACGGATGGATGATCAAATTAAAGTTAATGGAAGACTAATAAGTCTCATTGAGCTTAAAGATCTCCTCTCCAAATATTTATTAGAAAATAATTTATACGGACAAGCAGAGCTTCAAATTGAGGCCGATGAGCGAGGAGGAAAATCTCTCACGCTCTTACATCTCAATAATCTCCCACCAAATTTAATTGAAATATTTCATCCAATCAAAATTCAAACTCGACGAGTCGAACAATTTGATCGAACAGATTTAGGAAAACTGAGAAAGACTCAATAGGCCAAAAAAAAATCTAGAATCACTAAAGTTTTTAGGTGAGAATTTAAGAAACGAAAGGTTGATCATGAAGTTTCTTCTATTTCTCTCGTCTTTAATTTCTTTTTCTTCTTATGCCTATGACTATGGCCTCTACATCCCAAAAGGCCTTGAAGACAAAGAAAATCTCCCTCTCGTGGTCATGCTTCATGGATGCACTCAAAATGATAAAGACTTTATGGAGCTAACAAGAATAAAGGATGAGGCCGATAAGCGCGGATTTATCGTACTCGCTCCCAATAAAGGACGGCGAATTTTTCCTCCTTCAAATCCTCTTCTCTGCTGGTCTTGGTATGATCTCGCCAGTAATGAGCGCGCTCCAAAACGTGGGGACCTCAAGGCATTAATGGATATCATTAATGAAGTAAAAATTAATTACAAGATTGATGAGCACAAAATATTTCTCGCCGGCTTTTCGGCGGGAGCTGTAATGAGCTCCATTATGGCCAGCTGCTATCCAGATCTTTTTACTGGTGTGGCGATTCATGCTGGGATCCCTTACAAGGGATTAGACTCTTATTTAAGTTCTCGAATTAATCTCGAGCAATTTTTCCAAGAGAATCAAAATCTTGTTTCTCTCAATGAGATAAAACAAAAATTAACTGACGAGCAAAATAGAAGAATTCAAAATCTTCAAAAAAAATCGTTTGAATGTGCGAAGGAGGTCTTAGATAAAAAGTTGCAGTACATTTCTATTTTTCAAGGAGAGGAAGATCGAATCGTTCTCCCTCGAAGCGGAGCAAATGTTTTTTTTCAATTCCTTCCACAAAATTTAAATGATTCAGAGTTACTTATTTTTAGCCGCATTTCAGGACAAGAAGGAAAACTTTCTTTTAGGAAAATTGAATACCGAGGGAAAATTGATCTTCAACTCATCCAAATTGAAAAAATGGGGCACAGTTGGTCAGGGGGAAAAAGCGGGTTCTCATTTTCCGATCCTCATGGCCCAGACGCAACGGAGTTGATGCTTAACCAATTTGGATTATAAAAGATCAGGTCGCCACTTTTTAGTCATTTGAATTTTTTGTTCTTTTTGCCACTCTTCTATTTTTTTATGATGTCCCTCGAGAAGAATCGAAGGCACTTCCATTGATTCAAATTCACGAGGCTTAGTGTATTGAGGATATTCAATCAGACCATCTTCAAATGAGTCGGCCTCACTAGATAATTTATTGCCTAAAATTCCCGGGACAAAGCGAACTGCTGAATCGAGTATTGTCATAACAGCAAGCTCACCACCGGTTAATACAAAATCACCAATAGAGAAAAATTCATCCACATATTTTTCTAAGAAGCGCTCATCAATACCTTCATAGCGGCCGCAGATAAAAACAAGATCTTTACCTTCACCAAGCTTTTCTTTGCCAAATTCACGGGCCACCTTATTATTCCAAACTCTCCCGCGTGGAGAAGTATAGACAACATGCAGATCTTCTACAGATGAATAACTTCCGGCCTCGACCACTCCCTTAATAAGAGCATCTCTTAAAATATCGGCCCTCATCACCATGCCTGGGCCACCACCGTAAGGAGTATCATCCACACTCTTATATTTTGTATTTGAATAATCGCGAATATTTACAAAATGAACTTCGAATTTAAAATCACCATCACTGCGCTCCCCTCGAAAAGCAGCACCGGCAATCCCGCACTCAAGGAATGGTTTAAAAAATTCAGGAAATAAAGTTAGAATCCAAATTCTCTTCAAAATCATTCAGTATAATCTGGAAGGATCATGGTGATCCTTTCATTTTCCATATCTATTTCTGGAAAAAAAGCTTCCACATATGGAAGCGTGATTCTCTCTCCAGAATTTAGTCGAACATCAAAAAGGTATTGCATACCATTGTCAGAAAAACTTTCGAGTTTTCCTAGCTCTTTACCTTCTGGGTCAACCACCAGCATATCGATGAGATCCACCAGATAAACTTCACCTTCATCGGTTTCAGGAAATTCTGCTCGATCTAAATAAATCTCAAAAGGAATAAGACTTTCTAGATGAGTACGATCTTTAATTCCTTTAAATTGGCAAATCACTTTATTGCCGAATCTAAGCTTTTCAATGATCCACTCTTCGCCTTGTGGATTTAATTTTGATTTCGAAGATGTTGGGTACAACCAAACCTTTAAACCTTCATCTAAAGCGCTTTCATCATAATTCGTATTAAAAAGCCTGAGCTCAGCTTCACCCTTAATCCCGTGAGGATGAGAGACAAACCCCATTTTTATTAATTGATCTTTATTCATAATATGCTTTTAAAATGAAAAACCCCAACTGGTCAATGAGATGACTTGAGTTGGGGCAAAAAAGAAAATTTAAGCGACAATTATTCGATAATTTCTAGAACTGATCTTTTTCTAAGCTTAGTCGAAGCTGCATTGAGAATAGTTCTTAATGCTCTTGCTGTTCTTCCTTGCTTGCCGATCACTTTACCTAAGTCAGACTTGTCTACTTTAAGTTCGATGACCGTTGTTTGTTCACCTTCAATCTCATTCACTTCCACGCGGTCAGGCATGTCCACAAGAGATTTAGAAACAAACTCAATCAGTGTCTTCAATTCGCTGCTCATAATACCTACTTGTTAGATTGGTACCCCCGAAAACAACTGCCGGGGTTATAAGCAATATTATAACTTAATATTATTATTTTTGAGCAAAGTTCTTACAGTATCAGAAAGTTGTGCACCTTTAGATAACCAAGTTTTGATGCCTTCAACGTTAACAAACTTAAGGGCCTCAGCAGCTTTTGGGTCATATTGGCCAAGTTTTTCAAGGAATTGGCCGTCACGAGGGCTACGAGAGTTAGTAGCTACAATCGTGTAAACAGGACGGTTTTTGCGGCCGCCACGGGCCATTCTAATTTTTACCATTTGGAAATCTCCTCTAAAGATCACGAAAAAATTTTAATTTTTATATTTCAACTCAAGTCTAAAGTCAATCAAGGCCCTTATTAAACCCTTAAAAATACTTCTTTCCGAAAGGCGACTTCTTAGGCCCCTTCTTATCTTCGGCCACAAATAAATTAGGATTTTGAGGTGCTTGCCTAAAACCCTTAACTGGGCCCATTCCCGGAAGATTTGGGAGCCCTCCGCCTTTCATCATCTGCATCATACCAACCATCATCTGACGCATCTGCCCGAAACGTTCAATAAACTGGTTCACATCTTGAACAGAGTGGCCCGATCCGGCCGCGATGCGCTTTCTTCGAGAGGCATCAATTATATCCACATCCTCACGCTCTTTTTTAGTCATCGAATTAATGATGACTCGCATTTTCTTCATTTCATTTTCAGCGGGTGAGAGATCCCCCATCTGCCGTAGCATTCCGCCCATACCAGGGATCATTTTTAAAATAGAGCCGAAAGAGCCAAGGCGATTAATTGTTTCCATTTGCTTTACAAAATCATTAATCGTGAATTTTCCGCGCTCAAGATTTTTCATCATGCCCATGGCATCGTCTTGATTGATGGCCTCTTCTGCCTTCTCTACTAAAGAGAGAACATCACCCATATCAAGAATACGTTTAGCAAGTCGATCAGGATGGAAAGCATCCAGATCCTTCATCTTCTCACCAACGGACATGAATTTTATTGGAACACCAGTAACGTAACGAATAGAAAGAGCGGCACCACCACGAGCATCTGAATCCATTTTAGAAAGAACAATGCCGGTAAGTCCCACTTTTTCATGGAACACTTTCGCAACATTGACGGCCTCTTGCCCGGTCATGGCATCGGCCACAAATAGTACTTCTGGATTATCTAGGGACTTTCGAACATCAACCAACTGGCCCATGAGTTCTTCATCAACCTGCAAGCGTCCAGCGGTATCAATGATGGCGATTTCTTTATGAAGTTTTTTGGCCTGCTCTAAACCAGCACGAACAATTTCAACTGATGATTGAGAAAGATCCGAATCAAAATAATCCACACCCAAATTTTTAGCATGAGTGATCAGCTGATCCTTAGCGGCCGGACGAAAATTATCTGCAGGAATAAGATAAACATCTTTTTTATTTTTATTTCGAAGAAATAAGGCAAGCTTTCCAGCAAAAGTTGTTTTACCAGCACCATTTAATCCCACAATCAAAATAGGAATAACCGGTGGTCGTTTAAGATTTAATTCTTGCCCTTCACCACCCATAAGACGAGTCAGTTCGTCATGCATGATTTTGACAAACTGCTGGCCAGGATCGACACCTTTAAGAACCTTCTCACCTAAGGCCTCAGTTTTAACTTTATCAACGAACTCTTTGACAACTTTAAAATTAACATCGGCCTCAAGAAGTGCGGTTTTAACTTGCTTGAGTGTTTCTTCAATATTTTCTTCTGAAATTTTGTGTTTTCCACGAAGGGTGCGAAACGCATCCGAAAATTTCTCATTTAAATTATCAAACATATCTATGACTCCGCTTTAAGATTGAGCTGAATGATACTACTACATTCTGAAGGATGAGACACTATGAAATCGGCCCCTGCATCTTTTAAAGTCTGGGCCTTTGTCTCTGTGTTCCAGATGGCCCCAATGGCAAGAACATTAAAGTTTTTTGCTCCTAGCATGTCCTGAGAGCTGTCTCCAATGACACAAATGGCTTCTTTAGAAGTCTTACCTAACATTTGCACTAAACCAAATATGTGGGGTTTGGCCAGACCATCATCTACCGTCCAGGTATTTTCAAAATAATGGATAACTTCTAAGTCTTTTAAGACGCGAAGCACCGAAGCTCGATCACGAGCTGTCCAAATATAAAGAAGATTCTTTGAGGTGAGTTCTTTAAGGAGTTCCTTAATTCCCGGATAAAGAGAATATTTCGCCTCTCGGGTATTCAATAAGGTTCCATCGCAATCAAATACTATGTGTTTTGTCATAGAAAAGATTCTAATGAGGCCTCCACCATATTTACAATAAAGAAAGTCACCGTTAAACATAGCTGCATGGAAATCAAACCATTTAGTCCCGAACTTCAGGCCAAGCTTGATCAGTTTAAAAATTTAAGCACACCAATTAAATTGGGAACTATCGACTTTTCATCAAAGCTTATTTTGGCACCCATGGCCGGAATTTGTAATATTCCTTATCGATTATTGATGGAGGATCTTGGGGCCGGAGGCACAGTTTCTGAACTGATCTCTTGCCATGGAATTAATTATGGCAATGAGCGGACTCTGGATATGCTCAAAATCCACAAATTAGAGAGAAATGTCGGCATCCAACTTTTTGGAGAAGATGCCGAGGCGATGTCTCGAGCAGCAGAAGTGGCCGAGAGTTACGGGCCAAAATTTTTAGACATTAATATGGGCTGCCCGGTAACAAAAGTTGTTTCTAAAGGTGGGGGTTCGGCCCTGTTAAAAGAAATACAAAATCTAGCTCCTCTTTTTGAAAAGATGAGATCTAAGATGAAGCTTCCCCTCTCTATTAAGATTAGAACAGGCTGGGATGCGAACTCACTTAATGCTCCTGAAATTTTAAAAATTGCACACAACTCTGGAATTGAGTGGGTCGCCATTCATGGACGGACCAGAACCCAACAATACACAGGTTTTGCTAATTGGGATTATATAGAATCTTTAAATGAAGAAAAGAAAATGCCTTTAATTGGCAATGGCGATCTTCATCACCCATTTGGAGTTTCAGAGAGACTTCAAAAAACAAAGTGCGATGCTTTAATGATTGCACGTGGGGCCTTACGAAATCCTTTTATCTTTTTAGAATCTCTTGATCCTTATTATGCCAATCAAAAGCGCTCGATTTTTTTAGGTAAAGACTACTGGGAAGTGATTCAACGTTTGTACTCTTACACTACCGAAACTTTTCCTGAAGAAAGAACCGGCCTGGTTCAGCTCAGAAAACTTGTGGTGTGGTTTGCGGCCGGTTTTCCACATGCCGCAGCCTTTAGATCTCAAATTTTTAGCACTCAGAATTTGGCCGATTGTATGAAAATCACCGAGGATTATTTTCTCTCCCTGGGAACTGCTCAAAAATTTATCAATTACGATGAAGTTTTCATGAGTTCGGGCCACGGATAGGCCTAAAGTCGACTTTTTTAATAAATTTCTAAATATTTAGGCCCTTTCTTCCGAAAATAAAGCGGTATGTATGGATTAATTCCGCTGCTACTCATATCTTTTGCCTTTGCAGAAATCGCCCCTAAGTGTGAGCGGCTGGGCAATTATATTCAAGAATTTGATTTAAATCTCGCTCAATCATCACCAGAAAATTGCCTCCAACTTGACTCTACTGGATTGAAGGCCCAAGACGATAAAATCTTTAATGAATTTAAGTGCGAAAACTTCTCCTCAATTGAAGCAAAATTAAAAGACTTAGAATCGCAACTTGATTATCTAACCGGATTAGAAAAACTCAAGGCCAATATTAAGGCGCAAAAAGAAAAAACTGCTGATAAAAATGCTCCTTTAGCACAAGAAGCTGGCATGAATTTTCAAGATGCCCTCATCACAGCTCAATCTTTTGAGCTACTTCTCAGTGCTAAGGATTCAGAAGGGAATCTTTTATTTAAAGAATTAAGAAAAATTCCAAAAGATAAACGAGAAGACCTGAAAAGTTTTGGAGCTGAATTAAAAAAAATTTGTAAAAAAAATTTTCAAGATCAGGCCGCATGTAATGAAAACTTCTGGAGGCCAAATGAAGCAGCGATTGTTGAAATCAATGCTCTTTTAGACAAAAAAGATAGTAAAGATAAAGAAATCCTAAGTTGGCAAAGCTCCCTTCAGATTCAAAAAACTGATAATTCGCCTTATAGTTTTAATGAAATGAGACAAGATTTAGAAGCAAGCATTGGTGATCAAGGTTCAAAACCTTTAACCAAGGCGCAATTAAAGGCGATTCAATCTCTGCCTGATTTTAAAAATGCTAGTGGCCTTAAATTTATCAGTTCACTCGCGCAGGCCAAAAAAGATCTCACAGCAGAAACACCCTATGCTCAATTTCGATTTCTAGCGGAAGATCTTAAAAAAAGACAAGAATTTGAAATCCAAAGTAAAGTCTCACTTCTCTATGGTGAATTTCAAGACAAGCTCACAAATAGAGACAGCTGCTCAGTGGCCAAAGTCGATTTTAGCGCTGCTCAAATATGTCTAAAGCAATTAAAGGACCTAGAATCTGGGCTTCAAGGCTCACCTCAGGCCCACTTAAAAAAGCTAAGAGAAGTTCTAGAGGCGTCCATCAATTATCATGACTCCATTGATGATTTAACTTCGACTTGCCAAAAATCAGTAAAAATGGATGAAGTCAATTGCGATAGAAAAATTAGCTTTAATCAGGCCGAGATTCAAAAACAAATTCAATCTCTCAATTTACTCAAAGATAAAATTGGCGAGAAGAATCAAGATCTGATGAAATTAAGAAATTTCTCCATCGAGAAATTTCAAAAAATGGATTGTGCCAAAAAAGAGGCTTCTAATATTACTGATTGTGATGCTGGACTGACACTGAGAACTTCGAAAGAGGCCAATCTTCTCACTGCTGATGTCATGAACATCTCACTCGTCTATGCTAAGTCCGAAAATGAAACAGACATTCAAGAGATTTGCGATGATGAAGAAAAGAAAATAATCAGAAAAGCACAAGTTTGTGCCTTCTTAACTGATACGACTCCAGATAAAATTGAAACTAAAAATACTGAAAAAATTAAACGGGATGATTATGTCGCTCCAACTTCAGCACCAGATGGTGGAAATAGTCCAGTCAAAGATGCTATCTACCATGGTATGACTAATCTCATTTCAGAGATGATGGATCAGTATCAACAGCAAAACTCTAGTTATTCTCCTTACCAATACTATAATTATTCTCCTTACAATAACGGTGCTCCATTAATGTCGACCTCTGATTCGATTCTTTTCAATGCTCGCTATTATGGTGGCTATGGGTTCTATATGCCTACACTTGGCTATCAACCCTATCAGGCCTTTGGGCCATATCGTCCTTACAACCTCACGAACTCGAGTACCTACTTTAATGCCAAATAATTTTGGCGGCATTTCTGAGTAAAAAACTTTGTTACCCTGTAAAATTCAGATGTTAATCTCAAATGGAAGAATTTTCCTCCTCTGCTCTTGAATCAAGCTAACATAATGAAAGTCCGAAAAATTAAATAGGAGATATTACCAGCATGGATGTTCGGTACTTAGTCATTCTATTTTTATTGGCCTCTTGCTTACCTGAGCCAAAGGTGGCCCGTACAAATTTGGCCAATGATTCAACTGGAACTGGCACGACCTCAAATACGACAACTATTACTGGAACAAAATGGAATTATCTTGGTGAAGTGAGCTCCTCTATCACCATTAATGTTTCTAATTTAAATAACGCTTATATTGTAGGAAGTAATGTAGAAGATTATCTGGCCACCATAAGTAATTTTAGTACGGCCAACTACTGCTTTGTCTCGACTTATAATTTAGGTGGAGTTTATTACGAATTAAGATCAAGAATTGTTCCCATCTCTTATTATGATTTTACTAATAAAAAAACCGTCAAAATTCTTCGAGTCGATTTTCAAGATGTAACGAATTCAACGTCACTTTGTTCTGGAACACTGAGGGTTAAAAACTCAAATGGTGATTATATTGCTGATCCAGTCACTCCGAGCTCAACTGTTTATGACCCATCACTTGTTTGTCCAAGCTGTACGGCAAATCTTACGGCCAGCAAAGTGAGAGTTTTTGTTCGTAATACTTATTTAGATGAAGTTGATAAGAATCTCATCAACACCACTCAACTAACATTACTTTTAGATCCAAATAATAGCACCACTTCAAATAGTGGCACTTGTAGCAATTCAAGCTGTCAAAGTTTAGGTTATGATTGTTGCCTTGATAATCAGTGTGTTAATGACGGCACCACACGACCTTCGGCCTCAAGCCTTTACTCGAGTCAACTTCAAGTGGCCGAACAAGCTCGTTTACAAAACCCTCTCGCCTATCTGAACTATCCTCATCTTTATTATATTTGTGGAAGTAGTGTTCCCTCTACTGGCAGCAGTGGAAGCAGTGGAAGTTATGATGAAGGTTTATCACAATTAGCAAAAGATTATAAATGTATTGAGCACATTAAAGCTCAATCCAGTGTTTCGCCTTTTCAATCAGAAGTTCTCACAAGGACCTCACCTTATGTTGCCACAACTGATTGTCTTACTGATTCAGGCGACTCTGCTCAAACTTATTATTACCAAACAGTCATTAAAAGACTTTATACCAACTGTGGTTGCTCAAAAACAGCTCTCTCCGATATGATCACCTACTGTCCGGCCTATGACTATACAGTTGTTTCAAGAAATGCTTCAGGAGAGCCAAACCAAATTAACTGTTACACTCCTCCGACAACAACAGTACCAATTCCGACTCAACAAACGATTAGCCTTAATTCAAGATCGGCCCCACATCGTTTTTTTGATAATACAGGAGTTGAGAGAAATATTCTCTCCGGTGGAACAAGCTACACTCAAGAAGGTGACTCATTTTCTTATTTAGATGATTCCAAAGTTATTCCAGTTCAATCGAATTTCAGTATGAATGCGATTTTAGGCCCAATGAGTGTGAGTTTGGATAAGGCCCTTCCGGCCAAATCTGTCTCGGTGGAAGTGGATCAAATTTATCTTATCTCAACCACCTCTGGTTATTATACTGCTTGTCCTACTTGTGGAAAGGACACTTGGCTTGAGAGTTTATCACCTTTTCCAAGTAGTGCCATGGGTGTGGGCCTTCAAAGTGTAGGACATACTACAGAGAGAGACGCCTTTTCGACCAATACCACGGGTGGAAACTACGAAGATACTATCTTTGGACGGGCCTGTTGGATTCCTCCTACCATGCTTCCTTACTCGCACTCAAGCAAGACCACAGTTTCAGATCAACGTCTAAATCGTCTTCAAACTCAGGCGGCACTTTTTGTGAATGGCCATCAAAGAGACTGGTATGGTTTTAATAAGGGTGCCTTGATTGGCTCCTTTGACGGTGTGACATGGTTTGCTATTGGTAAAGGAAGAATTGTAAGGTCAACTTCAACAAAATTATTTTTGGCCATCAATGCTCCTTTTGCTGATCTCGCCAATCCAAGTCTGCATGTGGTGAATGTTCAGGCGTATGATGGAATTACTCAGGCCGCACAAGTGGATTATGATCCTCAATATCACCTCTCCCATCCTTATCAAAATGAGGCCGGAAATTGTCAGGCCAATCACTTTTGCACAACTGATACTGAATGTATCACGCGTTTAGGTTGGGAATATGCTTGTGCTGATATCAAAGAATATAAAACAAACTGGCCAAGCTTTGATGTTGATGGAGCTGAACAAGTAGGATCGACTGCAACAACTTTTGATCAAATTCTTCAACAGAAAAAACTTCCTTCATCTTCAACCAAGCGTTGTGTTTATCGTGGGGCCGGGGCCCTTTGCTTAGTTAATTCTGGCTCCATCACAGATCTCAATAAGAAAAAATCCCTAACTTGTGCCCCTAATTTTTACTGCGCAAGTGTCAGCACCTCATCCAGTGTTTTTAACTCGAAAGTGGCCCGTTACGCTTCTAAACTAGAAGATATTCCAGTAGCAAGAAACCATATCTATGGAAAAGATGCTAACGTCTTAGGACGTCCTCTTTCTTATGTGTCCTCTTCTGATACCACAACTCTATTGACTGACATTGCCACAACTCTGGCCGAAAACTTAGCAAATTATGAAAGCTCAGCAACGACAACCACAACTGGTATTTGTCGTCCAGGAAAAAATCTTCCAACCACAGTCGCCAACCAAGCAACGAATGCGAATCCATTTATTCAACATATGTCTGAAGACGCAAGCAAGCGTACAGATTTTATTAGTCAAATTGGAAGCTGTAACTCAGGCCTATTCACCAGTTATCGCTACTCATCTTGTCCAGTCATTGGATCAGATGGCAATTATGATATATTTACAACGGCAACCACGTCATTTAATCTGGCCACTTATCCAGCAACCTACCCAGCTAAAGCAAGAGCACAGAACGCCTGTGGTTTAGATACACTTTATACAGGAACTTCTCTTGCTCTTGCCGTAGATACGCTCAGTAACTATTCACCATTTAAATCTATCGAGGCCAAACCTCTAAACTCTCAAGTTGTGGTTGATCCAACTTTTGCTCGAGACGCATGTATGAGAAGGGCCGGGCAAGTTTGTCACACTGATTATGATTGTTCTCCCAATAAAAAACATGCAGATCTCGTTGATTACTTTAATTTAAATTATTTTGGTAACGCTGCTGAGAAAAGTTACTATAGTGAATACTTAGTTTGCGGCCAGAGTGATCCAAAACCTTTGCCAACTGAATCTAATTTTAAAACCTATGATATGACCATTAATCGCTGTTGCCGAGAAGTGGGTAAAGATCTCACGACATATACCAGCGATATTCCAACAGCGACTTACGAAGCAACTTATGATTCCGCGAGCTACGGATTAAAAATGAGTACGGCCCCTGGAATTGCTCCAAGTGATTCTAAGAGATATTCTCGTCTAGCGACTGTGGATGATTTAGGAACGGCCTCTCGACCAATACTTAGTGCCTATCAGGACCGAGATGGATTTGGAGTGATTGAGGCCAATTCTCAATCGGTCAATGTCATGACCACCAATCAATGGAAAACTTTAAATGAGGCCAATTCAGAAACTTGTTGTGGTGGCGGTTGGATCAGAAAGTTTTATGATGGATCAAATGATTGGACACGACGTGATCGCTTTCATGTTGATGTGAATAACTTTAAATGTATCAATTCAAGAACCCCACTTATTACCAATCCAGTGGATGTGGCCAGTCAATATGCCTCTGTGGCCGATGTGAATCTTCTCGTCTCTCAAGATTTAGGAGATTACTGTAAAGATGGAACCAACACTCTAGGTAGCTGCGCTCAATTTGGTGCCACCTCTGCAGCCTTTACCGATTCTATAACACACACTCTGCCTTCTACTGTGGGACAAGATTACGGAACAGTAACTGTAAATACTGTTGTCCCATCTTATAGTAGCTCGAATGTGGATTTTTTCTTTAAACCAAAAAGTGCAGATTCTGATTCTCAAACCTTTATCGATTATTCCAACTCGGCGGTGACTGCACGAAGAAATATCTCAATAAAAATACCAAGCTTTATCACCAGAGATTTTGATTCAGATGTCACGGCCGATAATACAGATCCATCTTCTCTGGTATACATGACTAATGAGATCGGTGCCACTTATGCTTGCAAAAAAGATCTCACCATTCATGCTCTATTAGTGAATCCAACAGATAACAATATTGGCTGTAGCGCCACCTATTGTTGCTACTCTTATGATTCCACAACCAGAATCCTCAAAGTTGTGGCCCCTGATACTCTACCAGCGGCCTTCTCTGGTAAAAAAATGGGCGTAAAATTCACTGCAGATACTGCCGGTAAGGGCCTTAGTCTCGCTCGAACAAGACCTGGATCAACCAGTTATTATTTAACAAGACTGGCCAGACTTGAACTTTCAGGAATTCCACAAATTACTTTTGCTCCACTTTACTGTAATGATAATTCTAATCGAATTGTTCCAGGAATTTTTTCAAGTTCAATCACCACAAAAACTGATTTCCAAAATACTAACTTCTCATTCAGTAAAGATGGACTGGGTGGACAATACACCAGCTATCTCACAAATTATCTTGGCCTTCAAGATGAGCCCATCTTCTCATCGAATGATTTCAAATGCTGTACCCCTCTTGGTAAAACCACCAAGGATCAGAAAAAATGCTGTTCAGGATATGGAACCTTGAGTGGATCAACTTATACTTGTGCTCTTCCTGCTGGGACTGATTTGATGCTTTATTTTAACCGTTACATTTCCAATGAAGGACGCGGTACAGATCAGCCTGGTGGTGGACTTGTTGAAGCGGACTTTGATGAACTTACAGGTGAGCCGGCCAATACCAATGTCACTTCTGCTGCAGCAGCTGCTCTAAATCAGAAGATTGCGGCCCTGGGTGTGGCCTATTGCGCTTCGAAAAAAGTTCGCCAGGGTGGGGCCTTTGGATTATTTGAACCAGAGCCACAAGGCATTGAGACAAATCTTTCTAGTAGAATCTATAACCTTGTAGACTCTTCACGTGATACAGGAACAAACTCCAATGCTGGACAGACAGTAACAACTGGCTACAATGCTTTTATGAATGGGTTCCGTTGGAACCATCACCTCTATTGTGACGATTAAGGATCTTTATGAAAAAAATAAGTAAAACACCAGCTGATTCATCTGTTGAAATGCGTGAAATGGTCATGCCCAACCATACCAATCCTCAAAATACAGTTTTTGGGGGAACAGTTATGGGATGGATTGATATTGCTGCTGCGATGGTGGCCGCACGCCACTGCGGTAAACCAGTTGTGACTGCACATATTGATGATATCGATTTTATCGCTCCCATTAAAGTGGGCTATCATGTTCTTATTCAGGCCTCACTCAATTATGTGGGAAAAACCTCAATGATTGTTGGTGTGAAGGTCACTTCTGAAAATCCTTTCACCGGTGAAAGTCGCACAACCACTAAGGCCTACTTAACATTTGTGGCCCTAGATGATCTTGGAAGACCGATTGAAGTGCCAGCTCTGACACCAAAAACTCCAGATGAAATTCGACGCTTTGAAAATGCTAAACGTAGAGTTGAGCTAAAAAAACAAATGCGTGGAGAAATGAAGCGTCGATAACACCAATGAAAAATTTCTACTTTTTATTTTTGCTTACATTAGTAGCTGCATGCTCTTCCCATAAAAAATCGGCCATCACTTTTGAGGAGATTGGGCAATATGAAGAAGCCGTTCAGAAATGGCAAGCGGCCCTCAAGGAAGATCCCAAAGATAAAGAGGCCCAAGCAGGTCTGAAGCATTCTCAAGAGATGAGTATCAATTCTCGCTTGATTAAAGTAAGAGATCTCAGACTTGCTAAGGATTCGAATTCTGCTCTTCAGATATTTAAAGAAACTCTAGAACTAGAGAAAAAATGGAATACGAGTTTAGATATTAACTATGCTCAGTTCCAGGCCTCTGAAGCTTCTCATCTTTGGACAGATTTTAAATCACTTCTTTCTTATCACCTAAGTCAAAACTTCCCTCTTGCCGCAGCGAGGATTTATCATGACTACAAATCATTATTTAGTTTTCGAAGTCCTGATGAATTAAATAATGAGTGGAAAAAAATTAATGTTCTGGGTGCGAAAACTTGCCAAAAGCTTGAAGCTTCTGAAAAACACCCTTTCTCAACTCGTTTTAAAAACCAATACTGTCATTATTTTGGTATCAAGAAAATGAGTAAGGCCGACTTTAATAAAATTCTTTTTTCGAATTTAGATTTTAAATTTTCCACAGAAAATATTAACCAAGATTTACAGACCGTTATTGTAAAAGATTTAGTCAATAATTTTAACTCTACCCCTTGGTATTTGAAGACGGCCAGCAAGAAGATTTCGCTTAAACTTAATGGCAGTTTTGATATTGAAGCTGAAGAAAGAAAAATACTTCAAACTCATGAATATGAGGCCAAAGAAGAATATACAGAAATGGAAACTCAGTACAAGCAAGTTACCATTCCCTACCAAGTTAACGAACAAACTTGCAATAACTATGCAGATCCTTCTACCTGCAGAGACATAAAAGTGACGAAGTATAAAACTGAGGATCAAATCGTCACTATTCCAATGAAGAAGTTTCGTTTTGTAAAAAAATATTACCAATATCCAGCGATTAAGAGAACAAGAGAGCTGGTTCTTTCATTAACTGGTGATTACTCACTTGCTCAAGAGAATAAAAAAATTGATTTTTTTAAAGCAAGTAAACTTGAGATTATTAACCACGATGAAAATCATCCTGAGTTCAATTTATTGCCAAACAAAGATGATTTTACCAACCCTAATCAGGAATTTAGAAACTACAGTGCGCTATTAGGTGAAGATTTCAAGAGAGATCTCATCAAAACGTGGGAGAAAACTTTTTGTGTTCTTCCTAGTGATCAATCTTCCCTGAACATCTCAGAAAATGTTCTTGCTTGTTACCGGGGCCAAAAGGGACAGGAACTTGTGAATCATTGGTTTCGAAATCATCATGGGGTAAGCCCAGAAATTGCTGAAAATATATTGAATGGATTTTAGGGCCAGGAACTCCTGCGAGCTCCTGGCCAATAATTTTAGTCTAAGTAAATAACTTCCTGATATGGAGTCTCTTCCCAATATTTTTTCAATGTCATGCTAGACGCCATCACTTGAACTCCAATTCCAACATCCATATTTAAAAGTTGGCATCTCACTCCTTGCTTATTTTTTAACCATTGCGCCTGAGCACCAACACTCACAACAGCAATGCTTCCAGCAACACCACGATAAACCCCTTCTAATTGGCCATCAACTGGCCGGTCACAAGATATATTTAACTCCCCAGAGAAAAACAACTCCGCCGCTGATTTACCATAAGTAGCAAAATTTAAATTTAATCCAACTTTATTAAAGTGGGCCTGATAAGTTTCTCCATTCTCCGTCTCACACTGAGTGATTAATTTATAGCTTATTGGTGTCCCTCTAACTTCTTTAGATCCAACACATCTCAAATTAATTGCAGCATAACTATTCATAGTAAGAAGCAAGATTGTCATAATTAAAAATTTCATATTATTCCCTTTTACTTAATAACTTTATATTCAACTTTATTGTCATTAATCATTAATTCGATTTTAAAATGTTTGTTTTTCTCTCGAACTAAAAGACTTTTATTATTTAATAGCACAGCATTTGCTTCAATTTTTAAATTTAGGACTTTAAAATTTGAATCAACTGTGAGTTCTTCAAATCTATAAATAGCGGCCTTCCAATTTTCATGGGTAATAACATCAGGGTAAGTAAATGTTGTTTTTTTAACATCACCCTCATTTCGGTAGATCATTCTCTCCATTTCACCGCGAGTATTTAAAACAACCTCGGAGATGGCCAAACTATAATTGATATAATCAATATGAAACAAATTTGAAGGTGCGATACTAGGGACCACAGAGAGAACTTTATATCTTCGCTCTTCAGGATTTACCGAAAGTGGTGAAAGCTTTAAAAGGACTGTCTCAAGCTCATCATGCATACTGATAGGATGCTTAATAGTGACTTGGTAAGTCTTCATTCCACCTAAATTTGAAGATATACTAAGTTTTTCTAAATAGTCATAAACTGACATTTTATCGGCTTCCTCAGAGGCAAATACACTATTCATATAGCGCGCTAAGCGTGAGTCCTTTGAACCATCGTCAATAAAGGTACGGTACCAGGCCTCGTGAAGAATTGTCAGAGACCTTTGTTCTTGATCCATTTTCTGCCATATATCTTCAGCAATGGTATAACGTCGATCTCCAGGGAAAACTGGGGCCCGTTGAACTACCAATTGTTTTTTCTCACAACCGGCAGGAATGGTTAACTCAAGTGAATCATCCACATCTGATAAGATGTCTTTGGTGAACAGCACCTTTGGAAGTGACGTTTCACCTTGCTCTTTTTTTTCTAAATCAGCTAATAGTTCTAATGCATAAGACTCTACCAGAGCTGCCCGCGCTTTATCCATTTTCTTTATTCGGGCCAGTGCATTCTCCACTCTCTCTCGCATGCTCCTTCCAGGAAGATTCAATTTTTGATCCCTCTGTTCCATTTCGTGGTAATCCAAAAGAACCACACGATTTGGACAAACAATAGCATCCCCTCCGTTTCCTACTCGATCACCAGTTTGAGCAAGTGTGACCTTGGCACAACAAAAGCTTAAAGCGATGAGAGTGCCTACACCAAATTGGCGTAAATTCTCTTTAATAGTTTTCATTTAATCTCCTTATTTAGTTCAATTTCAGTTAATGGGTATAGATACATACAGACTCGATACACATCATTAGGATTGTCTTCACCCATAAGTTCCGCCAAATCATCCTGGGCCTTGCGCAAAATTTCCTTCGCTTTAGGAAGGAGCTCAGGATTTGCTGGAAATGTGAATGAAGAAAAATCTCGATGTGCGACAGATACTTTAATTAGTTTCTCTTTTGCCATTTCAAGATCATTTAAGTGCGATTTCTGAATAGAAAGATCCATCACATCATCAGTGGTATTAAATTTTCTCGCATTTCTTTCCCACTCACCTTGTTCATTTTTACGGATCATTCCTAAGCGACTCATTCTCATCAGTGCTTGCCAAACTTCATCCTCGCTAACTTTAAATCTCTTTGCCATCCAAGAGACATCGGATTTAAAAGAGCGCGTTCTCATGAGAGATAAAATCGCTAAGTGCAGCCAATTTGAAATCGCTTGAAACTGCTCAGAAGAAAGTTTCATTGTCTCAACCAGGTACTGATTACGATCTGGTGAAATTTTTGAATTTCTTCTCAGCTTTTCAGGAAAGTTTTTTAGAAGCTCTGCCCTCTCACTTGGATCCAAAGCGAGATTAGTCACAATCTTCTCTGCCACTTTCCTTGAAACTCTCCTCTGGCCCTTTAAAATTTCAGTCATTGGCCCAGAAGCAAGACCCACTTTTTGTGAAAAAGCTCTTAAAGAGTAGCTCGGGTTTTTCGCCTGCAACTCAATAAGCTTTTTCTGTAAAAAATTTTGAAACAGCACTTGTTCATTCATGCCCCAAAAATTATCACCGCAGGACAATACGCACAACACTATACGGAGCAAAGCGCTCCAAAAACTGGAGCACAGTGTAATAATTACAGGAGTTGAAAGTGAAATAAAAAAAGCCTCCATTCGGAGGCTTTTGTGTGTGTGCAGGAATTAAATTTCTTACGAAAATTTAAGATGTGTATAAGTATATTTAACCTGTCAAAAGAACCACTCGTCAAATACAAAAACACAAGATCTAGTATTTTTCATTGTCAGGACTTTGACAGAGAAAGGGAGAAACAAGAAGGCCCTCTTTCGAGGGCCCTTGGAATTATTTATTATGACTCTTTAGAAGTTTTTTCTTACGAGCAAGGCGCTTAAGCTTAACTCCGCTTTTCTTATTCTTAGACGCTTTCTTCGCTGGGCGCGACTTTTTTAACTTTTTCATGAAATCCTCCTCAATTAACAATTCGCTTGAGCTTATAATAAAATAAGGCCTTTGAAAACGACAGGACGACAAATGATCATGTTATATTTACTATTTTTCTTACCTCTGAGTGTATTTTCGGCCGAAAATCCAAAAATTCAGCTCATTCCAACAACCGAGACCTCTGAAAATTACGAACATCAACACAAAGGATGCCCTGAAAACTCTGAATGTGATCAGGTGATGGGAATTCAGTTAGAGCGATGGAAAACCCTCATTTCGAAAGTTCGAGAAAATAAAATTGAACCTTCAAAAAAGGCGGCCCTCATAGAACTCTTTCGCGCAAAGTATGGAATTCCAGTGGAGTTTTACACCAATAAGAAATCTCAACAGGGCCTTAAACCTCTCTTTTTCAACTCTCCCTGTAGAGAACATAATCCTAAATCAGGTGATAAAGTCTTAAGAGGAACGGCCTTCATTAAATCAATGAATAAAGATAAGGCAATTGTCTGGAGAGATCAGACACAAATTGAAGTGCCAACAAGCGATCTTCTTATTCCTCAGCCAGTGACCGTTTATTTTCCAGAAAGAAATGCTGAGTTTGTCTTACCACTTAATGACCAACCTCTTTTAATAAAAAACAAAGAGCTACTAGTTCTAAGAGAAGAAGATGGCCTATTTTACATGTTAAAAGTTTCTGAAAATGGAGATTGGAAAGTTGAAAATTGGGATTTCTCCCATTTAAGCACCTGGGAAAACAAAAAAGAAACGGTTAAATGTCCTCAGGATAAAGTCAAAAAGACCTCAAAAATATTTGAGGTCGAATTTTGTAAAACCATTTGGGATGAAGACTTAAAGAAGACCGTGATTGTGAAACTTCACCAAGGCTGCTCTATTTAAGAGTGGCCATTTTAGCTGAAGTTTTGTTTTTGCCACAATCCCCTTGAGAAACAATCTTTCTCGAAGTAAAGAACCCAACTCTTTCGCCTCGGATTTTAAATTGAATCCACTCTTCAGTATGGCGATCATAGCTATCATCGCTATTAGGTGTTCCACGCTTTAAATGAATACACATATGCTCTGCATCTGATTCACAATCACCTCTTTTCGTGTAGGTGGTAAACCAAGTCATCACTCCATCGATATCAATTGGTGACTCCAAATTTCCAGAACCAATGCCAGCACAAATTTCTTTCATCACTCCACTATTAATCATTTCAATATTGGCAAAAACAAAAGGAGCTCCATCATTTTTGAAAAAAGAATACTGATATCCGTCCCGACGTATTGTCACAGGAACATCTGTTGCTCTTCCGAAATCATCGTCTGCACAAGATTTTTTTGAGTAACTAAAAGTATAATTTGAATCTATTAAGACCCCAATGCTCTCATTTTTATACATAAGGGCATTACAAATAAGATTAATTCTTTCAATTTCATCAGCAGATACAGGTTTTGGATCGGCCGTGACAGTGTCTTCTGTATTAGTTGGAGATTCACAGGAAAGTAAAAACATTAGCGACAACAAAAAAATCCATTTCATAAGCTGCCTCTCAAATAAGATTTGATCAATTGTTTCTTATTTATAGTGGCTTAGGCAACTTAAAAAATAGAATTATTTCAGAACAGCTTTATTTTCAGTGTATCCATTGATGCCACAAATACTACTAGAGATCGTGGTTCGTTGACTAAAAAATCCGACTCTTGAATAGTTCGCATCAGTGCGAACTTTAATCCATTCTTTAGTATGAATTTTAAACTGTGCCCCATCTGCAGCACCAGTCTCAAGTTGAACACATCTTTCGGCCGTCGTTGGAGAACATTCAGAAAAATTGCCAATTGAAAACCAAACCGCATTCCCATTTGAGAGCATAAAAGGATTTGTGATTGGACTTAAAGTATTAGCATATCTCTGGCACAACTCACCCAGCTGCCCTGACGTAGGTGTTTCAACATCTGCATAAATAAAATCAAGTCCTGAACTTTTGACTTTAAATACATAATTACTCACGGGCCTTTGAATCACCACTTCAACATCTTGAGGGGCCTGAAGCTGTGATTGCTCGCAACTTTTAGTTGAAAGAGAAAAAACGAAACTAGAACCTAAAACTTGAGGTAAGACGTTAACTTTGGCCGCCAGTGCGTTGCAGATCACAGCTAATTCTGCTTTTACATCTGCTGAAGCAATTAGAGGTGAATAACTTCTCTGCTCCCTTAGAGTGAAGCTTGAGTTCGTTGAGGAAATTTTCCCACATCCCATGAGAAGGAAAAGAAGTAACGGGCCCCATTTCATAAGCGACTCACCACTTTATTTTTAATAAAAGAACTTCTTTTTCTATGGGCCTCAGATAAATAGCGCTCAAACCAGTGAGTTTTGGTCATACGAATAATTCGCATTTCCTCTTCTTGTAAGAAGACAATACCGGATTGGGCCTGAAGCATTTTGACCAGATATAAATTTGCAAAAACTGGAATTTTAAGCACTGAGGCCATGGCCTGTGGACTTAAATGAAATGACTTCTTATTTGCATAGTGAGTAACCAGGTTATCAAATTTATAATAATTATCACTCACACCCTCTTCACAAAGAGTCTCGATTTCCTCTTTGATTCCGCCATAATAATCTTTAAGAGAAAACTTTTTATTAAATGCCAGCTCTGGAAAATAGTCTTTTCCTTCTTCTTCAATACTGCTGATTTGGTAAAAAGAAACTTTTGGTAAGATGTGAGAGTCTGTTTCAATTTTGTCATGATGAAACTGAGGGCAAGAGTTAATACTACTTTTCTTACCAATATGTTGGGCGAGAGTTAGATACTGGTGATAAAGTGCAGAAAAATACACTCTTCGAGGGGACTTCTCGCCAAGATCATCCATTTCAAATGAAGATGGATTTCTATCGGCCTCGCGTTGAATTTCCTCTACCAAACCATCAGCATAAGGAAGTGCCACAGTTTTTGGGGCCTGATTAAAATGAGAACAACTGGCCAGTAAAAGAATAAATCCAATAGAGTAATTTTTCATAAACACCTCTTGATTTTCTTCTCGGTGCTCAGAAACAAAACTTGATTATCCGTCAAAAATTATCCATTATTTACTTTATGAAATACTGGCTAATGAAATCAGAACCGGATGTCTTTTCTTTTGAAAATTTAAAGAACTGTCCAAAGCAAACTGAACCTTGGAGTGGAGTGAGAAATTATCAGGCCCGAAATTTCATGCGTGATGAAATGAAAGTCGGTGATCTTATCCTTTTCTATCATTCTAGCTGTGAAATCCCGGGGGTTGCTGGTATTGCTTCAGTGGCCTCAGCACCTTATCCAGATCCAACTCAATTCGATAAAAAGTCAGAGTATTTTGATCCGAAATCAAATCCTGAAAATCCTCGTTGGATGCTGGTTGATGTAAAATTCCATCAAAATCTTAAAAGCTTTGTTTCCTTAGAAGAGATCAAGCAGGAAAAATCACTGGCCCATATGAGGCTACTTCAAAAAGGTAACCGACTTTCAATACTGCCGGTTACCAAAGATGAATTTGAAAAAATAAAAAAGATGGGAATCTAATTCAAAGTAATAAAATTACCATTTGCTTTAATCTCACTCTTAGGCACTGAAAGTTCTAACTTAGAAGTAGATCCGTTTTTCTCTTGGATAGTGAAAGTATAATCCCCTTCTGGTAGAACTTTATAAAATTCAGATCCATGAAAAGAGAAGCTTCCGTAATCTTTTACCTCGGGACTATTCTGCTTAATCCTTATCGTTCCCTCAACATTTGATCGATTAAATTTTATACCTGCTCCCGAATGGATTTCCTTCATAAAGGCCATCATTGAATTTCGATTGTTTTGATAAAAACTTGGTATTTCAGAATAGTTTGGCCATTTTTCATGAGACAATTCGATAGTGATTTGAAGATCATTAAACCAAAAATAACTCCAATCTTGCATGCCACCCTTTACGACATACCAATCGGCCCCATTCGTGATCCCACGATTAAAATCAGTGGAATTTCTCATCTCAGGGTTATTCTCAGCATAACCAAGGGCCAGCTCTTGAACAAACTTATCCATAGGGTGACGATCATAAGTTGAATCCCATGGGTAATTGGCCACAATAGTGCCCCCATGAAAATTTGCAGAAAGGGCAAATTGTCTGCTGGCCTGAAAGTTCATTACACTTTGAGTTTCAATCTCTCGACCTTTAGCACTACTTTGTCGCTCACGAGTCATGTCTGGAAAATTTCGATTTAAATCCACTCCATTAGAATTTGCTCGCTGATGTAAATCACTTCCATCGGGATTCATAGAGGGCATAATATAGATTTCAGTATTATTGATTAACTGCGTGATCTCTGGATCTTTACCGTACTTTTCGGCCATCTCTTCTAGAAGTTTGATGGTTAGTTCTCTTCCAGTGATCTCATCTCCATGCATAGAGGAAATAAACTTAAATTCTGGCTCGACTTCATCAGTATTAACATTATCAGAAACTTTCACCATCCACAGATCTCTACCTTTAACTGATTTTCCAATACTAAAGACTTTGAAAAGATCAGGACGCTTCGCCTGAAGGGCCATTAATTTTTTTGTAATTTCTGTGAAGCTTGGATAGTCAGCAAGAATTTTTGCACTCACTTCTTTCATGTCAAAATAAGGGATTTTCTTATGATCAAGGAAATTTGAGAGACCTTTTCCACCGTAAATTTCAAAACCTCTTGAAGTAACGTGGTCAATGATAACAGAACCAGAATCAACTAACTCTTTAACGATGGTGGGAGTTTCACCCATCACATAAAACTCTTCCTGAATCTTTACCGAAGCTTCTAGAGACATTGAAGACACTAGGACAGCAAGGGCCAGTTTCTTTTTCATGGTCACATCCTTTGTTTCCATTTTTATTAAATGGTAACTCTTTTGGAGTTTGAAAAGCAAAGGATATGACTTGATTAATTTTTAATGAAACACGTAAAGACGATTACGTGAAGAGTAAACGGCCAGATAATCTTCACTGACCACCAAGTCAGAGAAGACCGAAGAATATTCATAGCCCAAAGCAAACTCGTCTAAAACTTTCATGCTCAGTGGATCAACCACTCTCAATTTTCCATCAAAGCTGGCCGCAACAATATTTCCCTTCCACCAAGCAAGAGCACTGACCGGGGCCTTGGAGATTTTAACTTTTTTAAGCACCTCTCCGCCAACATTCATCAAAAGCACTTCGCCATCATTGGAGCCAAGAATAAGTTGATCGCCTCTTACAACTGGATGGGACATAACGCTGACCCCATAACTTTGAGCAATGGCCCCATTATCCGGATTAATCGCCTTAAGTTCACCTGAAGGTGATCCTGTAACAATAACTCCTCCCACCAAAGTAGGATTAATATCGACATCCACAAATTTAGAGGTCTCTACAATTTTAGTTTCCCAAACGAGAAGACCTTCGTCTGTTGAAAGGGCCCCAATATAACCATCAGCAAAACCTAAAATAACTTTGTTACCTAAAAAAAGTGGTTTGGTTGTTCGCTGTAAAGTTGTTGTAACAGGTACGGCCCTCTTATAAACCCAAAGAATCTTTCCTGTCTCAGCATCAAGGTAAGCAATTTGATGCCCTCTTAAATAAATGATTAAGCGTCCATTAAAATAAACTGGAGCACTCTCTATCGGGGCGGAAAGATCAATGGCGTATTTTAATTTTCCAGTCAGATAGTGACGAACATAGAGCCTTCCAGAAAGTCCACCATAAGCAATATGATCATTAAAAAATTCCGCCGGAGCACCAAGTTCAGATTTTTCTTTTATCGACCAAAGAGTTCTTCCACTCTCAAGATCATAGGCCGACATCACTCCATCCATGCTTCCCATGTAGACAATGTCTTGAAAAATTCGTGGAGCACCCACACCGATAGGAAGGTTTCCTGAAACGTAATTTGAATCAAGGTTTTTTGACCAAACAACAGAGAGAATCTTCTTCTCTTGAAGAGGTGCATGTGGTCGCATTTGACCACAGCCAACAATAAATAAGAGCGAAAGTAAAACTATTCTCATTTAGCAGCTAGTTGAGAAAGGTAAAGCTTAGCTAACTTTGCTTCTGCATCATTTGGATAGGTTGATAAAATAAAGTCAAACTGAGTTTGCGCTTTTCCTTTATCACCTTTTGATAAATAAAGTCTGCCCAACTCGAGAGAAACCTTTGAGGCCAAAAGACCATCTTTTACTGCCGCTTGTTTTTCTAAAACAGAGATGGCCTCATCAACTTTGCCATTTTTTTCAAGAATGGCCGAAAGCTGCATACTAAGAAAAAAGCTCGCCACAGCGTGCTTAACTGAAGGGGCAATCTTTTTAAGCAGAGCTTCTGATTCATTAACTGAGCCTTTCTCATAAAGAAATTTACTCATATCTAAAACAAGAGGAAGCATGCTTGGTGCAGTTTGAATATTCTGATCAAGACCTTCAAAGGCCTTAATTAAATCTGCAGGAGCTACTTTTCCGGCCTTAGCATCAACCCATGTTTTTGATTCAAACTCATAGACTTTAAGAGAATTTTCTAGGGCCTTAGACTGACGACTCTGGTTCCATAAAACATAACCAGTGACTCCAACTAAAATGGCCACAATTGTCCCAAAGAAAATATTTCGATATTCATAGATGAGATGACCCAAATCTGTCTTATTTAGTGTTTGTTCTAAAGTTTGGGTCTGAGTGGCCTCGCTCATATTTTTTCCTTTTTAATGCTGAAATACCCTAGAAGTTTAAAACTGGGTGTTAACGTTGTCAAAGATCAAAAGATTACCTAGACTTAAGTTATGAAACATTTTTTTATTTTATTTTTAGTTTTTTCACTACCTACTCTTTGTTTTGGAGCTGATCTTAGAGGTCGCCTTGGTGTTGGAGCAACAAACCAGCTGGCCAATGGACTTCCGGCCATCTCTTTGAAAGTTCAGCAGACCAAAACTTTCGCTATGGGAGGACTGCTTGGATTTAAATCCAATCAAAACAACACCCAATACGGTGCCGGCGTGAAAATTTATCGAATTATTTTTGACGAGCCACAGCTCAATTTCTACCTGGCCGGTCTTTTTGCCACTGAAACTTATTTAGATGATCAAAATAAGGCCAAAGCTGGCTATCAGATTGATGGAACCATGGGCTCTGAATTTCATTTTTCAGGAATTGAAAGCCTAGGCTTTAGCTTTGAATTTGGATTTTCAGCAAGAAAAGCTGAAGCAACTGGAGGAACTAGCTTCCAAACCCTTGGTGATCAGATCATTAAGGCCGCTTTGCACTTTTACCTCTAAGGTATAAATGAATAAGTTTCTCCTTCTTTTTATTTTCATTCTTCCTTTGACGGCCTGGTCTCAAACCAACGATCAAATTTTAGAAGAATTAGAAGATGACACCACACTTGGTGGAGATATTTTTTCTGATTTCAATGAAGATCTAGAATCTAGCCAGGTTTTAGAAGACGAGAGATTTTACCGTTACGGCCGTTTTTTCTCCGTCAATCTCGGAGGAGGTTTTACCACTTTTACTGGTAACCGTGGTAAGGCCTATGATGATAATCCTCCCACTTTCCACATGTCCTTAAACTATTTCTTAGATTTTCAAAAGGCCATTGCCCTTGGAGTTGAATACTCACGTCACACCATGGTGCTCAATACTAAAGTTAATGGTTATCAAGAAAAAGAAAAACTCGGAGCGGTAAGCTCGGATATGACCCGAGTTTTTGTGGGCTATAAGTACTATGTAGAAACGGCCGATCTGGGGACAGCTATCACCTACTCCAACCCCTACATTATTGGCCGAATGGAATACTGGTATCAAAGTATTAAATTTCTCGATCACAAAGATCTCCCTCGCCAGCAAGGGCACGGAGAAATTGGAACAGCTCTTGGATTTGGTTTTGAATTTCCGATTGAATTAAAGTCCTCCTACTTTGGAGTAGAAGGACTTTATCACGTGGTTAACTTTTATGATAAGTACACTCAAGACTATGCTCAAATTCCAGGAGATTCAAAGAGTACCTATGGTTATCCAAATCTTGCCGGGAATGTTCTGAGCTTAATTTTCACCTACAACTTTACTTGGTAGAGCGCTTTTCAATTTTTTTCATTCTTCGTTCAATATCTGTCGACGTTCTAAAAATCAAATGCACTGGCGAATTGGTTAAATCAAACTCGGCCCGAAGTCCATTCACTAAGTAGCGTCGATAGTTCTCAGGGATCCCTTGTGATTTATTGGTGAACAATAAAAAAGTTGGTGGAGAAGATTTAAGCATTGAAGCGTACTTCACCTTAAAGCGTACCCCTGCAGTTCTCTTAATGATCACTGGATTTTGTTCCGTTAAACCAATTAAGCAGCGGTTTAGTGCACCTGTTGGAATCTTTTTATTTCGAATGACGATCGTGCGCTTAAGAGCTTCTCTTAAATAGTTTATATTTCTATTTTTCTGAGCAGAAATAGTCACCAACTGACAAAAAGAAAGCCAAGGTACTTGATCTCGAAGATTTTGAATCCACTCTTTTTTCTTTTTGTTATCAGCAAAGATTTCTTTAAGAAGATCAATCTTATTCAGACAAATCACAAGGGACTTACCTTTTTCTAAAGCAATATCAATCAGACGGCGATCTTGGTGAGTAATCCCTAAAGTAGAATCAATCATGAAAAGAACCACATCAGATTCAGAGATGGCACGAAGAGAGCGGTAAACACTTTGAGTTTCAATAAAACCATCAACCAGTTTTGCTTTTCTAATTCCGGCCGTATCAACGAGCTTAATAGATCTCCAACGATTTTCTCGAGCAAACTCAAGATGGGAGACTTCTTCGGCCGGTGCATCCCAATTACTTTCAATTTCAGAAACAATATCACTTTCTGAAAAATAATCTTCACCTGTATTGGATTCATCAAAAGAAAATTCACTTCCTCCAACTTCATCTGATTTATCGTAAGCAAGCTCTGTGGTTTGTCCAAACTCTACGTAAACTTTCTTCTCTTCTTCAGTCAGATCTTCCTCATCCATTAAATACGTCATCTCAGTATTCTCATGGAATTTTTTCATGTCTTGATAGATTTCTTCTGTGCTATTTCTGAACTGATTTTCTTGGGCAGAAAGTAAATCAATATCAGGCCCAAAATATAAATCAACATAACCTTCAATTGGATCCACTGTTGTTCCAGCAATTTCTGAAACCAGAGCTCTTTGAGCACCCACTAAACAGTTAAGTAAAGTTGACTTCCCAGCATTGGGAGCACCAATGATCGCCACTGAAGAAACCACATCATTTCGAGGCTTCACTCCTTTTTGTAAATGCTCATCCTCCTCATCAATAGACTCAAACTTTGCCGCCTTTAAAAGTAAGCGCTCACGAAGATCATAAATCCCGCGATTATGTTCGGCCGAGATTCGAAGCATTTCCTCTTCATCTAATCCAAGATTGTAGAAATCATACTGATCTCCCTCTTGCTTTTCGGTATCAAATTTATTCATCAAAAGCCAAAATGGCTTTTTAGTTGAGCGAATGTAATCACAAATGGATTTATCAAATGGAATGAGTCCTTCCCGTACATCAACTACGAAAAGTACCAGATCGGATTCATCAATCGCAAGTTTGGCGTGATCGGCCATAATATTGAAGAAAGGATCAACATTATTTTTCTTTCTTCTTGGATCAATTTCAATTTTCTCTGGATAAAAGCCACCAGTATCAACCAAAATAATTTCTTCTTTAAGTAATTCCCCTTCATGTTGCTCTTCAATCACCATAATTCCATAGTGACGATCACGAGTCACACCCGGCTGATCATGAGTCATCGCCAGATGCTGCTTTCTCATCAGTCGGTTAAATATTGTACTCTTTCCAACATTGGGTCTTCCAATGATGGAAACAACCATTGATCTCTTACTCATTTTTTCCTCCAGACACGGGCTGACTTTTGTGTTCTTGGAAGGCCAATTTCATCCAAAACAAAATTATTATTAAACCACTTTGGCGAAACCTTTACGTGAAGATTCAAATGAACCTTACCACCAATCATCGCTTCAATTTTCTTTCTCGCATTAATACCAATTTCCTTAATCACTGAGCCACCACGGCCAACCACAATCGCACGCTGAGAAGGACGATTCACTAAGATAGAGGCAGAGATATGGGCCTCTGGTGGAGCATCTTCATCTCTTTTTTTCATATCCTTGTACTCATCAATCACTACAGCAATTTCATAAGGAAGCTCTTCTTTAAGTAAGCGGAAGGCCTGCTCACGAATATATTCAGTGGCAAAAAAACGCTCATTTTTGTTAGAAACATCTCCACTTGGGTACAAGTGTGGAGCATTTGGAGCAGCATCTTGAATCGCCCCAGTCAGTTCATGAATATTGTGTCCATCTTTGGAACTGATCACGAAATAGCGCTCAATAGCTGGGCAAAGCTCTTTCATTTTGGCCACGACTGGTTCTATATTCAATTTTGAAGTCTCTACCAAATCGGCCTTGGTAAAAATAATCCAAGTGCGAGAGAGTTCTTGTTCGAAATTTTTTAAAAACTCTTTAAATTCATGAACCATATCAGTTGTAAGATCTACTAAAACAAAATTGAGATCCACACCTTCTGCACCCATTTGCGCCTGGCCATTCATTCTTTTATTCAACTCTTGAGAAGTCGAATGAACTCCCGGAGTATCAACTAAAACAACTTCGGTGCGATCAATTGAAAAAGCACAGTGAAATTGATTTCGAGTGGTTTGAGGCTTAGAGCTCACAATGGTTAAATCAAATCCAATTAAATGATTGATGAAAGAACTTTTCCCAACATTGGGTTTTCCAAGGACAGCAATCATGATGGATTTATTGTGAGGGTGTTGATGTTCAAATAACATAAATTCTCCTTAAATGAGACCTTTCTTTAAAATTAATTCTGCGAGTTCTTTTTCTCCGCCTTTTTTGGAATTAAAAATTCCACTGGCGACTAATTCTTCATTGAGCCAAAGTTTAACTTCAAACTGAGCTCCGGCCGCCTCAGCACTATAGCGAGGTAGTTTCTTATATTTTGCCAGCGATAATTCCTGTAATTTTGATTTTGAGTCAAAGTGACTGAGAAATTCAAAACTAAGTGCGCTTGGAATGAAAGTATTCAACCAATTGAGAAATAAATTTTTGGTAAACTCTAGTCCATGAAAACGATAAATCTGACCTAGAAGGGCCTCAAATGAATCGGCCAGCACAACATCTTGCTCTGGAAGATTTTTTTTGAACTCTCCCTTACCTACCAAGATTAATTTATCCAGCTCTATCCCACGGGCCATAATCGCTAGAGACTTTTCATTGACGATGGCACTTCTAAGTTTAGAGAGCTGCCCCTCTTTCTCCTGTCCAAAGCGGTTAAATAACTCATCAGTTAAAATAAGTTGTAAAACAGCATCACCGAGAAACTCTAACTGCTCTTGATGAGGAACTTGGTATTCATGAGAAAAAGAAGTATGTGTCAGGGCCTGAACCAGCTGATTAAGGGGCATCTTTAACTGATGCTTCTTTAAAAATTCTTCAAAATCTGGATGATGAAGACAATGTTCTAAAAGGGATTTATCACGGCCCAAGAAGAGCTCTTCTAAATTCAAAAATAATCGAGGTCGTGACATAAATCACCTTAAGGTCGTCTACTTCCAATCCCCTCGGGAAATTGGACAATTTAAATACTTCTGGGAGTTCTAATGGTTTTCTAGCAAATAAGCAATCTCAGAAGCTTACTTCTGATAATTTTGATATAACACTGTGAATTATTTTTAAACTTTGATTCGACTGTTGGCCTTACGAAGTCTCTCGGCCAAGGTTTTTACCAAGGTTTCTAACCAACGAGGCTGGCCCTTAAAAATGCTATCAAAAAAATCTCTAGGAATTTCAATTAATTCACAGGCGGTTACGGCCCTCACCGTGGCACTTCGAGGCTCACCATCCAGAAAGGAAAGCTCTCCGACTAATTCCCCACTGCAAACATGTCCGAGGGTAACTTCTTCAGACCCCTTACGCTTTACCACGATCAATTGCCCCTGCTGTAACCAGTACATATGGTCTGATCGCTCACCTTCTTTAATAAGAATTTGCTCAGGTTCTAAATGAAGAGTTCCGCTCATGTATGATCTCCGATTGAGGCCAGGTATTCAGAAAATGTTCCTGGATAAAATCTTACGCCTCCTTTATCTACTTCTGCAACTGTCGTTGTGACTTGTTTTAAAAAGTGACGATCGTGGGAAACAATCATCAGAGTCCCCTCGTAATTCTTTAAGGCCTCAACAAGAACCTCTCTCGAGCGAATATCTAAGTGGTTGGTTGGCTCATCTAGGATGAGTAAATTGCAAGGATTCGTTAATAAAGTTGCCAAAATAAGGCGGGATTTTTCCCCACCAGATAAAACTGAAACCTTCTTTTCAACATCATCGCCACGAAATAAAAAGGCCGCCAAAAGATTTCGAATATAACCATCAGATTTATCCTTAACTCTTTCACGAACTTCATCAAAAACAGTTTTCTGTGGATTAAGGACATCCATTGAATATTGAGAAAAATATCCAATTTGAACATTCGCCCCAACTACCGCTTGTCCTGCTGTGGCCTCGGTTAAACCACTTATAATTTTTAAGAGTGTGGATTTACCAGCACCATTAACTCCAACCACGGCCACACGCTCAAGACGCTTAATAAGGCCTGTGACATTCGAGAAAACTTTTTTCTCTTTACCTTCTGGAGAGACCCATACTTTGGCCAAGTTTTCCATTTTGACCACATCATTTCCAGACCGAGGAGGCTTTGGAAATTCAAAATTAATTGCCTGATCCTCTGGCATCACTTCAATTCGCTCAATCTTATCTAATTTTTTTACTCGCGATTGCACTTGGGCCGCATGACTTGCTCTGGCCGCAAATTTAGCAATAAATTCTTCTTCTTTCTTAAGCATCGCCTCTTGGCGCTCAGAACTAGCAATCAATTGCTCTCGGCGAATTTCTCTTTCTTTTTCATAGTAATCATAGTTACCAGTATAAACTGTAATTTGCTTATGATTAACTTCTACAATTTTTTTCACAATGCCGTTCATGAAGTCACGATCGTGACTGGTCATGAAAACAGCGCCTTTAAAATTCTTAAGCCACTCTTCAAGCCAAAGAATACTTTCCATATCTAAGTAGTTGGTAGGCTCATCCATTAAAATAAATTCTGGTTTTTGCGCTAAAACCTTCGCCAAGGCAATTCGCATTTTCCATCCGCCAGAAAAAGCTTCAACGGGACGCTGATGCTCATCAGGCATAATCCCAAGACCAGTCAGAACTTCTGCAGCTTGATATTCAATTTCATAACCACCAAGCTTTTCAAATTCTGTTTGGTAGTCACCAAGCTTTTCTAACAGCTCGTCTGAGTACTCGCCATCTTCAAGTTGCTTTTCAATTTTTGCTATTTCATTTTTAAGAAAACCCAGACGAGGATTTCCATGTATGACTTCTTCCAAGGCACTACGACCTTTAAGTTCCCCAACATTTTGAGAAAAATAACAGATACGAAGTTTATCCGGATAACTAATATTTCCTGTGTCGGGACGCTCTTCACCAATCAATAATCTAAATAAAGAAGTTTTGCCGGCGCCATTTGGCCCAACTAAACCAACTTTTTCACCAGGCCCAATAAAAAAAGACCCATTTTGATAAAGAACTTGTCCACCATAGGACTTAGCTAATCCTGCAACCGTAATCATGCTTGCCTCCGAGAGCTTCGAGAGTAACGGATTTGCTGTACATATGAAAGAGAATTTCGTAATATACGCATATGGAATGGAATTTAATTGAAAAACAACAAGAGTTTCTCTCACTGCTTGAAAAACAAGGTAAAAGTTTTAACACCGTTAAAAACTATAAGGCCGATCTTCAATGCTTTAATGGTTTTCTGATTGATAAACAACAAAACTTAAAGGTGAAATCTTTTACTTCTACTCAAGTACAAGAATACTCCCAATTCTTAGACAAAAAATATGACTCTCCTAATTCTGTGAGAAGACGAGTTCAGGCCCTCCGTCTGTTCTTTGATTTTTTACTCGGGCAAAATATTTTTGATGAGAACCCACTTAAAAAAATGGCGGTTTCTCCCAAGGTTTTAGATAATCCTGAGCCGGCCGGTTTTGATGAAATTATCCGTGCTTTTCAATTACTCAAAAAGCGCTACTTTGAGAGTGAAGGTTTAACTCAACTGGTTCATGCTCGAAATTTAATCGTCTTTCATTTGATTTATGGGGCAGGATTAAAAGTTTCTGATCTCGCCAATCTTCAATTTTCAAACGTGCTAAAAGATAAAAATGGGTATCGAGTGATGGTTGAGCATCCCAAAAGAGACCCCTACTCTATTCCTCTGCCAGAAATTTTTAATGCTGATTTTCAGATTTATCGTCAGGCCTTCCTAGAATTTCAAAAAGCAAGCGATATTGAAATAAGTGAGCTTCTCTTTAATGCTAATCCTTATCGCATCCTTTCGGGTGGGCTTTCTCCTCGAGGAATAGAATTATTTTTTGAAGATCTTCGTAAAGAAGTTAAAACCAACATGACAGCGAAATCTCTTCGTCAGGCCTGTATCTTTAAATGGCTCAACATGAATTTTGCGCATTCGACAATCAAGGAATGGATGGGTGTGACCCCTTCATATTCACTTGAACTTTATGTTGAAGAACTGGAAAAAAATCAATCCACAAAAGTATATAAAGACTTAGAAGAAACAAATATCAATGAACAGTAAATTTCACTCCATTGAATCTGCCATTGCAGATTTAAAGAATGGAAAAATCATCATCGTAGTGGACGACGAGAGTCGCGAAAATGAAGGCGACTTTCTGATGAGTGCAGATCTTGTGACTCCGGAAGCGCTTAATTTTATGGCCACCTTTGGAAGAGGACTCATCTGTACACCAGTGTCCACCAAGATAGCGCAAAGACTAGATTTAAAGTTACAGGTCCCAGAAAATAAAGACTCAGCGGCCTTTACTATTTCAATCGATGCCAAAGATAAAATTAGTACAGGGATTTCTGTTTCAGATCGGGCCCATACGATTAAGCTCATGACTGAGAATTTATCTGCTGCTTCTGATTTTACTCGCCCTGGCCACGTCTTCCCACTGATTGCTAAAGATGGTGGCGTTCTGGAGCGCCCTGGCCATACGGAAGCCGCAGTGGATTTAATGAAGCTCGCAGCACTTTCACCTGTGGCCGTAATTTGTGAAATTATGAATCCAGATGGCTCAATGGCACGCCTTGATGATTTATGGAAAATTGCTCAGGCGTTTAAATTAAAAATGATTTCAATTGATGATTTAATTAAGCACTCTTCTTCTCTTTAACAGAGAATTTCTTGGATACTTTCTTTTTCATTTTGTGAAGCTTGTACAAATTTTTAAAACCAATTTTCGAAATCACCTTCATCAGCATAACTTAACCTTTATTAAATATTGGAAATAGAAAAACAATGAATTCACAGGACACTCTTCGGACTTCTGTGCTTTTACTTAAAGGCCAAGCCTAAGTAAAAACACCGATCAATACTATGTAAAATCAATATCTTAATCCATGAAAAATTGCGTAGAAAACGTGAGTGAAATAATTACACGCAGAGCGCAAAATAGAGCAAAAGGATACACCATGAAAAAGCAAATCATATTAGTTCTTATTTTCGCTCTCCAAACGAGCTTTGTTTTCGCAAATTCAGCTGATCACTTACTTACCATTGAAGAAATTGAAAAACTCTATCCGGATGCCATTGAGGTTGAAAGAGTTGTAAATACAGAATCGAAAACTTATACTAAGCACCAGGGACCTGAGACTAAAGAAATTAAAAGAGTCAATTATGATAAACTTTTACCTCACCTTCTCTCAGTGATCCAAAATCAACAGCAAGAGATTGATAAACTTAAAACCGTACACAAGTAAAGAATTAGAAAAATTTGAAAAGTAGTCAGGCCTTAAGGCATAAAATCTTTCTGGGATTTTTTTTCATAGGTATTTTGAACCTAGGATTACTCTCATCATTTGTTTACTATAATTTTAGAAAAGAACTGATCAATCGAGTAGAGCAACATCTGATCTCGGTAAGAGAGCTGGCCGAACAAAAGTTGAAACTCTATTTTGAGCTTTTGGAAAAAGAGATTGATCAGAATCCAGGGGATCTCTCTAAAAGAAAAGAATATTTAGGATATTGCTCCTTAAAATCTAGGCCACAATGTCCCACTGCTGAAGAATTCATTCATATTCATTATCACACTCTTACTCTGACCTCACAAAATACTATTACCTATAAAAGAAAAGTTAAAAATGATGAGCTTGTTTGGTTTTTTGACTTTGAAGGTATTAGCTCCATTCTAAGTCAAAGAGAAGGCCTGGGTGATTCTGGAGAGATTTATTTAGTAGGTAAAGATCACAACATTAAAAGTGCATCAAGATTTATTAAGGAATGGCGAACCCTCTACCTAAATAATCAATCCATCGAAAAAGGACTTAGTGGACTTAAAGGAGTTGAAGTTGTTCTTGATTATAGAAATGTTAAAGTTGTTAGTGCCTACACTTATTTCAAGTACAAAAATCTAGAATTTATTCTGCTCTCAGAAATAGATTGGGAAGAAATTAATTACCCTATCAATAAGATTTTTTTTCAACTCATATTTGGGACCTCTTTCTTAATTATATTTAGCTTGGGACTTGCCTATATTCTAACTAAGAAAATTATTAATCAAATTGATGTGATGAAAGATGAAATTAATAAACTAAACCAGGAAAAAGTAGAATTTGCACATGAAGCTTTCAATAACATCATGAAAGCGCAAGAAGATGAAAGAGAAAAATTTGCCATCAACTTACATGATAGTATTGGACAATACCTTACTGCCTTAAAATGGAAAATCTCTCTCACCAAATCTGAAACTAAAGAAAGTTCGACTGAAAAAAACTTAAGTGAAGCTGCTCAAATTTGTGAAACAACTATTCATGAAGTAAGAACCATATCTCATGACTTAATGCCTTCATTAATAAAAGATTTGGGCCCCTTTTATGCCATTAAAGATCTGATTGATCGTCAGAATAAAATCTATTCAATTAATATTGATTTCAATTTTGACGAAGAAGTCTTGAAATTAATTTTAAAAAAGAATTTTCAAATTAATATCTATCGCATGGTGCAGGAGCTGATTCAAAATGCAGTAAAGCACTCAAAAGCTTCTATTGTTTCAATTCACTTCTCAAAAGAAGATAATTATCTGATACTGGATTATGTGGATAATGGGATTGGTATAAATAAAGAGCTTCCTTTACCTCGATCACTAACCTATCGAACCGAGTTATTTAAAGGTAAAATACAAAAACTAGAAAGTGAAAGCGGACTAAATTATTTAATCAGCTTTAATTTAAAAGAGATTTGCAATGAATAAGACAGAAATTTTTTTACTTGATGATCATAAAATCATGAGAGACGGTTTAAAATCGATTCTCAACTTGCACCCAGAATTTCAAATTATTGGGGAAGAAAGTTATCCGAAAATTTTTCTAGAAAATTTACCAAACTTAAAATTTGATTTATTAATACTCGATCTTTCGCTACCTGAGATATCAGGACTTGAAGTGTTAAAAAAGGTTAAATTGCAAAGGCCTGAAATTAAAATTCTCATGCTTTCAATGCATGATAGTCCAGAATACCTCATGAAAAGCATAAAAGATGGTGCTAATGGGTATTTAACTAAAGATGTTGAGGCCAACGATTTAATCCACGCTCTCAAAGAAATTACCACTCAAGGATCTTACTTCCCAAAACAATTAAATTTGGGAAAGAAGTCATCTGAAATAGTTACCGCAGTAGTTGATCCAGAATCCGATATTCTTACTACCAAAGAAAAAATTGTCCTTAAGGCCATGTCTAAAGGCCTTAGTTCAAAACAAATTGGAGCAGAATTTGGGCTTAGTTCCCGCACTATTGAAACCCATCGCTTAAACATAATGAAAAAGCTTGGAACTTCAAATAGTGCAGAAACCATCACCAAGGCCGTTAAGCTAAAGATGATTCAGATCGAGTAAAGCCAGCCAATTGTGACCGTACTTTGAGTTTTCTTAAACTCTCCGTTGTGCGCAGGAAAAAGTTCCTTCGTGGCACTGTCAAAACGGTATTCGGCCCTAATCTCAGATCCATTGGCCAAAGTGTACCTGTTAGTTAATGTATACGAATCAATTTGTGGAGGCCTAGCATTAGGATTTGCTGTAGTGGTAAATAAATTATTAACTGCAGAATTTGATGTTAGATCATTGAAGTTTTCATATCTAAAATTAAGTGAGTCTCTTTGAGATAGTTTAAAATCAGCATACCCAACCAAAGATTGGTAACGAATATTTTTATCTGTAGAAGCATCATATTTATGAGTCACGCCGACAACACCATCAAATACTAATGTTAAAGTTTCAGTGGCATTATAAGTTAAGATGGTTTCATGCATGGTTTTTTTGGCACCGTTATGATTTAAATCAGATTGTGATCCTGAGGAATTTTGCTCTGATCCTGTAATCAAATTATAAATGGCAGAAAACTTGTCTTTAGCATAATTAAGTTGTAACCCATAACTTTTATCTGAATCATTTTCTACTCGATCATCTGTTTTATCGTAAACATAAAGGCCATAACCAAAATGATCACCTATTCCAGATTGAGTTAATGAAATCCCCTCATGCCAGAAAGGACAAACTAAAGTAAAGTAAAGTAAAAAGGCCTTGAGTAAGTTCTATTCTCAATATTTTTTGGAACTTCTAGGCCAAAGTGAGAATAAAATTTACCCGCAGTAAATGTGAGATTATTTGAATTTTTTGGACGATACCTTAACAACGCCTGTCCAATGTGATGGGTAACTGCGTCTGTGCCAACAGATTTATTTTGCTCTGGCTGCTCTCCAAAATCGATGTCCGCATAAAAATCTAAATCTTTAAAAGATTTATAAACATTGAGCTCCATCAAATTTACAGTAAAATCATTGTGACGATTATTGTAGTTCTTATAAGGAATTTCAGCATTATTACTGCCTACTCTTTTTGGCCGATTTAAATCCCACTGATAGTAGCCATCAAACATCACTCCCAAACGGACACCATTTTTTTTCATCTCTGAGATTTCATTTTGTTCACTCTCAAAAACTTTAATCTCATACTTAAGCTTAAGATCATTTAACACCTGAAGCTTTTCTTTATTTTGTGTTAATAGTTTTAGAGAATCACCTTTTTCTATATCAGAGAGCTTTGAGAGTTTTTTATTAATATCATTTAAGTTATCAATCTCAATTAAAAGAAGCTCATACCTCTTCTCAAGTGGAATACTCTCATCCTGAAAATGCCTGTAGTTTTCTAAATCTTTTTTAAGTGCTGTCGGAAATGATTTATCGTTAATCGGCGCAACCTTTCGAGTAGAAGCTTGAGACTCGGATCTTTTAGACTCCTTCAAAAGCTTTCGATATTTTTTCCTCTCAACCTCGAGCATCTCTAGCTGCTCCTGAATAATCGAAGCAGAACCACTATCAGTCTTGTATTTTTTTATACTCTCTATCTCATTATCCAATTCGGATATCTTATTTTGGATATCCTCAAGATTAGAAGAAGCATAGATAGACTGAACGAAAGCAAGAGCTAGTACTAATACTGATTTTTTTTTCATGGCCAAATCCATTTTTAAATAGTTATTTAACTATTCTTTGGCACAGAAGATGCCTCATCTTGAGCAATTGTCATGGCCCCTTTATTTTTCAGTGATTTATCTATGTCTCTTCGGATGGTTCCTGTATCTGGCGGTTTTTAACTCTCCAAATTTATTGAGTGAACTTTCCACCAGGGCCTGAAGAATAACCAGCTCTCCAACTAAATCATTTAATTTCTCTAAACGATTTAATGAAACTCTTAGGGTCTCATCTTCTTTTTTAGTATTATTAGCTTTTGGAATTTGTTTTTTAGCTGCGGTCGAAAGAGATTTAAGATTATTATCTTCGATATTTTCTGCGGCCTCTTCAATCATTTCTTGAGAAGGAGCCTTCTCCTCAATCGGTTCAACAATTTCGAAATTTCCGTTAGGAGTTAATGTGGGAAGAGGGTTATCATCTGCAGTATTTTGATTTAAAATAGTTAACTCAATAACATGAATTAATTCAGCACAATTAAATTCTGCTTCAATGTTTTCTGTTAAACCTTCAATCATTTCCCGGACTTTATCGTTAAACTGCAAAAGTACGGAAACAACATGGTCGTTGACTTCTATTTTGTTATTTTTAATTTCTAGTAAAAGATTTTCAGCTTTGTGTGTGAGTTCTGCGATTTGCCCAAACCCGACGGCCCTTGAAGTTCCTTTGAGATTATGAGCAAAGCGAAAAATTGAATCAACAAGTGTTTTGTTATTCGGATCTTTCTCCAACTCTAGAAATGATTGCTCCGTGCTCTGCAATAGTTCACGTGCCTCGGATAAAAAATCCCTCTTTAATTCCAGCTCAAACTCATCCATTGAGTACCTCTGAGTAAATTTACTTAGTGGCTTATCGGTTTTAATTCTAGCAGGCTTTATAAAAAAACTAACAAGTTACCTTTTTTTCCTTAGTCAACCTTAAGATTTCCCCAAAAAATCGGAAAAACAAATAGTTAGAATGCAACACGGTGAAATATCATATTAATTTTATTGGGAATTTCTTTTTAAGATAGTTGCCATAATGACTCACTTTCTTTATAACTAGCTCCACACTTTTTCTTTGTGAGGAATGCGGGCTCCATTGGAGAAGTTTTTTATTTATTTGTTTCCTGCTGCTGCCTAAGGAGAATTTATGGCAAAAATCGACATGGGGCGCTCGCGCTTCAAAATCCAACGCCGTCTTGGCGTAGAACTACCTGGTCTTGGTAAGGCCGGAGCACTTGAGAGAAAACCTTACGGTCCGGGACAACACGGAATGCAACGTAAGAAGCTTTCGGACTTCACTGTTCGACTTCTTGAGAAGCAAAAAGTGATGTTCAACTATGGTCTTCGTGAAGCTCAACTTCGTAACTACGTTACAAAGTCAAAGAAAATCAAAACAGCTTCATGGGTTGATACTATGATCATCGCCCTTGAATCTCGTCTTGATAACGTTGTTTTCCGTCTTAACTGGGCCCCTTCAACTCCAGCTGCTCGTCAGCTAGTGAGTCATAAGCACATCCTAGTGAATGGAAAAGTTGTTAATGTTCCTGGATACCAAGTAAAACCAGGTGACGTTATTGAAATTTCTGATAAAGGTGCTAAGTCTGGAAACTACCTCCAAGCGAAAACACGTCCTCGTATCTCTTCAATCCCAGCGTTCTTAACTAAAGAAGCTTCTGGCGAGAAAGAGAAAGCAAAAATGGTTGCTAAGCCTCTAGCTGAAGACATCCCATTTGCTTTCGAAAAACGTCTCGTGATTGAGTACTACTGGAAAGTAAAATAATCTCATGATGAAGGCCCTCGCAAGAGGGCCTTTTTTTACTACTTATGTTCAAAAACCAGCTTTATTAAATTAGTTAGCAAAGTCTGTATCAATTAACTGCAACTTAAGTGTCCCAGGAGCTCCACCTTTACAACCATTCGCATACACTTTTGCCGGTGTGACAAGATCATCAGATGCCTCAAAGGCAATCGATTGAGAATCCCTTCCATTTGAAAAGGTTGCTTCAACTTTCTTTCCAGGAAAAACCTCAAAATCCCCCTTACCTAAAGCATAATCGGCCCTCATAGACCAGTCCACTTTGTATCGATAAGCCGTTTTAGACCAATTAAGAGTTCGAGTCGCAACAATGCTAAAACCTGAATTCCAACAGCCCCCTGTGCCGATCCAAGAAGAAGTATACTTTCCTTCTATTGGAACAATACAACCTCCAGAATTTTTTTCCCAAACTTTTTCTGGCGCACAGCCACAAACCCATCCGCCCTCCTTCCAAATAGGACTTGCACCAACCTCGCAGTTTAGGCTATTCATCCCACCTTGATTACAAACTTTAATAAATTCCTTATTAGCAACCTGGTCTGGAAAGACAATTGGGGTTGGCATAACCATGACCGTCTTAATATTAAAAGGCTTATCGGTTTTTTTAAACTTAAGTACGGGAATTGCAATTACTTTTTTAGAAGAAGTCTCGAATGAAACTTTAATTGAATCAACTTTCAGTAAATTAGTTGAAGAAATATTTTGATTAAGGTCCTGAACTAATTTTGAAGAACTATTAAATACTTTAGGGGCAGCATCTTTAGTCTCAACCCCATCATAAAATGAAGTACAATAGCTGTTTAAAAAATCATTCTTAAATTGATCGGTTGGGCCCATCATCCTATTAAAGGTAGCTCTAATCTCTTCCCAATCCTGGATATTATTCATTTTTGCGACACTCTTCTGAGACTGCTCAGTAAGATTCATCACCACCAGGCCCAGTAGCCCAGCAATTGAAACACCTACTAAAACCTCGATAAGAGTAAACCCTTTTTGACTCATTTTAATTTTTGTTTTCATAAGAATATTTTAAGTTCAAATTGAAATTCATCAAAGATTTATTTATGCAAAACATTGATTTTAGAAAATAAGGGAGGAAAAAGAAGAGGAGTAAGCGCCACTATTACTGGGCGGCCTGGGATAACTTGAAGACCTATTCTTCTTTTTGGAGTGCTATCTGGCCATGAACATATTCACGAAAATTCTTTAACGTCAGAATAGACTTTTTCACATATTCATCCGCCTTTTGAAGACGGGCCAATTCATCCACGGCCTCTGGATGATTTTTTTTCATTAAGGTAAGGGCACGGGTAACAGACGCATCAATAATCGAGAATGAATTTGCAAGGTCATGGATGTATTTTCGAGTTTCATCAAAATTCATACTTACTCTTTTTAAGGGTGGTTTCCCACCCTATTCTATATCTTAAAATGGCTTAAAGATGGCCTCAAGACAAAGGACAGTAGCATAAACACCGGCCATTATTGGCACTGCCGCAATAAACTTCATCCACTTGGTTTCTTCTTTTAAGTGCATATAGTAGTAAGCAACCAGGAATGCCTTACCAACAGCAAGAAGAGTTAATCCAGAACCTTTAGAAAATTTAGAAATCCCAGGTATTTCTGCAATAGCAATCTCTAACGCTGTTAGCACAGCAAGAACTACGAAAATAATAATGTAAGTCTTTTTATGACTATGGTGCACTTCATGAGCGTGTGAGTCTGACACGGCTTACTCCTTAGTTGAAGGACGATTAATTAAAAGTCCTACGTCTATCATTAATTTATTTATACTGTTGGTATCAAATGAATAAAAACCTCTCACACGATTTTGGTCATCCACTAAAACTACCTTTTCCGTATGAGCAATTTCCATCAAAGAACCAGAATTTTCAACTCCGGCCTTAAAACCATCTTTATAAAGCTTAAATAACTCATCCTTATTTGGCCCTGTTAAAAAAGTCCAAACATAAGGATTGGCATTATGCTTACGAGCAAGATCAAAAAGAACTTTCTCATTATCATGCTCAGGATCTACAGTAAAAGTCACAATAGCAACCTTCTGTCCCGTTCCACGAATTCTCTTTTGAACCTTTTCCAACTCTCCAAGAATTTTAGGGCAAACAGTCGGGCAGCGAGCAAAAACAAAGTTTGCAAGATAAACTCGACCTTTAAGCTCACGAGAACCAAAACGTTGTCCATTTTCATTAATCAGCTCAAATTCAGGAACTTGAGAAATGATGGGCAGCTCTGGAGGTAATTCACGATTAAGTGATTTATAAATAGGAAAAGAAAAACCAAAAAGAATAAAAAGCAACCAGAAGGTCTTGTGGCGAACAAGCTGTTCTACCACATTACCTTTTCTCATGAATTCTGGTTGCTTTGTTATTGTTGTCATTATTGTTGATTTGCTAACTTATCCATAATCTGATTACGCTTCATATGATCATCTTTTACGTCCCTCAAACTTTGAACATAATACGCAACGGCCCAAAGCTCTTCATCAGTAACAACATCTTTCCATCCTGGCATTCCAGAACCAGTTACACCGTACATAAGACGCTGAACAAGTGATGGCATATCTGTTACGGAGCGAAGTTCATGGTACGTAAAATCTGGAGGAAGCACTTTATAATTGTACTCACCATCTTGCGGCTTAAGTTGGTAAAGATCTGCTGCAGAAGGATCTCCACCCCAAGCTTTAATATCAGCTTTAGTCTCATATCCACGGTGACACTGAGTACAGGCAGCTGTTACGTGATAAACTTTTCTACCTTTTTCAATGGCCTCAAGTTTGCGAGCTTCTCCAAATGGATCCGCTGGTAAATCAAATTTTGTTCCGACAGCTTTATCCTGTCCTTCCCAAGTTTGAGGAGCAAAAGTTTTAATATATTGGATAACAGCACTTAGACGTTCATCTGAAATATCCCAAGGAAGCATTGCAGTTCCTTTAAGGCCATGACGGATAATGCGAGCAAGATCCTCATCATGAGGAAGCTCTCCATACTGTGTCCATGGAAACTTATAAAGACCTTGAGTAAAGTTACGAGGAGGCGGTAGAAGACCTTTAGAAGCAGGCCCATCACCTTTACCATCCTTACCGTGACACTGAATACAGTATTCAACGTATGTGGTGTAACCTAAGTTAAGTGTATCAGCACTTACAGTTTTACCTGCAAGAATTTTGCTTTCTTTAAATGGTGTTCCATTTTCGCAAGCAGCAAGAAGAAAAAGAGCAAGAATCGAAATGAGCGAAACTTTCATCGTCATATCCTTTATAAAACAAACATCATTAAATACATTAATAACCAGACAATTCCTAAGAAGTGCCAAAACTTTCCAACATTAATGAGCTTAACCTGTGTCAGTTTAGCATTGTTTTTAAAAACATAGTAACCAAGCCAAAAAAGCGAGCAAAGTGCGAGTACAATGTGAGCGGCATGAAGCCAGCTAAAAGCATAAACCATTGATGGAACCATGCCATTTGAAACCAAAATTCCCTTTTCTTTAAGAGCACCCCAAAGAGTCCACTGAAGAGCGAGAAAAGAGATTCCAAGCACAACTGTTAGCACCCACCCTAGCTTGGCTTCTTTAATATTTGTAAATGCCTTCTTTTCCATAACAAAATAAGTCACCGAACTCATAAGCATCACGATAGTGCTCATGAACGGAAGAAGCTTTGGCATTCCCTGAATCTCAACCGGTGGCCAAGTAGGAGAATTAAAACGCACAAGAAAATATCCCAAAAACAATGTTGCAAACAACATGGCCCAAGAGATCAGGGCCACGGTCATGGCCACTGAACTCTGGATAAGTTTTAAATCTTGTGCCGATGCTTTACTCATTAGGCCTTAACCAGTTCCTCTGTTTGATATTGGAAATCGCGGCCAGATTTCAAGTTCGGATTTCCATACTCATGAGGACCACATTTAACATGTGGGATATCTTTAAAGTTATAGTGTGGAGCAGGAGAAGGAATTTCCCACTCAAGTGTTCCAACATTCCAAGGATTTGCTTCCGCTGTTGCCTTATTTTTTCCAAACACAGTTGTAAAAAAGTTATAAAGGAAAATGAACTGAGCTAGACCCATTGCCACTGCCGACATGGTAATGAAAGTGTTGATTGGGATTAGCTTCTGCATAAAATCATAAACAAATGGGTTGTAAAGACGACGGTGCATACCACCGTAGCCAACCATCATCATTCCAGTGAAAATTCCATTCAAAGGAATCATGGTGCACCAGAAGTGCCACTTGGCCAGTTTCTCATTAAGCATTCTTCCAAACATTTTCGGGAACCAGAAATAAGTTCCAGCGAATCCACCTAAAAGCACGGAAGCGGCCATGGTGTAGTGGAAGTGACCAACAACGAAATAAGTATCGTGCAAGTAAAGGTCAATTGAAGTTGAAGCAAGATACAATCCCGTTAAACCACCAAGACCAAACACAAACACCACTCCAAGAGCAAAAAGCATTGGAGAATCAAAACGAATCGACCCCTTCCAAAGAGTTCCTAGCCAGTTAGCAAAGAAAATCGCTGATGGAATTGAAATCAACATGGTTAAGGTCATAAAGGACTGAGTTAACAGTGGCGACATTTGAGTTGTGTACATATGGTGACCATAAACCACTGTTGAAAGAACAGTGATCGCAGTCAATGACAATGCTGTCATTTTATAACCAAACGCAGGCTTTCTTGAAAAGAATGAAAGAAGGTCCGACACAATTCCCCAAGCAGGAAGAATAAGAATATAAACTTCTGGGTGACCAAAAATCCAAAATACGTGCTGGAATAAAACCGGATCCCCTCTTCCAGAAGTTGCGGCCGCACCAGCAAGGAAGAAAGTTGTTCCAAAAACGCGGTCGAAAGTTAAAAGAAGAAGGCCTGCCCCAAGAACAGGAACGAAAATCGCGTTCAGAATAGCAGTTAACCAAAGACCCCAAATGGTAAGAGGCATTTTGAAATAATCCATTCCTGGAGCACGAAGGGTAATAACTGTTGTAATATAGTTAACCGCACCCATAGTTGATGAAACACCAAATAAGAAGAGTGAAATCAACCAAAGAGTTTGACCCGCACCTGGCTGACCGAGGTTGGTTGAAAGAGTTGGATAAGATGTCCAACCACCAGCTGCAGCACCCATTGGTAAGCAAAGTGAGGCGAGAAGGATAATTCCTGATGCCACCGAGAACCAGAATGAAAGCATGTTTAGGGTTGGAAAAATCATATCTCGAGCACCAATCATAAGTGGGATACAAAAGTTTCCAAATGCACCAATTAAGATAGGAGTGATCGCGAAGAAAATCATAATTGTTCCATGCATAGTAAAAAGCATGGCGTAAGTATCAGGAGGAACAACTCCACCAGTATGAGGGAAAAGAAGATTTCCAATTACTGGAAATGGAACACCAGGATAGGCCAGTGTCCATCTGATGAGAAGGGCCATAAGGCCACCAACCATCAAAAAGAAAATTCCGTACCAAAGAAATTGTTTACCAATAACTTTGTGATCGAATGAAAAAATATACTTAGACCAAAACGACGTTGGAGCGTCGTGAATGTGTTGTTCTACGAAGGCCATTATCTACTCCCCCACTGCCAACCCCAACGAAGATCAATATTCTCCGTATCGTTAGTAGCGATTGCCATTTCTTGAGATTCTTTTAACCAGCGATCATATTCTTCTTGAGAAAGAACAGTTAATTGAGCTTTCATCAAATAGTGATGGTTACCGCACATTTCTGCACAGGCAATATCATAAACACCAGTTTTGTTAGTATCAAACCAAAGTTTTGCATAACGGCCAGGAATGGCGTCAGCTTTAATTCTGGCATTTGGTAAATAGAAAGAGTGAATCACATCTTTTGATGTCATTTGAATCATCACTTTCTTACCAACTGGAACAACAAGATTGTTTAATTGAACAACATCATCACCAGTGTTGAATTCACCATCTTTACCAGCATAACGAATATTCCATGCCCATTGCTGAGCAAGAACTTGAACTTTAACTAGCTCTTCACTATCGGCCGGGAAATTCCAAAATGTCTCTTTCATATCGCGAGTCGAGATTTTGGTAATGACCATATCCACAGATAAGAAAACACCTAAACCAATCATGGCCGTAAAAATCAAGTGCTTCTTTTCATCTCCATGGAGGTAAGAAGGTTTTTTGTGTCTCTTATGTGAATAAAGATAAGAGAATCCAAAAAGTCCGATACACACAAGTGAAAACCAAAATAGGTTAACCATTGTTGTGTAATTGAATAGCCACTCGATTAAATGACCGCTGCTAGTGATGTCCTCAGGTGGTTTTACTCTATCCCACAGACTCATAGTTTCAGTAGAAACTTCTACTGCTCCTTGTGCCACGGAAATGATTCCCGAGAGACGTTCGAAAAATGAAATGTTCATCTCACAACATCCTGTGATAAAAATTAATAAAGAAATTGATTTAACTCATTGAATTGTAACTTAAGTCGAGAAAAGGTGTCACGTACCTTTTAGCGAAGAATTAACAAAACTCCCATTTGGAGCGGGAGATAAAAAAGTGTCGCCCAAAAATATGACCTGGCCCAGCTCTCATAAGAGTACTTTTTCGGAAGAACCCAACCACTGAGCGCGAACAAAACCAGAATAACGCCTATCGCTAAAGAGGAGATTAAATAACTCTCTCCTCTCTGTCCCCAAAAATAGGGAAGAAGCCCAAAGGCCAGCAAGAGCAAACTATACAAACTGATATTCACTTTCAAAAACTTTAATGAATGGGTTTGAGCAAAAGTCATAATATGTGCATTGGAATATTCTTTTTTTCGATAATAGCTAATCGCCATAAAATGTGGAATTTGCCACAAGAATAAAATGCCAAAAAGATAGGCCCCCATCCCCCAGATACTTCCTGTAACAGTGGTCCATCCCATGACAGTCGGAATCGCTCCTGGAATGGCCCCTACATACAAAGCATAGGGAGAATACTGCTTCATGGGTGTATAAAGATAAATATAAGCGAGCACTGTCACAAATCCGAGAATTGCTGTAAGAGAATTCGCACTCAAAAATAAAATCACGGTCCCCACAATTACTAAACCCCAGCCCCAAAATAAGGCGACTTGAGGCCTTAATCTTCCGGCCGGCAAAGGGCGATCCTTCGTTCTTTCCATCAATTTATCGATATCTCTTTCGTAGTAACAATTTAAACTAAGCGCTCCCGCTGCCTGAAACCAAATAGCAATCATAGATACAGTCAGAAGAATGATATTCATTTGAAGTGGACTTAAAAAAACTCCCACCAGCAATGTAATCACCACTAGAATAGTCAGCTTAGGCTTAAACAAATCTAACACATCATTAAAATACGTCGGGATTGGCTTTCCAAAAAAATGCTTTTCATATCTTCTAAGACGAACAATCAAAAACAAGAGGGTACAAAATGCAATAAGTGCAAAGAAAAAGTGCCAAAAAACCATCTCTCTCGAGGAACTTCTTCCCATTTGAAGACCTAAAAATAATTGCGCTACAATAGCAACTATTCCAATAACAGCACTCCATTTCCATTTAGGTAGAGCTTTCACAAGATAACTAAAAACAAATAAACCACTTAAGGAAATGATTAATCCTAAAATTCTATGCATCAGTGAGAGACTTCCTGCGAGTGGAATTTCGGCCTGTCTTTGCCAACACTCCCAAAATTCCATGGTTGATTCACAAGAGGCCAGTAGAGAGGACTTTCTTAAAATTCCGCCTAAAATAAACTGAAAAGTTAAAAGAAAAAGAAAAAGCCCCACTAAATCTTTTAATTTCGAATTCCACACCTCTTTTAACTTTTCATCAAAATTTAAAGGGGCACTCCCCTCTAAAGATGCCAAAAAAAGCAGAGAAAAAATTAAATGAAGAATGGTAGTGATAGTAGGAAGTTTATAAACAAATGTGGCCCAACCTAGTAGTGATTGAAGAATAATAAGAAAGATGGGTAAAAGTGCTTTAAATTTCATTTCTCTAAATCGAAGAATTCCCCAACCTAGACTCGCCATCACCATCATGCCTGCAACAAAACGGTGCAATGATTCATAGAATGAAGGACTCATGTACAAAGGGAGAAATTCACCAAAACACAGTGGCCAGTCTGGACAAACCAAAGCGGTTTTTAAAACCTGTAATTGGGCCCCGATCAGAAGCAAAAGAAAAGTTCCAAAATAAAGAAGAAGGTAAATAACATTCATTAGAACCAGCGGTATAGCATGAAGTAAACTAAAACCCCAGTCACTGAAACATACATCCAAATCGGAAAAGTTATTTTAGCAATTTTCTTATGCTTATCCCACTCACCTCGAAAGGCATGCCAAAAAGTCTTCAGGATCATGGGAACCATAAGAGTGGCAAGAATAACATGAGGTATTAAAATAATCAGATAAACAGTTTTAATCCATCCCAGGTCCGGAAATTTTTTACTGGGAACATTAAAATGATAAATCAAATAACAAGTTAAAAAAGCCGCAGAAGTGACCAATGCCGCCACCATAAACTTCTTATGTAACTCTTTTTGATTTTTCTTAATTGCAATAAGGCCGGCCAGAAGAAGTAAGGCAGATAGTGTATTTAAAGAAGCATTAAGACTGGGAAGTTCCAACAGAGTCATGTGATTCTTTTATTGCATTATGTTTTTTAATCATTCGATAAATGATTAGGTAAGGAATATAAATGGCAAGAATAAACAATCCAAGAATAAGAGTTGTATTAGAATCCTTCCCGCTCTGACTATTGCCTGCGCAATAAGGACAAGCGAGAAGGTTCGTAACAAATAGAAAACTAATGAGAAAAAAACTTAAAAATCTTTTCATTATAAAAGGTAAACAAAAGTAAATACAAGAATCCAAACAAGGTCTACAAAGTGCCAGAAAAGTCCTAAAATCTCAAGACGATTATAATCGCCATTATCATAGTGACCTTTTCTTGCATTAAGATACTCAACAATCAGGTAACCCACACCGGTGGCGACGTGAAGTCCATGGAAGCCGGTAATTAAATAAAAAGTAGAACCAAATAGACTTGGCCCATGGGCAAAAGAGGCAAGTTTAATACCTTGATGAACAAGATGAGTATACTCATAGGCCTGAATTCCTAAGAAAGTCGCCCCACCAGCAATTGTCACCATTAACCAGTTAAGCATCGCCTGTCTATTTTTTGCCTTACAAGCATCAATCGCAAGCACCATAGAAACAGATGAACAAATTAAAAGAAAAGTAGCAAAACCTGAAAGTGTTATACCTAAGTAATCAGCAGGATTCGGCCACTCTAATTTACTTCTTAGAACAGCGTAAGCAATAAGAAAGCCAGAAAATGACATGGCATCTGTAACCAAAAAAATCCACATACCTATTTTACCAGGTGTTGCTTTAGCAAATTGTGGATCAACACCACCAATTAAAGGGTTGTGAGAATGATGAGCATGATCTCCCATGTAGAACTCCAAAAAATTTGTTACATTTTGTGTTATTCTACACGGATGAATTGTCTCTCGCAATAGAAGCTTTTACATAAAACTAGATAAACGCTTTGCAGTAAAAGCAGGCCAGCTAGGCCGCCTGCTTTTGTACGTCTGCATTCTCCAAAATGTGGGCCATCATTTGGCCATAAACTTCTTCAGTAAATTTTAAATTTCTAAGAATGGCCTCTTGCTCCTTTGGGGAGAGCTTTTCAATCACTTTAATTGCTTCAACTACATGGTGTGGATCTTCTTCAGCATGAACTTTAAGAAAAAGAGTCGCACCTTTATAAGAATCTTTGATTTCTTCGTAACAATCTTTTGCCCAAGTCACCGCCAGGTATTCCAAAAATAAAATGTAACCCAGAAGACTAGTACCGCCTTCGAAAGCTATTCGATAATACTGACTATGATAAAAAGCTTGTGTTTCGCTGTACTCTTCAAACTGATTGATGTTGTAACCTAATTTTTCAAGATCTTTCAGTGCAATCATGTCATGCCGATCTTCTTCCTTCATATGATCTTCAAAACGTCTTTTAATATCAGCTTCTTTAAGATAAGGAAGTGAATAGCCTAAAAGTGTGGTGGAGTGTTTTACAAAATGATAAGTCTGGGACAGCCAATCTGCATAAATATCTCGATTCTTGAACGATGATGTTGGATATTTATTTGAAAATCTTTTAATCGAATCTTGCATTTCTTTTTTAAAATCCATTTTTTTATCCTTTGATTAAGCAGCTTTTTTAATTGGTATAATATTATTAGTCACAGAGAAGTCTGAAACATGCTCAAGCTTTGACCAAAGTTGTTCACACAAAGGACCAAACTCCTTTCTTTGTATCATCGCTAGGACAGTCTCTCTTTGATAGGCAACTAATTGGGCATTAAGTGGAACACCCGAATAGTTAAATGGATGTAAAGGATCGAGTACTGTGGCCCCCCACTCCTCTCCACCAGCATTTTGCATTCCTCGAGTAAGATTTAAGTGTCCGGCCATCACACCGGCATCAGAATTAAGAAAACGCAGATGATTAAAGAGAAAAACAATTTCCTTCCATCTCACAACTTGGTTTCTACCAGTAAATTTTGGATCAACTGTAAATTGTGAGCAGATAATAGCATCGGCCGAAATATTCTTTAATTTTTCATAAGCATCACTTGTCCATGCTTTAAACCAAGAATGATCAGGAATTGGGCCTTTGGCCAAATTTCCATGGGTAAAAGATGCAAAACCAACACATTCATTTTTATAAAAAAGAACACCCATTTCATCTGGAATAATAAATCCATCACTACTGAGAGGATCTTTCACACCAATTTCTGCACGAAATTTCTCCCAGGCACTTCTCCATGTTTTATAGGCCGCATGGTACTCTTCTTCATAACCTTTGGCCGGATGCCTTGATGACATAAGTACATATCTTAAATCCTTGATCCACTCATGCATATAAAACCTCAAAGTTTAAATTGATGATATTTTTTCGGATTAATTCAGAAAAAATGAAAAAGCATGGATATGAATAGTCTTGTAGTTAGAAGAACTATCTGTAGAAAGAGAAGAGATTAAGAAAAATTGAGAAAATAAAATTAATTGAAAAGGTTCACAGAACCTACTTTAGGATTTGGTAAAAAATGTAAAGCTGGATCTGATTTTTTTAAGTTAATGAAAACAGTGGTTCCATGATCCGGGCCAATGTTTGAGGTTACAGAATAAGTTGCCCCAAATTTTCGCAAGAAATATCCCATCACCATCAGGCCAAAACCTGAGCCCACTTCACCTTTTGTTCCGGCGGTTGAATAAAGTAAGCGCTTATTTAATCTCGTTTGATCAATACCAAGCCCAAAATCTTTAAAGCTGATTTGAACAAAGTCATTTTGATCTTCAACGTGAATAATAATTTTACTGTTATCAAAAGAGAACTTAATGGCATTTGATAATACATTGGAGAATACATGCTCAATTAATGCATTTTCTTCACCCAGAACAAATACATCTCCAATATTATTCTGATAAATCATACTAATATTCTTCTCTCTTAGTTTCGTATCAAAACTTTCGATAAGTTTTTTAATACAAAAATCTAATGAGACATCAGTAACACTAATCAAATTTGCTTGTGTTCTATTTAAAATTGCATCTCTAATTCTTCCCATCATATCAAGGGCCGAAATCAAACTTCCTTTCATTCTATCAAGAGTTCGAGCAATTTCATTCTCTGGAATCTTATTCGCTCTCATCATATCAACATAGGCATAACTCACTGAGAGAGGATTCGCTAAATCATGAGAAATCGTTTTGATAAGGATGTCATTCACTTCTCTTTCTTCCTCAAGCTTCTCATTTGAAATCTGTAATTGATTATAGAATTCCTCTTTTTGTAAAATTTGAATTTCGAGCAACTGATAAAGTTCATCAATTTTGCCACTGTGTTCTTGACTCTGGCCTGAAATTTTCTGAAGGACAGAGTTTACGTGGTTTCTCTCTTGAACTTCCTTCCGATGATTAATTAACAAAAGTAAAAACAATGAAATTGATTGGTACTGAGCGATTGAAATTCCCCATCCCCACCAAGCAGCAGACGGATCAAGTCGAAAAAAAGCATAATTAAAATGATTGATGATAGAAGTGAAAAGAACAAAGCTTAAACCTTTTTCTATCCAATTACTTTCTTTCCAATTCTTCACCAAGATATTCCACACAGGCGTCCAATAAGGAAGTGTCGTAGTAAAGGTAATAGGAAGCAAAGACAAGGTGAAACCTAAATCAGTTCTTAAAAGCATGAAGGCAGAAATCGCAGAACCAATGAGCTGGATTAAAAGAAAATTTTTCCAATTCGTTTCTATCCCCCTAGCATCTCTCAGAATTTTAGTTTTTATGAAGGCCGGAATGAATTGAAAAAAATAGGCCAATGCAATTTGTGTTGGATTTTTACTGAGTAAGGCCACTGCCCCATAAGTCAGGAATAAACCGAGCCAGTAAAAAATTAATAAGTTGAATTCTTTATGCTGAGTTTTAATTCGCGCAGATACGGCAACAATGAAATTCACCAATGTTGTTAGAATTAAAAAAAAGAATATAAACAAAATGGCTTCATTCATCCCCTTATTAAATAAGAAAAAGATGAAGGCTACAAGTAATGAAAAAAGAATATGTTAAGATTTCCTAGAGTGCGGATAGAATTTTGACAAAATACTTTTTTAACTTAACAGAACCTAAAGAAAAAGGCCCTCAAAGAGGGCCCTTGCAGAACAATAGATTATTCGTCGCCGTAGCCGCCGCGATTTCCACCACGGAAACCACCGTCACGATTACCACCGCGACCGCCGCCGAAGCCGCCTTCACGATTGCCACCGCGACCGCCGCCGAAACCACCTTCGCGATTACCACGGAAGCCACCTTCACGGTTGCCACCAAAACGGTTACCACCGGCCGGTCTTTCAGGACGTGGATTAGCTTCAGTTACTTTTAAAGCTCTTCCGCCAACTTCTTTACCATTAATTGCTTCAATAGCTGCTGCACCAAGATCATCGCTTGCCATTTCAACAAATGCGAAACCTTTTGAGCGGCCAGTTTCCATGTCAGTAACAACTTTGACAGACGTTACTTCACCTACTTGTCTAAAAACATCTTCTAGATCATTAGACTTAATAGAATACGGAAGATTACCTACATATAAACGTTTACCCATAAAAACCGCCCTCCTTCAGACGGATGCCCCAAAAGTAACATTCAAGATCCATTCAATCCTAGAGAGTTGTGAAGGGTAAACAAAAAGAAAGTCCCAGAACAAGCAAACTCGGCGAAAGTTTCAAAGAAATGCCACCCTAAAAGGCAGTGACTTTTATAGTATATAGCCGCCGAGTTTTGATTTCCACTGGAAAAAATCTAGAAATCTTGCCCTCCCTCTGTATTTATGAGATATAGCCCACCGTATTATCTCAATGAAGGATATTTTATGACTCAAAAAACCATGATTCTGGGAAAAGATGCTCCACTTGAAGAAACGATTGTCCGACTTAAAGGACTTTTACTTAATTGGGGATTCGATGTTGAGGAAGCTTCTTGGCTCAATCCTGTTCCGAATGTATGGTCGGTTCATATTCGCGATCGCTACTGCCCTTATCTATTTACTAACGGTAAAGGAGTCACTAAAGAAGCAGCTCTGGCCAGCGCCCTAGGCGAATTTTTTGAACGCCTAAATTGTAACTATTTTTTTGCAGATTTTTATTTGGGTGATCAAGTTGCCAATTCTGAATTCGTTCATTATCCACAAGAAAAGTGGTTCCCTATTTCTAGTGAAGAAATGCCTAAGGATTTAATGAACGAAGAATTGTGGGATTACTATGATCCGGCCAGAGAATTAACTCCATCACAATTAGTTGATACCAACTCAGGAAATATTGACCGCGGAATTTGTGCACTTCCTTACACACGCGTACCAGATAATAAAACATACTACATCCCCATGAACATCATCGGAAACCTTTACGTCAGTAATGGTATGTCGGCCGGAAACACAAAAACTGAAGCTCGTGTTCAGGCCCTTTCTGAGATTTTTGAGCGCGCTATAAAAAATAAAATTCTTGCTGAAGGAATTGCTCTTCCAACAATTCCTCAGGAAGTGTTGAATCGCTATCCAAAAGTGGTTGAGGCGATTAAAGAACTTGAGACCCATGGTTACCCTATCATTTGTAAAGATGCTTCGCTTGGTGGGAAATATCCAGTGATTAACGTCACTCTCCTCAATCCTCAAGAAGGGACTGCCTTTGCTTCATTTGGTGCGCATCCAAAATTTCAAGTTGCACTTGAAAGAACACTAACGGAATTATTGCAGGGTCGTCGTCTTGATCAACTCAATGTTTTTTCTCCCCCAAGCTTTGAACTTGAAGATGTAAAAGACCATCTTAATCTTGAAGCTCACTTCATTGACTCGAATGGACTTATTCATTGGAACTTTTTCTCTGAAAAGGCAGACTATGAATTCTCTGATTGGAATTTTGGTGGAGCTACAACTCAGGCAGAATTTGAGTCAATGATCAAAATATTCCATGAAATGGAAAAAGACGTTTACATCATGGATTTTGAACATCTTGGTGTTTATGGATGCCGTATCCATGTTCCAAACATGTCTGAAATTTATCAACCAGAAGATCTTGCTTGGGATAATAATAATTCAGGGGTCGCTTTTAGAAATCAAATTTTGAATCTGCATGAATTGACCCAAGATGAATTAATGGAACTTCACACAAGTCTAGAGGAATCTGGAATTGATGATATGTTACTTGTTACTCATGCCATTGGTATTATTCCAGATGCTGAAACATTATGGGCCGAGCTTCGTATTGGAGAGCTTAAGGCGATGGTGGCCTTTGCTGCAAAAAATTATGAATTGGCCAAGGCCGGTGTCGATTGGTGCTTACATTTTGCTCCATTAAAACCTCAAAGAAGACTTCTCTATCTATGCCTCAATACACTCCTTCAGATTGAGATGGATGATTCTATGAACGTAAACGACTTCATGCCAACGGTTGAAAAGATGTATGGAAAGGAGCTGGTAGAAAAGGGTCAATCCATCATCAATGGATTTACCAAATTTGAAGGACTACAGGAAACTGATAGCAATTTAAAAGGTTTTGAAATGCATCAGAAGCTTATAAATTCTTATGAAAAACTTCAAAGGGCCAAAAGATTATGGTGGGAAACTAAATCTCCATAGGGACTTTGCCCTCAAGAGATTGATAGCGATCACTTAAAAACTTAAAGTAAAGCTGCTTTTTTAATTCTAAACTTTTAATAATAGCATAAATCATGGCCGGCTCCTCTAAGAGGAGCTTGCCCAACTCATCCTTGCTTTCACTCCAGGGCCTTACGACGATTTCTTTTAATTTTTTTATGATCTTTTTTGATTTTCGTTTACTCGAACATGACAATTCTTCATCATCACACTTTTGCCTCAAAATATCTCGTAACTGATCATTATCCAAATATCTTATTTGCTCTAATTCACTTCGCTCAAAACTGATACCCAGTTTAGTAATAACCGATCCTAGGTATCTATTAGGTGAAGAATTAAAAAATCCTTTTGCATTTAGAATTCTACCTATTGATAAGAAAACTTTTTTAAGTAAATTAATTCTTGTTCTTTTCATTTCTGCAGACCAAACAAGTGCGATACTATTCTTAGTTGTAAAAGAGAGATTTTGATAATTCCTAAAAAACGTCAGATAACCGTTATTATACTTTTCTTCATTGTGAACTCTTGTCTCTTCGTTATTATCATTAAAAGTATAATCCCCTTCACTCACAGTTCTTCCCATGATCCATGGGATACCAACATAAGCAGTCACTTCATCTCCGACCCAAGAAATTTTTTGAGAAATATGAGGAAGAGATTTTTGAATTTTCTGAATATCTCCGGCCAGCAAGGCATGATAGAGTTTGTTATGTTCTTCATTTTCAATGTTTAAGGTAAAATCAAAATTGACTCTATTGCCCTTAATGGTGGCCCCGATAGAATCAAGAAATACAGGCCCTATAATAAGCTGCCTTTTATTAAGAGATTCTTCTCCTATACAGATTTTAATTGTCGTTTCAGATAATTTTTTTATTCCAATAATAAATTGATTTCGAAGCTCAATCGTAGCATTGGTCAAATCCAAAATACTTGCTCCCAATCCTATATAGCCTTGAATCCCACCGTAGACTTGAGAATAAACAAAATCTCCAATGGTCCAATTCCGGATATCTTCTAAATTAGTCGGAAGATAAGAGGTATCCAATTCTTTTTTATCCGGTTTAATCGTTCTAACACTAAATTTAAAAGCTCCTCTATATGGCGTTAATCCTATTCCAATAACTTCTTTAATCATTAAAGCGGCAAGACCAAGTCCCCCCTCAAAACGAAAACGCTTATACTCTGTCATCAAAGAAGCTGAATTGGGCTCAGAAAACGAAAATTCATTTTGCTGAGTAGGATGGAAGTACTGAAATTTTTCTGAAAACAAACCCATTTGAACCATAGGATTTACACCAAAAGTGCTGTTCAGAACATTCTGAAGAAAATCTAATTCACCATGGGTATTAATTGTAAACGGAAGAGAGAAATACGCACTTAAAGTTCTTTGAGCATCAATGATACGTGTTTGTTCAGCAGTGTCTTGGGCCCTGCAAATATTGGTTAGAAACAGAATAAAAAGAACAAAAATACTTCGCATAGGGGTAGCTTATTATTCAGATTCGTTTTTATTGAAAATTTGATCTTATTTTGAAGTTTTTACATAAATGTCTAAGAGGAGAACACTGTCTCCTCTTAGATAATTCAGGTATTTAGCGGGATGATTCGACCAATAAAACCTGTTAGAGAATAGATTTTAGCTGTGAAGCTGTAACAGGTGCGTGGTGAGGATCAAATTCAGTATCATCGGTTAAAGAATCTACGTTTTGGCCCCAAATGTATTTTTCAAAATCTTCTCTTAAACTAAGACCACTAAAGAATTCAAGATTATTTAGAAAGTGCTCGGTTGTGATAAGGGTATGGTTATAAGTTTGAAAATATCCCTTTAAAAAAGCCTTTAAACCACCCATATCTTGTAAGCGGTAGTCTAGATAGGCCATAAATAAGTTTCCTAATTTATAGCAGCGTTTATCAGTATTTCTTTTATAAATAGAATGCCCACCTAAATTACTGCCGACAAAATTTACTGCCGGATATCTTGGATAACCATTATCTCTCCAACTCGCAATCGCCTCATCTATCCATCCAGAATTTCCATTCGCAGGCATGACTCCTTTAGCGAAATACGAATGAAGCATCTCGTGGTCAAGGGCCGCGAGTGAGGTTTGTGCTGCACCAGAATGCTCCATCCCACCAACTCCAGGCATTGTTCCATATCCTACAAATGAGTCATGTCCCCAAGGCCCGTAATCAGCTTCCAACTCTTCTAGCATTCTAAAAGATTTTCTCTTAAAGGCAGCAGTCCTAAATCTATAAGGAGAATAGACTGTCACTGGAATTTTCTTTCCACTGATTGATGTATAGACATAATCAGATCGCTTCATTGCTCCTCTTGGAGTGGTATGAAAGTAAACAGATGATGTCGTAAAATAGGGTGGAAATTCAATCCGATAATTTGATTCAGAAAACTTCGTTAATTTTCCATTGGTATAAATATCTTGCTTAAAATTATCTCCCTCAAAATTTATATTCATTGTCATCTTGTACTGATCAAATTCAAGATTTGTTGGAAGATACTGCTCAAGGAACATTCTATCACTTAAGTCACGAATCCAAAAAGCACTAGAAATTCCTCGATTAAAATTCCAGAAAATAACATTGGCCCCCATGACATGTTCCATTTCAAGGGTATGAAGACCTGGGGTAACTGATTGTGAGAGAAGCCTTACTTTTGAGACATTACCAGGTAGTGAAATAAGTCTTTCATCCACTTCTTCACCATTTAATCTCACATTTTGTGGAAAAGGGATAAGATCAAAAATGGGATGACCTTTTTTAGTAGCTATAAAAGTTATTTTGGATTTTACCCGTGCCTCTTCTGCAGAAGTATCATAAGTAATTTCATACTCAGCTGTTTGAAAATCCACAAACACTGCTCTACCTACTGCACTTTCAAAATCAGGCGGAGCTAGATGTAAATTCGCCCAAACACTCGTAGAAATCAGAGTGGCCAGGGATAAAAACTTTTTCATAATCTTTCCTTCTTACTATTTTTATATTCACATGCTTTCTTTAAAAACCAGTGGAGGATTGGGCCAGAAGTTCTGAATAATGATTTTTCTGGATGAAACTGAACCCCTATCGCCGGTCGATGCTGATATTCAATCGCTTCAGCAATTAGGCCGTTATTTGAGTATGCCGAAACTTTTACACGAGAAAATTCTTCTTGATGCTGATTAAAATAAGGAACTCTTAAACCTTGGTGATGTATTTCAAATCCTCGAAAAGAATTTTTACCATAGAGTTTTACCATTGTTGAATTTTCATCCGTCACATTGATGCGATCAAAAACATATTTTCGATTTTTAATACCTAATTCTGTTTTGATATCTAGATAGAGTGGAATCTTTTCGGCAACAGTCATCATTTGCATCCCACGACAAATACCTAAGAGTGGAAGATGCTGATACTCTTCTTTTTGAGAGTAGTTTTTTACTAAATCAAATTCAAATTGATCCCGAAATTTTCCTTCATAACTAAAATGAACGAGGTGTGAATTCTTTTTGATATATTCACCTAACTCTGGAGTTACTTGATCTTGATAGTACACAGGATCAATATCGGCCCCACCAGGAATTAAAAGGGCATCAATAGTAGACAAGTCATAAGATGAATTTCTAAGATCAACTATTTTAATTGGATACCTTAAGGCCAGGGCCGAAAGTTTTAATCTAAGTCGATAAAACATATCACATCGGTAACTACATCCAACAATAAGACTCTCTTTTTGTTTAAGCTGGCAACTAAAAGAAGGAGACGTAAATAATAGGACCAAAACTGGAATAAAAAATTTTACTTTCATATTTTTATTCTAAGGGAGGTTAAAATCTGTACAACCAAGAGTAGAGAGAGGAAAAAACTACTGGTTCTAAAAAAAATTAAGCTCATTTTTATGTTTAAGTGCCATAAAACCGAAGATTCATCATGCCAAACCAAGAGATAATAGAGTTTTCTGCTAAACTAAAAGACATTGCAAAAGACTTGAGCTTTTTAGGCCATCCTCGATATCCGCTTAAAACTCTCATCAAATTGTTTCCAGAGCATCATACTTTTATTGCAGAACTTGAAGATGAGGCCATCCCCTTTCAAATAAATATCGCTGATAAAAAAAGAAAGATGGATGATTTCCTGAAACAGCTTTCTCATTCAGGACTTTCACCTGAAATTAAGGCCGTATTTACTAAGAGAATTGAAGATTACCATCTTCTGACTTCAATGATGGAAAATTTTGGAAAAGACCAGTTTTATGAGAATTGCAAAAGTCTCTATGGCAGCTCATTAACCCATTCCCAAAACGATGCCTTTTTCTATTTTCTCGAAAAGATGACCGATTACTGTCGGCCAGATATCAATACTGAGAAACTTCATGGGAAGGATGCTTTAAAATATTTAAAAGATAAAATGCTGGAAACATTCCCAGAAAATGAATTTGAAGTAAAAGCATCGACCTCACTTCTTTCAGATTCATCGGCCGGAAGAAAGACGTTAAAACTCAATCCCCATAAATCCTACACTCAAGGGCAGCTGAATATTTTTTTAGTTCATGAAGGATGGGTACACTTAGGCACTTCATTAAATGGGGCCATACAGACTGAGCATCCATGGCTTGGAACCTGGGCCCCTCGAACAACATTTTTGCAAGAAGGATTAGCGATCTTAACTGAACTGGTTACCGGACACATGACTCTAGAGAGATGGAATAAAATTTTACTTCGTCATATTGCTACCACGATGGCCGAAAAAGGCTCCCCCATTACTGATATCTATTCCTATTTAAGACATCATCAATTGGAAGAACTTGATGCCTTTAAGTTAAGCTTGAGAGTATTTAGAGGGGTTCCTCTCTCTGGTGGGGCGGCCTTTACTAAAGAGCTCCTCTATCTTCATGGTTTGATTGAACTGCTTTCACATCTTAATCAGCACCAAAATAATCTCCAGGGATTATGGAGTGGAAAGATGTCTTTTGAAGAACATGCGATTATCGTCAATGACCCAAAAATTTGCCTTAAATATTTTCCAAAAGCATTAGAAGAACAAGATTGTCAAAACAGACTCAGTCGACTTAAACAACTCTCACTCAGTCTTCAGAACGATTTTTAATCATTTTAGTGACGTTTTCAAAAGCTTCCATTAATTTGGCCTGATCATTTGCCTGCACATTATTCTTTTCTAATGATTTTCTCATGCAATAAAGCCACTGTTTTGATTCTAGTTCTCCAATGGAAAATGGAAAATGTCTCATTCTAAGACGCGGATGACCATAAGTTTGCATGTATAATGGAGGTCCACCCAACCATCCGGAAAGAAAATATTTTAACTTTTTGGCCGTTTCGGCCATGTCCTTACCTGAATGGGTCTGGAAGCATTCTTTCGCCAACGGATCGGTACTCATGATTTGGTAAAAATCATCTACGATCTGATTAATCACAACTTCTCCGCCAAGCTTATTATACATACAACCTGCTCAAGTAATTCCTTGCCTATTTGAGTCTATTCGCTATCTTAACTATAATAAACAAAAGCGTCACTCTAACCAAGGGATTTACATGAAAATGTTTTCTTTACTAACTTTTATCACTCTATTTGCTGTTTCTTGTTCTCATATGCCTTGTTGTAAAAAAGAAGAGAGCTGTAAAAAAGAAGAGAAGTGTTCAAAAGAAGAAAAATGCTCAAAAGAAAAAAAAGATTGCAACGATGATAAGAAATGTTCAAAAGAAGAAAAAAAATGTGCAGGCGATAACTGCAAAAAAGAACAAGAAACTCAAAAGAAAAAATAATAATCTATGAAAATCTTAATTCTTGCGGCCACTCTACTTTCTTTAAGTAGTGAGGCCAGTAATTGTGCTAAGGATAAGCAGAAGTTTTGCCAGTCCGTACAACCAGGTAAAGGTCAGCTGGCCAGATGCTTGAGTGATTATCAAGGACAACTCTCTCCTCTTTGCGCTGAAGAGCTCAAAAATTATAAAAAAGATGCACTTAAAAAGAATGCTTGCTTTGAAGATCTTGCAGAATATTGCACAGATGTTCCAAGTGAATCTCTTGAGCTTTGTCTGCTTAAATATGAAAATAGACTAAGTCGCGTATGTGCGACCGATTTTGCGAAGAAAAAAAATAATCTGATGGTTCGCAATGTCTGTGCTCAAGCAGTTGTTAATCTTTGCTACTCTGATATCAATGGTCCTGAAGGTGCTGTTACTCATTGTTTGATAAAAAACAGAAATCGCCTAAATGGAAATTGCCTTAAAAGTATCGATGAAAGGATGGCGAGTTTTAGAAAAAAGAATCCATGCTTTGATGAAACAATGAAGTTTTGCCCAACTCAGGTCAAATTCATTGATATTCAAGAATGTATGGAAAAGAAAATTTCCTCACTTTCACCTCAATGTAAAAGTGTCGTTGAAAATGAGTTCAATAAATCTAAAGCGAATCCATGCTATCGCGATTTAATGAGACACTGTCGCCCTAATATCAGTCCATCTGAGCAACGAGATTGCCTTGAATTAAATTCTCGTGAACTCAGTATGGCCTGCACCAACTACCGTAAACAGGAAGAAAAGAAATTAGATCAGATGGTCAATGTTTGTGAACAAGATCGATTAAAGCTTTGTCCAAAGGCCCCTTTCCAAGATGGAAAGATCTTAAAATGCCTTAAGCAAAATAAAACGAAAGTCTCAGCTGAATGTAAAAAGTTTCTTTAATCAGAAATAAAAAAGGCCACCTTCCGGTGGCCTTCATCAATCAAGTAGCAAGAATTAGATGAAAAGTTTTGTTACAATCTCAGTCATTTTTTCAGGACTTGTTTCATTCTTCTCAGCAGCTCTTTCAAGTACAGACTGGAATCCAGTTGCATCACCTTTCAGAGAAGCATCGTAAGCTTTTTCAATCGCCTTAAAGTTTACACCCATGATCTCAACTGCGTAGGCATTTGTATCTTCTTCAGTAAGAGCTCTCTTAGAAGCATACTTTCTGAAATGGTTAGCAGCTTTTGCAATTTTAAGTGAACGCTCAGCTGAAAGTCCCATTTTCCCTTTAACTTGAGAGGCCATTTGTCCAACAATAAATTGTTCAGCAATTGCAGCTCTTTTTAATGTATCTTTGTTAGTTAAAGAAGATTCAGAAAATAAAAGTCTTCCATCAACCACTAAACCTTTTTTAGTATCTCTTGGAACTTTGATTTTTGAATAATCAATTAAATCATTATGCGCCATAGAGAGAAGATTTGAGTAACCACGAAGTTGCTTTGTAGCTCCTAATGATAGTGCATAATATCCATCATCATAACCTACGTCATAGCCTGAAGAGAAACCATCATCATATCCAATATCATAGCCGTATGATGTACCAGCACTATAACCAGAGTTGTAGCTAGCGGTATTAACAGTCGCAGCTCCATCATCGTAACCGTCATTATATCCGGCATTGTATCCAGCATTGTAATTTGTGGTTGATCCACCAGCAACTTTTCCATCATCATAACCATCATCGTAACCAACGCTGTAACCAGAACTATATCCTGCACTTGCACCTGAATTATATCCATCAGTTTTACCAGCGTTATAACCAGTACTATAACCTGCAGTGACTCCAGCATTATAGCCATCAGTTTTACCTGTGTTATATCCATCAGTTTTTCCAACGTTATAGCCATCAGTTTTACCAACATTGTACCCTTGAGAATAACCTAGAGTCACACCTTGGGCCTTACCATCAGTAAATCCAGCATTGTAATCAGCAGAAGCGAAATAAGTTTGAGCACGAGCAAGCCCATCTGCATCACCTCGAGCGTACCCAGCAGCATCCCCATCAGCATAACCATCGTCATAACCATCGTCATAACCGACGTCATACCCTTGAGAATAACCTTCTTGTTTACCTTGTGTGTATCCTTCCTGCTTACCTTTATCAAAGCCCTCTTGATACTTGTCACTACAAGCAACGTTCAATCCTAATAAGGATAGTGTTGCGAGAACTGCTAAACACCTTTGCGATCTCATCGTTATTCCTTTTTTCTTCTACCCCAAACTTCTTGAGGATAATTGGCCTGAATTAACACATCAAACCGCATCCTGCTATATCATGTGTATATTTTTTACATGAGCAATTAGCTTGCCAATTTTTTGGTGTCAGATTGCGACTGAATGAAGGTGTTAATACGATGCAAGATGCGAATTGACTCCAGAAAGCAGAGACAAATAAATACCAATCAATTCATATCAAAAGTACGGATCAACCAAGAATTATTCTCCAAACAGAGAAAAATAAATTGATGTGAACGACTTTCATTTGAAAATTGAGGAGAAAGTGCTTTGCATAAACTTGGAACAAAAAGCGAATTCTGAATACTTGAAACAAGCTTTTCACCGGAAACTTCAAAAAGATAAACTCTATTTCCAGTCACAGAAGTTGAATCCACATAGAGTGCAGGAAGAATTTCATCCTCACGATTATAGGTCACAGGCAAATAAAGTTCAGAGAGTAATCTTTGGGATAAAAAACTATAACGTAACTTAGGCCTTGTTGATATTGTAACTTCCGCCCCTTTCTTTATAGAAATCAATTCTTCCCGAGTTTGAATGATTGAAACGATCTCTGATTCTAATTCAAATGAATAAAGGTGTCCTGCTATAACATCTGATTCGGACTCATGACGATAAACCAAATCACTATTTTGTTCAAAGTTTTTTGTACTTACAAGACGAGAACGAGATCTATCATAGATATTAAAGAAAACTTCTCCATCTACTGCTAGGCCACTATCTCCGACGGTAAGCAAGGGATCAACAGAGTCTGCTTGTAAAACAATCTGTGGTAGTACCACTCCGTGATCTGAATCACGAACATTGAATCGATAAATAAATAGTTTTCTCTTTGAAATAAACCCAATAGAAACAAGAACCCTCACACTTCCATTTTGTAAATCATCTTTACTCTGAGGTAGGATTCTTTCCATTTCTACAGTTTCATACCACTTCGAATTTAGTTCATCTTTAATTTTCTGGGCCCATACATTGGTGTGAAATGTTCTTATCTGAAATGAATTTGAGTCCTTTGGTAAAAGATAGTAAAGGCGCTGTTTAACTTCAGTATCAGTTTTATCCCAAGACGTTAGATATTGATCAGTTTTTGGAACAACTCCTTTAGTGAAGAATGCTGGAACTAAAATTTTACCTAATTCTGGATGATTATACTTAACAAAACTTAAAGTGTTCATATCCAAAATGAAGGTATCATTAATCACTTGAACATCTTGAAATTTTGGCCAAAGAGGCTTCATTTCATAGTTATAGAATGAAAACTGAATAATTATCTTTTTATCTTTTTTAATCAATGTTTGAACAAGATAATCTGGACTCTTATCAAAATTTAAATCGACTCGAATTATATTAACTAGTGGATTTACTTTTTTATTATTCATCTCATCCACAACGTTATTTATGAAGAGAGTTTCACTTTTCTCTTGGAACTGATTCCCCTTACGCGAAAATATTCGAACTTCTAATTTTTTATTCTCACCCTCAGTAATAACCCTCTTCATAAACAAATCATGTCCAGGAGAATTATATGAATCCATAGTTGAAAGATAAGAAATAATATCGTTATTTCTTATCGTTCCTAGTGGGTTAGGATTTGAAGAAAAAATAAATGGTAGAGCTTTAAAATTACTGTCCTGACGAATATCGCGAACGACAGGAATTTCATTAATAAAAGATTGGACTTCACTACCCTGGCGAATATTTACTTTGATTTTAACCGTACTTTCAGAATTAAAATCCAGAACTTTTAAATTAAAATTGAGATCTCTCGCCTCACTCTTATTGAGTTTATCAATCAACTGAGTATCATTCACAAATTGAAGACCTGCAGATAGTGATTCAACACTAACTTGGACATTCTCAGCTGTTGTACCGTAATTGCGTACAGGAATAGTTAATCTCGCTTCAGGATTTAGTCCTTTCACTAAAATTTGTCTTATTCTTTTTAAAACTGGTCTCACCACAGGAGTTGAAATCTTTTGATTTAACTTCTCCCAAATAGCAACACCACCAAGAAAAAACTTTTCTGAATCAACTGATTCTCCAAATTGATATAGTTTGGCAAAGACATCATCAATACTAAGTTCTGGGGTATTCGCTTTAAGAGCAGCAACTAAGGCTGCAACAAATGGAGAAGATTGAGATGTACCACTTCTTATTTCATAACCTGGCACTGCAAACAATTCTGGTTCATAGGCCAGTGGATTTAAACTTAAAATTCCTTCTCCTGGAGCGAGAGTATCAACATGCCCTCCATAGTTAGAAAAAGAAGCAACTGTACCATCCAAGGTCGTGGCCCCGACACAAATCACACCCTCATAAGCACACGGAAAAAGTGGTTCTGAAGAATTATTATTTCCTGCAGCTGCAACAATCATCACTCCATTATTAAGAGCATAGTAAACGGCTTCTCTTAAATACTTTGTTTCTAAAGATCGAGGCCAGCCCAGACTCATGTTAATAACTTGAGCACCATTTTCAACAGCATAAATTATCCCGCGAGCAAAAGATTCTGAACTGGCAACTTCTGATTTCGAATCTGAATCTTTCATCACCTTTATTGGCATGATGAGAGCATTAGGTAGGACACCTACTGTTCCACGATTATCATTTTTAGCGGCAATGATTCCTGCAATATGAGTACCGTGCCCGTCGTTATCACTTGGATCTTTAGCATCTTCTGAATCTATCTCTTCAGTAAAATTCCAACCTCTGCAATCACCTTTTAATTTATTATTATCATTATCAATGTTTGGATCTTTTCCACATTCATTAACATTAGTCCAAAGATTTCCTTGAAGCTCAGGATGATTAATATCCACACCAGAATCGAGGACTGCCACAACTGGCCGCTTGGTTGGTAGCTCTTTTAACAGTCGTCCCCAACCAATATCCTTATTTTGAATTCCTTTCATTGGAATATTATGAATATCGTCTTTTTCTCTAAATAATGTTTGTCCTTGATTGAATAGCCCCCATTGATAAACAAATAATTCATCAGCGACTAATCTCTGTGATTTCTCGGCCGGGGTGAGATTTAACTTACTCAACTCATGCCCTTCTTCAACTCTCTTGACCCAATTTAACTTTCTTAATTTATCGGCGGTATAATTACCCGAGATAGAATAAACTTTAGAAAAATATGAATGCTTCTTTTGAGCAAAGGGAACGAGCTTAAATTGTTTTACAATTTTAGGATCAAGAACATTTCTGGCCTCAACAATGTATCGAGAGGCAGAGGCAAATGATGAATAAATGAGGATTAAAAAAATAAAATATTTCATATTAAATTAACCTCGTCATCAACCAATAAATAAAGAACTCTCCTTCTAACATGCCAGTATCCCTTTGGAGTTGGTAAACTGGACCCAAGACGTGTTGGCCAAATTCGCCTAGAGAAGTTGAAGGTATTTTTCTTTTTCCATCTTCGGCCTCATCACCTTCTCTGAACCCTTCAACACTTGAGTTGAAGTAAATATTCTCATCGCCACCAGAGAGTAAAGTCAGGCCTTTCAAAGTTAATTTTTCTTCAGCATAAGAATACGCCTTGAGTAAATACTTATTGGCCTTTTCAAATTTTGATTCTGAAGAATATTTTTTAACCCTTTTTAGAAATCTTAAAAAACGCTCAACTCCAGATTCATCCTCATCAACATCTGCAGGATTAAGCATGGCATCTTTTTGTGAAAGATTATTTTTAAAAATTTTAATGATCTCTTCTTCGCTTAATGCTTTTAAATAATTAATCGCTGAAGAATAGAAAAAGAAGTTCACTGAGATATTGTAAAGAAAGATTCTCCGAGAATCATTCAGAACTGGAGCATTATAAAACTCAAAACGATAACGGGCCTTCATCTCATCAAGAATCTTCTGGGCCTTTTCTCGATCTATACTCCATCCATTATAAACGCGATTAAGCATCACAAATGATTCTTTCGGTCTGCCATCTGAGTCGACTTCTTCATCAAGACTTAATACTTTAGATGATCCTGATCCTTTAAATGAATAACCTGGGTTATTTCCAGTCCCATCATTAATCGTCGCCTTTCTATCTAAGAAAATATCCAACCAGTGTCCAATAGTTGAGGCCAAGTAAGATTGGTAATTTCTTCCAGAAGATTTGCCAAGATACTGCCTTCTAAATAAGCGCTGATCACCCTTGGGATGAATCAATGTCATATTAGTAGAAGATCCCAACCACTTCCATTGCCAAAAAATCAAATTTAAAGAAGGTACTCCTTCAGTAAAAGCATGTTTTATTACTAATGGTTTTAACTCATCGACTTCCTCTATTTCTGAGGTCGAGTTAATAATAATGGCCCTTCTAAGTAGTGAGACATTTCGAATAATGTCTGGATTTTTTGGATTAAGATTTAGACTAAAAAACTTTGAGTTACTATGTCCGAAATTCTTTTTGTACAAACTATCAATCACAGGAATATAGGATTTGGCGGCAAATCCAATGCCTCCCATGGCATCCTGACCTAGATCTCTATAAATTTGAAATTCGTCTTCTGATTTTCGATAAACATGAAAGCGTGAGACAACGACATTGCCGGCCACGAGATTCATGGATGCTTTAAAAATATTCTTTGTTCCATAGTCGGCCTCAAGTCCAAGAGATGTATTGAGAGTATCTGTGATAATAATAGATTCTCCAATATCCATGGATTCTTTAAAAGGCTTCAGGACCTTTTCAATTTTGGCCTTTTTTTCATCTTCACTAGCACCTTCTTTAAACGTTACGAGGGCGGCATTATGAAGTTTCTCTCCATAATCAAGCTGAATGAGAGGAATAAAAATATTCTTAAAAGAGTATTTATTCGCCCTTTGAATACTAGTAACAGGACGAATATGCGAATAGGTTCGTGTGAGACTTGCATTTAGGGCACCAAAAGCACTGTAAGGATCAGGCAATCCAGCAACTCCCATAAACTGTCCAGCACTGAGGGAAACTCCCACTGTATCGGCCAGTTGAACGAGATTATCTGTACCAAGGTAGGTACCAGTGATGATGTTACGATTAAGAATCAATTCGCCCTTTGCTGTTGGAAAATGCCAAGGCTTCATGGGTACGGTCACTGGCCTATTTTCTTTTATGGCATCGGCCACTTCTTGCTTCATCATCTCTTGAAATTTTTCATTATTCATTTCTTTGAGATCAGTCCCCATAAAAGGTCTCTGATTTAATTGAGAAACAACATAATCCATGGCAAGTGACATCGCTTTGGATTTAATCCAGGCCTTAATCTCTCCAGCTGAAAGTGGTGAATCAGGATCTCCGTAAGCAAAGCGACTAGCGTATCCTGGCCACCTTTCTTGAACCAATTTGCCATTAACTAACTCCACTCCACTTGAAACATCAGTATCAATCTTCTGATCTTCCGCATCGATTTTAAACAATTTCATGATGGTGTTTCTGCGAGAAATAATTTTCTCCACCAGGATCATTTGAACTGGCCTAGGAAGCTGGGATGCTTCTACGATTTCAACCCAATCTGCTCTCGTCAGCTTGGATATTCGTCGACTCATCCAACGTGCATCTTCCCACGAACATTGAAATTCTTTTGCTTGATCATAATCAAGAATGACATTTTTGTTATCTACAACTCCTGCACTCCAACGAAATAAGTTCACGCTCTCAAGTAGATCTACAATAGTGAATGGCACAACTAAAGATGAAATGAGACGTCGACCTTGAATCATATCGCTCGTTACATTCATGGCAAGATTATAAATTCGATTATCGGATTCCATCACCACTAAATCTTGAAGAATGAGCTGATCAATCTCTTGATCTACAATCCAAGATTTTGCCGATCCCGCAAAAGCGACATTTTCGAGATAAGATATGAACCCTAATTTTTCCCCTTCATTTTTAAATTTTATCGAAACGCGAGGCAAATATTTAATGTCAGGAACGACGTAACCAATCTTTCTTAATAGGGCCTTCGCAAGGAGTACTTTATGAATACCCTTACTCAACATCATGGTGTAAAGCTTTCCATTTTCTTTTTGAATATTAAAGCGATAGATCCCTGTTTGTGAGAGTACATTTGAATGATAAGAAACTTCATCCAAATCTCTTATTGGTAATGTATCTTCTGGTAACTCTTTTAAATAAACATTCTTCCACAAATCAGAACTCTCGTCTGGGTTGAGAGTAGAAATATCAAATCGACCTTTAGATTTTATAACCAGCTGATGTACCTCTTCTGGTAATAGGGCCCTTCCATCTTTCATGAGATCGATCGCCGGATCATTCATGTATTGAGCAGGAATACCATAGGTATCAGCGTACGCTAATGAAGCAGATAACAATAATAAGATAAGCAGCAAAGGCCTCATGTATATTCCTTGAGAGGTGCCTAAGATTCTGCGCTAGAACTTTAAACTAATGGGTAAAAATGTTGGGGGTGAATAGAAAATACAGGGTGTTTAAAGATTTAACAGTTTTTGGGTAACTGCTCAATAACTCGTTTTTTAGAGGGAAGTAACTAATTTTCCTAGATAAGGAATGGCTTCACGTTTTGAGACTCTGTCTTCAAGATAATCCCAAAAGCTTAAATTGAGTTTTCTGCAGG
>JBFWTE010000002.1:0-175664 GCA_050247975.1 Bacteriovoracaceae bacterium
GCTAGATAAAAGTGCTTTTTTATCCGCTTCTGACAAATTTTCCATAAAAGGACTCCTTAAAATAAGACTACCCCAAAAAGGGGTAGTCTCGTTTATTAATTTGTCCTGTTTTCGGGGCTCAGATCAATACAGCCTAATTTTATATTTATTACTGGTGGAACTTCTTTGGATGAAGATCATTTTGATATAATCAAAAATCAAACAGATGGTATTATTTATAAGCCTTTTAAAATTGATTTTATTAAAGATAGGATTGAATTGATTTTTAGTGAAGAGGATGATTGATATTTTTTTAATTTATTGATTTTAAACTTCTATTATTATAATTAATAGATATGAAAATCTCAAATTTAGGCCTTTCTGCCTTTCAAGTCACAGCAACTCTTCAGAATATGACTCAAGCTGCGGAAGTTTTGGGCCTAACCCAATCGGCCCTGTCTCAGCGAATTATGAAGTTAGAGGATGAGCTTGAAGTGACTTTATTCATTCGGGATGGAAAGCAACTCCGTTTAACAGATGCTGGCCATAGGTTGCTTCAATACTGTCAAACTCAATCCTCCTTAGAGGATGAGCTTCTTTATTCTTTAAGAGGGGGGCAGGAGGAGCTTGCAGGAGTTATTCGAATTGGGGCCTATTCTTCCATATTGCGAAGTCTACTTATTCCAAAACTTTCACCATTTTTAAGAAAGCATCGGAAGGTAGACTTAAGTTTTAGAAGTTATGAAATGAATGAGCTGCCTTCGGTTTTAGCGAGAGGCGAAGCTGATATGATTGTGATGGACTACAACCTCATACGAAATGGAATTGTCACCCAGGAAATTTCTAAAGAGGAGTTTGTGGTGATTCAAAGTAAAAAATTTGCCATTGAAGAAGAAATTTACTTAGATCATGGGCCTCATGATAATGCCACTGAATCTTTTTTCTTGTCTCAGAAAAATGCTCCAAAGTTCTATCGTAGGGCCTTTATGGGCGATGTTTATGGAATTATTGACGGAGTTAAGCAAGGACTAGGTAAAGCTGTGATGAGTAAGCACTTAATTGAGAATGAAAAGGATGTCGAAATCATTAAGGGATATTCTAAATACCATCGTCCTATTTCACTTCATTATTATCAGAGACCCTATTATTCAAAGCTATTTTCAAGAATTATTGATGAGCTAGCAAAGTAAAAAATGGAATAACAATATAAAAACGAATCATTCTAAAGAATACTCTTCATTTTGTTATTTTCTTTAGATATGACCCTCATAATCTAATTGGGGGTATTGTATGTTTAAAAGTTTATTCATTTTATTCTTTTGTTTAACGTCGGCCCATGCTCATGAAGTTATCCTTGCTCAAATCTCTGCAAAAGAAGTTGAATCCTACGATGAAATAAAGACAAGATTTGTCATTGATGCTGTAAAGTCAGAGGTTTCGGCCTTGGCGCAATTTAAATTTAAAAATGAGCACTGCCACCTCGCTGTCCTCAATATGGAATGCTACACCACGATGGATATCCTAGGAGAAATGAAATCGATTATTCCTGGAATGATTCTTGAGAATAACAAATTAATTTATAGAGATAAGAATGTTGAGATTGACTGTGGCGAAGTTAAAAAAGGGCGAGTTTTTACTCGCCGAGATATCATCCATTTAAATGGTCAATGCAAATTAGATATCAATGAAGTTGAAACTTCTGAAGAACATTATTTTCAACTTCTATTTAAATACTAATCAGTAGTTTTGAATTTCTTTTAATTCTTTTTCTAAAATAGGTCTTAGGGCCTCAGGATCAAGTTTTGTGGCCTCATCAACTTCATATTTTTGATAAAGTTTTTTGTATTTTAATGCCCGAAGCACATTCCCAAGTGCAATTCCTCCAGTGGGCCTACTTGATGGGATTTGAGAATAGTAAACGAAATCGACTCTTTTTATCCCATGTTTTTCTCGATAGCTTTTCTTTAAGAAGGCCTTTAAGAAACTTTCATAAGCAGGTCTTGGCTGGTATCGACTAGGATCATTTTTAAGCACATAGTTAATAGTTTCTGGAGTTTCTCCAAACCGATTTAATGGATTAGTGATCAATCCCCAAAGATTATTATCTATTTGATGATACTCACCTTCAATTCCCACATCCTTTAAGGCCTTAATGGATTCAGTCGTACAATTCAATTGTGGGGTAATGCTAAGCTTTTTTGTTCGTAGCTCAATATGAGATTTTTCAAGGGCATTTCGAAAAGCCTTTAGTTTTTCTTTATCAAACCCGTAAGCAATCAAAGTGTAAGTTGGACGGTAGTTGTTTTGGCCTTGGATGATGTGAGAGAAATAACTGGTAAGAGCAGTATTACCTGAAAGGATATCCTTATCGTTAGTTACATAGGCATTTGCCACCTCTGCATCCAAAGATAAGTCCTCTTGGACTTCTGCTATACCTGCAACCATATGGCCATTAACTGCACCGAACGAATCACCCTGTCGTCCACTCAGGGTAATGAGAAGGGCATAGTCTCCTGGTTTAATTTCTTCCCTCTGGTTTTGAGTAACAATGATTCGATACGATGCTCTCATTTGAGAAAACTCATCTCTAATAATTTCTTTTAAAAGAAAATCTTTTGGGCCAACATCGAAAACAGTCGTCATAACTTTAGAAGGAGGAAGGTAGGGAATACTGGCCGAAAATAAATTCATTGGAGTTGCGGCCTGAATAATCAAGGTATCATTTTCTAGATAACCTTCGGCCTGAATTTCTTTTCCAATCAGCGACTTCTTTGAGATCTCATCAAACTGATATCCGTTGACGATTTTAGAAGCTCCAAACTTTACTGGTTTTTTGCGAATAGAGTATTTCCCATTTGAATATTTTAAAATTCCAGTTAATACATGAGTTCCTGCAACTAACGTAGGTACTTCTTGAAGATGGAATTCATTGTTTATAATTTCACCTTTAAACCGGAATGTGTAATGTTGGCCATTACTTTGACTCATATAGGAAGGACTCTCAAGACTAGGAAGTGAGGCCAAAATAAATGGAGTTGCGATAATTTTTAATTCTTCATTTGAGTGAGACCTAATAATAAACTCATTTTCTTTTTTTAAGAGCATCCCTCTAAGAGTGAGAGCAAGTAAAGATTGAGTTGTAAGCAAAGATAATAGGAGAACTATTAAATACTTCATTTTCAGACCTTGTGTGAGATTTTGGTTTTTATATCATGAAAAATGAAACTGGCCTAAAACCCTATAATTAATCCAAAGCGTTGGTTGTGCCTAAATTCAAGACTTTATCTCTTCTTAAGCACCCTTTTTTGATCATTTGAGCTAGCTTTGTAGAGAAGAGGGAGGTTCTTTATGAGAGCTGCAAATAAAAATAAAGATGAAGAAAGAGTTTATCAATATGCCACCGGCAGAGGGGGCATACCCATAACACCTGAAATGAAGGGACATTTTGGTAAAGGGCCAAAAGGTTACAAAAAAACTGATGAGCGAATTTATGAACAAGTCTGTGATGCTCTCTATAGCAGCTATGACGTGGATGCGAGCAATATTGATGTTGAAGTAAAGGATGGATGTGTTTATCTCAGAGGTGAAGTAGATAGTCGGCAAACCAAAAAATTGGCAGAAGATGCTGCAGACAGCGTTGCTGGAGTTTATGATGTAAAAAATGAGTTAACTTTTAAGCAAAATTTACCAATAGTGGGAAGAAGCTTGTCTTAAAAAAGCTACGACTTGAATTCAAGTCGTAGCTTTGAAGATATTAATTAAAAATAGAGTTCAGTAGTTCAGCTAGACGCTTCCCACCTAAGTAAAGGCGAGAATTCATAAGTGGAACGTTTTGAGCAAGGTAATTTTTAGGTAAAGTTACTTGTTCTGCTGATGAAGATCCAAAATCATAAACTGCTGGGCGAGCTTTCAAACTTTCATTGATCATATCTTTGAAAGGAATTTGATAGATAAGCCCTTTTTGTGTCGCTGATCCCATTGTTTCTAGATAATGAGTATATTGTTTATAATCAAGGTTTTGTTTTGTAATCATTCCTGAATCCCATAATTGATGAAGACTCATTGGCCAGTTATCTAATGTAACTTTGATAGTATTTCCACCATGATCATCAGGTCGACCAACATGAAGAGGTTGGTGAATGTCGCCCATGAAATGAACAAGAAATTTTAAAGCATTTTGTTTATCTGAAGTAGAAGCTGTTTTACTTTGAAGTGTGCTCACCATCGCAGTTATGGCCGTAACAACATCGCCTTCAGGCGCGTGATGAATGCTTTCAAATGTTTCATGATCATCAACATCAATGTAGTGCCATGGTTTAGTTTTGGCCCATTGTTTATCACCTTTAATTGAATCTGCCCAAGTGCTGACTTCTGCCAGAGAACTGCTTCCAAGAAGTTTAGCCACTGCTTTTTTAGCAGCAGGTGTAAGTTGGTTTTCGGCAATTTCTCCTACGATCATGTGACCTTCAGGTCCCCATGCTTTCGCAGGGTTGTTAAAAGTCATCAGAAAAAGTGCCAAATACATAAACTTCATTCTTTATCCTTGTCAAAAGTTAGTGATTTTGTGCAAGTACGGTATCTATTCTGTTCAGTATCCGTCAAATAAGTAAGTGTTAAAGTTTTGTTAAAATGTGAATTTAAATACTTGACTAATGCGGTTTATGTGGCCGCTACAAAACATTAAAAAATTATAACAAACATGACCTAGATCACACCTCGCTAGTGCCCAAAGTGCTACATTGCAGTTAAGCTAATTTAAAAGAATTTTTATGGAAACTTGCATACATTGTGATGAGGTAGCATTACCTCCGATTTATAGTGATAGCGATATCAATCACTCGAAACCTTTTTGCTGTGAGGGATGCCTTACTGTATATAATGTTCTTCATCAGAAAGGTCTAGAGTCCTACTATGAAATTAAGAATAATTCTGCAACTTTCAAAAGACGCTCTCCAGTCGAGTTAAAAGCATCACACTTTCAATTTTTAGATGATCCAGAATTTATTAAGGAATTTACCTACAAAGATGCACTGGGTGCGAGAACAATGGAGTTTTATCTCGAAGGTATTCATTGTCTTGCGTGCCTTTGGCTCATAGAAAAACTACCAGAGTTTGTTGTTGGGGTTTATTCTTCGAAGTTGGATCTAGATCGCTCTGTGGTCACTGTGACTTTAAAGGATGATGGAAAGTTTTCCGCTGTTGCTCGAGAATTTAATCAACTTGGATACAGACCTCATCCGCTTAAGCGTAATCAAGACATAGCTGAATTAAAAATTAAAGAAGAAAGACAGGCCCTCATGAGGATTGGTATTGCCGGTGCTGCGGCCGGAAATATTATGCTCTATGCAGTGTCTCTTTATGGTGGGGCTTCTGGCGAATTTGCCCAGCTGTTTAATACGATTACTGTTTTATTTGCGATTCCTGTTCTGACATATTCATCATTTCCATTCTATCAAAATGCTTGGAATGCCATTAAAAATAAAACTCTCTCGATTGATATTCCTATCTCGATTTCACTCATTATTGGTGCAGTCATGGGGGTATACAATTTAATAATTGGAATACCTGATAATTATTTTGACTCATTAACTGCTTTAGTTTTTTTACTTCTTATGTCTCGCTACTTTCTTCAAAAAATACAAGAGAAAGGTCTATCGGCATCTGATCTTCACTTCTTTTATCAATCAGAAAGTGTACTTAAGGAAGAGAATGGGGAATTTAAAGAAATTCACCCGCGTTTTATTAAATCAGATGATGTTTTAAAAATTCGTCCAGGGGAGTTCTTTCCTGCGGATGGGATTGTGTTAAGAGGCTCATCCAATTTAAACAATTCTCTTTTAACCGGAGAGTCATTCCCAGTTCGAGTTAATGTCGGAGATAAAGTTTTTTCAGGTACTCAAAACCTTGATCAAGACCTTGTGATTAAGGCAGATAATGTATCCGATGATTCTCGTTTAGGCCGTTTACTTAAAAACGTTGAAAATGGTTGGGCCCATAGATCAAAGATTGTTAATCTCACCAATAAGGTATCAAAATATTTTACTCTCGCTGTCTTTATTCTTTCGGCGATTCTTTTTGTTTATTTATACCAGAAGCATGATTTTAGACATGCACTTGAAGGAGCAATCACTCTTCTTATTGTGACTTGTCCTTGTGCTCTGGCCCTGGCCGTTCCTTTAACTTTTACTCGCGCCCTATCTAAGGCAAGTGAGCAGGGGATTATCATTAAAAGTGATGAAGTCATTGAAAAATTGGCAAAGGTTCGTCATGTTTTTATTGATAAAACAGGAACCATTACTCATGGAAAATTAAAGATAATAAATTTTAAAGCTCTAGCTGATTCGAAGGTTAAAATCGAAGAAGTTATTTTTAATCTAGAAATGCGCACTCGCCATCCCGTAGCCGTTGCTTTAATGGAATATGTGAAAGGTTCTGGAGCTAAGACTCTTCCAGTGGAAGAGTTTATTGAAACTTTAGGTTCGGGAGTATCAGGAAAAATTGAAAATCACTTCTATGAAATAAAGAAAACTGGAATTTTTGAAGATGGAAATCTGATTGCAACATTTGATGTCCAAGATACAGTAAGGGCCGATTCAAAACAAGCTCTTAAAGACCTCATGAGTTCAGGGATAGATATCAAAATACTCTCTGGTGATAAAAAAGAAGTGGTTGAAAAAATCGCGGCCGAAGTAAATCTTCCTGCTCAAAATGCTCTTTCTGGCCTAACTCCAGAAGAAAAAAGTGATTTAATTAAAACTACTCCCGATTCGATGATGGTAGGTGATGGCGCTAACGATGCGATCGCATTAAGTCAGGCGCATGTTGGAGTAGCCGTTCTAGGGGCCATGGATATTTCTCTTCGTGCCGCAGATGTTTATTTGACGACACCAGGACTTGTACCAGTAGAAAAACTTTTTATTCTTTCTCAAGAAATCATGAAAGTCATTAAAAGAAATTTAATACTTTCACTTTTATATAACTCATTGTCGGTAACAGCAGCATTCCTTGGAATTATTAATCCTTTGGTGGCCGCGATTATTATGCCAGTCAGTTCTCTTACTGTTTTATTTTCAACCCTGGCAGGAACAAAAAGGTTAAGGATGTTATGGAAGTCATAGTTATTTTACTCCCACTTGCTCTTTTGTTAGGGGCCGCTTTCATAGGTGCGTTTATCTGGTCGGCAAGAAAAGGGCAGTATGATGATTTGGAAACTCCACGATTTAGAATGTTACTTGAAGACCAAAAAATAACTCATATTAATTCATCATCACGAAAGGAAGGCAAATGAGTTCGACAAACGTGAGTCCGAGTGGAAATCGACGACTCGAAACTTTTTCCTATGATGATCAAATCGTTAAATGGTTTGTCATCGCAACAGTAGTATGGGGTGCGGTAGCATTACTTTTAGGAGTAGTGATTGCATTCCAATTGGCCCAGTGGAAGCTTAATCTTGGACTTCCATGGACAACTTTTGGCCGTCTAAGACCACTTCACACAAACGCTGCGATTTTTGCGTTTTGTGGGAATGCCATCTTCGCTGGTATTTATTATTCTCACCAGCGTTTATGTAAGGCCCGGCTTTTTAATGACACCCTCTCAAAGGTTCACTTTTGGGGATGGCAGCTCATTATCGTTTCGGCAGCACTTACACTTCCATTTGGTATTACCACAGGTAAAGAGTATGCTGAGTTAGAGTGGCCAATCGATATTGCAATCACACTTATATGGGTGGTATTTGCAGTTAACTTTTTTGGAACTCTTATCAAGAGAAGAGAAAGACACATCTATGTTGCCATCTGGTTTTATATTGCCACGATTTTAACAGTTGCTGTTCTTCACATTGTGAACTCTCTAGAGTTACCAGTTTCATTCTTAAAATCATATTCGATGTATGCTGGTGTTCAGGATGCTCTTGTGCAGTGGTGGTACGGTCACAATGCTGTGGCATTCTTTTTAACAACTCCGTTTTTAGGTTTGATGTACTACTTCGTTCCTAAAGCAGCGAATCGTCCGGTTTATTCTTATAGGCTTTCGATTATCCACTTCTGGTCACTTGTATTCATTTACATCTGGGCCGGTCCTCACCATCTTCTATATACAACTCTTCCAGAATGGGCCCAAACACTAGGGATGATTTTCTCTGTATCTCTTTGGATGCCAAGCTGGGGTGGTATGATCAATGGTCTTATGACCCTCCGAGGTGTGTGGAATAAAGTAAGAACAGAGCCAGGACTTCGTTTCATGGCAACAGCTCTTACATTCTACGGTATGTCGACTTTTGAAGGTCCACTAATGTCAATTAAATCAGTGAACGCAATTGCTCACTTCACTGACTGGGTTCCAGGTCACGTTCATGCAGGAACCATTGGTTGGAACTACATGATTATTTCTGGTATTCTTTTTTATCTAGTTCCAAAACTTTGGAATACAGAACTTTATTCTAAGAAACTTGCAAATACTCAATTTTGGTTAGCAACTGTTGGTATAGTTTTTTATTACGTATCAATGGTAGTTGCAGGTATTACTCAGTCTCTTATGTGGAGAGCAATGGATGATGCCGGCCGTTTAATTTATCCAAACTTCATTGAAACAGTTATTAAAATTGTTCCAATGTACTGGGTTCGTGCAACCGGTGGTACGTTTGTTTTAATTTCTTTCTTCATCATGATTTACAATCTTTATAAGACAGCTAAAGCAGGTAAAAATACTGAAGCAGAAGTCTATGAAGCTTACGCTCTAGATGAATCATCAATCGAGCATCAAGCAACTCCACATAGAAAACTTGAAGGATGGCCAATGGTTTTTGCCGTTCTATCTCTTCTTGCTATCTTAGTGGGCTCTGCGATTGAGATCGTTCCTTCACTTATGGCGAGAAACTACATCGTTAAGATTGATGCGATTAAGCCTTATACTCCGCTTGAGCTTTATGGACGTGACGTTTATATCCGTGAAGGATGTTACTTATGTCACTCACAAACAATTAGACCAATGTCTCATGAAGTGCTTCGTTATGGTAAAGCATCTGAAGCTGCAGAATTTGTTTATGATCATCCATTTCAATGGGGTTCTAAGCGTACTGGTCCAGATCTTGCTCGCGTAGGCGGAAAATATCCTCATATGTGGCACTACAAACATTTCTGGGATCCACGTTCTGTGACTGCTGGGTCGATCATGCCTCGTTATACTTGGTTGTTTGATAATAAAATTGATTACTCATCTCTTTCTAAGAAATTAGAAGTGATGCAAAAATTAAATGTTCCTTACTCAGCTGATGAAATTGCCAACGCTCAAAAACTTGCAGAAGCTCAAGCAACTACAATTGCTTCAGAGTTAATCGCAAATGGTATTCCAAATACTATTGTAGATAAAGAAGTTGTAGCTCTTATTGCTTATATGCAGAGAATTGGTGTTGATTATGGAAGCCTGCCTGAAGAACCGACTGAATTGGCAGGACCGGGGGCAAAATGAAGCAGGATGTTTTAAGTCATTGGAATTTACCAGGACTTTCAATTACAGCGTTAATTTTGTTTGTGGTTTGTTTTGTGGCGTATGCCTATTGGACATATAGAAAACAAAATAAAAAATTTTATGATCAGGCCTCTTTAATACCTCTTGAGGATCCAGCGAAAGCTGGGTCCTTTGCTAAAGGACAAAGAATATGAGTGGTAATAATAATGAAACAAAACTTGATGTGAAGGACGATGAAAAACATCTTCTTTTAGATCATAGTTATGATGGAATTCAAGAACTAAATCACCCTCTTCCAAGCTGGTGGAATGTTATTTTTTACGTTTCTGTTGCTTTTGGATTTGGATATTTTATTTACTATCAATTGATGGCCGGACCAACTCTACGTGAAGAGTTCAAAGTCAATTATGGACAAGTGCTAGCGGCACAAGCTGAATTTAAAAGAATTAATAGTGCTTTTAATCAGGAGCACTATAACGGTATTGTGGCCGATGAGGGTGTGAAAAAGGGCCAAGTTGTTTTTGAGAATAACTGTATGCCATGTCACAATGAAAAGGCGAAAGGGGACATCGGACCAAACTTAACCGACGAATATTGGTTGGTTGCAAAAAGTACTCCTGAAACCATTTATGGTGTGGTATTTAATGGTAGTGAGGCCAATGGTATGCCAGCTTGGGCAGAGCTTTTAACTAAAGATGAAATCTACCAAGCAGTCGCCTATGTGAGTAGTTTAAAAAACACTCATCAACCTGGTGGTAAAGAGCCTCAGGGAGAAAAAATTGAGCAGTAAAAACATTTTTGAATTAGATCCAGAAAGACTTGCTACGACAGATGAGCATGGTAATCGTGTTTACCTTTACCCTGAAGATGTGAAGGGAGTCTGGAAAGATCGACGAAAAATGGTTTACTGGTTCTTAATTATTCTTTATTTGGTTCTTCCTTGGTTTTACATCAATGGAAAACCCGCTCTACAAGTTGATATTTTTCATCGTGAATTTACGCTTCTTGGCTCTACTCTACACGGGGTAGAGCCTATTTTATTTTTCCTGATGGTAGCATCGGGGATTTTCTTTATCGGATTTGTCACAAGTCTCTTTGGAAGAGTTTGGTGTGGCTGGGCCTGTCCACAAACTGTTTTTATCCAAAGTATTTTTATGAAGATTGAAACCTTCTTTGAAGGTAAGGCCCGTGAAAGAAGGGAGCTTGATAAGGCCCCAATGTCTTTAAATAAGTTTTTAAGAAGATCTGGTAAGTGGACTGCTTACTTACTGGTCTCACTTCATATTGCTCACACCTTCGTTGGCTATTTTGTTGGGCCTCGTGAGTTGTTTCAAATTACCATGCATACTCCCTCAGAAAATTGGGGAATTTTTGTTGCAACTATGATTCTTACCACCATCTTTCTATTAGACTTTGGTTGGTTTCGTGAACAGTTTTGTATTATTGCTTGTCCTTATGGCCGTCTTCAATCGGTTATGATGGATGAAAACTCTTTAGTGGTTGCTTATGATGCTAAAAGAGGGGAGCCTCGTCGAAACCCGGGTGTCGTAGAGAAGAGTGCCGAAGGTGATTGTATCAATTGTTATAATTGCGTGAAGGTTTGCCCAACAGGAATAGACATTAGACGTGGGACACAGCTTGAATGTATTGCTTGTACTCAATGTATTGATGCTTGCGATGATATTATGACGAAACTTAAAAAGCCTAAAGGCCTAATTAAGTATAGTTCAGAAAATCAAGTGATGGGTAAAGAGCGAAAAGTTATCACAGTCAGATCTGGTATTTATGTAACGATCTCTGTGACTTTCATTTCACTCTTCCTTTATTTTTTAAGTGCGAGTACAAATTTAAATTTAGTCTTTTTAAGATCAAAAGTTCCATTCCAAGTGATTGGAGACACTGTTGTTAATCAGTTTACGCTCAAAATGTCTCATCAAGGTTCTAAAATTTATAGAGTTGAATTAAAGACGGATGATTCAGCTATTCAAGTTGTAAGTAATCAAAACCCTGCAGTAGTGGATGTTCCTGAAAAGAAGATCATTCTTTTCTTTAAATTTTCACCAAGTGCACTAGTCGCCGGTGAGAAGAAAATTAATGTTAATGCCGTTGATGTTGAAACACATCAAGTGATTGCCACTAAGGAGGTCACACTTGTTGGCCCATTACATTAATGACTTAAGTGAAATTAAAAATTATCTTCCATGGGTTTCTTTTGTCGCGGGTCTTGGGGGAAGTCTTCATTGTGTGGGAATGTGTGGTGGATTAGTCACAGCGACTTGTGAGAAATCCCACGATGTCTTTCGCTACCAAGTTGGAAGACTCTTGGGTTACTTAATACTAGGAGCCTTCGCAGGATTTTTAGGTAATCTTTTAAATTTTGAGTCTACTCCGGTTTATATTTCTTTACTCCCGGCCATGTCCATTGGACTTTTGTTTATCTATTGGGGAATTCAAAATTTCCAAGGGAAAAAAGCTGAAATCCCGACACCAAAATTTCTTAGCAAGGTTTATTCAAAACTTTGGATGAAATTAGTTCATAAAAATCAAAATTTTACCAAAGCTTTTTTTACTGGACTCATTTCCATTATGCTTCCATGTGGTCTTCTTTATGGAGTTGTATTGGGGACAGTTGCTTTACAGCATACCAGTGAAGCTTTAACTTCAATGTTTTTTTTCTGGCTAGGAACGGTGCCTAGTATGGTAGCAGCTCCTGGCATTATTCAAAAATTTCTCAAACCGCTTAAGGCCAAATTACCTAAAACTTATGCCATAAGTTTGATGACCATTGGGGTGATGACTATTTCATTTAGAATGGCCAAGCTTCACTATCATCCTGTTCATGATCTGAGTCCTGCGGCCCCTGTTGAAACAGAGGCCAAGGCCCATCGTTGTCATTAATTAAGACCTAATTGCTGAGCAAAGAAAGTAAAGTAGGCCGTCAAAAAGTTAAGCCTCTGCCCAATTGGCCCACTATCTTTTGAATGTCCTCCCCATTCCTTACTATAAAGAAGAATTGGATTGTTAGAGGTATTATATTCTTGTAGGCGGGCAAGATATTTATAAGAATGCATTGGTACTACTCGGTCATCAAATTCAGCAGTCATAACCATGGTAGCAGGATAGTTCTTCTTTTTTAAATTATGGTAAGGAGACAATGGATAAATCGCATTAAAATCCTTTTCAGTAAAAGGGTTTCCGTAATCTTCTGTCCAATATTTTCCAGCAGTAAATAATGGAAAGTTAATCAAGTCCATTACACCCACGATAGGGACCGCCGCTTTAAAAAGTTCTCCATGTCGCTCAAGAGTTCCAGCAGTCAGAGTTCCTCCATTACTGGCACCCATAATTCCAGCTGCCTCAGGAGAAGAGATTCCCCGTTTATAAAGCTCTTGAGCTGCAAGTGCAAATGAATCCCATGGATGTATTCTTCCTCCAACTTTTGCCAAGTCATACCAAGAATTTCCGTAATCGAGCGAGCCTGGAAGAGTAACAACAACAAAAGCACCTCCCTTATCCATCCACGCCAAACTTTCATAAATTCCAAATGTCGGAGAAACTGAAACTCGAAAACCACCATATCCATAAAAGATGGTAGGAGTTTGTGAATTAAGTGTTACTCCTTTTTTCCGCATGAGCCACATTGAGGCTTCCTGGCCATTAGAAGCAAGATACTTGATTTTTTCGGCCTGAACTTCTAGAGGGAAAGTCTGAGACGCTTCAACTTTCAATTCTTTAGTTTCGAGATTGTAAGAAAACAGTTTTTTAGGAGAGGAGAAAGTTTCGTGAGTAATTTTAAGTATGCCGTCTTTAAATGTTTTAAATTCGATAGTCCCATCCGTTAAGTCGAGCATTTGAATAGGTGAGCCTTCTTTATAAATTCCTGCAACTTGAGCACCATCGTTGACTCCTATAATAAGAGTGGTGTCATCAATGAGCCTCTTAGTTTTAAGTATTGTAAAATTCAGGTCTTTTAAGAAGGGACGTCTTTGTCCATCTCTTAGTCTTAATTTTGTGAGTTCACCGTTATTAGAATTCTTATAACTTAAAATAGTGGCCTCGATTTGAGGAGAGTCAGTAATTTCAAGGATAGTGCCATCAAAGCTTTGAGTGTTTGAGATCTTTCCCGTTTCTAATTGAATTGAGCTAATTGTATTATCAACTTCTACAAAAGATTTATCACCAATTTGGTGAACTTCAATTTCGGAACTTGCCTTTGTGCCAGATAATAGAAGTTGGTCCTCTGCTTGAGCATTCCCAACGATATGAAGATATAGGCCAGGCTTGCCACCAGCATTTTTATCATCCCGGTCAGAAATATAATAAAATGACTCTTCGCTGGCCCAACCTACAATAGTGTTAAACTTGATTAACAAAATATCTTTGAGTTTGTTATCTGATTTTTGGGTAACGATCAAACGTTTAATATCTCCACCAGCGACTGCCTTTTCTTCAATTTGATATAGAGGACTTTCTTTTAATACCTTAGATATTTTTGATACCTTCTGGGAGGATGACCAAACTTTTATTGGTTGATCTTGATTTTCAAATAAAAAATCCGGATTAGGAGTTGATGTGCTACTCTTCTCAGCATCTTCTACTTTTGTAATCAATTCTTGCTGATCCCTTATTGTTTTAAATTCAATAATTTTTGATTTAAAACTATAAAAATAGTTAAGATCCAAGTAATTCGAAGTAAATTTTTTTTGTAATGAGATCCAGTTCCACAAATCAGGATCAGATGGGTTCTCCATCCACTTATAAGGATCTTCGATCATTTCACCAAAACGAGTTTCAATTTGAGGTATTTTCTTTGCGACTGGATATCGAAACTGGGCAAAAGTGACTTGAGAGCTTAAGAGAGCGGCAATATAGAGATACTTCATAGTCTAACTTCCTAAAGTTATGCCCCTATAAAATAGAAGGCCTTATTATTCATGGCCTAATTATTTAAGGAATTGAGTTCTCAGACTAGGTGTCCCTGGAGCCTTTATAGGTGTGTCAAAAGTTTAGTCACCTAAGAGGGGTCTAAGTCATTAAAAATAAGAGTTCGATGAAATCCCTCCTTTTCCAGATTACTTTTTTCAATTAGCATTAGAGTTAAATTAATTTGGAGAATTTCATGAAAAAATTTGCATTATTTGCTGCCCTGTTAATGACTTTTGTTGGCTGCTCTTCTTATAAGAAAACTGAGCAAGAAATTGAATCTAAAGCGGCCCAATCTAGTGTCTCGGATGGAAAGGCCCTTGGAGGGACTATTCATGAATTGATTGCCTCTTCTAAAACTTTAACAGAAGAGCAAAAAAAGAAATTATCAGAAATTTTTGAAGCAAATAAAAAGAAAGCTGAAGAGCTATCAGCTAAATCATATCATTATAGAGCTGTTTTAATTCAGGAGCTTCTTTCTGGAAGCGCCAGTGATGAAAAAATCAAAATTCTAAAAAAAGATATTCGTAAGGTAGAGAATTTGAAATTAAAGAATACTTTCGAAACGGTTCATAAAGTATCCGAGATTGTTTCAAAACACCCTGAGCACGAACAGTATCTTCATCATTTAATTAATTTTGAGCGCGCTACAAGATAAGTCATATTCATAGGTGCCCTTTGTAATAGGGCACCTTAAGGTGTTGGTCCTTCGCTCTCTCGGGCTTCCCATTCTGATACATTCGGTTTTGAAGGACTTTCTTGAAAAATTTTTGTTCCAACATTTTCATCAAGTGAATGGGGATTTCCTAACATTGTTCTTTGAACAATTTCAGCAACTATCTCGTGTGCATGTTCTGGTTGTTCATGATATTTTTGGATAATTAATTTAGTGATTCTGTCTACTTCTCCTCTTGTACTAATTAATTCATCGGCATTAAGATTGGGCCATAAATCTTGCAAGGCCTCAACCAATGCATCCCATCTTCCTAATGAAGTTTTCATACTAACTCCTTGGCCAAAAAATATTCTAACTCTTAAGAGGCCCGGTCAAAATTCAATTTTTCCTCCAAAGATTATTTTATGGATGAAATTGAGTTAAAGACTTATAATTTTTTGATGAACTTTAAAAATTATTTTCACGAAAATCCTGCTAAAGACGTCAGACAAATTTTAAAAAAATACAATAATACTGATCATAAAACTTCTGTTTGGAATGCTTTTGCTGATTCAGATCTTAGTGGAGTGAATGATGATGACTTTTCAATCATTCCCCGACTAATTCCAGAATCTTATTTCCCGGTAATTGAAAAAACTTGTCGAGAAATAACAACTTTTTTGATGAAGCTAATCTCTCTACCTGAGTCTGAAGTTCGAGCAATTATTCCACCTGGGCCTTTAAGAAATTTTATCATCAATGAGCTGGAAGTGTTGAAGTTTAGAAACGGTCGAATTACAGGCAGTTTTAGGTTTGATATGGCGATAGTTGGGGAACCTTCCTCGAAAAATCCTCCAAAACTATTAGAAGTTAATGAAATTGGTTTTGATGGATTGGCCAGATCCACTTTTTTTCAGAATACTCTTTTATCTTTGATTCCAGAGCTCAAGAAAAAAGTTATTTCTTTGGATACTGCTGCTGCAGAAGTCAGAAACATGAATCGCCTCGGTAAAGAGATCGTTCGTCTTCAATACGATTGTTATAATTGGGATGAAGAATACTTAAAATTTACTGCCAATAAAATGGGCAGCCGTCTGCATCTTATTTCTCCTACTCAATATAAAACAAAAATCGATAAAGATTTTCCAATGCTTGAAAAGCATCCTTTTATTTTTAAAAATGGAAAAATAAAAGTAGGGGACAAGCTTATTCCGGATGCTCTTAATATGAGCTTTGCCTTTACCTTATCAGATCTAAAAAGAGATAAATTGTTGTATCAAGAAATGGTCAGATCTAAAACTCCACAGTATGGACCGTTTCTAACTAGTTTGGTGGCATCAAAGACGATATTGATTTTATTAAATGATGAAACGTTGAGAAGAAAGTTGTTAGGATCAAGTAAGGTTTTAAATGATTCTATTTTACCTGCATTTTCATTAAAAGATAAAGTCGACTTTGCAAAAGAAAATTTTAAAGATTTAGTGATCAAGCACACTGATGGGTGTGGTGGAGAGCAAGTCTTTATGAACGAAGAGTTTCTAAAATGCATCAAGAGAACTCCAAGAGCAAAACACCATGAATGGGTTTTGCAGCAAAAAACATTGCTTAACACAGTTGATGTTAACGGAATTCTTTCTCGAAAAAAGAAGGTCATTTCCGATTTAGGTGTTTTTGTTCATTATGATTGGAAAGATGGCAAATTCCAGCATTTTGAAGTTGGTGGGCTTATGAGTCGCGGTACAAATAAAGGATTAAAGGTCAATGTCAGTAGTGGCGGATTGCAAATTGCAGTTATGCTTGAGCGTGGTCGGTAAAACTTTTCAATTATTTTGAATAACGTTTAATTAGTTCTAGAATATCGTTTTTTTTGTATGGCTTGATCAAACAGGCCACAAATTTTGCTTTTGGGGTAAGATTATAGTCCGCAGAAATAAGAACTTTTGGAATCGAATCGTCTAATTGCAGAGCTACTTCATCACCATTTGTATTTGGTAATCGGTAATCAATAAATAATAAATCGGGGCGATTAATTTTTATCTCATTGATTGCTTGTTGAGGATCAGAAAAAGTACGAATTTGTACATTCTCTGAAGCATAGGTATCTTCAAAAATTTCTAGAATATCGACTTCATCATCTAGGAAATAAACCTTAAGCGGCATTACTGTCCTCTTTCTCAGAATTACTTTTTGAAAAGCATATTTCAAAGCAAGTATTTGGGAAAGATCTATTTAAAGAAATTGTGGCGTGATGTTGATCTAAAATTCCTTTCGATATGGATAGGCCAAGTCCAGTACCTTCGCCGATTGGTTTGGTGGTGAAAAATGGTTCAAATAGTTTTTCTTCAATTTCTTTTGAAATGCATTTTCCTGAATCTTGAACTTGAATAATGACTTGATTATTTCGCTTTAGGCCAACAATTTTAATCCATTTTTCATCTAAATTTTTAATTGCATCAATTCCATTATTAATGAGATTGACTAGTACTTGTTCAATCTCAATTTCTTCACATAATATTTCTAATTCAGGTTCTATTTGAGATAATATTTGCACAGAATTTATTTTAGCTTTTGCCTCTGTTAGGGTTAGGGCCTCGATGACCATAGAAGACAGCGGAGTGATCTTATGTTCTTTCCCACTAGAGCTACGGGAGAATTTTTTTAAACCAGCTACAATTTTTTCAATTCGATCTGTAGCTTTTTGCATAGTTAAAAGCTTGCCCTGAAACTTTTCAGGATTTTCTCTATATGTTGCAAGAAGAGAAATGTTTCCAGAGATGATTGTCAAAGGATTGTTAATTTCATGAGCAATTCCAGCAGACATTTCTCCTAATGATGCTAGTTTTGCATTATGAATGGCCTTGGCCTTTTCAATATCTAATGCTTTTTGTAAATCAATTTCTTCAGTTATATCTAAAGCAATCCCAATTAATAAATCTGGGCTTCCATCACTTTTGTAAGTTGGAACTTTTCGAGTTTCTAACCATTTTTCTCCAAGAGGTGTTGAGATAGGCTCTTTTTCAATTTTAATTCCTTTGGCCAACTTAAAAACTTCTTTGTCTTTAGAAGTAAAAAAATCCGCTTGTGATTTCGGAAAAAAGTCATAGTCATTTTTTTCTAAGATTTGATTTTCTTCAACTCCAATTAATTTAAGACCGGCCTTATTCATTAATTTAAATCGGAGACCATCATCAAAGCTTTTAACAAATACCATTGCTGGCAAATTATCAAGAACGACATTAAGAAGTTTATGACTTTCATGAAGTTCAGTCTGAGATCTTTTAAAATCTGTTATATCACAAAATGTCACAAAAACTTTTGCATCATTTCCATGATCGACAGGAAAAGCATTAACTCTTATCCATCTAGGCTCTTGTGTGGGTGGAATGATCCCCATGATTACACCATTGATTATTTGTCCAGTTCCTAGGGCCAGGGAAGAGGGATGTTCTGACGTCGGAAAATCTGAACCATCTTCTTTAATCGCCTTCCAACCTTGATCAGTAGGTGAGTGGCCAAAAAGTTGATCAGCAGTTAATCCCAGAATTCTAAGAGCAGAGGGATTATATTGGATAACTTTTCTCTCAGAGTTATAGATGATAAAACCATCGTCCATCATATTAGTAATATTTTGAATATTTTTTGTATTTTGCTTTAATTGAGTCTCGGAAGTCATTCTTTCTGATTCGTAACTTATAATGATCCAGCCTATGAAAGCGAAGCAGGCCACAGATAAAATAACTATTTTTGTTAAGGAATGATAGGTGAAAGGAATAGTTCCGTTATTTTCTAAGAAGGCCAATATGAAGGTAAACACAATGGCATAGGCCGTAGATGCATAGGCGGCCTTCCTTCCAAGAAGAAACCCGTTCGCAACAGGAAAGAAGGGAAGATAGACAAAATGCTCTGCCCTAATACCTCCAGAAACGAGGATGCTCCAAGAATAAAGAGTTAATTGGAGAATTGAATTTATCTTTAGGGCGAATTCTAGGTTTTTAGTGTGCTGATACCATTTATAGATTAGAAAGCTTAATAGACTTAAAAGAAGATTTGAATAGATTGAGGGGCCGATTTCTTTAGTTGCTAAATAGATAGCAATTTCACCAATAATAGGCGCAATAATACATATTCCAGTGACTGTTCGGAAAACTCGTATTCGACGTAAGTTGAAATTTTTATTGTGAGATAACATCTCTATAGTTATCGTTATTTTTAACTTAAATCTTTACTTAAACTTAAGTGACTAAAAGGACGAATATGCCTTACCTATTGAGTCCAGTAATAACCTATGGGGCACCTGGTATGTGGAATGAAGGTCCGGCCTATGAGAAGAATACAATTTATAGTATTCAATCAGGCAGCCTTCCACCGGTAAATTATGATGAGCATATTTTTCGCCCCCATAGTTTGACTCATATAGAAACACCGGCCCATACTCAAAAGAATGGCAAGAGATTAGGTTATTACTTTGAAAATCATCTACAATTTTTTTATGGAAAGACAGTTGTTATTAAACTTGAAGGAAATCATTTTAAACCAATCGGAAGTGGACTTTATCATTGGGAAATTACGATCGATGAGATTAAATCTCGTTTAAATATCTTAGAGATTTCTTCTTTGCCTTCGAGATTATTAATTACGACAAAATTTCATCCGTTAAATAATCAAGGGTTTCACGATCCAAATTATATTCTTACTTTGTCCGAATCGGCCGCTGAGTACTTGGTTTCAAATCCACAATTTTGTTTGTATGGAACTTCATGGAAGTCTTCTGACTATAATCCTGGAAAGATGGAAAGACCCATTCATAATATACTCTTTAAACAGGCGTTAATTATGGAAAATTTACAATTAAATCCTGTTCCTGAAGGAAAATACTTTATGAGTGCTTTTCCGCTACCAATTCGGGAAGCTTCAGAATCTCCAGTAGTTCCGGTTTTATTTACCACTGAGGAGCTTAAAGCTTGATGCATTATAAAAAAGAAGCGGGTGCATTTGCCATTATAAAAAGTTTAAGTTAGCGTTTAATTAAACAAGGTGAGTTTATGAAAAAAATAATTATGGTCATTTTTAGTGTTTCTCTAACTTTTTCAGCATTTGCTGGGCAAGTGACTTGCTTTAAAAGCAAAGATCTTCAATTCCACTTAGCTGTTGGCCCAGAGTATATTGCTGACTTTTCGTACACCTCATTTTCTCTTTCCAAGAAAATTTTAAAGTTGCTTGGTAAAAGTGCTGGAATAAATTTACCTCGCTCTGGCGATATTGCACTTGATAGTAGATTTTGTCAGGAAGATGATAAAACCATTTCATGTGATATTAATAATGAGCAGGCCTTTACTGTATTTAATACTTGGGGAAATAATATTGTTCGTAAGGGCGGGATTAGCGGAAATCTTGTTTTTAATAAAACGACAAATGTTCTATCTCTTAATGTCAGTAACGATAACGGACAAAATTTAAATGAAGATCTTCGATTTGAAATGAATCAATGCCACTAAGAAATGCATCCAGAGAATCCTCATCAAGGGCGTTATAACTTTTCTGAATTGAAGAAAGTCTGCTCAGACCTAAGTGCCCATGTTATAAAAAACAAGCTAGGTGAGGATTCAATCAATTTTGATAATCCCGAGTCTGTTAGAATTTTAAATAAAGCAATATTAAAAAGTGTCTACGGAGTCTCCTTTTGGGAACTTCCTTCCCAATTTCTTTGTCCACCGATACCAGGTCGAGCTGACTACATTTTTAATATTTCAGACTTCTTTCCAAAAAATAAAAAGCTTCATGGAATTGATATCGGAGTAGGTGCCAATTGTATCTACCCACTAATTGGCCATTATCAGTTTGATTGGACATTTGTGGCCACAGATATATCCTCCGAAGCACTTAAATCATCTCAAAATATTATTGAAAAAAATAATTTAGAAAAATTTATTGAACTACGTTTACAGAAATCTTCACGAAATATTTTTGAAGGAATAATTAGCGCAAATGAAACATATGATTTTTCTCTGTGTAATCCACCTTTCCATGCATCAGCTGAAGAGGCCTTAGTTGGAACTGAAAGGAAAAGAAGAAACTTGGGTCTTGTCTCAAAGACTAAGCTTAATTTTGGTGGAAAAAGTAATGAACTTTGGTGCGAGGGGGGAGAGAAGGCCTTCGTTGCAAATATGATTCTGGAGAGTCAAAAGTTTGCTTCAAATGTAACTTGGTTTACCTCATTAATTTCTAAAGAAAGTCATCTTCACTATCTGCAAAAAAAAATTGAAAATGTAAAAGCGAAATCAACGAAGATTGTTCAGATGTCTCAAGGACAAAAGAAAAGTAGAATCCTCGCTTGGAGCTTCCAGAAGTAAAAAGTTATTCAAGACGTGACCTCACACTATAGATGAACGGTGTTAAATCTTTCTGAGCATATTTAAAATCTGTCGAGCGTGTGTTTCTAAATTTAAACATCATTTTGCTCCAAGCATCTATTTCATTGGTAAATTCAATACCTAAGTCACCTTTCTTATAGAAATGAACGCCACTAAGATCTACGTGGGCCAGTAAGAAATAATCACTTCCAAGATTGTTTTTCATGAACAGTCCTTTACTAGTGAATTTGAGAAGATGTTTAGGTAACTAGAAACCAGGAACAGTTTCTTGTAAAGAAGTATCTCATATTTCAGTGGGCCATTAAAGAGGCAAAGAAGGACTAAATTACTTTATAAAAGTATTTTAGTTTAAATGCATCTTTGTACTTTTAATAAGTTAAAAAAGTGCATTAATTTAATTCGTTGAGTATAAAGTTTTCAAGTTTACTAAGGCTTTTAAAATTGAAGCTGCTGTGAAGTATTCTAATGCGTAAAGCATTTCATCTTCTTTATCACTTGGATGCTTTTGTAGTTCACTCGCACCGAAATTTAATGACGCCTTTGCGAGTTGTTCTATTTGAATGAGCTCCGCTTTAGATAGGTTTTTTTTCTTAAACATGAGTTCAAAAATTTTATCCTGGATTAATTGAAGTTCTTTTATCTTTGATAAATCTTTTTTCTCAAGAAAAGTATTGAGATTTCCACAACGATAAGCAATAGAAAGATAATCGCATTTTGAATTGCGAATATTTTTTGGAGGTTTTTGATACTCTCTTAAATAGGGAGATAGACTTTGATTTTCCTGGCAGTCGGGGTTTGTTGAACGGCCATAAACTTCATTGAGAGGTTGAAAATAAAATGGATCTTCTTTGGCCGGAGAATCTTTTCCGAAAACAAGATTATTGGAAATATAAGTCACACTATGAAGTATTCTGTGGTAGCCAGTATAGCCTTCGTATTCATCTTCTAAGGCCATGGTAAATCTATTAGGATAAAGAATTTCCCAAAAGATATAACCAGCATCTCTTTCTAGCAAATCTGCTTTGTTTGTATATTCGGGCCCATAGGTATTTATAATATCACCAGGATTTAATTTTTCTTTAGGCAGAAGTTTTCTACACAACGGACTTTCGAGCCAGTAGTTCACTTCTTCTGGCCAAATGAAGCGGGGTTTATTTGAGACCCCATGAAAGCTCATGGCCGTGCCCCAGCAATTGGGTCCATTTAATAATAATTTTTTTTCTTGGTAGTCTCTTGCGAAAGAGGGAAGACAACTTTGAATGTTAATTTTTTTTCGACCATTTCTTAAACTTATACATAGAGCTTCGTGGGTAGCTGTCGAATAGGTGTCTATTTGTTTCTTCCAATCGCATATTTCATTACGCTCTTTTATCAGATCGGCACATGCTGAACCATAAATATACTTTAGTTCTTTTGCACTGAGAATTGAGAGAAATGTGAAAAAAAGGAGTGCGAGGTGAATCATAGAAGGATGGTACCTCCATTAATCTGATTAAGCTCCCAAGGGGTAAATATTACTTACTAGTGTCAATAAAACATGCGAAAATTGATGAATGAAGCGATCTCTTTCTTATCTTCGAAGGCAATATCCTGGAATCTTAGTCTTAGGACTGATTTCTTTTTTTATGGATGTCGCAAGCGAAATGCTTTATCCCATAACACCAGTTTTTTTAACCACGGTTCTAGGTCTCTCTACAACCAATTTAGGACTGATTGAAGGTGTGGCAGAAGGAGTATCTAGTCTTTTAAAAACTTACTCAGGGTTTTTATCTGATAAAATGGCAAAGCGTAGACCATTTTTTTTTATAGGTTATTTGCTTTCGGTCATCAGTAAACCTCTGATTGGAGTTTCAACTACATATCTTCATGTCCTTTCGGCCAGAGTCCTTGATAGATTAGGCAAGGGGTTAAGAACCTCTCCTCGTGATGCTTTAATTACAGACTTAGTTAAATCAGAAGATCGAGGTTTTGCATTCGGATGGCATAGGGCCTTTGATACCCTTGGAGCAGTCACAGGGCCTCTCTTAGGGCTCGTCATTTTAAAATATTTTGCAGATATGAGGATGGCCTATTTTTTTGCAACTATCCCTGGACTTCTTTCTGTTCTCCTTATTTTTTTTATTAGAGAGCCTAAACCCACCGCTCATAAAAGCGTTCAAAATTTTAGATTTAATTTTAAAGAATTGAGTCATGAATATAAGTCTTTCATTGTTGGTTGGACTATCTTTTGTTTAACAAACTCGAGTGATGCTTTTTTAATTTTAAAAATGAAGCAATCTGGTTTGGAGTTTTCAAATATCATATTGATTTATGCTTTTTATAATTTTATTTACGCACTCCTTAGTCCTTCATTAGGTGATCTTTCTGATCGTATTGGCACCAAAAAAGTCCTGATGTTTGGATTGCTCTTATTCACCTTCGTTTATGCAGGTTTTGCTTTTGCAAATCAAGCCTATCAATTTGTTTTTTTATTTTTAGTTTATGGTGCGTTCATGGCGTCAACTGAAGGTGTTAGCCGGGCCCATGCAAGTAGACTTGTCCCTAAAGACAGCTCCGGTACCGCACTAGGAATATTTAATACATGTATGGGGTTTGCTCAAATTTTTGCTAGTGTCTTTGCTGGATTTCTTTGGGATCAGTTTGGCCCACAAACAGCACTCTTATACTCATGTTTAGGAAGTAGCATTTTATTTTTAAAACTTTCTTTCTCTGCTCCTAAAAATTAAAATAGGTCTCAAGGGAGGTCTTTATGAAAAGAATCATTTTGGGGCTTTTCTTTACTTCAATTTTTATTTCAAAAATCATTCATCAGTGGAAGGCAAGGGGAGAGCATGAAAAAACTGAGCGTGAGCTTGCTAATGAATATTTCCCGATTCAAAGTCCATCTGAAGAAGCACAAAATCATCCAATTGTAGGTGTGAGTTGAGGGAAAAGTATTAAAGTTAACTCTTTCCATATTCTTTTGCCTTTGAAACAATTTGTAGACCTATTTTTTTACTTTTTAAGGACATGATGCATTTAGCTCCTCTTATTGTAGATTTGGCCATCATTCTTGCTGTCGCTGGACTCATGAGTTTTCTTTTTCAAAAAATTCGTCAACCAGTTGTTCTAGGATATATTTTAGCAGGCTTTATTGTTGGCCCTTACACACCACCTTTTCAACTTGTGACAGATATACCAAGCATTCAAACACTCGCTGAGCTTGGAGTAATCTTTTTGATGTTTACTCTAGGACTAGAATTTAGTTTTCGTAAGCTTCTCAGTGTTGGAGGAGTGGCCTTTGTGACGGCCGGATTAGAAGTTATTTTCTTTTTGATAGTGGGGTATTGGGTCGGCATTGCCATTGGCTGGAGTAAAATTGAGAGTATTTTTTTAGGAGCAATGCTTTCAATTTCATCGACGACAATTATTATTAAGGCCCTAGAAGAGCTTAAATTAAAAACTCACCGCTTTGCCAGTTTAATTTTTGCTGTCCTCGTCGTGGAGGATTTATTCGCCATTCTTCTACTTGTGGGACTCACAACAATTGCTTCTACTCAAACCTTTTCACCAATAGCACTTGGACTTACCACTGTAAATTTAGTGCTTTTTACTGGAACTTGGTTTGTTATAGGGCATTTCTTAATTCCAAGACTGATGTCTTATATTGCTCGGAAAGGTTCTAATGAAATGCTTACTCTTGTTTCAATTGGACTTTGCTTAAGTTTAGTGGTGGTGGCCACTCACTTTGGATATTCTCCCGCCTTGGGAGCATTTATTATGGGTTCAATTTTGGCAGAAACAAAAGTTATTCATCAAATTGAAGTTCAAATGGCCCCGCTTAAAGATTTATTTGGCGCAATCTTTTTTGTATCAATCGGAATGTTAATCGATCCAAAATCATTTTGGGAGTTTAAGGGAATTATTTTAATTCTATCCCTTGTAACCATTCTAGGAAAAGTTTTTATCACATCTATTGGACCATTACTCAGTGGACAATCACTTAAAAATTCAGTGCAAGTGGGTCTAGGTCTGGCCCAAATCGGAGAGTTTTCCTTTATCATTGCTGGACTTGGTATTGGACTTAAAGCGATAGGTGATCACATTTATCCCATTGCTGTCGCTGTTTCATTAATTACAACTTTTACAACACCATATTTAATTAAATCTTCTAGCAAAATTGCCAAAAAGCTTGATGATTCTTTACCAGATTTAATCAAAGATAATCTTCTTCAGTATTCGATCTGGCTTGAGCACCAAAGAACAGATAAAAAAGATCTTGCATCAATTGTTAAGTTATTTATTAGATGGATTATCAACGCCATAATCGTAATTGTTATTTTTAATAATTGTTTTAAATTTCTTGCTACAAAAAATTATCCTAACGAGATTATTTTAATCTTTGCATTTTTAATATCCTTACCTTTTATTTGGGGAATGTTGTTTTTCTCAAAGAAAATGATTCTAGAAATTAGTAAAGGTAAAAAGATTGTTAACATTGCTTTTTTATTTGTGTCACCTTTTTTAACATCAATACTTTTGGCAATTATCAGTTCAAAGTATTTTTCGATGATCTATATTTTACCAGCTGCCTTTCTTTTTTTGACCTGTGTTTATTATTTGATGTTCAAAAAATTAGAAGAATATAGCGGTTGGTTTAATAACCAGTTTAAAGGGGCCAAGAATACTAAAAGTCTTAATAAGCTTGGGCCATGGGATAAGCATTTATTCAATTTTGAAGTTCACCCAAATTCAACTCTAGTAAAGAAAACTTTAGTTGAGGCCAAAATTCGAAGCCTTTATGGAATCAATATTGTAGCGATTAAGAGAGGGAACTTAACAATATCTGCTCCAGCAGGTGATGAGAGTATTTTACCTCATGATCAATTAATTGTTCTGGGAACAGATGAACAATTGGAGATTTTTAGAGAAAAAATTGAGGCAGCAATTGATACAACCGGTTCAGATATCACTCAAGAACAATTTTTTATTAAATTCATAACTCTCAATCAGGACTCCGTATTAATTAAAAAAAGTATTGAGGATTTACAACTAAGGGAGCTTCATAAAATTTTGATTGTTGGTATAGAGCGCGGCAGTTTTAAAATAATGAATCCCAAAAAAGATTTTGTTTTTCAACCTCAAGATACTGTCTGGTTAGTTGGAGAAAAGGCAAGTCTTGATAGCTTTATCAATCTCCAGGTCAATTGAATAATTTCCTTAGCTTAGGGCCGGGCATTTCTTCTGCATGGCAATGTATACATGGTAAAAGTGATAAAAGTTAAGATTAAGCGATGAATGAATGGTTGAAGCTTGATGTTTGAACGTGATATCGTTTTTTTAGAATATAGTCTAAAGGAGTAGTTATGAAAAAGTTTATCGCGATAGCAGCACTTTTAGTTTCAAGTTTGGCCTTCGCTGCCGAGATGGTTGTTTTAGAAGATAAAGTTCAGACATATGGTTCTTTCTTTGCTCGTGTTGATTCAAATCTTTATATCGACACTGCAAGTGGTGAAGGTTATGCCACAGTAGTAGTGACTGAAGATCTTGATTTAAGAGATGGAAGAAATATTCCAACTCCTCCACAGACAGTTGTGGTTTATAAGAATTCTGTAAAAATCGAAGGTCTTCACCTTGTAGGGGACAAAGTTATTTACACTTCAAATGCAGGTGAAATTGAATGCGGAAAAACTGGTGTGACTCGTTACACACACAGACCGACAATTTATTTTAATGGTAACTGCACAGTAGATGCATGGGTAAATGGCAGAACTTGGGATAGAACGGTTACAATGGTTTTTAGAACAAAATAAAGCTCTGAGGGCCACCCATGAGGTGGCCTTTTTATTTCTTATCAATTCAATAAGTTAAGCAAAAAATAAAACTAAAGTTGATTGGAATAGTCGACGATAAGTTGCCATGAAGAAATGGCGGATGCTCAGGGCCTTTGCTCCCTTTTTTATTTGTTGGACACTTGATTACGTCATTAAAATTTTAGTGAGTGAAAACTTCAATCCTATTCACTTCAATCCAATTCATATTGTCTATCATGAAAATCATGGAATCATTTTGGGTGGTCTTTCGCACTTACCACTTATGCTTAAAACTGTCTTTCTATGTACCCTTGGAATTTCAATTGTGGCGAGCTTTCCAGTCATCTTAAATTTAGTGCATTTTCGTTCTCGAGTAACGGTAACAGGGCTATCACTTTTGTTTTCTGGAATTCTAGGCAATGTGACAGATAGAATTATCTACGGTTATGTCGTGGACTACATTTTTTTGGGAACATCAGATTTTACCACCCCAGTTTTTAATCTCGCCGATGCCGTACAATGGGTTGGTTATATATTGATTGCGAAAGGTATTTATCGCGAGTTAAATTATCATTATCCGGATAATGATCGTCGAAAGGCCAAATGGGTAAATCGTGCTTATCAACTTAGATTTGCCTTTACACTCTTAAGTATTGTCCTTGGATTTGGGATAACCTTTTTAGGTTTTGGATATACTTTTTTAAAATATTCATTAATTGAAATGAACTTGCCCGAAAATGAAATTTCCTATTATTTAAAATTTTATGTGATCACTTCATCAGGGATTTTATTTTTTGCCTCTTTAATGACTCTACTCATAGGAAAAATAATTTCACATAGGATTGCTGGCCCTGCTCATGCCATCAAGAGATATATTAATGATACTTTGCTTGGAAAAAAATATGCCTTAAAGTTTCGTGATGGTGATCATCTCATAGAACTTGAAGCTCCACTAACTGAACTGAATGATAAACTAGCAAAAAAAGTTGAACTTACATTAATTAAAAATGATGAAGATGAACCGCCTCCATTTGAGAATGCCGCCTAGTCTTTATAGATGAGCAATATTTTCACTTGAGTGATGAATATCTAATTTTTCTACCACTGATTTAACTCCCGATACTCTTTTCACACAACTTATAAGTTTTGAAACTTCTTCTTCCGGGATTGTCCCTGAAAGAGCAATAATTCCATTTTGAGCAGAAACCTGAATGGATCGAGGATGAGCTATGATTCGTCCTAATTCAGAACGAACTCTCGCAATAAGAATATCATCAGAAACTTTTTTTTCTTTACTCAAAAGTTTTTGAGTTTCAATTTTTATACCTCGAGTTCTATTCAACAAATTTCTTAAATACTTTCTGCCATGAGTTGTAAAATCTTTTTTCATTCCGACGGCCTTATCTCTTATAAGGGCCTTTCGAAATTTACCCCGAGAAGGATCTAAAAAGTAGATATATAGGGCCCCGAGAGAAGAACCCAAAATAAAGGATCCAAAAGAAGAATATCTTTTCATTGGCCCCTCCTTTTTATGAATTTTCTCAGAGGATCAAAAAAAATAAAACTAAAACAAAGTTTAAGAAAACTTAATCTAATTAATAAATTTTTTACCTTTAGCAACTGAAATAAGAAATGTAGATAAAAGTAAAGTAAACAAAATGATTATCCAATCTGTATAATCAGGAGTTGATAAATGAGTCACCTTGGCCAATCCTGGAATTTGAGTCATGATAAAGAATGATAACATCGTTAATAAAGATATTAACCAAGCTATTCGGCCTTTAAATGAATTTAAACTGATAACAATTCCGGCACTCCAAAAAATCAATATTCCAAGAGCAATGGAGCGAGCGTGCTCAATTCCTAGGTTCTTCTTTATTGCTAAATGAAAACTAGTCGTAATAAAGATTGTCATGATGAGCCCAAGAAAACTTAATGCTTTAAAATCTTTTAAACTAAGTAAAGCGCCCTGTGCTTGGTGTTTCTTGGATGAATTTTGTTGAAAGGCAAGCATACATGAAGGATGAATAATAAGCTCTAGCCAAACTATATGAATAGGAAGATAGAGTAGAGGATACCCTAAAAGTGGGATAATGGCAGCGGTGGCGACAAAAGGAAGGTGAATAAGTAAAAGATAGAGAAAACTCATTCTTAAATTTTCAGTTAGTTGGCGACCTTCCTGAATACTGCTGACAATTGTTTTGAAATTATCATCAACTAAAATCATTGAAGCAACTTCTTTAGCACTCTGAGTTCCTCTCTCTCCCATGGCTATTCCAATGTCTGCAGCTTTTAGGGCCGGAACATCATTCACTCCATCTCCTGTGACTGCAATGATGGCCCCTGATTTTTTGAGCATCATGACGATATTTAATTTTTGTAGAGGAGTACAACGGGCAATAACATCGGTTTCTAACAATTCATTTAAAGTAAATTGCTCTTTACCCGTCATCACTTTAGGTGTTTCACTTCCAAGAGAAACTTCTTTTGCAATGGCCATGGCAGTAGCAGGATGATCTCCTGTTAGCATAAGAACTTTTATTTGATTTTGATTACAGTATTCAATCGATTCCTTAACTCCGTCTCTGGCGGGATCCTCAAAAGCAAGTAGACCACAAAATTCAAAACTATCCATGGGTTCAGTTAGTTCTGAAACTTCTCTTCTAGCACACGCTATTACTTTATGTCCTTCACTTGCTAGGACTTGTGTTTTCTCTAACCAGTCTTGGAGTTGACCTTTACACATAGAAATAATGGTTTCCGGAGAACCTTTTGTATAGGCAACTTGATTAATAATAGCGGTTTCTCTTCGTCGATCTTCAGTGAAGGGAAAAAGTTTCTGAATAGGAGCGAGATCGGTATGGTCTTTTCTTAAGATCACATCAATTGGATCAGGATTATTGGGATCAGAGGCCATGGCCGCAATTTGCAAGAGCTCTTTTTCCTCTAAGTTCTTTTCAGGAAAGATATGTGTTAGCTTCAATTCACCTTTAGTGATAGTCCCTGTTTTATCAGTGCAAATAATATTAACCCGTCCAATATTTTCTACCGACACAGCTCTTCTTACTAAAGTTTTTTTCTTGGCCAGCCTATAAACACCAACACCGAGATAAAAAGTAAAAACGACTGGAAATTCTTCGGGAACAGCTGCCAGTGCTAAAACTAAAGCGGCCACAATGGCATCTATCCATGGATAGCCTTGATAAATCCGAACCCCCGCTAGAAGAAAACAGGCCAAGAGAGAAATGAAAATAAGGTATTTAACAAGAGTTTCTATTCCTTTTTGTAATGGAGTTTTTTCAGAGGGCACTTGGGAAATTGATCTGACAATTTGCCCATAAGTGGTAGATGCACTTGTAAAAATAATTCTCATCAGACCATTTCCTGAAAGAACTCTAGTTCCCGCCTGCCCCCAATTGTCCGGTTTTATAATAAGCTCAGTTGCATCGAGGGATTGATTTGTGAAATGCTTAAAAATAGGGAGTGATTCCCCGGTAATTAAGGATTCATCGACTTGAAGATTTTCACATTTTTGAAATAGGCCGTCGGCAGGAATATAGTCGCCTGGATTGAGAATAACAAGATCACCAGGCACTATTTCAACTGAAGGAATTTGTAATCGCTTTTGATCTCTAATTACATAAGTTGTTGTTGAGAGTTGAGTTGAAAGTGAAGCTGTAGAAGCTTCTGTTCTCCAATGTAAAAATAAATCCATGAGGAGCAACGGAAGGATAGCGATAAAGAGAGTCAAGGCCTCGGTTTGATTGCCAAGAAATAAATATATGATTCCGATGATGGCCAGAAACCAAATCATAGGATCTTTTAAAGTTTCAAAAAAAATTTGATACCAAGTTTTTTGACTTAGTTTTATAATTTCATTTTGACCGAAATTTTTGGTTTGCTCATTAACTTCTTGATCGTTTAGGCCAGAATCATTGAGTTTTAAATTTTTAATGCTTTCAAGAGAAATTTTTTTCATATTTCAGCTTCACTGATATGCCTCATAGTTGTCAATACAGAATCTGGGGTTAGTGAGATAGAATCAATTCCCTTTGAGACAAGAAATTTTGCCATCTCTGGATAATCACTTGGTGCTTGCCCACAAATTCCTACGTGACGGTGGAACTTTTTCGCTCCTTCAATCGCCATCGCCAAAATCTTTTTTACAGCTGGATCTCTCTCATCAAAGAGAGAACTCACCAAAGCTGAATCTCGATCTACTCCTAGGGTCATTTGGGTGAGATCATTTGAGCCAATTGAGAACCCATCAAAGACTTTAGCAAAAGCTTCTATATCTAGCACATTCGATGGGAGTTCACACATAACATAGACTTCGAGATTGTTTTCACCTCTGATTAAACCATTCTTTTCCATTTCTTTTATAACAAGTTCTCCTTCTTTGGCCGAACGGCAAAAAGGAATCATTATTTTAATATTGGTTAATCCCATTTCATCTCGAACGTATTTTAGCGCCTGACATTCTAGAGCAAATCCTTCTCGATAATTTGGATGATAGTAACGAGAGGCTCCTCTAAAACCAATCATAGGATTTTCTTCTTTTGGCTCAAATTGCTCTCCTCCTAAGAGATGAGCATATTCATTGGTTTTAAAATCAGATAAACGAACAATTACTGGGCGAGGGTAGAAGGCCCCACCAATCATCGCAATTCCCTCTATCAATTGAGCAACAAAATATTGAGCAGGACGAGATTGATATTTAGCGATAATACTTTTAATTTGTTCTTGGTCTTTTTGCAATTTCTCTAAATGCAATAAAGCAAGAGGATGAATCTTTACATGCTCAGCAATGATAAACTCTAATCTGGCAAGGCCGACACCATCTACTGGCATCATTGATATCTTAAGGGCCTCTGTTGGATTGCCAATATTCACCATCACTTTTGTTTTTGGTTTAGGATATTTTGACCAAGATATTTTTTCTGTGCTAAAAGGGAGTTGACCTTCCATAATTTGTCCCACTTCTCCTTCAGCACAAGTCACCGTGACATCCTGGCCATTTTTAAGGATTGCAGTGGCGACTCCCGTTCCAACAACACAAGGAACTCCATGCTCTCGACTTACTATCGCTGCATGACAAGTTCTACCTCCACGGTTTGTAACGATTGCGGATGCCTTTTTCATCACAGGTTCCCAATCTGGATCGGTCATCTCTGCAACTAAGATTTCACCTTCTTTAAAAGACTTTAATTCTGAGACATCATTGATGATTCGTACTGGACCGACACCAATCTTTGATCCGACAGCTTTACCAGTTAAGAGCACTTTTGATTTTTTCTTAAGAGACATAACTTCTAAATCTTTAAGCCCTTTACTTGAATGAACTGTTTCTGGCCGTGCTTGCAAAATATAGAGTTCATTTGTTCTTCCATCTTTGGCCCATTCAATATCCATCGGAGTTTCTCTTTGATTTAGAGATGAATAATGATTTTCAATTTGGTAGGCCCACTGTGCTAATTGAATAATATCTGTATCAGTCAGGGAAAAATTCTCTTGATCAAGCTTTGAGACCTCGACATTCTTTGTGGTTCTGGTGCCATGACTCTCATAAACCATACGCACTTGCTTGGCCCCAAGCTTTCTTCTTAGAATTGGCATTTTGACTTTACCCAGTACTGGTTTTAAAACTAAAAATTCATCAGGATCAACTCTTCCGCCAACAATATTTTCGCCTAGGCCATAAGCACTGGTAATGAGAATCACATTTCTTGAACCTGATTCTGTATCAAGGGTAAAGATCACTCCTGATGAGGCAAGATCTGAGCGCACCATCTGTTGTACACCAATAGAGAGTCTTACTTTTTTATGATCGAAATGATTTCCTACTCGGTAACTAATGGCCCTGTCTGTGAATAAGGAGGCAAAACAATTTGAGCAAGCTTCAAGTAATGCCTCTTCACCCTTAACATTAAGAAAAGTTTCTTGCTGTCCTGCAAATGAAGCTTCAGGAAGATCCTCTGCTGTTGCTGAAGATCTTACTGCAACATCAATATCGGTTACTTTTGTCCTTTGACATAATTCTAAGTAAGCTTTCTTAATTTCATCTTTGATAGCTTCTGGTAGTCCAGCACTTTTTATAATGGATCTTATCTCTCTGCCTACACTTGATAGTTGATTAATGTCTTTTATATTAAGGGTATCTAGTTTGGGATAAATCTTTTCATAAAGATTTTGATCTTCTATTAACTTACTAAAGGCATCAGCAGTGATAACAAAACCTTCTGGAAGATTAATCCCTTCTGGTCGAAGTGCTTGATACATTTCACCGAGTGAAGCATTTTTCCCCCCAACTAAAGGAATATCTTGAATCTTAATTTGATCAAAACGTTTTATAAAATCCAATTTAAACCTCTCTGATAAAATTATTTTTGTCCTCAGGTTGTCTTTTTCTTATTGCGATATAATTCCAGCCAGGAGGACAGCATGGAACGACTAAATAAACCAATCAAAGGCCTTCATGAATTGCTTCAAATTTTTAATCTTGCCCTTGCTTTCGTTCTTTTACTGGCACTTATCTTTGGCCCGAAATCAGGAGAATTAAGTTCTCTCACTTTGATTTTGTGTTCAGTCCTTTCATTATTGGCCGCTACAACTAGGTTTAAGCAGCTTACTTACTTTATAAATTTTCTCATTGGGCTTCTTCTTATTTTTGGCCCGATTAAATCCTTTTAAATTTAACGGGAAGTCCATCCTCCATCTACTGCAATCGCTTGGCCTGTGACATATGAAGCTTTGTCTGAACAAAGCCAAAGAACGCTATCAGCTATTTCTTCTGGTTTTCCTACTCGGCCAACGGGAGCTTGGGCGGCCATGGCGGCCTCATCGCCTTGGGTGAAGCGATCAAGCATTGGAGTGTGAATGACTCCTGGGCAAACAGCATTCACGCGAATATTTTTTTTGGCAAATTCTAGGGCAGCGGTCTGAGTTAAACCAATCACTCCATGCTTACTGGCCACATAGGCAGGAATGGCCTCAAAACCAATAAGGCCTGCAATTGAAGAGCAATTGACAATTGACCCCCCTCCATTTTTTAACATCGCTGGTATTTCATACTTCATACACAACCATACTCCTTTTAGATTGGTATTAATTGTCTTATCCCAATTTTCAATAGAGCATTCTGTGGTTGAACATGGAGCTCCTTCGATGCCTGCATTATTGTAGGCAAAGTCGAGTCGCCCAAAAGTTTCAATTGTTTTATCAATGAGATTTTTTACATCCTGATCACTTGAGACATCGCATTTTATAAAGATAGCTTCGCCTTGATTTCTTTTTATTTCTTCAAGAACTTCTTTGCCTTGTGTTTCATTAATATCGCTGACAACAACTTTTGCTCCTTCCTTTGCAAATGCAATGGCAGTTGCCTTACCAATTCCTGATCCTGCTCCTGTTATAATGACGACCTTTTGTTTGAAATTCATGTCTTAACTCCGTTGTTAGTGACCTCTTATTTTTTGGATAATATCTAAAATACTTTCCTATTACATGACATAGGTCATGCAGCAATATGAGTTTAGATGAATCAAATTTAGGCCTAAATTAAGTAAAAAATGAGATAAATTTTTTGCAGACTAAGGGGGAGGTTTTTATGCTAGATAATGATTCCCATATTTTAGTTTGTACTGATTTTTCAGACTTTTCAAATTGGGCAGTGAAAGCAGGGGCCTATCTCAAAAGTAAAACAGGAGCAACACTTCATGTGCTTCACGTAAATGATTTCCCCCTTCAATGGGATTGGGTTATCAATGAAGCGATGACTGATTATTTAGATGAACGATTTAATTTTGAGCTAATGAATATTTCTCAACAAAGACTTCGCCACCAGTTAAGTGAACTACAAGTTCAGGCCATCCCACATGTCTTAATTGGTTTTCCTTCATATGAGATTCAGCAATTTATTAAAGATAAAAAAATTAATTTAGTTATCATCGGGCATAAGGGAAAAGGTAATAGTATTTTTAATCTAGGTAGTCTTGCGGCAAAAATATTGGCCTCTTCTTCTATTCCTACTTTAATTGTTAAAAAAGAATTTCTTCTGAGTAAGATTGCTGGTCTGGTTGATTCTTCAACGGAAATGAAGGAAATTATCGAGGCGACTGAAAAACTCGGGAAAATCTTTACTTGTCCAAATGAAATAATTTCTTTAATCGTTGACATTGAATCTCGCTTTCTGGGGATTGGGAAAGTGGGGTTTTCGACCAAGTTACTCTCTTTAAGTGATGAAGATAAAAAACAGCTAATAAAAGAAGTCCAATTTAATATCAGAAGCTATTTAAAGAAAAATTCCGATACCAAAGTTAAAGTAGAATTAACTGTAGAAAGAAAAATTTCTTATCAATTAAATTCTATTCTTCTAAACGATCATGTTGATCTCGTAGTCATGAAAAGGCATCAGTCTGATCTTCTCAAAAAGATTTTAATCGGATCAGAAACTCGGCGCATGATTGAAATTTTTGATGGGCATCTTCTGATTTTACCTCCTTAGATAAGCAGTTATTAAGGAGATAAAGTTAAAACCCAGGAAAAATGATTAAGCTTAATAATTAAATAGCTTAGGGACGATATCTTAGGCTTTTTTCTTTTCCGCACTTTTCATCCCTTTTCATCCCTTTTCATCATTTTTAATAGACATGCTAGATCAGGGCAGGCCATGGTCTGGTCAATTTACAATGGGATTGAATTCTTGTCACAAAAATGAGACAATTTTTAGGAGATGGTTCAGTGGATATCGTGATTTTACCTCAATGCAAAAAGGAAATAGATGAATTTCCTCTAAAAGTCAGAGAGGAGTTACTAGACGCAATCAGTGACCTTAAAGGCGGTGTTATATTATCCATGCCTATCTCCCGAAAGATGGAAGGTATGGGAGCGGGAGTGTTTGAACTTCGCTTTAAGGAACGTTTCGGCATTTATCGAGTCGTTTATTTTATCAAGAAAGGTGACGCAATTTATCTTATTCATGGTTTTCAAAAGAAGACGAATAAAACACCTCAAAAAAATATTGAGGTGTCAATTCAAAGGATAAAGAGGTTTGTATGAAGACAAAAAGATATAAAACTATAGATGAGTTAGGAAAAGATCTAAGAGTTGCACCTGAGAGGGTAGGTATCTCTAAAATGAAAACAAAACTTAAAAAGAGAATTATTCAGGAAGCTGAATCGAAAGGACTTTCTGCTGCCGAGTTGGCGGAGATTTCAGGATTCTCAAGAACTGTTGTGTCAGGAATTTTGAATGGTAGTCTTTTAAGTGTTTCTTTAGAGCGATTAATCAGATTGGCCTCAGCACTCGAGCTCACCGTCGACCTGAGTATAAAAGCAGCTGCCTAGAGTTTTTAGATGCTTCTAATGTTGACCGGTTTATCTTCATCGGAGACTATATCCCTTCTCAAAAAGATTTTAATCGGATCAGAAACTCGGCGCATGATTGAAATTTTTGATGGGCATCTTCTGATTTTACCTCCTTAGAGTCATGCAGCAAATATTTCCTGCTTGAAGATACTTGAATGTTACGTAAAATATACGTACAATGATTCAAGGAGATAAATCATGCCAGAAATTCAACAAATGACCGGATTTCAAAGTCCATGTGCAGAATATGCTGAGGATAGACTCTCGCTTGATAAGCAATATTTGACTAATCCTCCAGTGATGTACCCACTTCGTGTTTCAACAGATAGTCAGCTCTTTGAATTAAGAAAGGGAGACCATTTAATTATTGATCGCTCTCTTGATCCAAGGCCTGGAGATCTGGTTGTGGCCGTCATTAACAATGAATTTAAAATTGCCCGTTTTACTAAGTTAGCTAGTGGGGATGGTATACTCTTACCTTTTAATAAAAGGGTAGGCGATGTCGAGGCCGAAGAAGATTTTATTTGGGGAGTGATATCATCACAGCACAGGAAGCTTCGTAAATGACTATCGCTTTAGTTGATTGTAATTCTTTTTATTGTTCATGTGAGCGAGTATTTAATCCTCGAACTCGTAATCGACCTATGATTGTTCTTTCAAATAATGATGGCTGTGCCATTGCTTTTTCTAAAGAAGCAAAGGCCATTGGTTTTGGCCAAATGTGTGAGCCTTTTTTTGAAACTGAAGAGAGAATTAAAAAGCACAAGGTCATGGTGTTTTCATCGAATTACACTCTGTATGATGATATGTCGAAGCGAGTAATGACTCTTCTAAAAAATTATTCTCCTGATCTTGAAGTTTATTCGGTAGATGAAGCTTTTCTTTCTCTTGATGGTTTTGATCATTTTAATTTAGAGAGTTATGCTACGAAAATACGAAAAGATATTTTAAAAGTAACAGGAATCCCCGTGGGAGTAGGAGTATCTCAAACCAAAGTTTTGTCAAAAATTGCCAATAAAATGGCCAAGAAAAATAAAGGCATCTGGGTCATGATGAAAGAAAAAGATATCGATGATGTTCTTAAAGCTTTTCCCGTAAAAGATATATGGGGAATTGGATCTGTAGGAACTCGCAAGTTAAACTTACTTGGAATTAAAACAGCTTATGATTTTAAAATGTACAAAAATGAGCGATTAATTCAAAAAATTCTGACGAAAACCGGTCGTGAGATTCAGGAGGAGCTGCGTGGAGTGAGTTGTCTTTCGATGGAAGAAGTTGAGGATAAGAAAAATATTGCTAATACCAGAAGCTTTGGAAAAGACACTTATGACAAGAGAGAATTGCAAGAGGCGATCGCAACTTTTGCAACAAAGACAGCAGAGAAACTGCGCTTTCAAAATTCTGTTTGTTTTGGGCTATCTGTTTTCATTCATACGAATACATTTAAAGAGATGCCTCAGTATTATGGAATTGGGAATCATACTTTTTTAAGTGGTACCAATGATACAATTAAAATTATTAAGGCCTCCTTAAGTGTTTTAGATCAAATTTTTAAACGAGGCTTCGGGTATAAAAAAGGGGGAGTGATTTTAAATCATATTGTACCTAAAGGTGAGAATCAGATGGATCTTTTTAGTACAGATTCTTCAGATAACGAAAATTTAAACCAGGTCATAGATTTAATTAATTCGCGCTTTGGCCCTAAAACCATTAAAAGTGCTGCTTGTGGTATTCATCATAACTGGAAATTAAAAGCAGATTTTATTTCAAAGCGATATACGACTAATTGGAATGAGATTTTAGAAATTTGAGATCCCCTTTATTAGAGGATCTCAAACAAGTTTAGAATTTAGAAAATTCAAGTTTTTCTACAGCAAAGCCCTGGGATTTTGCTTCTGCCACATATTCATTATATATAGACTCTGGCATGGTTTTAGTGCGAGCTAAAATTTTGAGACAGAGAATTTGAATCAGGGCAATGCGAAAGGTGAGGGAAAGAGTAATTATGAATTGACCGCAACAAGAACACTGGAAGCTTTAACAATTGCAAAAGCTTCTTTCCCTTTTTTAAGACCAAGTTTTTTTACCGAAGCCTTCGTGATGATAGAAGTAATTTCCTCACCACTTGGAAGCTCAATTGTGACTTCGCAATTTACTGCTCCTGAATTAATCTTTTTAACTTTCCCTTTGTAGATGTTCCTGGCACTGATTTTCATATCCTTCTCCTCATTTGGTATACTAATTTTTAAAAAATTAATCGATTATTTTTTTCACTTCTAGCTTTTGAAGCCATCGTACATGTCGTGCACCTGTTCGTTTGTCTCTTGAAGAGACCATTGCAATACGGCCTTCTTTATCAGTAAGAGGCTTATTATTCTGTTCAATGAAGATCATGGCACCATCTCCTATAGGAGAATTGAATACCTCTGACCATGAGTAAATAACTTTGTAGCCATCACTTGCACTTGCAATAATAATCATTTTTTTTACATCATTGTGATTTTTTGATATGATGTTCGCCTTTTCAAGAATGTCTTTTAGTAGAACTCCTTTAATTTTACCTAATCCTTTTAATTTTCTTCCTGACTGACAAGTGAGGGGTTGCATATTAATTTCTTGCATAGGAAATTTCTTTAGATCATCCACTGAAAGATTGAGATTGTTTTTAATGTCTCCAGTCACTGCTAACCTGGTTGTGACGAATTTTTGCATAAAAGCATGTGAATGTGATTCGGTCGAGGCGGAAGCATAGACGCTTATCAATACCGCCGTCATGAAAATTCCAAAAATTTTTCTCATAAATTCTCCATTCTAATAGGTGAAATATACATTTGAAAAAAACATGCGTCCAGGTTGAGGAAAACCTTTTGCAAGAGAGTAGTTTTTATCACTCAGATTATTAATACCCGCTTCAAATGTTGCATGCTTGTTGAGGTTATAATTCGTTTTTAAATTGAGGATAGTAAAACCAGAAATTTTATCAGTATTTGATACCCAGCGACTGGAGTTATATTCAATTAAAGGTGTTATTTCCCAATTTCCTAAGATCCATTGTAAATATCCAACGAGTTTGTCTCTTGGAACATCTAGAATTTTATTGCTCGGTTGCTTAATATTTTTTACTTTCGTCAGGGTATAATTTGATCCGATTATTAATGGGGCGAATAATTGTTTTTTTAAACAGAGCTCTCCTCCCCACATTTGTACTTTGTCTGCATTTTGCATTTGTGATTTGTTACCTGATACGTTCGCAACAGTTTGAATTTTATTATCAATGTCACTCATGAAAAAAGCAGTCTCCCATAAACTGCTTTCGGAAAATTTTTCTTTAAATCCTAACTCATAATTGAGAGCAACTTCAGCACGGAGATCAGGGTTTTGCAAAAAAGACCCAAGTCTTTGAGAGTAGCGATCTTTAAGTGTGGGCATTCTGTTTTTGCGGGCAATAGTTCCGTAAATTCGTTTAGTGCTCGTTATGTCATGGAAAACTCCAACTTGGGCATCGGTTGCATTTTGTTTCTCTGGAATTGAGTAAGGGTTTCCTCTGGAGTAAACACTAAGGGGACGCAATTGATGTTGTGATATTCCTACTGATAGATTTGTTTGTGAAGACAGTTTAATACTATCTTCGGCCGCAAGAGTAAATAGTTGATCTTTAAATTCTGTGTTTCTCTGACCATTGGCATCTACATCTTTATGCTGATCCTGTTTAAACATTATAATCATGTTCAATGAATGCACTTCTGAACGAAAAGATTCCAGCCCGAGTGATCCTCCTGTCGTGCGATCATTATAAATACTGCTCCCGGTTGATAAGCCTCCAGGACCACTTGTTTTACGAACAGAGTAGGAGTCATCAGTATATGTATTAACTCTATTATCAAATTGGTCATGGTATAATCTTGCCTTTAAGAGCTCGCTAGTGTTTAAAGCGGTTTGCGAGACAAAGTACAAACTTTCCTTGTTCCAATAAGGCCATTGCCAATAACGAGCTTTATCTTCATCTGTGGAAGGCGGTTGTCCCTTGATACCCTTTTGTTGATAGTAGCTTAGGGCATATTCATCATTTTTCTTCGGAGTTATACCGACTTTGACCGAAACTTTTTGATCTTTTCGATAAGAATTATTTCTCATCCCTCCATTTTCTGTACTCGTTGGTTGGAAATCATTTGAAAGTGGGAAACTATCACTTTGAAGATCTGAGACACCTGCTTGTAGATACCATTTTCCCTTGTTCGTGCCTAAATTTGCACTTGCCCGTCGTTCATTGCCAGAGCCATATCCAATGGTGGCATCAGCTTCAAGAGCTCTGGTAGGTCTTCGTGAAATAAGGTTTATAGCTCCACCCAGAGTATTGGGGCCATAGGCCATTGAACTAAAGCCTTTGGCCACTTGAATTTTAGCAAGATCTGCAGTGCTAAATCGGTTAAAGTCTACATATCCATCGTAAGGGACGTAGACAGGAATTCCATCTATGAATAACGGAACCTGACGAGAATCAAAGCCTCGGACAGTGATAGTTTTTTCATTTCTAGAATTAGTCGAAATGGCCACACCTGATAAAAGATTTAATGCATCCCCAACGTTGGCTCGATTAAAGTTTTTTATTTCTTTTTGATTGATAGTCGATGCGACTTGTTCATAACCAACTTCTCCGGCCTGAACTTTTGATTCAATGACATCAATCGTCCCTAGAGTGAAAGTTGAGTCATCTCCAAAAGCAGGGATGAGGTTAGAGACACATATGCTGATAATAAAAATGATCATGTTCATTCGATTTTTTTTATAATGGGATATTCATTCTGAAGGATTTCAATTTTATAACCTTCACTTCTTAATAACTCTTTGATTTCCTCTGAAAATAAATACTCTGAGGGCAAAGTTTTTTTAGTAGAACTTTTTTGGACGATTTTACCATCTTCAATTTCGATCAAAAAATCTGACAAACGAAAAACCTCTGATTGAGAATGGCTGACATAGAGAATAGGAATTTGTGTTTCGATTTTTAAACGCTCCAGATAAGGGAGAATTTCTCTTTTACTCTGCTGATCTATAGCGGCCATGGGCTCGTCCAAGAGAAGAATTTTGGGTTTCGCCAATAAGGCACGGGCAATGGCCACCCTCTGACGTTCTCCGCCGGAGAGTTGAAGTGTTGAGCGGGAGAGAAGTTTTTTTATTCCCAATAAATCGATGACATCATTAATTTCTTGAACTGTACCTACAGGATCTCTGCGATTGAATCCATATTGAATGTTCTTTTCAACGGTGAGATGAGTAAAAAGACTGGACTCTTGAAAAACATAACCCACTTTGCGTTTATGAGGTGGAATAAAAATTCTATTTTCACTGTCTTGCCAAATTTCTCCATTAACGCTTAAAAATCCTCTGTGATTTTTTTCCAGTCCTGCGATCCATCTTAAAAGTGTCGTTTTACCGCATCCGGATCGACCGAAAAATGCAGTGACTCCGCTTCCCGGAGTTTCAAATGAACAATCGAAGTTAAAGCGACCTTGTGTGCCTTTTACATTAGCAATGATCATTTATCCACCAACCGTTAATGGTCTTCGTCGCCAATGCATAATCAATAAAACTAAGAAAGAAAAAATAAGCATGCATGCTGCAAGCGAGTGGGCCTTAGAGTACTCAAGGGCCTCTACACTTTCGTAAATTTCTACTGAGAGAACTTTTGTTTTTCCAGGGATATTCCCTCCCATCATGAGTACCACTCCGAATTCTCCAACCGTGTGAGCAAAGCCTAGAATCGTAGCGGTGAAAATTCCTGAACGCGCCATGGGTAAAGCAATAGTAGAAAATTGATCCCAAGGAGTCGCCCCAAGTGTTGCTGCGACTTCTAGAGGACGTTTACCGATAGATTCAAAAGCGTTTTGTATCGGTTGAACCACGAATGGAAGGGAGTAGATGAGTGATCCAACCACTAATCCACTAAAGGTAAATGGCAAGAGTCCCAGGCCAAGTGATTGAGTTAATTTTCCCAAAGGACCATTTGGCCCCATAAAAATTAAAAGATAAAAACCGAGTACAGTAGGAGGAAGGACCAAAGGGAGTGCCACCACTGCGCCAATGATTGGTTTGAGACTTGATTTAGTGTGTGCCATCCACCATGCTAGAGGTGTTCCCAGTAAAAGCAAAAGGATAGTGGTTGTTGTGGCCAGTTTTAAAGTTGGCCAGAAAGAAGTTAAATCTATTTCCATTATTTCATCTCATACCCAAATTTTTTAATAATCGTCTTCGCTTTTTCACTTTGTAAGAAAGACAGAAATTCTTTTGCGGCAACAGAATGCTCACCCTTTTTAAGAAGAACAGCTTCTTGGTAGAGAGGTGAATAGAGAGTTTGTGGTATCATCCAGTATGATCCTTGAGTTTTTCCATCCTTGATGATTTGTGAGTAGGCCACAAATCCAAGTTCCGCATTTCCAGAGGACACAAACTGAAAGGCCTGGGCGATACTCTCTCCAAGAATTATTTTTTGGTCTAGTGCTTTCCAGAGATTCTTCTTCTCCAGCACTTGTCTTGCCGCTTCTCCATAGGGAGCAAGTTTTGGATTTGCCAGTGAGAGATGTTTGAAATTTTTTTTGCTTAAAATCTCTCCATTTGGATCGATAGCTCCTGCTGTAGGAGACCAGAGAATAATTTTCCCGACAGCGTAAGTGTACTTGGTCTTTTCAATTGCTCTTTTTTCTTCAATTAATTTTAACGCATGGGTTTTATCTGCTGAAAGAAAAACTTCAAATGGAGCATCGTTAAGGATCTGAGCGTAGAGTTTTGCTGTTGAACCATAGCTGGTAAGAACTTTATGGCCAGTTTTTTCGGAGAAGACCTTCATCAGTACTTCCATAGGGGCCGAAAAATTAGAGGCAACTGCTATATGGAATTCCGAAGCATAGGTGTTGCTAAATAAAAAAAATAAAAAAATGAGCATCATAGGTTTCATCAATTAACTCCAATAATGATATTTGAAGATTTGATCAGGACATTAACATCTTTTCCGAGCTTGAGTTGAAGGTTCTGCATACAATCGTTTTCGAACATGGCGCAAATGGTTCTGTGACTACCAAGATCTATTGTGATTTCTGAATTCACGGCCCCTTTTTCAATTCTATTTACGATTCCTTTAAACTGGTTCCTGGCAGAAATATTAAGATGATTTTCGGTGCTTATCATTACCGAGGATGATCCAAAAAAGGCGATGACAATTGATCCATTCTTTAAACCAAGATTTAGCAGAGAGCTCAGAGGAATTATGGCAATTAATTCTAGATGATCATCGATATGAATAGTTATTTCTGCATTAACTTTGCCTTTTATAATTTTAGAGATTTTTCCTGAGAATTGATTTCGTGCACTGGTCTTGATGGTAAAGCGTTGACACGCTTCTTTCGCATTGATTAGTTTTGCGTATAAATTATTCTGGTATTCTCTTTCAATCTCACGAAAGGTCTGGATAAGTTCCATTCCATATTCAGTAATTGTTGTTCCTCCTCCGTGTACACCTCCGGCATTCCTTTCAACGATGGCCTTCTCGGAAAGATTATTGATAGCATCGATTGCATCCCACGCTGTCTTATAACTCATGCCTAATCCCTTTGCAGCCTTACTTATCGATCCTGTTCTCTGGATTTCTTCCAGAAGGGACATTCTTGTTTTGCCGAGAAAATTTAAACCATTCTTTTCTAAAACCAAGTGGGCCTTAAGATCTGTCGTCACTTCTTCATTTGATTTAGATTTTCCCATTGTTGAATCTTTTTTTTATTCGTTATATATAGTTTTATATAACAGAGGTTATATAATGAGGTATATAACGAATGAAAGACGAGCATTAGGTGCTTTTGTGATTTTTATCAGGAATTTATTGTGTTTAGATGAAGAATTGGCGCTAAAGAGAAATTGGCAGCCTAGACTGCCAATTTTTATTCTACAATTAAGGGCAGTCTCATTCCCATTTGAAAATGTCCTGGCATAAAGCAGCCTAATTCCCATTGACCTTTGACCGATTCAGGTAGACGAAAAAAAAGTGCCAATCTAAGACCTGGATCGAGTTCAATTTCATCAAGGCCATTAGTCTCTACAACCCAGATTTTTTTTTCTTGGTTCGTGACGATAGAGCCAGAAACTGCAATTTTAAAATTATTAAAAAGATTCTCTGAATATTCTTGAGGATTCTCGCCTTCAACACCTCGGCCAAGTAAAACTTCATGCTTCATTTTGCCTAGGTTTTCAAAGATAAGTTTATAATCTTGTCCAGATTTTAGAATTAGTGGAGATTTAGAATCCTGTCCTTCAATTTGAAAACTCATTTCATAAAGATTGATTTTAATAACAGTTCGTTCTGTGGCCTCTATGGGATGAGTTGTAAGTGTTATCAAGATTAAAAGAGATAATTTAAAAATTAGACGCCTCACATTTACACCTTTGTTAGATTGTTGTTTGATAAAAGTCTTTAAACATATGGTGTTTGACTTGTCAAACAATCTGAAAGTACTCAATGTTAAGTATGATAATTATCAACTTCAAATGGTACTGATCATTTAAAATGCTTACGCTAAGATTCAATTATTTATAGGAGGTCATTTTATGTTTAAGGTATTGATAATTTTTTTTTCATTTATTTTATTGAGTTTGAGTGTATTAGCAGAAGATATGAAGTCATGTCGTTTTACTGAAACGTATAAAGCGGATGGTTGGGTAATTCATGATCCGGCCAACTTTAAAAAAGTTGAACAGGAGATTTCTGGAAAATTAAAAAAAGGTCTTATGAATGGTTCTATTGTTATTGATATTTCTGGACCTCTGACGACACAGGACACTGTTGATAAACAAGAAGTTTTATTGGCCGGATATCTTTTTGATGATCTTAGGACTGATAGAGATACGATGTATGGGGATATTGCTCTCGTGGAGCATCCTGAAAAAAATAATCAACGAGTTGAGATTCGTTGGTTTGATGGTAAAAAACGTAACATCATTATTAATCCAAATATTCTAACTTGCTTCAGTGAGATTGCTCCTGTTGCATTAAACTCAGTTCTCTAATTTTAAAGGGAGTAATATGAAATCAATTATATTAATAGTCGGAATTTTCTTCTCATCTTTTATCTTGGCCGCAAACGAATCTTTGGTAACTGGCCAATTGAATGGGACAGATGTTGTTTTAAAAATTTCTGTTGATTCATCAACCACTCGAATAGTTGGTAATTTGGATTCTCGTCCTACCAATTTATTGGTTACAACAAATGGTAACTTTTCTACTTTCTCAGGATTTATAAATGGACGAGCGATTGAAATGAATTTAAATGATGCTGAAGGGGTAGTTATTTTCGACGGAAAATACAATGCGAGACCAGTGACTATGCAAATCGAGAAGAGAGCATATGCATACTGGTTTCTAGGTGATATCAATGGAGATAGTCTTTCAACTCACATTTCTAAAAATTCAGGAGAGACGAGGATAACTGGCTTTTATCAAAGAGACCTTGCGGATTTAAAAATTTCAAAAAATAATTCAGTTATTTCTTTTAATGGCTACATAAATGGCAATTGGACTAATTTAACCATTGATTCCGGATCTAAGGAACATCTCTTTACTGGTGAACTTCATGGAAAGAAAGTCAATTTAAAGGCCACAAAGGGGGATTTTTCACTTTCTCATCTCGTTGAGCTTATTCTATTCAATTTTTACGTTCCTCAGTTATCTCTACTTTCAATTTAATAGATTATGCCTTGATAAATCAGGGCATATTCGCATCCCACATTCAATTACAAATATTCAGCGAGAACACTAGGGGTCTTTAAACCAAGGCTCCTTTTTGTGAAAAAAGCTGATCTATATCAAGCCTCCGGTCTGATGAAGATCACAGCTTAAAAGTATCATTTTCTTTACAATTAAAATATTCAATAAACAGGGGTCTTTTATGTCTAACTTTAAGGAATTTTTGAAATCGGGCCATGCCCCGACTTTATTTTCAGCTTTCCTCTATTTCGATTTTTGTTTTGCTATTTGGGTTTTGAATGGTGCTATGGCACCGTTCATAAGTGAGGAGTTTAATCTTACTCCTGTTCAAAAAGGGTTCATGATTTCTGTTCCAATTATAGCTGGTGCAATCATGAGGTTTCCTCTCGGATTATTAGCACAATACATTGGCCGAAAAAATGCAGCATTAGTTGAGATGAGTTTAATCTTTCTTGCTATGTTATATGGCTATACTTCTGTCAAAACCTATGACGACGTTTTGGCGATGGGTGTACTGTTAGGTATTGCCGGAGCAAGCTTCGGGGTGGCTTTGTCACTTGGGTCCGGATGGTTCCCTGCTAAAAATAAAGGTCTCGCAATGGGAATTGCTGGAGCAGGGAATAGTGGTACCGTGTTAGCGGTTTTGTTTGCTCCACCGCTCGCGGCTAAATATGGTTGGCAGACAGTTTATGGTTTTGCTGCAATAGTGATGTTATTGCCAATCTTAGTAATGATAATATTTGCCAAAGAGCCACCTGATCGTGAACACCAAACAATGAAGGAGCATTTGAGTTGTCTTTTTGAAAAAGATGGTTGGGTGTTTAATCTTGTTTATATTATTACTTTTGGTGGATTTATAGGTTTATCAAACTTTCTTCCAACTTATTTTTATGATCAGTTTGGCGTAACTAAAATTGAAGCTGGACAGCTTACAATGTTTGCTGCCTTTATGGGAAGTGGAGTTAGGATTTTAGGTGGATATGTCTCTGATAAATATGGTGGAATCACAACACTTACTGGTGTTTTTGCTGTTGTCATTATTGGGATGCTTTTAGCGGGGGTTCAGAATACTGCCATTGGAGCAACATTGGCTTTCATGTTTTTATTTGCGGCCCTTGGAGCTGGTAATGGGGCCCTTTTTCAATTAGTTCCATTAAGATGGCCTATGACTACAGCTGTCGCTGGATCAATGATTGGAGAAATAGGTGCTTTAGGAGGAAGTATTATTCCAAATGCAATGGGATTATCCAAAGAATATACTGGCTCATATTTTTCTGGTTTCTTAGTATTTATTTCTCTAAGTGCAATAGCTTTTATTATCATGCGTTTTTCTCAAAAGAAATGGGTACAAACTTGGGTTGATAAAGGTGGTAAAGCCCGTCCAAAAAGCATGGGAGGAATTCCTTCTCCTCAAGTTGAAATTGTTTTATCAGCGAATGGGTTGGAAAAGAATATTATCTATCCTGTGGGCAATTCAGAACTAAATGAAAAGGCCGTTAAAGTTTTGGCCGATCTTTGTACTAATTTAAAGGCCAAGGCAGTTTTGATTTATGTTGAAGACAAATGGCACACTTCCGACGCTGTTGCGACAGACTCTTCAGAATGGAAACAAATTCGCGAAAATTGGCTGAGAGAGGGGCAAGCTTTACTTGATCGAGAGGCAGAGAAGTTAAAGCAGCTTAATGTTGCTCATATTGAAAAGGAAATGCGATTTGGCGAATTCTCTGACGAGATTAATAAAGTTGTTAGTGAAAGACGATCGGAAATGATTGTTCTGGCCAGTCAACATGCTTCACCAATTGGAACCTTACTAATGGGCCAAAGGACATACAACCTATTTAGACATGTTTCTTGTCCTATCCTACGAATTGTACGTTAGTAAATCACTAATATTCCCCTTACAAGGTAAGGGGAATATTAATTTCTCAAATTCAGTGACTTAAATCATAACACCTTCGGAATTAAATACTTATCATCAAATATATTAAGGAGAAGTATGGATATTCATAAAATTGATTCATTTGGGTTAATAATTGAGGCCAGTGATGTTTTAGGTGAGGTTGCCAAGAAAGCTGATCAAGAAATAGAGAGACATGTTGAAGGTCTTCATAAATGTTTGGACAGTTTTGATAAAACCAAAGAACAGTTCAGTCATATCTATGAAGCTTTAGATATCATGAATAAGGCATTCACAAATATTGCAAGCAATGTGAATAAAAACGATACAAAACTTAATCATGTCATAGAAGAGATGCTAAAGCTTGAAGAAGATGCCAACTCAATCAAAAACCAAGTGAAAACAATTAATAATGTTTCTGATCAGATCAGCTTAATTGCCCTTAACGCATCAATACAAGCTGCAAGAGTAGGGGAAGGTGGAAAATCTTTTCGCATAGTTGCTGCAGAGGTGGAAAAACTTGCAGGGACAACAAATCGTGTAAATAAGGCCATCGGTGAAATAGTGACAACAGTACAAAATTCGGTACAAAATGTTTCACAAAGTATTAATGAAATTCGAAAAACGATTGCTAATTCACTTATCAACGTACAATCTTCAAGAGAAAGTTTAACGTCTGCGACTGCGAATATGACTGGTTTTAGAAATAATCTATTTGATGGAATGGATAACTTTTTTGCAATAGAGGAAAAATCAAGAGATATAGGCGGAAAATTTAAAGAATTGAGTCTTGTGGGAGAATCTCTTTCTTCATTACTTGAAGGTCTTTATTTTGAGGGGGATTTGCGAGAAATAAATTTTGAAGAACATATTTCTTTTTTAATGAAAGGGACCCCTTTTGTAAAACCAACTTCAGAGACAAGTGTTGTTAAATTAGATAGAGATCTACTTTTTGTTTTTGTTTTAGACCGTTATGGAGTGTTCAAATATTTGAATGAGAATGTTATAAATGTCTTTGGCCATCATTTAAAAGAAATTCAGGGTAAAAATTTGGAGCTACTATTTCATCCTGATATGCCACCTGTCATTCTTGAAGATATGAGACTTAAAATCAGAAATGGACGACCATGGGTCGGTTTAGTTAAGAATAAAATACAAAAAGGGGAACATATTTGGACTAGAATATCTCTATTTCCAATTATAAAAGAAAGAAAAGTTACGGAATTCGTTGCCCTTGCACGAGGGGCAAGTGCGGAAGAGATTGTACTTGCGAAGAGATCATATTTTGGTGAAAAGTAGACTTCATTAATTGATATTTGCTTGTTCAATAAGTTTCTTCTCATTGAGGATATAAATAGTTTTCTCTGTTTGCATGATAAGACCATCTTCTTTGAATTGTGAAATCTGTCTAATTACAGTTTCATGGGCCATTCCCACCATTGAAGCTAGTTCTTCTCGAGTTAGAAAGATGTCGAGTTTAATTCTATCTTTTTCCTGAACTCCATAGGTTTCTTTTAACATAAGTAGCAGCTCGGCCAATCTTTCACTAACATTTTTTTGAATGATAGAGGCACTTTTATTTTCTGCGACCCCCATTCCTAAGCTTAATCTTTCAATCAAATGGAATGCAATTGTGGGCTCAACTTTTATAAGGTTGAAGAAAAAGTGTTTATCAAAAAAGCAAACTACAGAATCTTCTATTACTTTTGCTGTAGCCGTATAATTTTGGTTACTAAAGATACTCCTATGGCCAATAACATCCCCTGTATCTGCAATTCTCACAATAACCTCTTTGCCATCAATTCCGGTTTTAGTTATTTTAACTCTTCCTGATTGAATGCAATAAAGTCCGAATGATGGAGTACCTTCATTAAAAATATTATCGCCTTTCTTTAAAGCATTAGAAATTTTATGTTTACTAATATTCTCAAGGGATTCATCTGATAATTCACAAAAAAGACTTTTTGATTTCGTCGAACAGTTTTGACAATTTAGTTTTTTCATCGAACGTATCATTTTCTCTCCTATGATCTAGTCAGATATTATAAATGATCAACCGCGAGTCCTCCAACAGTTATTCGATATAAAATGGAGAACGGCTCTTGATCATCTTAAGAGATGATCTCAGTCATATGTACCTTCGTTATGATTTGTTATTTTAAAACAAAGTTTAACAAGTGGAGTGAAAATGAAAATGAGAAATGTAAGGTTTTGTGTTGCAATGCTTGCACTATCCTCAAGTATGGCCTTTGCACAAGAAGCACCTTTAAAAAACATTAAAATTAGTGGGTGGGGTTTTTGGAGGCAGGAAAATAAAAATAATGCTGATTATCAGACATCGACGAAGGATAAGCAGGATTTTAATCAAACTCGTATGAATGTTTCTCTAAAAGGGGATCTTGCTGATAATTATGGTTATGTCTTCTTTGCCCCTCAGTTTTCAAGAATTTCTGGTTCAACCGACTATGTTTCAGGCACAACAACTGTACAACAATCTTCAGGGCAACTATATAATCCTCGTTTGGACATGCATGAAGCTTATATTGCTTTGAGACCTACACAGGATGAAAATTTACATTTGATTGTAGGGCGGCAGGAGTTGGCGTATGGAGATCATTTGATTTTAGGTTCAGTTCCTTGGCATAGAATTGGTCGAGCATTTGATGGAGGAAGAGTTAGTTATAAAATTTCTCCTCGTTTGACAGTTGATGCTTTCATGATGAAACTTCTAGAAAATCAATCGGCCCCTGCGACTACTAGTACACCTAGCACAACGGATAGAAATGGCAATCAGGATACTAACTTTAATGGAATTTATATATATGGCGATCAAGGAAAATATTTAACTAATACAGATTTCTATATTCTAAAAAAAGAAAATTCTGCAGTTGGAAGTTTTTCAGATACTACGGCTTATGGACTACGATTAAAATCAAAGATGGGTGAGACAAATATTGACTATCGTGCAGAAAGCACCTTAGAGCAAGTCAAACTCTTAGGAGAAAGTACGCTTAAAGATGCATATCAATATGACTTAGAGTTAGGATATACATTCCCATTTTATACAACACGCATGTCATTCGAATATTTAAGCTCGTCAAAAAATTATGATCAGCTTTTCCCGACTGCACATAAATTCTTAGGTTATGCAGATCAGTTTTCGAGAAGAAATATCAAAAGTTATGTTGCTCATTTAAGTACTAAACCTAATGAAAAGGTAACGTTTTTTGCTGATTATCATATTTTTCAGCGTAACAATAACGGATATGGGGCTTATAATTTCGGTGGATCTTCGGTCGGGACTGTCGGGAATAGCCGTGATATTGGTAATGAACTTGATCTTGTGGTGGCCTATGATTTTACTAAAACAGTTCAGGTCAGCTATGGATATTCATGGGTAAATGCTGGTAAGTATATCAAAGATCAAAATTCTAAAAATAATGCTCAGACGCATTGGTCATTTTTACAATTACTTGTTCGCTTTTAATTTCTGTAAGTCGTGGAAGTCATTCTCCACGACTTACAATAGCATTTTATCTAGTTCCTCTGTATTTAAATTTTTTTGTGCTAAGGAGAAAACGATATCATCCTCACGATAAATATGGAGCTTCATCATTTCAAGCAAGGTGTTTGATTTACGAATAAATGCTCCCAGAAGAATATGCTGTGAGGGTTGGTCAAATAATTGCTGTAGTAACCCCCACGTATTTTTCGCTTCTATGGCCACTTGAAGAGCTTCGAAATGTTCGTTTACCAATACGTCGATAGGAGTTATGGGATTAGATGATTTGCTATGTTCCCCAATTTCAAGAAATCTCTTCTCAAGCACTGGAAAAAGAATTTTCTCCTCTTTTTTATTATGAATAACAAAGTCAGTGATAAAGATATCAAAAAAACGTGTAATCAATTTATCATCTTGGCCTATGACTTGTTTTGTACTTGCAAGTTTATCAACTATTTTTTTAAATTCATTCATAGCTATCTTTAGTTCATTATGCTCATTTACCAAATGTTTAAGGAAGGGGTGAAAATATTGATATTCAACCTTAATTTTTGTTGGAGGAGCAAAGGCGTCAGGTGGACTCATTGGGGATAAATCACTTCCACGTTGCTCTTTTGAAACTTCTGCTTGTTTTTTTACGGGATCTACTTTCTGAAGGTACGCTAGTTCTTCTTTGTTCATTTTGATCTTACCTTTCGTTTTGATTCAAGTTCCAATTTCTATTTGAGTATTATTGGTTTGATAGTTTATAAAATAAATGATCTAGCTCAGGAATTTGAAATTAAACAACTACCTCAGATTACGTGATCTGAGTCATTTTGAATGAGTCTTGTTGAACCTATGATACTGCCGGAGGTTTTTATGAAAATGAAGGAAGTTGTTGTTTACTCATGTTCAGGTTGTTCGAATGTGGCCCAACTTGCAAATAATATTGCTGTAAAAATGCAAAGGAATCATATTGCTAAGATGTCTTGTATTGCAGGGATAGGAGGAGATGTTAGGGCAATATTAAAAATCGCACAAAATGCTGAGATGATCTTGGCCTTAGATGGTTGTCCTTTGCAATGTGCCAAGAACTGTCTTAAGAGACATAATTTTAAAATAGATGCTCATTTAGTTTTGACTGAATATGGTTTGAGTAAAAATACGAATGAAGATGTTTCATCTGAATCGTTTGAAAAGGTTTACAATGAAACTTGTCATATAGTCGAAGAACTTAAAAATTCCAAATGACAGCACCGATTAATTTATATTCCCGTTACATGAAAGATCGTTTTGGGACTCGCATTCAAAAGATTTCGGTGGATGCTGGGTTTACATGTCCAAATAGGGATGGGACGAAAGGTTTTGGTGGTTGCACTTTTTGCAACAATGATTCATTTTCGTCAGGAAACAAATCTCTTGCTATTAAACAACAGGTCCTGAACGGTATTAATAATTACAGAAAGAGATTTCCGGAGTTAGTTAATTTTATTGTGTATTTTCAAAGTTACTCTAATACTTATAAAGAGGTGCGTGAGTTAGAAAAGATTTATTCAGAGGCCCTCTCAATCCCTGAAGTTGTTGGAATTTCTATTGGAACACGACCTGACTGCATTGATAAAGACAAGGTTATGCTTCTTCAAGATATTGCTAGAAATTATGAGGTCTGCATTGAGTATGGAATTGAGTCATTCCATGAAAAAACTCTTGCTAGAATAAATCGGGGTCATTCCGTAAAAGATTTTGAAAGAGCAATAGAATTGACCTCAGGTAAAGGGATAAAACTTTGTACGCATTTAATTCTTGGTTTTCCTTGGGAAGGGGAGAAGGAATTTAAAGAAACCTTGTCGAGAGTTAGTTTATATCCATTAGATTTTATAAAAATTCATCAATTACAAATAATAAAGGGTACCGCTATGGCCAAGGAATATGTACAAAAACCTTTTTATTTACCGAGTAAGGTAGAATATTTTGAAATGCTAAAAAGACTTATCTGCCATCTACCTAAGGAAATAGTTATTCAAAGGCTTTTTTCACATTATCCTAAGAAATATCTTGTAACTCCCTCTTGGGAAGAGGGAGTTGGTCAACTAAACTCGGCTTTTATTTCATACCTTCAGCAAAGTTCATGCTATCAGGGGATGGCCCTTTTAAAATTCTAAAAATTACTTAATCTCCACCGCAGATACCACAGCAGCCTCCGCCAGAGTTAGAATTGGCCTGCTGATCTTTTTGTTCATCGCTTTTTTCAGGCCTTTCGTTTTTAACCTTGTCTTTTTCTTCTTTCTCTTTAATTTCAGTAGTCATATTAGCTCCTTTCTTCTTCTAAATCCCAATTTAGAAGACGTCTTTCACCTTCTAGTTTTTGGATTTCTGTAATGTCCTGAGATAATTCAATTACGCCTCGATATTTTTTTAAGTGGTCTCGAATGGCAAAGTAGCGTATGTGTACTACCTTCCCTCGGTAACGGATCCAAAATTCAGCAGTATCTTTCGTTCCCGCTTTGAATTCATTTACAATTCGTAGGACTGTGGAAACACTTTTTGGAGGATGACAAAATCTTACTTCACGGCCAATGATACCCGCACTTCTGGGAAATACTCTGTCTTCCCCTCGATTATAAAAAATGACTTTATCATTTTCATCGACATAAGTTAGATCAATTGGCATGACCTCCAACATGAGGTTAATTTGCTCTAGATTCATGAAGCCTTCATTCATCTGTAAGGGTGAGCTGGAGTTGAAAGTTTTTTCATCCATTGGCCCTGTATTTCCTAATAACACCTCACTACTTGAGTTTTGCTGGTGCATCCATCCAATCTCTACCTCACCTTTTCTCATTTCATTCCAGTCTTCCTCCTTTAGCAATTGGAGAGCATACGGAAGTAAACGAGTTTCTTCTATCATCATTAATCGTTGCAACTCATCGGAAAGATTTTTTATATCAAGTGCAAGATTATTACTTTCTTTAGACTCAATCTTTTTTCTTAAAGATCGAATTTGATCTCGTATAGAATCATGAAAGGCCCACATCCCTTGACTAGGTCCATACCATCCGTATTTTTCCAAATAAGGAAATAATTGGTTTTCTTTTCGTGCAAATCTTTTCTCTACTTCACAGAGTTGGTTAAATAAGTTGAAGAATCTTTGTAAGTCTGATTTAGGGTCACTGCATTTTAGTTCTTCTAAAATATTTTGTAGAAAGTCATTCTCGTCGAAGTAGACTTTAACGGGGTGATCATGTGGTAATGAAATTATTTCTTCGGGGTATCTGTTTTTCATATATTGACTTTATTAGAAATGGTTTTAAGTCGGTATGACTAAAATCATAGTTTGTTGAGAGGATATAGTTTATTTTTTTGATATCCTCTAATTATTAATGGAAAAAATAGGCAATCAGGAATTTACAATTGAAGTTATAAAATATGAAAACTAAAGTGATAAAATTAACAAAATTTCAACTTTCAAAAATTAGAGAGAATTTTGAATCACTAAAATGTTGTAAAAATTTTTATTATGTGTATGAATCACAAACTCCTAACTTCGTCTGTGTCCTGTTGGAAGGTGAAATGCATGTCATTAAAAAAAGAAAGAAGATAGAGGTTATTAATTCAGGTAATCTAATCGGTTTAGAAAACCTATTGAAAAATAAAAAATTTAAATCTGATATATGGGTTTCGCCCAATTCAGTGTTAGTACTTTTGGGTAAAACAGAGATTATTCAGGCCTTAAAAGAAAAACAATGCAAACTTTATCATTTAATAAAAGAAGTGTTTGGAGAATTATAAGTTCAAATTGTAGGTTGTCCTCACAAGTTCAATTTTAAAGTTAACGTGACTATATTCTGATTAAAATCACCCTTTCTTGTCTTCTAGTTGAAATAAAAATAAAAATTCTAAGTATGATTTAAATCATTTTTCGATTTTTACATAAGTTCTATTATCTCTTTATTCATTTAATTTGTTTTATTTGCTCTAAGGGAAAAATAATGAACAATTTTATTAAATTGACTCTCTCATTAACTGTAGGAGTGTTGCCAGTTCTTGCCTTTTCTTTTGAGGCTTCAGAATATTTTGATAAGAAGTGCTCAAGTTGTCATAGTATCGGGCAAGGTGATGACGTTGGACCTGATCTAAAAGGTGTTACAGAAAGAAGACAGGAAAAATGGCTAATTGAATTTATTAAAGACTCAGAGAAGGTTATTAATTCTGGAGATAGTGTTGCCAATGAGCTTTTTGCAAAATTTAAAAATAAAAAAATGCCGGCCCAAGAAATTAGTGATGATGAAATTAAGGCCTTGCTGGTATTTATTAAAACTGGTCAAGGAGCCGGTGGAGCTGTGCAGTTTCGTTCTGCTACCATGGCCAGTCCTTATGATATAGAGATGGGAAAAAAGCTCTTTATTGGAAACGTTCCTTTTAAAAATGGTGGACCTGCTTGTTTATCATGCCATGGGGCCGGTGACAATCTAGAACAGTTTGGAGGCGGATCGTTAGGACCTGATTTAGTTAAAACAAGTTACACTGGATACCTTGATAAGGGGATGAATAAAGTTTTAAGTAAAATCTCATTCCCGACAATGGCAGAAGTTTATTCAAATTCTCCACTGACTGAACAAGAAAATTTTTATCTTCGTTCTTTCCTAATGTCAGAAAATTCAAAATACGAAAAAGAAAAAGATACTGAAGTTAATCATGGAAGCACACAAAACAAATTCGTGCTTGTTGGACTTGGTTTGGCCACATTTGGGCTTATGGGTATAGATACTGTTTGGAGAAGAAGAAGAAAGAAATCAAAAAAGCCTTATTAGTGATTGAGAGGGAGAAAATAATATGAGTAACTGGATTGATGAACTCATTTCACCGGAAACCCGAAAGTGGGAATCCTTCTATAGAAACCGTTTTCAACATGATAAGGTGGTTCGTTCCACACATGGTGTAAATTGTACGGGATCTTGTTCTTGGAATGTATTTGTAAAGAGTGGAATAGTAACTTGGGAATTACAAGCACTAGATTATCCTCAATTTAACAAAGAAGTTCCTCCTTATGAGCCTAGAGGTTGTCAAAGAGGTATCTCTTTTTCTTGGTATCTCTATAGTCCTATTCGAATAAAGTATCCTTATATTCGAGGAGCACTGATTGATATTTGGAGAGATGCAAAAGCTAAGTTTTCAGATCCTGTTGAAGCTTTTGATTATATCCAAAAGAATCCAGAATTAAGAAATCGTTATCAGCGTGCAAGGGGAAAGGGTGGATTTAGGCGTGTGAGTTGGGATGAGGCACTCGAGATTATTTCAGCTTCAACTATCCGTACTGCTAAAAAATATGGGCCTGATAGAGTTGTTGGATTTTCACCTATTCCTGCGATGTCAATGATTTCCTATGCTGCCGGAGCAAGATTTCTTCAATTGTTTGGTGGAGTAAACCTTTCATTCTATGACTGGTACTGTGATTTACCTCCAGCTTCGCCGGAAATTTGGGGTGAACAGACTGATGTCGCGGAATCAGCGGATTGGTATAATTCAAAGTTCATAGCTGTGATGGGTGCGAATTTAAGCATGACTAGAACTCCTGATGTTCACTTCATTCCGGAAGCAAGAATGAATGGCACGAAGGTCACTGTTTTTTCACCTGACTTCAGCCAAGTTTCAAAATTTGCAGACGAATGGGTTCCTCTTCATCAAGGTCAAGATGGCGCATTCTGGATGGCCGTTAACCACGTCATTCTAAATGAATATCACTATAAGCGTTCAGTTCCATATTTTATTGATTACCAAAAAAAATATACTGACAATCCATTCCTAGTAGAAGTGGAACAAAGAGATGGTAGTTTTCATGCTGGCCGTTTCGTAAGAGCTGGGGATATTCCACAATATGAGTCCGAAGAGAACGGTGATTGGAAATTCCTTATGTGGGATGAAAATGCTAATTCTCCAAAAATGCCTATGGGATCAATGGGTCATCGATGGCAGGACAAGAAAGGACAATGGAATCTTCTTTTAAAAGACGGAAAAGATGGAAGTGACATTAATCCTGCTCTTTCTTTTATCTCGAATAAAGATACAACTGTTAATGTTGAAATCACAGATTTTGGAAATGAGACTATCTTTAAGCGTGGTGTCCCGGTAAAAAAACTTAAGACTAAGCGTGGAGAAATTCTCGTTACAACTGCATACGATCTCATGATGGCCCAATTTGGTATTAATCGTGATCTTGGTGGAGATTATCCATCTTCTTATGATGATGAGAAGCAATCATATACCCCAGCTTGGCAGGAGAAATTCACTGGAATTGACAAGGCCACTGTTATTAAATTTGCTCGTGAATGGAGTGATACTGCAGAGAAAACAGAAGGTAAGTGTTCAGTTATCATTGGTGCAGGTATTGATCACTGGTACCATAACAATTTGATCTATCGAGCAGCAATTAACGCACTCATTTTCACTGGGTGTGTGGGGAAAAATGGGGGTGGATTAAACCATTACGTAGGTCAGGAGAAACTTGCTCCTCAAGCACCATGGGCAGCGATTGCTTTTGCAAAAGACTGGCAAGGTCCTAGTCGATTACAAAATGCCCCGTCTTGGCACTATATGCATTCTGATCAATGGCGCTTTGATTCGAATTATGAAAATTGTAACGTAAGCCCAGGACAACATAAAATATCAAAAGGGCATGCGGCAGATCTTAACGTTCAAGCTGTAAAATCTGGATGGCTTCCATTCTATCCTCAGTACAAAGAAAATACTCTAAAGATTTGTGAAGAGGCCCAAAAGAATGGAGCTAAAACAGCGGATGAAATTAAAAAGTATGTTCTTGATTTAGTAAAAGGTAAAAAAATTACTCATGCTATTGAAGATATTGATGCTGAAGAATCTTTTCCTCGCGTTTGGTTTATCTGGAGAGGAAATGCTATTGGAACAAGCTCAAAAGGACATGAATTTTTTCTTAACCACTATCTTGGTACTCATACCAATGTAGATGCCGAAGAAGTTGCCAAAAATTCAGTTCATGAAGTTAAATGGTATGAGCAAGCTCCAACAGGAAAGATGGATCTTGTGGTTGATATTAACTTTCGTATGGATACTTCGGCCCTTTATTCAGATATTGTGCTTCCAACAGCAAGTTGGTACGAGAAAACAGATCTTAATTCAACCGACATGCATACCTTTATTCACCCACTTTCTCCTGCAATTCAACCTGTCTGGGAATCTAAGACAGATTGGGCCATTTTTAGAAATATTGCTGAAAAAGTTTCCAAGTTAGCTGAGAAACATATTCCAAATCCAGTAATGGATGTGGTGACTGCTCCTCTTGCTCACGATTCAATTGATGAGATCTCTCAGAAAGAAATCAAAGATTGGTCTAAGGGTGAATGTGAAGCGATCCCTGGTAAAACGATGTACAAGATCGTTCCAGTTGAACGTGATTATACAAAAATTTATCAGAAATTCTGTGCATTCGGACAAAACGTTAAGAAAGAGGGGATTGGTGCTCACGGCGTGAAGTATGAGATCGAAGACTTCTATGATGGAATGCTTAAAACACATCCAACGACGGAAATTAACGGAAATATCTATCCATCACTTAAAGAAGATATGGAAGTATGTAACACTATTCTTCATCTTGCTTCTGAAACGAATGGTGAATTAGCTTACCGTGCTTATAAAAACATGGAAGTAAAAACAGGACTCAAGCTTACAGATATTGCTGAAAAAAATCGTGGCGTACGAATGAATTTTCGTGATCTGCAGGCAGCCCCGAAAAGACTTCATTCATCTCCAATCTGGTCTGGTTTAATTGAAGATGGTAGAACTTATTCTGCTTTCACTTACAATATTGACCGCATGGTTCCTTGGAGAACCTTAACGGGAAGACAAAGTCTTTATCTAGATCATGAAGGATATTTAGCATTTGGGGAGCATCTTCCTACTTATAAACCTTCTCCAAAACCTGATGCGTATGGAGATTTGAGGAAAACAAAAGCTGAACCAAACAGCATTCGCCTTAACTATCTTACGCCACATGGTAAGTGGCACATTCACTCTACTTATGGGGATACTCATCGAATGCTCACTCTTTCAAGAGGTGCTGAGCCTTTCTGGATAAGCCCTGAAGACGCAGAGGCAATTGGTGTAAAAGATAATGATTGGGTAGAGGTCTATAACGATAACGGAATTGTTTGTACGAGAGCAAACGTATCCGCCCGTATACCTAAAGGCATGTGTATCATTTATCACGCGACTGAAAGAACTTATTCAGTTCCAAGAACTCAGCTTAGAGGTAAAAAGCGTGCAGGGATGAACAACTCACTTACACGAGTTCACTTGAAGCCTAATCTTATGCTTGGTGGTTATGCTCAATTTACTTATCACTTTAATTATTGGGGACCGACTGGTGTAAACCGAGACTCACATATCCTTGTTCGTAAGATGGAAAAAGTTGACTGGTAGGAGAATTAAAATATGAAAGTCAGATCACAAATATCAATGGTTTTTCATCTGGATAAATGTATCGGATGTCACACCTGTTCAATAGCATGTAAAAATCTCTGGACCGATAGAAAAGGTGCTGAGTACATGTGGTGGAATAACGTTGAAACGAAGCCTGGTACCGGTTATCCTTTCCGCTGGGAAGATCAGGAAGATTATCAGGGTGGATGGATAAAAAAAGGTAATAAAGTTGAGCTAAAAGGCTCTTCAAAACTTAAGGCCTTTAAAAATATTTTCCACAATCCAAATCTTCCTGTGATGGATGATTATTATGAGCCTTGGACTTATAAGTACGAGGATTTGATAAATTCTCCTGAGGCAGATATTCAACCAACAGCACGTCCTGTTTCAATGGTAACTGGAGAGTTCATTGATATTAAAGGTGGACCAAACTGGGATGATGACCTTTCTGGCTCAGAAGAATTTGCTAAGAATGATCCAAACTTTGATCGCATGAATGAAGAAGAGAAAGAAAGTCTTTTTAATCTTCAGCGATTAGTGATGATGTATCTTCCGCGGATTTGTAACCACTGTCTCAATCCTTCATGCCTTGCTGCTTGTCCGTCAGGTGCTATCTATAAGCGTGGGGAAGACGGAATTGTTCTGATCAATCAAGATGCTTGTCGTGGATGGAGAATGTGCGTGAGTGCATGTCCTTACAAGAAAACATTCTATAACTGGGAAACCGGTAAATCAGAGAAATGTATTCTTTGTTTCCCAAGACTAGAAGTTGGAGAAATTCCGGCATGTATGCATTCATGTGTGGGAAGAATTCGTTACCTTGGAGTTCTACTTTATGACCAAGATAAAATTGAAAATGTAGCCCATCTAAATGATAACGAATTAGTTGATGGTCAAGTCGATGCCATTCTTAATCCATTTGATCCTGAAGTGATTAAAGCTGCAAAAGCTTCTGGGCTTGAAGACAGTATGATCGAAGCAGCTCAGAAATCTCCGGTCTATAAATGGGTAAAAGAATGGAAGATTGCACTTCCATTACATGCAGAATTTAGAACACTGCCAATGCTCTTTTATGTACCACCTCTACTTCCAATCATGGGTAATATTTCTGAAAATACCTATGACAACAGTAATAACACATACTTTACTTCTATCGAGAAGAGCCGCTTACCAATTCAATATCTTGCTAGCTTGTTTAGCGTCGGTGATGAAGGACGTATGCGCGAAGTTCTTAAAAAACTTATGGCCGTCAGAGTGTTCCGTCGCGAACAGTCTGTAGGTGATCAAAGTAAAGAATGGATGAATAAGGCCCTCTCAGAAGTTGGACTGGATGAAAAAACAGCTAATGCTATTTATCGCCTGACCTCTATGTGTAGTTTTGAGGATCGTTTTGTTATTCCGGCATCTCACCGTGAGATGGCGATCGAAATGACAAAGATGGTACTCGAAGCGAAAGGTGAGGTTGGTTTTGGTACGAGTACAGAAGTTGAAAGGATCTAGTATGACTGAAAGAATTTATCAACTGAGTGCTAAAATCTTAAGTTACCCTGGTTCAGAAACGCTTCAGGCCGCAAAAGAGCTTGAAGCAGAGCTAGTAAAAATCGATTCTTCATATCATGAGGTCCTTTTACCTTTCATTGAATTCCTATCAAAGCAAGAGAGAGGAGCGATGGAAGAGGCGTACACAAATACTTTTGATGTTCAGGCGGTATGTCCTCTTGAAGTGGGCTACACCCTTTTTGGTGAGGACTATAAACGAGGAGAGTTTCTGGTTAGAATGTCAGATCTCCATGCTGAACATAAAACTTTGTTGAATCAAAGTGAACTGGCCGATTATTTGCCAAATGTTCTTATGCTTTTAAAAGAAATGCAGGAAAGTGAGTTTAAAAAAGAATTTATTGAAAAAATTCTTTTACCTTCTCTTTCGAAAATGTTGAAGAATTTTGAGGCCGGAAAAGGTGCTAATCCATATGCTCGACCAATTATGGCCCTAAATTCTATGCTTTCTCGACAATACAAAATGAATCCTACGATACTTGAGGTGACTTATGAGTGATCAGTTACTATTTGGGGTTTTCCCTTATATTGCCATTGTTTTAGCAGTGGTTGTTTCAATTGTTCGCTATCGCTTTCAGAAATTTAAATTCAGTTCTCTTTCCTCTCAGTTTTTAGAGACTAGAAACTTGTTCTGGGGATCAGTTCCTTGGCACTACGGAATTTTGGGTGTACTTACAGGGCATTTTGTTGCCTTTCTGTGTCCAGATAAAATTCTGGCGTTCAATGAAGTTCCTCTTCGTCTTGTTGCGCTTGAAGTCACCGGATTAGCTCTGGCACTTCTGGCCTTTACAGGTCTTACACTTTTAATTTATCGGCGTTTAACTCACAAACGGATTCAAGTTGTTTCTCGTCCAAGTGACTATGCTGTTTTATTCTTCTTGATGATTCAAGTGATTACCGGAATCTTAATAGCGATTTTATATCGCTGGGGCTCGAGTTGGTATGCTGCTTCAATGGTTCCGTACCTTAGATCTTTGTTTATCCTCAATCCAAAACTTGGTTATGTTGCCAGCATGCCTTGGCCGGTGAAGCTTCATATTGTAAATGCTTTTATTATTGTAATGCTTATACCTTTCACACGTTTTGTTCACTTCCTGGTCATTCCTGTTCAATATGTAGCACGCCCTTGGCAGATTGTTCGTTGGAATTGGTCGCCTGATAAAACGGGAAAGCATTAAAAGGTGAGTTGAGATCATGAAAATTTTTTTGTCGATCCTTGGTTTGATTGCTTTTGGATTAGGAACTGCTCAGATAATCAAATACGCTCGTTCAATTGATTTTACTGAACACTATTCACCTGCACAGCCAATAAAGTTCTCCCATAAAACCCACGCAGGGGACAATCAGATAGCATGTGTCTATTGTCATTACTCTGCTGAGCAGGGAAGGCATGCAGGTATCCCGCCTGTTGATCTTTGTATGAATTGTCATACACACGTGAAGAAAGATTCTCCTGAGGTGAAAAAAATTGTAGCTTCGCTTGAAAAGGGAGAAAGTATCCGTTGGCAAAAAGTTCATCACTTGCCAGATTTTGCTTACTTTAATCACAGTCAGCATGTGAATGTCGGAAAGGTAGCATGTCAGCAGTGTCATGGAGACATCCAAACACAAGATAGAGTCAAACAAACAGGAAATCTTTCAATGGGCTGGTGTATCGATTGCCACCGTCAAAAAGAAATTGCTCCACCTACTGATCATAAAACTAGAGCTGGTGGTGACTGCGCTAAATGCCATTATTGAGGAAAATGAATATGGATAATAAAAAAGAAATGAGTTTAGAGTACTGGCAGGATGTTGAGAATAAGGATCTTGAAAATGTAGATCTTAAAGAAGAATTTCCTGAAGCGACCTATACCATGGGGATGGCGAATAAAAATCGCCGTGACTTTTTGAAGATCATGGGGTTTAGCCTTTCGGTTTTACCGATGGTGACTTCTTGTAAAAAAATCTCGGCACAAAAGGCTATTCCTTATTTGCATAAAAATGATCAGATTACTCCGGGAGTGGCCAACTGGTACGCAACGACTTCAGGACTTTGTCCTACTCATTGTTCTCTCCTTGTTAAAACAAGAGAGGGGCGCCCGATAAAGATCGAAGGAAATACTCTAGCTCCACTTTCAAAAGGTGGAATTTGCCCATCCTGTCAGGCAAGTGTTTTATCACTTTATGATTCAACACGATTCAAGGCTTCCAAAAAAGATGGGCAATATTCAACCTACGACATCATTGATGCAGAAATTAAAGGAAAACTTAAAGAGTCAGCTTCCTCAGGCAAGAAAACGGCTCTTGTGATGAGCAGTATTTATGGCCCATCTCTTTCAAGAGTCGTGAATGATTTTCAAAAAGCTTATGAGAATGTCGACATCATTCTTTATAACCCTATGGGAAATTCTGCTGAGTCACAAGCTAACTTAGAAACTTTTGGGCATGAAGATCTTTTGCAATATGATCTTGAAAAAGCCGAAGTTATTGTCGGTGTCTCTGCAGATTTTCTCTCTTCTGGTACTTATCCTGTCTATCTAACCAAGCAGTATTCGAAGCGAAAAGATTTGTTTTTAGGAAAAAATATTGTTCGTCACATTCAAGTTGAAAGCTATATGACAATGACTGGATCGAATGCTGATTCTAGAGTTGTTGTTTCTTTTGATGAAGAGTCCATTTTTGTTAATAACCTTTTAGCTAGACTTCAAGACCTTACTGGTAGTTATTTACTGTCGGTTAGAAAAATTTCTTTCTCTAAAGATGATGCTGTTAATAAAATTGCGAAAGAATTATTAGCTGCAAAAGGTAAGTCAGTTGTTATATGTGGTACACATAAAGTTGCTGACCATATTAAAGTTAATGCGATAAATGATCTTCTTTCTAATATTAATCGCACTGTTTTTTTAACCGGTCGTGAATTTGTTAAAGTTGAAAGTGATGTGAAATTTTCTCAATTTGTTAAAGATGCTCAGTTAGGCATGTATGCCAATGTTATCTTCTACGATGTAAATCCATACTATGATTATTTTGATCAAACAGCATTTGAAAATGCCATGAAAAATGTGAATACCAAAATTTCACTAGCATCAGCTCCTGATGAAACCGCTGAGCATTCAAATTTTGTTGTTCCTGATCGCCACTACCTTGAGAAATGGGATGATTTTGAAATTGCCTGTGGCGTGTATAGCTTTTCACAACCGGTCATTCAATCTTTATTTAATAATCGACCTGCTCAGGAATCACTTCTTGTATGGTCAGATAAAAATATTAACTATGACGATTACATGAGACAGTTCTGGGGACTAGAATGGAATAAGGCCATTCACGATGGTATCTTGATAGTATCAAAAGCTCCCGCTGCTACTACTTCATTTAATTTTAGAGGTAGCTCTTCTTTAGATGTGAAGACCGAAAGTTCTCGTCTTAAACTTGTGGCCTATGAGAAAATTGGTTTGCAAAAAGGTAAACTTGCAAACAATCCTTGGTTGCAGGAAATGCCAGATCCAATCACTAAAGTGACTTGGGATAACTACTTGATGGTTTCTCCAAAGCTTGCGAAATCAAAATCTATCTCAACTGGCGAAGTTGTAAAATTTAAAGTTAATGGGAAGGAATTTAGAGCTCCTGCACTTGTTCAACCTGGTGTTCATGAAAATGTAGTGGCACTTGCTGTAGGTTATGGCCGTACTGTAAGTGGTAAGGCCGGAAAAAATGTCGGGGTCAATGCCTGGTCAATGGTGACTTATTCAGACAACTCATTTCATTCAGGACTTAATGTCGAAGGCTTAGAAAAAACAGGTGAGAAATATAAACTCGCTCTGACTCAAACTCACCATTCAATGGAAGGACGAGATATTGTCCGAGAAACTTCTCTGAATGAATATGTCATTAATCCAGCAGCAGGAAATGCTGGTGGAGTAAAACTAGTCTCTATGTGGAAAGATCATAAAAAAGATGGCCATCAGTGGGCCATGATGATTGATCTAAATAAGTGTACCGGTTGTTCTGGTTGTGTTGTTAGCTGTAATGCTGAAAATAATGTGCCAGTAGTTGGTAAGGATGAGGTTCATAATCGTCGAGAGATGCATTGGATAAGATTAGACCGTTACTATAAAGGTGATGATGAGAATCCGGAAGTTGTACATCAACCTATGATGTGTGTTCACTGTGATAATGCCCCTTGTGAAACAGTTTGTCCGGTACTGGCAACTGTTCACAGTTCCGATGGTTTAAATCAACAAGTTTATAATCGTTGTGTTGGTACTCGTTATTGCGCGAATAACTGTCCATATAAAGTACGTCGTTTCAACTGGTTTGATTATGCTCATGACGACAAGCTTGAAAATATGGTTCTGAATCCTGACATCGCGGTTCGTACCCGAGGTGTGATGGAAAAATGTAGTATGTGTGTACACAGAATTCAGGAAGGGAAATTACAAGCGAAAAAAGATGGACGTGAATTGAAAGATGGTGACATTAAACTGGCATGTCAACAAAGTTGTCCGGCCGATGCAATCGTTTTTGGGGATATTAATGATCCTCAATCAGAGATTGCCAAGAAATTAAAAGATCCACGTTACTACCGTGTGCTGGAAGAAGTTGGAGTGGCACCTAGAGTAGGTTATTTGACAAAAGTCAGAAACACATCTGAAGGATGATATATGAGTGAAGTTGTTAGTAAATTAAGAAAACCTCTAGTGACAAAAGAACGAAACTACACAGAAGTTTCAGATGATGTTCTCGGTCCTATTGAAAGGCCCCCTGGTAAACTTTGGAAGATTGGAATAACCATTTCTTCTCTCGTATTACTTATGGGAATCTTTGTTGTTGGTTATCAGCTCAAAACTGGTATTGGTACTTGGGGCCTTAATAAAACGATTGGATGGTCTTGGGATATTACAAACTTTGTTTTCTGGGTTGGTATTGGTCACGCGGGAACATTAATTTCTGCTATCCTTTTTTTACTCAGACAAAAATGGAGAACTTCGATAAATCGTGCAGCTGAAGCAATGACGATTTTTGCCGTTATGTGTGCAGGTGTGTATCCGATTATTCATATGGGGCGTCCATGGTTGGCCTATTGGGTTTTCCCTTATCCAAACACTCGTTCACTTTGGCTTAACTTTCGTTCTCCACTGTTATGGGATGTGTTTGCAATTAGTACTTATTTCTTAGTGTCCGCTGTCTTCTGGTATATTGGTCTAATTCCAGATATCGCTAATATGAGAGACAGGGCCACAGAAGGTTCCCTCAAGAAAAAAATCTATACTTTTTTTTCTCTCGGTTGGAATGGGTCCCATCGAACATGGCATCGCTATGAAATGCTTTGTATGATTCTGGCCGGCTTAGCAACTCCTCTGGTTGTTTCAGTTCACACAATCGTAAGTATGGACTTTGCAACTTCAGTAATCCCTGGATGGCACACAACGATTTTCCCTCCTTACTTTGTTGCAGGGGCCGTATTCTCCGGATTTGCCATGGTTCTGACTCTTTTAATTATTCTTAGAAAGGTGATGAACTTTGAGCATTTTATTACTATGGGACACATTGAGGCCATGTGTAAGGTCATTATCTGTACTGGTATGATTGTAGGTCTTGCATACGGAACAGAATTCTTTATTGCATGGTATAGTGGTAACCAATATGAACGCTTTGTCTTTTTGAATAGAGCATTCGGTCCATATGCCTGGGCCTACTGGTCAATGGTTACTTGTAACGTGGTCATTCCACAAATCTTCTGGTTTAAAAAAATCAGAAACAATTTAGTCATTGTATTTATCGTTTCAATTTTTGTGAATATCGGGATGTGGTTCGAGAGATTCGTAATCATCACAACATCACTTCATCGTGATTTCCTTCCTTCGAGCTGGGCAATGTTCTCTCCAACATGGGTTGAAATTTGCACGTTCATCGGAAGCTTTGGCCTCTTTTTTACGATGTTCTTTCTCTTTGTTCGTTTTTTACCTGCTGTCGCGATTTCAGAGGTCAAGACAGTGCTGAACTTCGCAAAACATAAAAAGCATTAGGAGTAACTTATGAGTAAAAAATATCTTTTGGGTGTCTTTGATGATGAGCATGACATGGTCCATGCTGCTCAGAAATTGAAGAATGATAGAATCAATATCCACGATATCTATACTCCTTTTCCCGTGCATGGTTTAGATGGACTTTTAGGAATAAAGCGAACCAGACTGCCGGTAATTACCATGATTGCCGGAACGATTGGGTGTAGTTTAGCGATCTTTTTTCAATATTGGGTTTCAGTTATTGATTGGCCGATTAACGTTGGAGGAAAGGCATTTAATTCTTTTGCTGCCTTCATTCCTGTTGCTTTTGAAATCACAATACTATTTGGTGCTTTTATAACTGTATTTGCTTTTCTTATCCGTAATCGTTTGATGCCGGTTTACCAAAATGCAATTTTACACTCACGCGCCTGTCAGGACAAATTTGTAATTGCGCTTGAGTTGAAAGATGCTTCGATAGATGTGCTTACTATGAGTAAAACCTTCAAAGACTTTGGCGCTTCTGAAGTGGAAATGAAAGAGGTGTAAATTGAAAATTTATGTTTTGCTGATATTAATATTAGTTTCTTTCGGCTGCAGTAAAAATCCAGAAGACCGTGGAGTTACTGTCATTGATGATATGGTTTATTCTCCTGCCTACGAAGCCTATTCTGAAAATGAATTGACTCCAGACAAGAGAACAATGATGGATCCTGTGAAGGGAACCATTGCCAGAGGTAAAATGCCTTATCTCTACTCTAAGTCTGAGGCAGATGCTATTAAGGCCGGGCAAGAGCTTCAAGATCCAAACGAAGAAACAGAAAGAAGTTTAAAACGTGGAGAATATCTTTATGGTGCTTACTGTAGTGCTTGTCATGGAGTCAGCGGTGAGGGTGACGGGCCAGTAATTTCTAAAAAATTTCCTGCTCCTCCATCTTTGAAATCAACTCGTGTGAAAGATTTTTCAAAGGGAAGAGTTTTTCATGTGATTACAGTTGGATTTGGCGATATGCCTGCCCACGCAGCACAGATGACTATTCAGGATAGATGGTTTCTTTCTCAATATATTAAAAAGATGCAAAAGTAGGAGTCTTTATGGCCTTTAATAAAAATATTTATACTGAAGATAGTCAGTTGAAAAATACGCTGATTACCTTGATGGTTGTGGGAGGTCTTGGATTGGCCGGAAGCTTTTTGAAGCAACCTGTGATCGCATGGATTAACATTTTAACACTTAATTTTTATTTTTTGTGTATAGCTCTCTTTGGCGTTTTTATGCTGGCACTTACAAATATTGTTGGTGCATCTTTTATTGCCCCTTATAGGCGTGTGCTTGAAGCTTTGGCCGGTTCTGTTCCTTATCTGTGTTTGTCAATGCTTATCATCCTACTAGGTTCTCATACACTCTATGAGTGGACTCATACAGATATCGTTCTTAAGGACCATATCCTTATTCAAAAAATGAGTTATCTTAATCTACCATTTTTCGGTGTGAGAATGGTCATTTGTATGCTTGCTTGGTCTGGTATGGCATGGTTTTTCAGAAAGAAATCCAAAGAACAGGATGAGTATCCTGAGCGTGCTGAGGAAATTCAGAAACATCTTCAGGGCTTTTCGGCTATTGGAATGATTGTTTTCGCACTTACTTTTTGTATCGCAAGTTTTGACTGGATTATGTCACTTGAGCCTCATTGGTTCAGTACTATTTTTGGAATTTATACTTTCTCTGGACTGATGGTTTCAGGAATTGCTTTTACAATTCTTGCCATTATTTTTCTAAAAAACAGAGGTTATCTACAAGAAGTTAACGAGAATCATTATCATGATCTTGGAAAATTTCTTTTGGCCTTCAGTACATTTTGGGCCTATATCTGGTATTCTCAATATTTGCTTATTTGGTATGCGAATATTCCTGAAGAAGGTGAGTACTATGTACTTCGGGAACATTTCGGGTGGGACTGGTTATTCTGGCTAAATCTTGTCATCAACTGGGCACTTCCTTTTTTAATGCTCTTACCAAGAAGTTCGAAGCGCAATCCAACTTTTTTGAAAAGAGTTTGCTGGATGGTTCTGGTTGGCCAGTGGTTGAATGTTTTCCTATTAGTGGCCCCAAAAGTTTTAGAGCATAATTCGGTTCATCATCCAACTATCAGCTGGCCAGAAATCTTTATTACATTGGGTTACACTGGGGTGTTTCTAACAATCTTTTTAAAACAACTTGCAAAATTCCCTTTAATACCTAAAAATTGTCCTTATTTAGAAGAAGGAATTGCTTTGGAGCAGTAAGTGGAACTATCTAATTGTTCAAATAAGGTAAATGAAAGGGCCGAACGGCCAAAATTCATCGGAACTGATGAAGAGTGTAATCAGGTTTTTGAAAAGGAAAATTATTTTTTCTGTCACTTTCATTTTCCAAATTCTAATGGTGAAATAACAGTTTATGGTGAACTTTCTCATGAGGGGAATAACCAGATTATTAAAGAGGCCAGATACATTACGAATGTTAAAGGTGCTCCTCTGGCCTTTCTAGATGCTTTAGTTGAACTTTCTCACAAAAGAGATTTTCACTCGCTTCCATTATTGAGCATGAAGGAGATCGATTCATTTTTAAGAGATAAAAACTCCCAATCTTCATTTGAGGATGAGGGGGTGAAGCTCTATCGTTATTATGAAGTAATACCCGCTCTTACGAAGGCTATTTCTAAGAAAAATTTTTTACCGACAACCGTTTCTCATTCAGAAAAAAAATCCTCGCCTGCGGAGGATGAATATTATCCATTTGCTCATTTAATCTTTGATAGAGAAAAACTAGGTGCATTTTCTGAACTCGAAACTGGGGTGAAAATAAAAATTGTAAATGATGTGTTATCATTCCATGTAAGTCCTTTATTACAGCGTGATGGGGGCGATGTAGAGTGCGTCCATGTCCTTGATAATCTAATAGTTTTAGTTTTTCACGGAAATTGTGGAGGGTGTGGAATGGCACTAACCAGCACAATGGACTTTATAAAAAAGGTTTTAAGGACTGAACTTTTTGATTCTTCGATAGATATAATTACTGATTCTTGATTTACGTCATGTTTGATCCCTCCAAATAACATTAAACTGTCTTTGAATTCATTCCTTATCCTGCTGGCCTAACTCCTAAAAAGATACGGCGGCCAGGACGCGGCAAGCTTGGAAACAGGCCTGTTCTTCCACATTTGAAGGGGAAATATGTTAAGTACGAAAGAAGCATTTGCTGCTGTTATGTCGCGGGTTCTTAAAAAAAAATCTGTCTTAGTTAGGTTAGAGGATTCTCTAGGAAAAATACTTGCGGAAGATATTTTTTCAGATTTGGATCAACCACCATTCGACCGAGTTGCAATGGATGGTATTGCTATAAACTCGAGCTATTTAAAATCATCTTCTAAATTTAAAATTCAGGGTATTGTATCTGCCGGAAGTCAGTCTGAACCATTACCAGCGGGACCTTTTTGTTTTGAAATAATGACAGGAGCTGTTTTGCCCCATGGTGCTGACATGGTTATACGCTATGAGGATTTAAAAATGTCTGACGGGGTAGCTGAAATTATTGTGGATAAACAGTCATTGGCGAAAAATTTTCATCCTCGAGGTAGTGACTATAGATGTGGTGATAAAATTATTTCTTTAGGAACGCGAATTAGATCTACGACAATTGCGTTGCTTGCATCTGCAGGGCGTACAGAAGTAATGGTTCAAGGCCAGCCCAAGATTTCAATTTTAAGTACTGGCGATGAGCTGGTTAGTATAGATAAAATCCCGGAGGCGCATCAAATAAGGTGGTCAAATGGGATCACTCTCAAGCAAGAATTAAAATCTTTTGGTTTTAGTGATGTAACGACAATTTTGGTAAAAGACGATGAATCAGAAATCCAAAAAAATATACAAGCCTGTTTAAGTTCTTCAGATATTTTAATTTTAACCGGTGGTGTTTCTGCTGGGAAATTTGATTTTGTTCCCAAGATCTTAAAAGAGAACGGGGTTAATGAGATTTTTCATAAAGTGGCCCAAAGGCCAGGAAAACCTTTGTGGTTTGGAGAAACTGATAAGGGGATATTTGTTTTTGGATTGCCTGGAAACCCAGTATCCTGTCTTGTAAATTTAAGAAAGTTTGTAGTCCCTTTTCTTCAATTCTCTCAAAATGGAAAGCTGGATTATTCGATGCGTGCCGAACTATCAACAGAAGTTAAATTTAATAAAGATTTAACTTTCTATTGTGCTGTAAAGGTTGTGCAAGAAGATGGAAAATGGATAGCTACTCCACTAAGCGGAAATGGATCTGGAGATTTTTTTCAGTTAAGAGATTCAGATGGTTTTATTGAGCTTCGTCCTTCAGAGGGACCTTTTTTGAAGGGGTATAGTAGTGAAGTCTATCTCTGGGGTGAGACCCATGCATAATATATTAATTGATGATTTCGGTCGCACCATGAGGAAGTTGAGAGTATCTCTTCTTGATGCATGCAATTTTCGCTGTACTTATTGTATGCCTGAATCTGCAACTTTTTCTAAGATTCAAGATTTATTAACTCCGGATGAAATTACTAATATAGTTAGGAATTTTAATAAGTTCGGAATAGAGGAAGTCCGCTTGACAGGTGGAGAGCCAACACTCAGAACTGAATTAGTTGAAATTGCGGAAAAACTTTCTGATATCCCATTGAAAAGTTTAGGGATTACGACGAATGGTTTTTTACTCAAAAAGCATCTTTCCGGTTTGCAAAACACAAATCTTACCAGCATGAATATTAGTTTGGACAGTTTAAAAAAGGAGCGATTTGCTTCAATTGCGAGGTTTGATGGGCTTTCAGAAGTTATCAAATCCATCGATGAAGCAGTTGAGCGAGGCTTTAAGGTAAAAATTAATACTGTGATTATGAAGTCTAATATAGATGAGCTGCCTAATTTTATTGAATTTGTTAGAGATCGTGGAATTGAAATCCGTTTTCTTGAACTGATGAAAATTGGTGTTGCACTTAGTTTTTTTGATGAGTCTTATATTTCTTCCGGCGAATTAATTTATCAGATGAGAAAGCAGTTTAAGTTGAAGCAAATACCTGTCCCATCTGATTCGACTGCATTTAAGTATCAAATGGATAATGGAGTACAGGTAGGTTTTATTGCTTCAGAATCTCAACCTTTTTGTGGAAGTTGTTCTCGATTAAGAATTGATTCAAAAGGATTTCTTCGTGCCTGCCTTATGAAGCAAGAGAGCATTAATCTTAGGAATGTTTCATTAGATTCTTATCCTCAAATTCTGAATCAGGTTCTTAAATGGAAGCCATATGAAAGAGTGGAAAAGATAGAGCAACCTATGTATCAAATTGGAGGATAAATGCTTACTCATGTTAATAGCGATAATCGACCTCAAATGGTAGATGTCTCTGAAAAAAATGAAACACAAAGAGAAGCAATGGCCGTTGGAATCATCTATATTGGTAAAGATGTAATGTGTGAATTAAATGGGGGAGATATTAAAAGTAAAAAGGGGCCCGTATTTGCAACTGCTATCATTGCTGCGACTATGGCCATAAAAAGATGCCATGAACTCATTCCGTTTTGCCATCCTTTAATACTTGAAAAGATTAGTGTCGACATAAAACCCATCGATGACGAAAGATTGGAAATGTCCTCTCTGGTAAGCTGTTTTGGAAAAACTGGAGTGGAAATGGAGGCACTGACAGGTATTCATATTGCAGCACTCACCATTCACGATATGTGTAAGGCGATGAATCCTGGAATTTGTACAGAAAGGATATATTTAAAAAAGAAAAGTGGCGGAAAGCAGGACTATGAAGCTTAAAAAAAATTTTCATCCACATCTTTTTGGTTTCGCAGGATTTTCAGGATCAGGGAAAACAACATTAATTGAGAAAATAATTACTTCATTATCTTCATCTCAAATTGGATATATTAAGCACGATGCTCATAAATTTGAAATGGATCATATAGGCAAAGATACTTATCGGCAATTTAAGGCCGGTGCACAAATGGTTTTTATTAATGATCCCACTCATATGGCCTTACAGATTAAAGGAAATAGTTTTTCGTTGGAAAAAGAGTATTTTCAAGACTGTGATTTTGTCATCGTTGAAGGACATAAATATTCAGAACATCCTAAATTCCTATTCCTAGATTTAGAAGGATCTGCTCAGCAAGAATTTAAATCGGGGAAAATCATCAATGTAATGGCAACTATATATTCTGGGAATGAAGAAAAAATAGCAGGCTTACCGTCGTTCCATCGTGACGACATAAATGGAATTATTGGATTTATTCAGCAGAAATTAAAGACCTCACTTGATGAAATTCGATTATCTGCTTTGATTCTCGCAGGAGGGAAAAGTACAAGGATGGGAAAAGATAAGGCGCTTATTTCTTATCATGGAAAACCACAGGCCAATTATATGTTTGATCTTTTAAAAGATCTAGGGCTACCAACATATTTATCCTGTAGAGAGGATCAGACCTTAAGGCCTGAGCTTTCTCATCTTCCAACTATCGTGGATAGATTTATAGGTTTTGGTCCACTGGGAGGAATCGCTTCGGCCATGTATGAGCATCCGGATTCTGCCTTTTTGGTTGTTGCCTGTGATCTCCCATTGATTTCACAAGATCTGATTAGAGAATTAATTGGAAAACGAGATCCGCTCAAGCAGGCGACTGCTTATTTCAATGGGGCTCGAAATCATTTTGAACCTCTTTTTGCTATTTATGAACCAAAAATTTACTCTCGACTTTTACATTTTTTAGGAGAAAGAATGAGTTGCCCGCAAAAAGTTTTATTCAATTCTTCAGTTAAAGTGCTTAAGTTAGAGAATGAATATCTATTAGATAATGCCAATACTCCTGAAGATCATTTAAGAATATTGGATAATTTTGCTGGAGAAAGGGCATGAAAATTACAGTTAAATATTTTGCCAGTTTAAGAGAAAAAGCCGAAAAGACCTTCGAGGAAATCGAAATTGGATCTGGTGAAAAGCTTTCAGAAATTTATCAAACACTATCTATGCGGTATGCTTTCCCTTTATCCTCACAGGAAGTAAAGTATGCAGTCAATCATGAATATGTCAGTGATGATTATATTTTAAAGGAAAGAGATGTTCTTGTTTTTATTCCTCCAGTTGCTGGTGGTTAATCATGTTTAAAATAGTAGATTCTGTTATAAAAGTTCATGATCTTATGGATACAACAACTCAGGAAGTGGGGGGGATTGTTACTTTCGAAGGTCGAGTTCGAATTCAAAATCATGGAAGAAAGGTTGTAAAACTGGAATATGAGGCATTTCCTGAAATGGCAGAATTAGAAGGAAATAAAATTCTTATCGAAGCAAAGAAATTGTTTAGTATCGAAGATGCTTTTTGTGTTCATCGTACAGGATCTTTACAGTTAAAAGAACTTGCTGTCTGGACAGTGGTCTATGCCAAGCATCGCGAATCTGCATATAGAGCAAGTGAATATATTATTGATCAGATTAAGACTCGAGTACCGATTTGGAAAAAAGAATATTATGAAGATGGGCAAACTGATTGGGTAAAATGTCTGGCCTGTGCAGCCAAAGGAATTCCTCATTATGACCACTTTCACCACCGCTAACGAACTTTACCAAAGGCAGATTACATTACTTGGTAAAGAAGCTCAGGATAAAATTTCACAAACTAAAATTCTTGTCGTTGGGGTTGGAGGACTTGGTTGTCCTGCTCTTCAGTATCTTTGCTCTTCAGGTATTGGCACTATAGGAGTAGCAGATTTTGATAAAGTTTCTATCTCCAATTTGCAAAGACAAATTCTTTTTAAAACACAAGATATTGGCAAAAAGAAAGTTCGTGTGGCAATAGAGAATTTAAAACAAATAGCTCCTTTTTGTCATTTTAAAGAAATAGATATGGCAATTAACCAAGATAATGCATCTCAGTTAGTTAGAGATTATGACATTGTTCTGGATTGTACTGACAACTTTCGAACCAAATTTATATTGCATGATACTTGCTTTCAGCAAAAAAAGATCTTCATCATGGCCAGTGTATATCAGTACGAAGGACAATTACATCTTTTTGATTTTAGAGAACAAAAAGGTCCATGCTTACGTTGCCTTTGGCCGATTGAACCCAAGGATGGTTGCACTGGAACCTGTGCTCAGGTAGGTGTTATGGCACCATTACTAGGAGTACTAGGAAGTATGCAAGCGATGGAAGCTTTAAAAGTTATTGTTAATAAATCATATTTAAAAAATGAAGAAACTGCCTTTGTGGATCTGATTGATTTTTCTCTAGAGAAAAGATCTTTTAAAGCACTTAAAGGCTGTATCTGTTGTGAAAAGAAAGAGTCAGTTCTCTCTAATAATTATCAAATAATTCTACCTGAAAATCTGTCAGATTATCAAATTATAGATGTGCGTTCTAGAAATGAATTTCTATCTTGTAAATTTATTGAAAATATTATTCAAAAACAAAAAATTATGAACATCCCATTAGAAGATATTTCTCAATTCATACCACAAGATAATATAAAATATTTAATGATATGTGCCCGGGGGGTCAGATCATTAAAGGCATGCGAAATATTGAGAAAAAATAATGTCGAAGTTTTTTCATTGATCGGCGGCATTCAAAATTTTACATAAAAGGGGAATAAAATGAGTGATACAAAAAATAATTACAAGGCCACGATGGATAGACTGCTTACAGATTTGAGAAAAACTTGCCATGCTATGATTGATCAAAATTATGTTTCAAGCTCTCCCATTTCTTTAATGAAGGAAGCACTAAATTATATTGATCAAAAGTATGCTGAAAAAAATGTTTCTGAATCAGCTGACGTGGGAAAAAAGGATTAATAAATTATTTTGTTTTTTATTTTTTTCATTCAGGTGGACTCCAATCGGTTAATGCTGAAATGGATGAAACCTGAATTTTCATGTATCTGATCTTTTCTTAAACTTTCTAACATGGATAAGTCCTGAAACTATCTTTTAAATAAGATTGATCTGAATCATTAAAAATACTAGATATTGTGTTTGTCAAAAATATTACACCGGTTTTTCACAAGATATGGTTTGACGCTGATAAATTTTCCATCAATCATAAAAGTATGTACTGATTCTTTTAATAATCAGGTTCACCATTGAAGGAGAGATACAATGAAAGTAAATCGAATGTTCACAAGAAAAGCAAAAGGTCCATACGCTGATCAAAAATATATCAAGCGTATGAGCGAAATAAGGAATGTGGACGGTTCAAAAAAACAAGCAATGGAGGTCACTGTTCCTGAATCATGGTCACAGGTTGCTGCCGATATTCTTGCACAAAAGTATTTTCGTAAGCGAGGAGTGCCTCAGCTGAATGAGAAAGGTGAGATGATTCTTGATGAAAATAGTAATCCCATTCTTGGGAGTGAAACAGATGCGAGACAAGTATTTAATCGTTTGGCCGGTTGTTGGACAAGTTGGGGGGAGAAATTTAAATATTTTGATTCTAAAGAAGATGCTAAAAATTTTTATGATGAAATTGCTTATATGTTGTCTCATCAAATGGCCGCTCCAAATTCACCACAATGGTTTAATACCGGATTATTTACCGCCTACGGATTAAAAGGAAATCCCCAAGGTCATTACTATATTGATCCTATTTCAAAGAAAATGATGAAATCATCCTCTGCTTATGAAAGACCCCAACCTCATGCTTGTTTCATTCAATCTGTAAAAGATGACTTAGTAAATGAAGGCGGAATCATGGATTTGTGGAATCGTGAAGCACGTCTTTTTAAATATGGTTCTGGTACAGGCACAAATTTTTCTAATATTCGAGGAGTTGAAGAAAAACTTTCAGGGGGGGGGTATTCTTCTGGATTGATGTCTTTTTTGAAGATTGGTGATCGTTCAGCGGGCGCCATTAAATCAGGTGGAACAACAAGACGAGCGGCCAAAATGGTTTGTCTGGATCTCGATCATCCAGATATTGAAGATTTTATCCTTTGGAAAGTAAAAGAAGAACGTAAAGTGGCAGCACTCGTCACTGGCTCTAAAATTTGTAAAAAGCATATCGAAAATGTTTTTTATTCTATAACTAAGTCAGAAATTTCTGGAGATGAAAAATTTTCAGCAAAGACAAATCCTGTTCTTAAATTAGCTCTTAAAGAAGCAAATAAAGATATGGTTCCAATGAATTATCTATCTCGTTCAATTGATTTAGCAAAGCAAGGTTATGAAAAAATTGAATTTGAGATTTATGATACTGACTGGAACTCTGAAGCCTATGCAACAGTATCTGGCCAAAACTCTAATAACTCTATTCGAATTCCCAACAAATTTTTCAAGGCACTAGATAATGATTCTGACTGGGAGTTAATTAGTCGTATCGAAAATAAACCAGTGAAAAAAGTTAAAGCTCGTGAACTATGGGAAAAAATTAATGAAGCTGCCTGGCAATGCGCTGACCCTGGGGTACAGTATGATGATACCATTAACGAATGGCATACTTGTCCACAAGATGGAAGAATCAATGCCTCCAATCCATGTTCTGAATACATGTTTTTGGATGATACTGCTTGTAACCTTGCCTCTATCAACCTAATCAAGTTTTTAGACCCAGTCACAAATATGTTTGATGTCGAGAAATTCATTCATGCGTGTGAGTTATGGACGATGGTTCTCGAGATATCAGTATTGATGGCGCAGTTTCCTTCTCAAGAGATTGCTGAGCGTTCCTACAAGTACAGAACTCTTGGTTTGGGTTATGCTAATATTGGTGCTTTATTGATGGTCCAGGGTATTCCTTATGACTCTGAAAAAGGTCGTAATATTACTGCGGCCATAACTGCAATAATGGGAGGAACTTCTTATAAAATATCTGCATTGATGGCAAAGGAACATGGGCCTTTTGATGGGTATGATAAGAATAAAGAAGATATGCTTCGGGTGATTCGAAATCATCGTCGAGCTGTCTATGCAGCTCAATACAATGAATATGAAGCATTAACAATTCATCCTTGCCCGCTGGACTCAAAATACGTTGATCAATATCTCGTAGATGCGGCAAAAAATGCATGGGATGATGCTTTAAAGTTTGGACAACTTTACGGTTTTAGAAATGCACAAACTACTGTTTTGGCACCTACTGGAACAATTGGTCTGGTAATGGATTGTGATACTACTGGTGTTGAACCGGATTTCTCTCTCGTTAAATATAAAAAACTTGCGGGTGGGGGATATTTTAAAATTATCAATCAATCAGTTCCTCAAGCGTTAAAAACTCTAGGCTATTTAGAAAGTCAAATTGAGGCAATTATCAAATTTGCAGTTGGGCATGGCACGCTTGTTGGCTCTCCTACAATTACTCATGAGCAGTTGCGTCTCAAAGGCTTTACAGATGAGAAGCTCTCACAGGTAGAATCGCTTCTTGCCACAGCATTTGATATCACATTTGCTTTTACACGATATAGTTTGGGCGATGACTTTTTAACGAAGGTATTAAAAATTGCAGAGGTTAAATTAAATGATCCTACGCTTAATATATTAAAAGAAATTGGCTTTACGGATGCTGAAATTCAAAAAGCTACTCTATATGTTTGTGGAACAATGACTGTAGAGGGAGCTCCTGAACTGGAAGAAGAACATCTGCCTGTATTTGATTGCGCGAATAAATGCGGTCGAACAGGTACAAGAGTAATCTCAGTTGAAGGTCATATCCGAATGATGGCCGCAGCTCAACCATATTTATCAGGTGCAATTTCTAAAACAATTAATATGCCAAATGAGTGCACGATTGAAGAGATTGCAAATGCCTATCGTTTGTCTTGGCAGTTGATGGTTAAGGCCAATGCTATTTATAGAGATGGTTCAAAACTTTCTCAGCCACTAAATGCTGCAGCTTTTGAAGATCTTGCTATTATGGATATTGGTGGATCTCAAGCTGAACAGATAATGAAAGTCGCTGAAAAAATTGTTGAAAAAATTATTTATAAAGAAGTATCGAATCGAAAATCTCTTCCTAATAGAAGGATAGGTTATACCCAGAAGGCGAATATTGCTGGCCATAAAGTCTACCTAAGAACAGGCCAGTATGAGGATGGAACTCTGGGAGAAATTTTCATTGATATGCATAAAGAAGGTGCGGCCTATCGCTCACTGATGAACTGTTTCTCTATTGCAATATCTTTGGGACTTCAATATGGTGTTCCACTTGAAGAGTTTGTAGACGCTTTTACCTTTACTCGTTTTGAGCCGAATGGGGTTGTTACAGGACATGACAATATAAAAATGGCGACTTCAGTTATTGATTATATCTTTAGAGATCTTGCTTGTCGTTACTTGGGAAGATACGATCTTGTTCATGTAAAACCAAGTGATTTAAAACCTAGTTCAATTCAAGATGAGGAGATTATTACTGAAAGTCCATTGCTTGCAATGATGGAAACTGAGGTTCATGCAGACGGAGGAACAGTACAAATCCAAAAGGTCTATACAAAAGAAGCAGATTTCATTATGTCTCGTGAGGCCCAAAAACGTCAGGCAGCAAAGATCAAAGGTTATGAAGGTGACCCTTGTCCTGAATGTCAAAGCTTTACTCTTGTACGAAATGGGTCTTGTTTAAAATGTGATTCTTGTGGAGCAACGACGGGTTGCTCTTAAAGATTATTTGATTCAGGTCACTCTAAAGTTTATTTAATAACTTTAGAGTGACCTAGATCATGGTTCTTTTTGAAACTAAGGGTAAAATTTAAAAAATATGCAGGAGGTAAGATATGTTTGGATTGGGATTCGGGGAAATAGCCATCGTTGCAATAATTATTTTCTTTTTCTTTGGATCAAAGAAGTTACCCGAATTAGGAAAAGGCATAGGTCAGGCCATAAAAGAATTCAAAAAAGCAGGGAGTGAAATTTCTGATGATGAAAAATCGTAGTACAATTTGATGATCTATATTCTCTATTAAAGTGATCTGTCTCATATCTACTTTGTCTCAAGAAATCCAAAATAAAACCATATATAATTAACATTCTCATTTGGAGACTATGATGAGCACTATCACTGAGTGGCAAGTAGAAGATGAAAAATTTTGGACAACACAAGGGTCTCGAGTCGCCAATAGAAATCTGTGGATTTCGATTCCTGCACTCCTTCTGGGGTTTTCAACATGGATGATGTGGTCGATTATCATTGTAAAAATGCAGGATCTTGGTTTTACAATGGGAGAGGCTGATCTCACGAAAGTGAATGCGCTTCTTTATACTTTACCCGCAATTGCAGGTCTGGCCGGAGCAACACTACGTATTCCAAATTCATTCCTTGTTGCAATCGGTGGTGGACGAAACGTCATTTTTTTTACAACTTGTTGCTTAATCATTTCAGCTTTGGGAACTGGCATCGCTCTAAGAGATATACAAACTCCCTATTATGTTTTTGCCATCCTGGCAGTCTTTTCAGGATTTGGTGGAGGAAACTTTTCTTCATCCATGTCAAATATAACAACTTTTTTTCCTAAAAAAATGCAAGGTATTGCTCTCGGTCTTAATGCTGGTTTAGGTAACCTAGGAGTGAGTGTGATGCAGTTCCTTTTACCTGCAATAATGAAGGTAGGGGTCTTTGGAGGATTAGCAGGAGCTGCTTATAGTCTTTCAGACGGTGGAAGCTTATATATCCAGAACGCTGGATTTGTCTGGGTTCCATTTATTATTTTCGCTTGTATTGCTATCTGGCTAGGGATGAATAATCTTAAAACGGTTTCTCCTGGCCTTACTACAGATGTTCAGGCAATGATGAATATTGGTCTTCTGACAGGAATAGGACTAGTAGCTTCTTTTGTCGGTACATACATGCTGGTGAGTTTGAAGCTTAATGCTTTTTTTATTCTACCTATAATTGTTCTACTAACTCTCGCTCTGATGAAATATCTGGCACCTTCAGCAATCAAAGACAGATTAAATAAACAATTTGGAATTCTTAAAGATAAACATAACTGGGTAATGACAGTCATCTATGTAATGACCTTCGGTTCATTTATCGGTTATGCAGCTTCATTCCCGAAATTAATTCAGGACGTTTTTGGTTACCTTCCAGATGGTTCAAAAAACCCTCTTGCTCCAAATCCTATGGCCTGGGCATGGCTAGGACCATTTCTTGGAGCAACTATTCGTCCTATTGGTGGATGGATCTCTGACCGTGTTAACAGTGGTTCAAAGGTCACAACTTGGTCAACAGTCATACAAATTGTTGGTGCTCTTGCTGTTGCTTATTTTATTACTCAGGCGAGACAAGCTCCTTCTCCGGAAATTTACTGGTGGCCGTTCTTTTTCTCATTTATGCTTCTATTCTTAGGATCAGGAATCGGCAATGGTTCAACTTTTAGAAGTATTCCTTATATTTTCGATAAAGAAAAATCAGGTCCAGTTCTTGGTTGGACAGGTGCAATTGGTGCCTATGGTTCTTTTATTATCCCTAAAATGTTTGGGGAACAGATTGCAAATAAAACTCCAGAATATGCTCTTTATGGATTCACAATTTATTACCTAATATGCCTCGGGCTTAATTGGTATTACTATGACCGTAAAGACAGTGGAATTAATTGCTAGACCAAAATCTCAAAAGACCGTCGAAGTTTTTTTCGACGGTCAATTAAAATAAATGAACGAAAAATTTGATAATCTACAGGACCTATATTTTCTGGGGCCAAAAAGTGAACAGCGCAAGTTCTTTCAAGAGATGATAGAACTAATAAATAACGATGTCATTTTTTGGCGTCGTAACTTCTGGCCAAAAGATCCACCCCTCATACCATATCGCAATCTCATCGGGCCCATAGGGCAGGATTATCAGGATCGCTTTGTTCAATCCCTGGTTCAACTCCTTGCCGAGTTGAAAATGGATGTGCCATTTTTTTCTCCTCGTTATATTGCTCACATGACGGGTGACATCTCTCTTCCAAGTTTAATCGGTTATTACGCAGGACTGGTATTTAATTCAAATAATGTTTCTTCCGAAGCTTCACCTGTAACTCTTAAGTATGAATTGGAAGTTGGAAGACAATTTGCAAGATTATTTAATTTTGATGACACGAAGTCGTTTGGACATATTACCAGTGGTGGTACAATCGCAAATTTTGAATCAGTTTTTTATGTTAAGAATTCACGCTTTATTCCCGCTACAGTAGGCATGGGACTTAAAGAAAAAAAACTGCCCTGGCCAGGCTTTCTTCCTGATGATGCCTGGAAACTGCTCAATTTCCCACTTGATGAATTACCTCAGCTCCTTTCTTCTTTAAATTCATTTTGTAGCAACCATGGTCTGGAACTGAACAATTTGCTTCAGGAAAATGCAATTTCTCAACTAGGTGATGTAGATTTCTGGAAGAAAATTCAAGATATCTTCAATGTATCGTTGGGGCATCCAGTGATCATAGTTCCTGCAACCGCTCACTACTCATGGTCAAAATCAGCAAATCTTTTTGGAATTGGTCGAAGCAATTGTCTTCAGGTAAAGGTGGATGAAAAACTTTGTATGTCGATTGAGCATCTGGAAGAGATATTTTCAAAATGTTATCAAGAGAAAAGGCCAATACTTGAAACTGTTTGTATACTGGGCTCCACAGAGTTTGGAAATTTTGATCCGATCCAGAAAGTCCTTCCGCTGCTAAAGGCCTGGCAGAATAAAGGAATTTATTCCCCTGTTCATGTTGATGCCGCCTATGGTGGTTATTTCAAGACACTTTTCATGGAAGGATCTCTTTTCCCGGAAATAGCAAAAGAGGCAAGAGTTCAGTATGAAGAAGTTGCACGAATCTTTGATTCAATCAAACAGGTGGACTCAATCACTGTTGATCCACACAAGTTAGGTTTTACTCCATATGGGGCAGGTGTCTTTATTACCAAACATGGTTTTTCTAAGGAATTTATTGCCGAAAAAGCAGACTATTGTTTGTCCGCCGCGAATGAAAATGATGAAAATTTCCCTTTAGGGAAGTATATTCTGGAAGGATCTAAATCTGGTGCAAGTGCAACCTCTGTTTATTTTTCAAATAAAATCATGCCTCTAAATTCCGATGGATATGGGGGACTTTTATTTGAGTTAATGAAGATTACCAATGTTTTTTATGAATTATTGGAGAAGGCCAATTTTTTACAGGACGAGTTCTCTGAGCATTTTGAATTTGTTCCACTTGTTAGACCTCAATCAAATCTTCTTTGTTTCTTTGTAAGACCGAAAGCGACATTCTCAGTAAAAGAAATTAATTCTTTAAATGAAAAATTAATTGAGAGATTTTTTACTCGACCGGCAGATCATATTCAGGAATTTGATTACTATGTATCAAAAACACATCTGCAATTTCATAAATTTTATCAAGGACATGAATCATCATCGTTGAGTAAACTCAAGAGGGATGTCGATGAGCTAAAATTGGTCCGTCTGGTTTTTCTAAATCGATGGCTTAATCATAAAACAGGAAAGGGAATCTCCTATATGGAAGATTTTATTTGTAAATTCAAAGAGGAATGTCTCAAGCTAAGAGTTTATTAATTGAGGAATTGTGACCGGCCTCATAAGATGGTCAACGGCAACAAAAGTAAGAATTGCATCTGTTGTTTTTCTTGTTGTTCCCGATTTTGCAGATTCTGCATCAACTGAAACAGATATTTTCATAGAGGTATTTCCGATCTCTGAAATTTCAGCACTAATGGTAACATGGTCCCCCACGTGGATGGGGGAGCTAAAAATAACTTTTTCTATAGACACTGTTGCTACATTCATCCCGGAATGTTTTTCAGCAACCATTGCAGCGGCCATATCCATCCATCCTATAAGGACACCACCAAACATCAAACCAGTGGGATTTGCATGTTGAGGCATGACGATATATTTAGAAATGACTTGGCTGAATTGCTTGTTACGAAGTTTCATAATTTATACTTTTACCACTACTTTACAATTTTCTGTTTCCCACAGTTCAATTTTTTTAATAATCACCCCGGTTCCTTTCAAAACTTTAGGGCATACTTCTTTCAAGAGATAGGTGGCCATCATTTCCGCAGTAGGGTTAAAATCACATATAAACCATGGTTTAGTTTTAGGAATCATGGGCTCCAGCCTCTTCATTTCTTTATCTTTTTTAAAGATTAGAAATGTATGATCCCAGTTTTCATCAATCCAGCTGCCAATTTTTTCTTTTAAAATTGTAAAATCAATGACCCGTCCAAGAGGATCTAGTTCCTCGGCCTGAGCGTAAGCAAGTAATACATAATTATGGCCATGAATATTGGCGCACTTTGATTCATGCATGTAAACTCTATGACCAGCACAAAAGTGGAACTTTCTTACAGCCTCAATTTTCACAGTACAAGCTCTCTTTGAGAATTTTCGGACATCGAGATAAGGTAAGGATCATCCATCTGAAGTCTTTTAAATTCTTCTTTATCTTTGATTGGTTTTAGTTTTTTATTGATTAATGTTTGAGCTACCGCCCCTCCCATTGTCATTCCCGGGCCGGTGATGATTAGATGATCGGGAGCAAATTCCTTTACGGCCACTTCTATTGCTTTTGTAAAGTCGTATGTGTTATCGACTTGATGGCCTAATGTGTAGTCCCAGAGTTCATTTAGATTTGTTGCATAGGGCATCCAGATTTTTCCTCTGCCATCGATTAAAGGAATTTCAGGAGTATTAAAAAGATCTTGCTTTAAATTTTGTCGTGCTTTAATCGATGTCTCAGTTAAAAGTGGAGTATGAAAAGCAGCATTGCCCATTAAACGAAAAGGATATCTGTTTTCACGGGATGGTAAGCATTTTAAAAGAGCAATTAGTCCGGAATCATTACCACCTATAATTCTAAGGCCACCAAAATTAATCGAGTTATAAACTTCGTGGCCATCAATCTTGTTGACTTCATCCATTTTGGAATCGATTAAGGCAGATAATTCCGGAGAGTAAATCCAATTATCATCCACTTCAGGATAAATAATCTGACCACCTATGATTTCTTCTTTCATCTGAGAACCCATGGTATTTATCAGATGGGTTCCATTGTTAATACTTAAGGCCCCTGCACAAACACATGCAAGATACCATCCCATGCTGTTTCCGGTTATTGCTTCAATTTCATACTTCTCACGATTGATTGATAAAAAATCTGCGTAGGAGCAGGCATAAATTAAAGAAGCCGAATTTTCACCGGGCAAATGGACCTTGGGGGAAAATTCTTTCATACCATCGATTTCCCAAATTGATGGTTGATCAAGATGGGCACGATATTCATCAATTGAATCGATAAAATTCTTTTTGTTCTGGTGATAGTTATGAAGATACCCTAATTCCGTTTTATTATATGTTCCTCGACCAGGGCAAATAACGACTGCTGTTTTCTTGCTCATTTTTTTTCTCCCAGTCCCATCAAAATGATCGAAGCTTCAATAATATCTTTTGAACTTACTAAAGCTATCTGGGCCGCATCTCCCAATGGGATGAACGTATCGTAAGAGCAAACACGTTTGATCTTTGGAAGAGGCGAGCAATGCTCAATCATCATAGTCATAAGAGATTCTGAAAGTGAGCCTGTCTTACGACATTCTTCCACCACCAGTACATGAGCAAATTGTGATAAAGTTCTGGAAAGTTTTCCTTCATCAAGTGGAGCAATCCATCGAAGATCAATGAGCGTTGGATTGACACCATAATTTTCAATTAAATCTTTTCTGGCCTCATGGCTTAGATAGTGCCCGTTACCATAGCTTATAATACAAAGAGATTTATCTCCTTCAATTATTCCAAATTCACCGATTGGAACATTGTCATTTAGATCTTTCGGATAAGTATGACACCATTTTTGATCATGGGCAGCCAGAAGATCTCGTATCGGATAAATGGCTATAGGTTCTATGAAGACGACAATCCTTCCATATTCAAAAGCCTCTTTTATACAGCTTCTCATCATTAAGACTGCATCTTTACCATTTGAAGGACAAGCTATAATAATCCCGGGAATGTCTCTAAATACCGCTATAGAATTATCATTGTGAAAATGACCCCCGAACCCCTTTTGATATGCCAAACCAGCAATTCTGATTACCATTCCGTTTGTGTACTGACCATTTGAGAAAAAACTTAAAGTAGAGGCTTCACCTCTTAACTGATCTTCTGCATTGTGAACATAGGCCAGAAACTGAATTTCTGGTATAGGTAAAAAACCATTATGGGCCAGTCCAATGGCAGAGCCAAGAATGCTGGTTTCATCAAGTAGAGAATTAAAAACTTTATTTTTACCAAAACGGTTTTCCAGATTTGCCGTAATATTATAAACACCGCCCTTTTTGGCCACATCTTCACCAAAAACAACAGCGGCATTGTACTTTAAAAGGATATCAGTTAGACCAAAATTGATAAGTTTGGACATCGGGTGAAGTTTATCTAACTGCTCCCAATCACTATCAAAAACTTTTTTTCTATCCTCTTCCGTCGGATTGTCAGGTGACTCCCGAAGTTTGGTTTTAGAAATGAGAGGGGCCATAATTTCATCAGGAGTGGTAAGTTTTGGTCTTTGAACAACGTCTTCAGCGATACGATCAATTCTTTTCTCAATTTTTTCATAGAGGGATAGAATTTGTCTATGGGTTAAAATGCCATTAGCAATAAGACTCTTAGCATTTTTTATTAAAGGATCTTTTCTCTCTTCGGTATCCATTTCTTTTAGAGTGCGATAAACAGCTTCGATGTCACTTCCCGCATGGCCCATCAGTCTAACTGTTTTAAAACGTATAAAAACAGGACGAGCATGAGTCCTGGCATATTCAAAAGCCTCGGAGACGACATAATAGCTTTTAATGATATCAAGACCATCACATTCAAAATACTTCATATTTCTTGACGGCGCCCTTGAGCTGGCAACCCATTCAGGAGGAGTTCTGACAGAAATTCCAATTCCATTATCCTCACATATAAGAACCAGTGGTAGTGGAAGATTTTGGTAACTGATCCATTCTGCACAATTGAGCGCTGTCTGTGAGCTGGCATGATTCAAAGAAGCGTCTCCAAAAGTACAGACAACTACTGCATCTTCTGGAAGAACTCCTTTTATTCCCATTTTTTTTGCTTTACGGATGGAGAGAGCAGCTCCAACAGCTTTAGGTAAATGAGAAGCTATGGTTGAAGTTTGAGGAGGAACATGAAGAGCTTTGCTTCCAAGAACTTTATGCCTTCCTCCACTTACAGGATCTTCACTTGAAGCGCAGAAGGAAAGAAGCATATCGTGAATAATTGTCTGACCTGGGAGTTTTTTGCTTCTTTGGATGAGAAAAGCTGCATCTCTATAATGGAGGAAGGCCATATCAGTAAGTCTGGCGACTTCACCAACCGTGGCCATACCTTCGTGACCGCTTGAACCAATGGTGTAATAACTTTTGCCTTGAGCACGAAGTTTTCTTGCTTTGATATCCAGTAATCGGGAAATAATTTGCGACTCGAAAATATCCGTTAATTTGATATGACAAAGATTTGAGCTGAGTTCAGTGAAGTCTTCACTGTTTGACTCAGATAAAAGAAACTGCTTAAAGTTTCCCTCGATATTTTTCGTTCTATCAAACATAAAGCCTAGTAGAAGGCACTAATTCCCGTGACTTCTCTGCCGATAATTAATCGATGAATATCTTCAGTACCTTCGTAAGTATTAACCGTTTCAAGATTTAATAAATGACGAATGACCGGATACTCATCAATGATTCCATTAGCGCCCAACATATCTCTAGCATCACGTGCAATTTCCAATGCCATTTTGACATTATTCATTTTGGCCAGACTGATTTGGGCTGGAGTAATTTTGCCTTGATCTTTCAATTGACTCAAATGCCAGCTTAGAAGTTGCGCCTTAGAAATTTCCTGAACCATCTTGGCAAGTTTTGCCTGAATCAGCTGATAACCTGCAAGAGGCTTATCAAACATCTGGCGATTTAAAACATAATTAAGGGCTTCGTGATAGCAAGCATTAGCAGCTCCAATAGCTCCCCATGCAATACCAAATCTTGCCTGGGATAAACATCCAAGAGGTCCTTTAAGACCTTCAACTTTTGGAAGAATATTTTCTTTTGATATTTTACAATTTTGAAAGTGAAGTTCTGATGTAATAGAAGCGCGAAGAGAGAATTTCCCTTTCATTACTGAAGTTGAAAATCCTGGAGTTCCTTTTTCAATCAAAAAACCTCTAATCGTTCCGTTTAGTTTTGCCCAGACAATGGCCACATCGGCTATAGAGCCATTTGTAATCCACATCTTATTTCCATTGAGAATGTAACCATCAGAAGTTTCTGTTGCAGTTGTGATCATTCCGCTAGGGTTAGATCCGAAATCAGGCTCCGTTAAACCAAAGCAACCAATGATTTCTCCTCTGGCCATTTTAGGAAGAAATTTTTGTTTTTGATCTTCACTTCCATAAGCATAAATAGGGTACATACAAAGTGCACCTTGGACCGAAACGAAAGATCGTATACCAGAATCAGCTCTTTCAATTTCCTGCATGATGAGTCCATAGGATACTGTATCTACGCCGGCACAATCATAGCCTTTGAGGTTGGCACCCAATAATCCTAATTCAGCGATACTTTTAATTAGCTGTTTTGGAAAAGTTTCCTGACGGAACGATTCCTGCATAAGGGGCATGACTTCATCGTCGACAAATTTTCGAACAGAGTCTCTGATGCTCTTCTGCTCATTGGTATATAGAGATTCAACATCAACAAAATTGAGAGATTCGTATTTCTTCATAGGCCTTCCTAGATAAATGAAGTACATATTATGAGCATATAAATGATAAAAACATGATATGTATCACTTTCAAAGAAGGTTTTATGTTTAATACTTTAATTCTAAGCAAAGATTAAAAGGAGCAAATATGGAATTTGCAAATCAAACATTATCTAACCTGGCCATTACATTACCGATGGCAACAGAGATTTTTAGGAAAAATCGGCTTGATTTTTGTTGTGGAGGGACGCAAACATTAAAAGAAGCTTGCGAAAAAAAAGGCCTCCGTTTGGAAGAGATTGAAAATCAACTGAATGATTTAACTCAAAAAGAAGGGCCTTCTTTCAAAGTCATGCCGCTAAATGAGATGACTGAGTTTATTGTTGATCGTTATCATAAAGATCTTAAAAAACGTTTGCCTGAATTAATTGCCCTTTCAACGAAAGTAGAGCAGGTTCACGGTGACCATACTGCTTGTCCAAAGGGACTGACTCAACTTCTCAACATAATGTATTCAGAAATTCAAATGCACATGATGAAAGAGGAAAATGTCTTATTTCCTCTTATAAAGAATGGCCAGGGTCACCTTGCAGTTATGCCTGTTAAAGTAATGAATATGGAACATGAGGCCCACGGAAAGCAATTAGATGAAATGCACAGACTGACAAACGATTTTACTCCTCCCGAAGGAGCATGTGGAACGTGGAGAGCATTGTATTCTGGATTAGCAAAACTTGAAGAAGAACTTATGGAACATATCCATCTTGAAAATAATATTCTTTTTCCAAGAGCACTTGCGACTTCTTAATAGTAGGGTGACTCCGGAAGGTGTCACCCTAACTTTTTTAAAGCCCAAATTTATATAGACATCATATTTATTCCTCTACCGCCTCCTTTGTTTCAATTGTATTGATTCTAGTAAGATTTTCTTACAAAGTAAGCTTGTTCTAAGTCAATATATTAAGGCTGACATAGATCAGGTTAATTATTGTGTATTTAACTTATTCTCAGGCTTATGAAAGAGTTGCTGTTGGTATACTTTAAAATTGAGAAATTTTTTGGAAATTTAAAATTTGCTGTTGTTATTATTTCTTTATTTTCAGTAGCGCTTGCAACTGGAACATTTATTGAATCTTGGTACGGGACTGATTTTGCAGGAAGACTTATTTACAAATCTTGGTGGTTTATCGGGATTCAATTTGCAATGTTTTTATCTATCTTATTTGCAACTCTAATAAGATTGCCACCTAAAAAAAATCTTTATGGCTTTTATGTGATTCATTCTGGACTATTAATTTTGTTCCTAGGTTCATTCGTAACATATTATTCGGGTGTGGATGGTAGTATAACTCTACTACCTAATGAACCAACTAGAGATGTTTTTACTAGTGAAGATGAATTAAGGATGAGAATTCCTGCACAGAATAAAGAAATACGTTTTTCATTGCCCTATACAGCTTTTGAAAGAGACCTTGAAGTTAATTATGGAGAGTTTCGAATTTCGAAGTTTATTCCATTTGCTAGTGACAAACTCAGATGGGTTAAGTCTGAAAGACTGAGTACAAACTCTTTTAGATACCGTATTTCAAACAATTTTGTAAAAGAGGAGATCGTAGTTAGTGAAGATTCTCGCGCTGATTTTTCTAACAGCATACAACTTGGGCCAATTAATATTCAATATTTAAGCCCTGTCCTGTTAGATTGTTTTAATGGAACGAAGGATGATATTCTTCTAATTAATTATACCTCAAATGAATGTATAGCATCGAAAATATTTAAGAAGCTAAAATATAATGGAAATGTTTTATCCAAAATTGAATTTAAAGGAAAAGAACTTAAATTTTTTCCAGAAATTTCTCCTATTCCTCTTAATGAGAAAATGGAATTTGATATATCTTCACCAGTCAGAATGTTTAATAAAAAATTATTTGAAAAGGGTATAAATCTTTTTTTATTTGGAAAAGGGGTAGCTTTTTTTGAAAAAGGCAAATGGCAGGTATTAGCTTTAAATGATGGGGAAGAGGTTACATTACCTTGGATGAATTTAAAATTTAAAATTATGGAACATCACACTGATGCTTATCCGACAAAAGATCCCTTCTCAATAATCCCCAAAAAAGATGAAGAAACTTTAAAAGCTATTAAAATTGAAATTTTCGATAAAAAATTCTGGGTAAAATCAAATCGGCCTTATGTTTTTGAAGAAGATGGAAATAAAATAATATTTGAATTGGGTAAAAAGAGAATCCTTCTACCTTATGAACTCACTTTGAACAAATTTCAAATAACTACAGATCCAGGGGCGATGACACCTGCTTCATTTGAAAGCTACATCTCTTTATTCGAAGGAACTAAAGGTGCAAGCCCTCAGCATGTTTCAATGAATAATCCTTTGAAAAACGAAAGCTTTACGTTTTATCAATCATCATACTTTGAAATTGATCCAGGAATATATGGTAGTATATTAAGTGTGAATTTTGACCCTGGAAGATGGATTAAATATTTTGGTTCTTTTTTGCTAATAATTGGATCAGTAGCTCATTATATCATAAGATGGAGAAGAATATCGATATACAACTAATTGGAGTGAGATTTTAGAAATTCGAGATCCCCTTTATCAGAGGATCTCAAACAAGTTTAGAATTTAGAAAATTCAAGTTTTTCTACAGCGAAGCCCTGGGATTTTGCTTCTGCCACATATTCATTATAGATAGACTCTGGCATTGTTTTAGTGCGAGATAAAATCCACATAGATTTACGATTCTTACTAGCAACTAAAACATACTGATATTCAGGGTCAAGTTTTACAATAGTATAATCACCTTTAACTCTAAATAGGCGTGTCCAAAAGCTATTGAATGTCACTTCTAATTCAGCATTAGTTTGAGCATTTACAATAACCGCCTGACCATTAATAGTTGTTGTTGAACCATTGGCCTTGATACAAGTATTCAAAACACTAATGGTTTGAGCGTTAATTAAGTCATAGTCAGCTGTTTGAGCGACACATTTTCTAGTGAAAAATTGAGGAAGAGAAGAGATGGTATACCACTTACCCAAATAGCGTTCTACATCGACATGAGAGGCTGTTCTTAGTTCACCTTTAGCGAAAGAAAAATTGAGAGTGAGAGCTAGGAGCAATAAGGAAAAAGTCAGTTTCATTTAAAACCCCTTTGTGGTTGTTATAAGTATCAATTACCATGGAGAAAAAAGGAATAAAATAGACAAAAGTTGGACAATGAGACTTATACCCTTTGTCCAATAAATTGAAGGGTTGAGCTTTCCCCGTTATGAAATTTACCCTCATGAATCGTACGTCTAGATTTCTTAAGAAAGACTTGTCTAAGCTTCCCAAGCTCCTGATGAATGATCTGTTCAGTTAAAAGCATATCAAGATCTTTAGGGCCACCAGTATTAAGTTCAAGCTGCTCAGGAGTATAGGCCTCCATAATGAAAAGACCATTTATTTTTAAACTTTGAATGGCCCGTTCATAAACTGGCCTTCTTATGATTGATGGGAGATGGCCAAAAATGGAAATAATTCCGTCCCACTTTTCAGTCCCAAAATTAAATGTCGTGAGATCAGAAACAATGGTAGTCATACTGACGTTATTTTTTTGAGCAAGCTTTCTTGCTTTGTAAATTCCCTCAGAAGAGAGGTCCATTGCAGTAACATCAAATCCCATTTTTGCTAGGAAAACAGCATTTCTGCCTTCACCTTCAGCAATGCAAAGTATTTTGCCATTGGGTTTGAGGCGCTGGGATGATTCTTTTAAAAAATCATTCGCCTCAGTTCCATAAGCGTAATCTGCATCTTTATATCGATCATTCCAAAAATCTTTCATTTCAACCTCTAGAGATAATTTTTAACATAAAAAAGAGAGGTGATCAGAGTGATCAGCCAGAGTGTAATACCAAAGAAAATAGTTTTCAAATTGATGGTTTTAAGTTGGTCTTTGGAAACAGAAAGACCGATTAAAAACAAAGTCATGGAAAAGCCATATTTCGCCATGGTTTTAAAAACAGGAATAAACTGGTGAAGATCAGTAATGAGAGTGAAAAGAAGTGAATTTATAAGAAAGAAAATAATAAACCAAGGGAATGAAAATTTATTTTCTGACTTTTTAATAAAAGTAAATCCAAGAGATAGTGGAATGATCCAAAGAGCTCGAGTAAGTTTAAGTGTGGTGGCAATTTTGAGTGCTTCTTCTCCATAAATTTGAGAGGCCGCCACTACGGCACTTGTGTCGTGGATCGCAAGTGCGGCCCAAGTACCAAATTGTAATTGAGATAAGTGAAGGTATTTCCCTAGATAGGTAAAGAGAAAAACTGAAATAGCATTAAGGATAAAGACAATTCCTAAGGAGATGGCCATGGAGATAGAGTCTGCTTTAAGAACTGGCCCAATCGCACCAATGGCGCTACCTCCACAAATACCTGTTCCTACTGTAATAAGATGAGAGATAGGAGAGGATACTTTAAAAATTTTTGCTAAGACTTCTCCCAAAATCATGACAAAAGAAATACTAAAAAAAGTCAGAGCTATTCCGGCCACCCCATCTTTTAGGACAGCATGAAAATTAAGTGCGGCCCCTAGAAGGACAATACTGATTTGAAGAATTCTTGCACTTGAGGATTTGATAAGTGTGCGATCTTCGTTTTTTACTGGGAATAAAATCGATAAAATTAACCCAAGGGCAATGCTCCAATGTGGAGCAAGGCCCGAAGCGATAATGATAAGAAGAGTAAGAGCGATAAAAATTCTAATCATGGTTTAGGTTGCGTTGGAAGTTTCGCTTTTACTAAATCTTCAAACCCTCCAAGGTTTGTGGCCGTAAGACCTTCAGCAGAGATTTCCGAAATATATTTATCGGCCCGTCTTCCTGAGCGGCAATAGACATAGATGAATTTTCCAGCTGAAGTCTCTTTAATTTTTTTTATAGTATCGGCCTTATTCGAAGAAAGATCTGAAAGTGGAAACCAAAGTGCACCTTTGATCATCCCTTGCTCTACTTCATCTTTTTCACGAACATCTAAAAAAATGGCCTTCCCTGTTGTCAGTTCATCGTAGGCCTTTTGAGGATCAGCGGCGGCATAACTTTTAAAAAATAAATTAAAAACTAAAACGATAGCAAAAGGGATAAAAAGATAATCCAACATTTTTTTTATTTTCATATATTTCCTTTAGAAATTGGCCCAAGAACCGAGGTTATAAATTTCTGAATATCCATTTTTTTTGAGCATGATTTTGGCCATGCCACTTCGAGTACCACTGGCACATGCTACCACAATTGGTTTGTCTTTCGGGAGCTCATTCAGTCGGCCAGAAAGCTGATTAAGCGGAATGTTGATAGTACCCTGAGCATGAGCAGAATTATATTCGGCCTCTGAGCGAACATCTAACAAGATGCTTCCTTTGGCCTTGAGTTCAGGAAGAAGCTTCTTAATTCGTCGGCTTAGCCACCATTTATAAATAAACCAGCAGGCGAGAAGTAATAAAGGCCAATTTGTTTTAAAAAATTCCATATGATCCTCTTGTCAATCGTTGTAAAGTATAATATTATAAAGTTGTAATATTGTAAAGTGAATTCAAAGTGAGGTTTCATATGATTATCATTGATGTAAGAGAAAAAGAAGAGTTTGAAGCAGAGCATATTCCTGACTCAATATGTTGTCCAATGTCACAATTCGATCTCCTCATACCTGGAATTTTAAGGAATCTTAAGGGTGATGAAGTCACTCTTATGTGCCGAACAGGAAATAGATCTAGAATCGCCCTTAATGAATTAAAGAAAATCGATACGGGCAATATGAGATTCAGTTCATATGAGGGTGGTATTTTAAAATGGAAAAGCGAAGGCAATTCGGTAAGAGGAAAAGGATCCGTTTTTCCTATCATGAGACAAGTTCAAATTGTTGCTTCGAGTATGATTTTTTTGGCCTTCTTAGCTGCACACTTTTTGAGTCCGCAAATGATTTATCTTGCTTTATTCGTGGGCTTTGGTCTTGCTCTTTCTGGGTATACCGGTTTTTGCCCGATGGTTTTTATTCTTCAAAGAATGCCTTGGAATAACAAGAAAATATCAAATTGTGATCAGGCCTCGAAAAGCTGTTGTGGGTAAAAGGAATAAAATGAAAACAATTCTCTTGGCTTTTATTATTTTCTCCTCAAGTGCCTTTGGGCAAACCAAAAGTTTTGATGAAATTTGGGCCAGTGTATTTGAGAAATCTTATGAGCAAAAATCTGCTCTTCAAGAAAAAGAGGCAAGTGAGCTCTCTCTTAATAGGGCCAAAAGGCATTGGCTTCCCAGAGTATATACGATGGGTCAGTATTTAAATACTAATGATCCGACTCAAGTCTTTTTTAATAATTTGGGTCAGCGGTCAATCACTCAAACTGATTTTTCGCCTGCTTTACTCAATAATCCTGATCGACAGAAATTTAAAATGGGTACATTAGGGGTGGATCTTCCTTTGTTTGAGGGTGGATTTAAATCTTCTCAATCTTCCATGTATGAATCCTTAGTCAAATCAGCAGAACTTCAAATGAAAGCAAAAAAATCTGAAGAGTATGCGGAACTTGGGCGTCAATATGGAGGATTACTCCTTCATACGCAAAACGAAGGTCTACTTAAAGATCTCAAGATTGGACTTGAGAAGATTATTTCTTCTTATCAGGTCGGGAGTAGCTCCAACCCTGTGGGTTATTCGGGACTCTTAGGTCTCAAAGGGGTAGATCATCGGATTGAGGGACTACTTGCTGAGTATGAGATGAAAATTCATAACTCTAAGAATTGGATTAATACCAAAATTGAAAGTGAAGAAAATTGGGTACCGAATTTAAAGCAATCCATACAAAATTTTTTATCTGATAATCTCTCTTCTTCAAGTACAAATTCTTATTCGACCATGCTGCTGGCCCAAGAAATGAAACTTAAAACCTTAGATGATGTTAAGGATATGGAGCGAGCACGATATTTACCTCGAGTTGGGTTATTTGCTCAAAATAATGTGTACAGTGGGGATCGCAACACTGGATATTCTCAGGCCTATGGCCTTTATTTGATGTGGGATATTTTTAATAGTGATTCTTATGGAAGAATGGGTGAGGCACAAGCAAAGGCGATGGCGGAAAAATCTAAGCTTGAATCACACAAGCAACAAGAAAAAATAATGCTTAATCAATTGCTTGAGTCTAAAGCAACTCTAGAGAAGAATATTGTCCTTCTTAATAAAACTGAAATCTTATTAAAAGAGCAAACTCAGAATGCGATGAAGTTATTTAAGGCCGGAATGCTTAATGCTCTTCAATTGGCAGAAGTGATTAACCGCAGAGTGGATTTAATTCAAAATAAAGACACTGCTGAGAACCAATATTTAGAAGTTTATTCAAGATTATACCAGTTAAACAATTAGAGGCCTTATGAAATTACCTAAAATACAAAAAGGTTTTGCAGGGAAGCTCGCAGAAAGTTTTGTTCAATCTAAACTAACCCCCATTGCCATCTTAGTGAGCTTACTACTCGGAGTGGCCTCAGTCTATCTGACTCCAAAAGAAGAGGAGCCTCAGATTACTGTTCCGATGATTGATGTGATGATTCCTGCTCCGGGAATGGAGGCATTGGAAGTTGAGCGGAATGTGACGGAGCCAGTTGAGAGAGCTCTTTGGGGACTCGATGGTGTTGAGTATCTCTATTCAGCAACAAGACCTCATGGAACATTAATCACAGTAAGATTTAAAGTTAATGAGCCGATTGAGCCATCCTTGGTCAAAGTTCATCATAAATTAATGACTCTTTTAAATGAGCTTCCAAGTAATGTCGGTCGACCGGATGTTAAATCATACAGTATCGATGATGTTCCTTTTCTTGCCTTAACTTTTTCATCAGCATCCAAGAGTGATTACGAGATAAGAAAGTTGGTTGCCCCTTTAGCACGTGAACTTTCTAGTACTCCTGATCTTGGTAAAGTTGAGCTTTTAGGAGGAACAAAGAGAAGTGTCAGAGTTATTACAGACTCAAAAAAGCTAGCTCTTCATTCAGTAACTATTGATGATGTCTACAATTCATTAAAAATGAACCAGGCGCTAATTCCGGCCGGAAAAAATTGGTCTCAAGAAAAAGTTTATGATGTCGAGGTGGGAGGAAAACTTAGTACGGTAAGTGAGATCGAAAATCTTGCGATTGGAAGTCGTGCCGGACGAGTTATTAAAATAAAAGATGTTGCCCAGGTCATAGATGGCCCTGAAGAGCGCACTCGTGTCTCAACTTTATTTGATAAAGAAAAGAAAATTAATGGGCAGAAATCTGTGACCATTAGTTTTTCAAAACGAAAAGGAACCAATGTTGTTGCCCTTTCAAAAACCATCTTAGAGAGAATTGAAAAATTTAAACAAGGTTTACCTGAAGACGTTCAGTTTACAGTTATTCGCGATTATGGTGCGACAGCAGGTGAGAAATCAAATGAGTTAATTGAACACTTAATTATTGCCACAGTTTCAGTTTCCATTCTGATTGCACTGGCCATGGGATGGAGGGCAGCTATTGTTGTTGCTATTGCCATACCTGTCACTCTGGCCCTTACCTTAGCTGTTTATTATTTTATGGGTTATACTCTTAACCGAGTGACTCTTTTTGCTTTGATTTTTTCAATTGGGATCTTAGTTGATGACGCCATTGTGGTGGTTGAAAATATTGAAAGATATTTAAAGTCTTACAAAAATCTTAATCTTTTGCAGGCAACTTTAAGAGCAGTGAGCGAAGTTGGAAACCCTACTATCTTGGCCACATTTACTGTTATTGGGGCCATTTTACCAATGGCATTTGTACGAGGTCTGATGGGACCGTATATGAAACCCATTCCAGTGGGTGCAAGTCTTGCCATGATCTTATCTTTGTTTGTTGCTTTTATTGTGACTCCTTGGGCATCTGTTAAATTATTAAAACATGAAGAATCCCATGGTGATCAAGATCATCATGAACCTTCTAAGTTAGATAAGATCTATATTTGGATGACCGATCATCTACTTTCTTCAAAAGGTTGGGCCTTAGGATTTACTGCTGTGGTAGGGGTATTATTTTTAGGCGCTATTTCACTTTTTTTAACTAAAAATGTGAAAGTTAAGATGCTTCCGTTTGATAACAAAAGTGAATTTCAAGTCACTGTTGATTATCCTGTGACTACAACTTTGCTTCAATCCAATTCCTACTCTGAAGAGTTAGCACAAAAAATTCTCGATCATAAAGATGTCAAGAAAGTGCAAATATTTACTGGTGAAGCTGCTCCATTCTCATTCTCAGGGATGGTAAAACATACTTTCCTTAGAAAGAATGATTATATGAGTGACCTCCACATCGTTTTGGCCGATAAGCATGAGCGCGATAAATCAGGTCATGAAATTATTAATGATCTTCGTCCGGTGATTAAAAAATTCGCTGATTCAAAAATGGCAGTGACTAAAGTTTTAGAGATTCCTCCTGGTCCTCCTGTGATGGCCACAATGGTTGCAGAAATCTATGGTAAAAATTTAGAGGAAAGAAGAAAGGCGGGGGAAGTTGTTAAGAATATTTTCTCCAATGAAAAAAGTGTTGTGGATCTAGATTATACCTGGAGAGAGATGAGACCTCGTCTTATTTTCCCATATAATTATGAAAAAGCGGCAATCTATGGAACAAAGTCAGCTCAACTATGGAATTTAGGTCATTTGATATTTAATGAAACAAAAGTTAGCACTCTCAATGATCTCAGCACTCCAGAAGAAGTTGATATTGATTTATCTCTTGATCAAGCAACACGATCATCTGCTAGACCATTTCAAGGACAGGTTATACCGAGCATGGAAGCAGGAGTGGTTAGGGCCGAAGATGTGGTAAAACCAGCTGTTGTCAGTAAGATTGAAATTCTTAACCGCAAAAATTTACAACCAGTAGAATATGTACTTTCAGAGCTTGCCGGAGAAGAGGAAGCTCCTGTTTATGGAATATTAAAACTTGGCCCTCAAATCCCATTTAAAACACAGACAGCTGAAGTTCCTTGGAATACTCATGAAACGACAGTGAAATGGGATGGAGAATGGTTTATTACCTATGAAGTTTTTAGAGATTTAGGTGCGGCCTTTGCAGCTGTCATGATTCTCATTTACATTCTAGTTGTTGGATGGTTTAGAAGTTTTCTTGTACCACTCGTGATCATGGCACCTATTCCAATTTCTCTTATTGGTATTGTTCCTGGGCATTTATTAACAGGGGCCTATTTTACGGCCACATCAATGATTGGGTTTATTGCTGGGGCAGGAGTTATTGTAAGAAACTCAATTATCTTAGTGGATTTTATTGAGCATCAAATTCAAAATGGTATGGAACTTAAGCAAGCTGTGATTAGTGCTGGTGTACTAAGATTTAGGCCAATGCTTCTTACAGCTGCGGCCGTGGTCGTTGGAAGTGCGGTGATGTTATTTGATCCAATTTTCCAAGGTCTTGCAGTCAGTATGATTTTTGGTGAAGTGGCGGCAACTTTACTGAGTCGTTTTGCTGTACCACTTTTCTACTACTGGGTTATTGGAAAGAATCGCTACCATGAATTGACTAAAAAAGAAGCAGATATGGATATCTGGGGAGAGGAGTATGAATCCTGAAAAAATGCAATCAAAGTGCTCTGAGGTGACGACGACCATGAAGGCCATTGCACATCCTCAAAGGCTAATGATTCTTTGTTATTTGGCCGAAGGGGAAAAAAATGTCAGTGAGCTTTTAGAGGTTTGTGAAATTTCACAATCTCAACTCTCACAATTTCTTAATCGGATGCAAAGAGAGAAACTTCTAAGTGTAAGAAAGGAAGGCAACTTTTCCTATTACAGCATTGCAGATAAGAGTACTCTTAAATTAATTCAGGCGATGCAGAAAATTTATTGTTCCTAGGAGATTTTATGAAAGCAGATTTACGTTGGATCCATAATATGGCGTTTGAGTGTAACAATCATGGAATTAAAACCTTTACAGATGCCACTCTAGACACTGGAGGGGAAGACAAGGGGCCTACACCAAAAGAACTTGTTCTTAATGCCATGATGGGGTGTACGGCGATGGATGTTGTCTCAATTTTAAAAAAGATGAGACAAGAGATTAAAGAATTTAAAATGGATATTGAGGCCGAAAAGACAACGGAGCATCCAACCCATTTTAAAACTGCACTTATTAACTATTATTTAACAGGTGAACTTGATGCCGAAAAAGTAAAGAAGGCAGTTGATTCTTCGTTAACCAAGTACTGTGGAGTCAATTACATGATCTCATTTACTTGTGATATCAACTTTAAGGTGATTGTTAATCAAGTTGAAATTCACTCTGGTAAAGTGAATTTCAACCAGAAATAAATTGGCGAACTTGATCTGAATTCATCGCTCCGGCCTGACGTCTGATTTCTTTGCCATCTTTAAAGAGAATGGTGCAAGGAATTCCACGAATACCTAGTTGGGCCGAGAGTTGTTGTTCAGTCTCGGTGTTTATTTTAAGAAAGATGGTATTTTGATTTTGAACTGAAGCCTTTTCATATTCTGGCCCATACATGCGACATGGGCCGCACCAGCTCGCCCAGAAATCTACAACAACTGGTCCGCTGGCATTTTGAAGAATTTTATGAAAGGCATTAGTAGAAACATCAGATACGAGTCCATGGAGGTTTAAGCTTGTCTTACATTTGCCACAGACTGCCTCTTTCGATAAGGCCTTATCATTGGTAACTTTATTAAGGGTATGGCAATTGGGACATTCTGAATAAGTGTGTGACATAAGATCTCCTTTGTTCCTAAGATGTGATTGAAATCAGTTTCGTCAAGAGGCCCTTATATTAATATTTGATTAGAGGTAATTATGGTTATTCAGCATTTTTTTGATAAGGACACATCCACCTTAACCTATGTGGTTTATGATGATAAGACTCGTGATGCAATTATCATTGATCCTGTTTTAGATTTTGATCCAGCTTCAGGTAGAGTCTCAAATGAATCTTATTCTTTAGTTTTGAATTACTTAAAAGATCATCAGCTTAATCCGCACTATGTTATAGAAACTCATGCCCATGCAGATCATTTGTCATCTTCTCAAGTGTTTAAAAAAGATTTTCCCAATATAAAAATCGCCATTAGTGAAAGAATTAAAACTGTGCAAGAGGTCTTTGGCCCAGTCTTTAATATGAAAGATTTGAAAGCAGATGGAAGCGATTTTGATTTTCTTATTTCTGATGAAAAAGAGTTTTTTGCTGGAAGCCTTAAGATTTTTCCCATCCCAACACCTGGACATACACCGGCCTGCACTTCTTTTTTGATTGAAGATCATCTATTTACTGGAGATTCCCTTTTTATGCCAGATTATGGAACTGGACGCTGCGATTTTCCTAAGGGAAGTGCTAAGACTCTTTTTGATTCAATTCAAAAAATATTTTCTCTTCCAGATTCAACTAAAATCTATGTAGGTCATGACTACCAGCCTAATAACCGTGAGTTAAAGTTTCTGACCACTGTGGGCGAGAGTAAAAAATCCAATATTCATATCACGGCCAATACTTCCATAGAAGATTTTGTCAATTTTCGAGAAGGAAGAGATAAGACTCTTAAAGCGCCTCGACTTTTGTTTCCAAGTTTACAGGTAAACATTGTTGCAGGGAAATTACCAAGAGCTGAAGATAATGGGATTCAATACATAAAACTACCACTAAAAATAAAAATCTAAAGGAGATTTTATGCAAAAGAACATTCATCCCATTGAAAGGGGAGTTAGAGTTGTTTTAGGTCTAGGTCTGATGAGTATGGCCTTTATTGGACCTGAGAATAAATGGTTTCTTCTTGGTATTATTCCTGTTTTAACTGGGGCCCTTGGATGGTGTCCTCCGTATCAATTATTGGGAATTAATACTTGTAATTTAAAACGCTAAACAGTTTGGCTGAACTTGGTTCGGCCTTTCTGTTCTCTTAGATAGAAATCAAAAACCATGGCAATATTTCTGATAAAGGTATGACCTTGTTCAGTAACTTTTAATCCATCAGTTCTTAGTGCAAGAATTTCATCTTCTTCAAAAGATTTTAATTCTTTTAAAATTTCTTCCCAGTAAGGCAGATCTTGAGTTTTAAATGTGGCCTCTTTCTTACACATAATTTCTAGAATAATTTTTTGAATAGAAAGATCTTTTTCTGAATGAACATGTCCTTTTTCGATGGGTAATTTGTTCTGCGAGATGGCCGCTTTATAATCTTTAATTTCTTTTTGGTTTTGAATAAAACTCATGGATGAGTCTGAAATCGAAGTCGGGCCAAGACCTATTAAAATGGGGGATTTTTTATCAACATAGCCCATAAAGTTTCGATGCAAACGCTCTTCCTTTTTCGCTTGATAGAGAAAATTATCTTCTTTGGCAAAATGATCTAGACCTATGTCGTAAAAATGATGTCGCTTTAAAAGACTCTTTCCAATTTGATAAAAATGCAATTTTTGTTGTGGAGTGGGAAGATCTTCATTCTTAATCAATCGCTGATTTTTAATCTTATCTGGCAGATGAGCATAACTATAAAAAGCAATCAGATCCGGTGATAATTCTGCCACTGTTTCAATGGTGTTTTGTATTGACTGTTCTGTTTGCTTGGGAAGCCCGTAAATCAGATCAAAGTTAAGTGAATTGAATTGATAGGCCCTGATTTTATTTACTAATTCGGTCACTAGTTTTACTGATTGATTTCTATTAATGGCCTGCTGAACTTTGGGATCGAAATCTTGGATACCAAATGAGACTCTCGTGATTTTAGTATCTGATAATACTTTTAAATGCTCTTCATTACAGGTTCTTGGATCTATCTCAATTGAGCCAATAAAGTCAGTATTTCTCTCCTGACTTAATTCATTAATAATTCTTTCTAGGTTTTTAGCAGAAAGGTAAGTTGGCGTTCCCCCACCAAAATGAAGTGAATTTATTTTTGGAGTGAATCCAAGTTTTTCTTTATAAAGCGACCACTCTTTTAATAAAACGTTAACAAAGTCGTCTTCTTGATCATGACTTTTATTGATAACACGACTACAGCCACAATAATAGCAAAGGCTCTCGCAGTAGGGGATGTGCACATATAAATCTAAGCACTTTTCTTTTTGGTATTGATTTCTAATCTGCTTTATCCATACCTCTTCGGTTGGCGTTGATTGCCAAAATGGAACAGGTGGATAGCTCGTGTAGCGAGGGCCAGAAGTATTATACTTTTCAATGAGTCGAGTTAACTTTTCCATGGGTGCATTATGCCCTTAAAATCGACGGACCTAACTGAGCTATCTCATGTTTTGTACTTTTGTCAGGTGTTTAATTCCTAAATTTAAGCCGAATTTTCAGTCCTAGCAGTCAACGTTTTCTTCCTGGGAGCTTAAACTTTAAATGCCAGGAGGTATTTATGCTTAAAACATTTAATCCCACTTCAACCATTGCAGTAAAGAATATGAGAGTCGCTAAAGACTTTTATGAAAAAAAACTAGGCCTTACACCAACAGGAACAGGCAATGATGATGTTCAGCTCTACCAAGTAGGAAATGGCATGATTGAGCTGTATAAGTCAGATTTTGCTGGTTCGAATAAGGCGACGGTGCTGACTTGGGAAGTTGGAGACAAAATTGATAACGAGGTAAATGAATTAAAATCTAAAGGAATTAGTTTTGAACACTATCAAATTCCTGATACCAAATTGCAAGGGGATATTCATGTGATGAGAAACATGAAGGCCGCTTGGTTTAAAGATCCTGATGGAAATATTCTATGCCTGCATGATCATTAGTTTTAAAAGTCTTTTACGATGGCCAGCCCTTTAGTGGGGCCATCGTAAATGGGAACGGCCATAAAACTTAGCTTTTGATTTTTCTTTTGATATCTAGCGATCCCAATACCGTAAGAGAGGCCAATGGTGGCGCCAGCAATAACATCATGCAGATAATGGCGGTTATCATTAATCCGACTTGCGGCCGTAAACATGGCCAGAGTGGTTGCAGGGATTCCCCACTCCCAACCATGTTCTTCAAAAACATATCCTGCAAAAGCAAAAACTGTTGTGGAATGGCCAGATGGAAAAGAGTTTCTTTCTTTATGATTATTGGGTCTAGGTTCTCTAATGGAATATTTTAAAACAGTAGTTACAGAAGCGGCATAGGCAGTCGCCTTAAACATACCGATAGCTCTTTCGTAACCTCTTTTATCTCCAGTTGAACCAGCAATTGATTGACCTAAAATATAAAGTCCGTTGGGAATCATTTGACCAGATAAGTCTCCAACCCAAGACCATTTTCCCAAAGGTTTATCCTCTACAGTCTCTTCTTGAGTGGGATCAACGATCTGATCTTCAAAAATTAAAACTGTTCCAAGAATAAGGGCACCTGAACCGAGAAATTCTTTTGACTCAGTAATGGGAGTTTGAATTTCTGCTTTAAAATCTTTTAATTCCCAAGAATGGGCCATAGATGAACAGAATAAAGTCAGTATAAATAAATATTTCATCATCTGAATAATATATCAGAGAAAAATAAATTATTTATAAAATTTATTTTTGATCAAAGAAGACGGAGACTTTTTAAAATCTCCGTCTTTCTAACTTAGAGTTTATTGCGATAAAGATAGTTATAAGATCTACCATTCATGACTCGAACATGGAGAAGAACTCCTCTTGGCGAGTTTTCAAGATAAGGCACTTCATAGCGAATAGCAAAAGGAGTTGGATCTTCTTTGCATTCTCCTTCTTCTTTGAAATGTGGTTTAAAGACAATGACATTATTTTGGATAATTGTTTCCATGCTCTCAAACTTTAAGCAGCTTACTGGATTTGTCCCAACTAACTCGATTCCTCTGCCTGCTTCATCTTCTTTAATCCCCATGACATTTCCATATTTAAAATCATCGATAAGTGAAGAAGTTGCTTCTATGATTTTTAATTTTGCTGGTTTGTCAGTATTACTCACCCCTTGAAGAGAGACTTGGTAATCACCTTTGTCTAGCATCCCTAGATTAACTACTTCAGAATAGGGAACACTTATTTGTTTACAACCCTGAATGTCTGGGACGTAGTATGCAAAAAGAGTGATCTTAAAATGATTGCCTGTTTTATTAACTTCAAAGGAAGGATTTCGATGACACATATCGGGAAGTCTTCCTGAAACAACAACCTCTACAGAATCATTCGTATCGTAACCCTGAGGTGCATAAACTTTCCCTGACATTAAGGGAATTTTTGTATAGGCCAAGGCATTAAATGAGAGCATTAATAATAACCAAGATAATTTATTCATAGGAACTCCTTTTTGATAGAAGCATAATGCATTCATCAAGAAGTACTCGTACCTGATATATCTCAGTTGTCTGCATGATTTTAATTTTTTACGCAGTGATGCATAAGAATAAAAAAGCTTTTAATCAAGCAGAATTTTTCTAAAATGGATCATGGATAAAATTGAACACTCATGGACTTTAGAAAAAGACGAATTGTTAAAGAAATTACAAGTGGATCAAAATCAAGGTCTGTCATTAGATCAAATTGAGTTTCGTCTGCAGAAATTTGGTAAAAATTCATTTATCAAAGATAAAAAAACTAAAAAGATTATTGTCTTTTTGAAGCAATTAAAAAGTCCAATGACCTATACTTTGGCCGTTGCTACTTTGATATCTGTATTATTAGGTGAATGGATTAATGCTATTGCGATTTTTTTTATTGTTTTAATAAATTCTTTTATTGGTTATTTTCAAGAATTAAAGGCAAAGGAATCAATTGATGCACTTAAAACCTTATCAACCCCTGAGGTGAAGGTTTTAAGGCAGGGTAACATTCAAAATATTTTATCAGAGAACATAGTCCCTGGAGATATCCTGGTATTGGAAGCGGGAGATTACATTGTTGCTGATGCTAGAATTTTAGAAAGTTATCAACTTATGGCCCAAGAGTCATCCCTCACAGGTGAATCTATCCCTGTGCATAAGCACGATAGTGTATTGTCCAAGGAGGTAGCACTTGGAGATAGATCAAATTTACTATTTGCAGGGACTGCAGTTTTAAATGGTTCTGGTAAAGCAATTGTCATTGGAACAGGAATTAATACAGAATTGGGAAAGATTGCTGACCTCCTTGAATCAATGAATACTTCAGAGACACCATTACAAAGAAAGCTCACGAAAGTTTCAAATAAGCTTCTTTATCTCGGGTTTATAGTAACAGTTGTTGTTATTAGTATTGGATTACTTAAAGGCGAAGATCTTTTTTCTATTTTTATGGCGGCCATAAGTTTGGCCGTGGCTGCAATCCCGGAGGGGCTACCAACGGTAGTGACCATCGCACTAGCTTTGGCCGTAAGAAGGATGTCTAAACGAAATGCGATCATAAGGAAATTGTCAGCGGTTGAAACTTTAGGGGCTGCAGACGTCATCTGTACTGATAAAACTGGCACCTTAACAACAGGTGAAATGACCGTCAGAAAATTTAATTCACTTAATGATGAGCAATGTTTTAACACGATGATATTTTGTAACAATGCAAGTATAAAAATGGATAAAGTAGGGGATCCTACTGAAATTGCCCTTCTGGCATTTGCGAATATGCATACCAATATTGAGCAAATTCGAAATTCTGCCACAAAAATTCATGAATGGAGTTTTGATAGTAATCGGAAGAAAATGAGTGTGGCCATTAAGTATGAGCAGTCAATTAAGCTATTCTGTAAAGGAGCCCCTGAAGCTGTTTTATCTCAATGCCATAATTCTTCAAAAGAAATTTTAAATCAGGTTCAGCAATTATCCCATGAAGGTAACAGAGTGTTGGTTTTGGCCTACAAAGAGATCAATGAAAATGATATTGCGAGGTCTTCAGAAGAGATAGAAACTGATTTAACGTATATAGGTTTAGTCGCCATCGCTGATCCTCCAAAAAAAGAAGTTTTTCAATCAATAAAGAATTGTCAAAATTCAGGTATACGAGTGGTGATGATTACTGGTGATCATCCACTTACTGCAAAGGCCATCGCGCTTGAGCTAGGGATAATTCAAGTTGAAGATCATCAAGTTCTGACGGGACTTGAAATAGATCAGATGAGTTTTAATGAATTGAGAGAGAAGGTTGAAAGCACCTATGTTTATGCAAGAGTAAATCCTGAGCATAAGTTAAATATCATTCAAGCTCTTCAAATGAATGGACATACTGTGGCCATGACAGGGGATGGAGTGAACGATGCCCCAGCTCTCAAGAAAGCGGCCATCGGAGTTTCAATGGGAAAAGGTGGTACCGAAGTTGCGAGACAGGCCTCATCGATGATTTTAACTGATGATAATTTTACCACCATTATTTCTGCCATTGAAGAGGGAAGGGCCATTCATGGAAATATAAAGCGCACGATACAGTACTTGTTGTCAACCAATCTTGCAGAAATATTAATCATGCTCATGACTGTTATTTTAGGACTTCCACTTCCTTTAACTCCTTTGTCACTTTTATGGATTAATTTAATCACAGATGGATTTCCTGCACTCGCACTGGCCTCTGAGCCCGTAGAGAAAGATTTTTTGTTAATAAATAAGAGACCCACATCTTCGAGTTTTTTTGATAAGGCTTTTGTTATAGAATTACTTTTTGTTTCGCTTTTGATGACGGTCTTATCCATTGGAATCTATCAGTGGGCCCTTCTTAATTATAATGTCAATGTGGCAAGAACTTATTTATTTAATTTTATGGTCTATTCAATACTGACAAGAGCTTTTTCGAGTAGAAGTGATCATACTCCTGTCTTTAAGTTGAAAGTAAACTATTATTTAATACTCTCGATCTCTATTCCTATCTTGTTACAATTAATTTTTCAGAAATTTGAAAAGATTCAATTCCTATTTGGCATAGGGCATTTATCTTTTATCGAGCACGTTATTTTATTTTGCATTAGCTTATTGCCCATACTGTTTATTGAATTTAAAAAGATTTATTATTTCCAGAAAAAAATTAAAGATTTATAAAGTTACAAAAAAAGGAAAACAATGAAAGAGTTTCGTTTAGATGGTAGAGAATTTGTTGAATTATGTGATTTATTAAAAATTATGGATTTGACACAGTCAGGAGCAGAGGCCAAGCATTGTATTGCAGATGGGAAAGTCAAAGTTAATGAGACGGTTGAGTTAAGAAAAAGATGTAAAATTAGGTCTGGTCAGGTGATAGAATTTAAAAATCAAAAGATTAAGGTCATCTAAGGAGTCTCGATGAAAGTAGGTATTCTTGGATCTGGAATTGTCGGCGAAAAATTATCAGAAGGTTTTTTAAAGTTCGGCTACGATGTGATGAGAGGATCTAGAGACCCTGAGAAATTAGAAGATTGGCAAAAAAAAATAGGTTCTAAGGCAAAAATAGGAGACTTCAAGGAAACGACAAAATTTGGGCAACTGATCGTCTTGGCCGTGAAGGGTGAGGGAGCTTTAAACGCTCTAAGAGAGTGTGCTGATAATATTAAAGGAAAAACTATTATAGATACGACCAATCCAATTGCTTCTGCTCCTCCAGTCAACGGAGTTTTACAATATTTTACAGAGATAAATGAATCACTCATGGAGAGATTGCAAAATACATATCCCTCGGCACATTTTGTTAAGGCCTTTAATTCTGTGGGCAACGCTTTTATGGTTAAGCCTCAATTTGCATTAATACCTACGATGTTTATTTGCGGTAATCATCAAGAAAGTAAAACTAAAGTAGCAGAGATTTTAAATCAGTTTGGTTGGGAATCTCAAGATATGGGGACAGTGGAAGCGGCCAGGGCCATTGAACCACTATGCATGCTTTGGTGTATTCCTGGTTTTAGAAATAATGAATGGAATCACGCCTTTAAATTGATGAGGAATTAATAATTCTCACATTCATTCTTTCCATTTTTTGTTTTAATTCTTGATAATGATGCAAATCAAGTGGGGCCGTTGCATCTTCTATTAAATAGCATTCAAATCCCTCTGCGACTGCATCTGTAATTGTAGAGTAGACACAAACATCAGCTGCCAGGCCACAAAAGTAAAGTTCGGTGAACTTTTTCTCTTTAAGATATCCAGAAAGCCCTGTGGATTTTCGGTGTCCGTTATCATAGAAGGCACTATAGCTATCAATTTCAGGATCTGTTCCTTTTCTAAAAATCGCCTCAATTCGTGATGTTTGAAGCTCTTTTGGAAAATTTGCCCCTTCAGTATTTTGAACACAATGGTTAGGCCAGAGAATTTGCTCAAGTCCATGCAACATGATTTTATCAAAGACTTTTTTCTCTGAATGGTTAGATGCAAAGCTTTGATGATTAAGTGGATGCCAATCTTGTGTGGCGAGGATGAGATCAAATTTGCTTTGGATTCGATTAATAATATTAACAATACCTTCACTATGGGGAACCGCCAGTTGACCTCCTGGTAAAAAATCATTTTGTACGTCAATAATAATCAGCGTTTTCATTTTCTTACCTTTTATTTTTATAGATCAGATCATCCCTTAGTGTTTTTAAATCAGGTGAAATTCCAACTTTATAGATATGGGGATTTTTAAATCTTTTATATTCGGGATCTAAGAGATCGAGTCTTTTTTGGGAAAAGGACTTTATCATCTGAATGGAAGGTGATGGTGATATTCTTCTTCCATTTTTCATGACTAATTTAAGAAGTGGTTCTTTAGCACAATGACTTAAATCCATTATTGCATAGGCATCGAATGGGTTGTGCATGGATTGAATTTTATTTGGATCTTCATTATCTAAGGCAATGACATCGGCACCTAAAAAGCGATTCTGATCCATTAAACGATAAACTTGTTTTTTTCCCGGTAAACTCGTTTTTTTGATTGTATCTGAAGTTTTCATCCTGGGACTTAAATTTAATTGTGATAATTTATATACCCCATCTAAGGCAGCATCAGGAGATCCTGTTGCAATACTTGTTCCTACTCCAAAAACATCAATAGGAGCTCCTTCATCAATGAGGCTTTTGATGACTAACTCATCCAACTGATTTGAAGCAATAATTTTAACATACTGAAGACCCGCTAGATTTAATTGATGGCGACATTCTTTTGCAAGATAACTTAAATCCCCACTATCGATTCTCACTCCAAATAATTTATGATTTTTTCTTTCCATTTCTTTTGCCACGCGAATGGCATTAGGCAGGCCACTCTCAAGGGTGTTGTAAGTATCGATGAGAAGAACGCATCCTTCAGGGCGTAGTTCGGAAAAATTTTTAAAAGCAAGATACTCATTTTTTTCACTTTGAATGAATGAGTGGGCCATAGTCCCGGTACAATTTATTTCGAAATCGATTGCTGCTTTGACATTACTTGTAGAATCAAATCCACCTATAATGGATGCTCTACTGGCATAATAACCACCAGGGCCTTGGGCCCTTCTTAGGCCGAATTCAAGGAGATTTACATCTTTAGCAACCGATCTCACTCTTGATGCTTTAGTTGCTATTAGTGATTGAAAATTTATTAAATTAAGTAGGAGAGTTTCAATCATTTGGGCCTCAATTAAATTGGCCTCAACTCTTAATGCAGGGATATGAGGAAAAATAATTTCACCTTCTTCGCAAGAAAATATTTTCCCTTGAAATCTAAAGTTCCTTAAATAAGTGAGATAATCATCATCAAACCCTTGAGACTGCAACCAGTCTAAGTCACATTGAGTAAATCTAATTTTTTCAAGTATTTTAAGAATATCATTGAGCCCAGCAAAAATAACATATCCAGAGTTATAGGGTGATTTCCTAAAAAAGTAATCAAAGTTGGCCATTTCATTTAGTCTGCCTAATTTATAGTAAACTTGCCCCATACTGATTTCATAAAAATCTACAAATGTGCCACTATAATTGATAAATGATCTAAGCATGAGACCTCCACAATTAATGAAGGCCATTTTTGATTATTTTAAAAGGTGCACTGATAGAATGGCCCGTTGTATGCATATCTAGATGGAGGAGTGTTGAAATCATGTATCAAGAAATTAAAATTAAGAACAATAATCTTGTATTAAAAGGCCACATTTCTTTTAGTAAAAATTCTAAGGCCTGGGTTATTTTTGCCCATGGAAGTGGAAGTTCTAGAATGAGCCCGCGTAATAATTGGGTTGCGAAAAATTTAAATCATCACGGTTATGCCACATTGCTTTTTGATTTATTAACAACTGAGGAAGATGAGTTTTTTGAAAATAGATTTGATATTGAACTACTTTCCAGAAGACTGCTGATGGCCACTGACTGGCTCATTCAAAGTGAATACTATCATTCATTACCCATCGCTTATTTCGGAGCGAGCACTGGTTCTGCTGCTGCCATTGTGGCCGGAAGTAAGATTTCATCTCGTGTGCCTTTATTTACTATTATCAGCCGCGGTGGCAGACCAGATTTAGCAAAAGAAGAAATTTTAAGAAAAATTAAAATTCCTGTTCTATTGATTGTTGGAAGTCTTGATGATGAGGTTATTAGACTTAATGAACTTGCACAAAATGAATTAACTAATTCAAAGATTTCTTTAGTCCCTGGAGCAACTCATTTATTTGAAGAACCTGGAAAACTTGAAGAAGTTGTGAATCTTTCTCATATATGGCTGGATCAACATTTACCTATTGAAAGAGAGCAAACGTGGCAATAAATAATCTTTTTCAAGATCGAAGAGATGCTGGCAAAAGACTAGGAAAGTTATTAGATCAGATGCATTTTGAAAAACCAATATTACTTGCTCTCCCTCGAGGAGGGGTGGTGGTTGGTGATGAAGTCGCAGAGCTTCTTCATTTGCCACTTGATGTTGTTATTTCAAGAAAGATTGGGGCGCCTGGAGAAAAAGAATTTGGAATTGGCGCTATTTCCGAAGATGAAGATCCTATTTTTAATCATGCACTGGAAGCATTTTATGACTTTGATTCTGAGTTAGTTGAAGAGACAGTGGGGGAGGAAGTCATTGAATTGAGAAGAAGAATTCAACTCTATAGGCATGGGAACAAAATTCCAGAAATAAAAGATAAAATTGTTATTCTGATTGATGATGGCCTTGCGACAGGAGTCACCGCCATTGCTGCTGCAAAATTTTTAAAATCAAAAGGGCCAAAAAAAATTATTCTGGCAGTGCCACTCGGCCCAAAAGAGATTTCTCAAGAACTCAGGGAGAATTTTGATGAAATTATTTCGCTTTATGAATTATATGATTTAAGGGCCATCGGGATTTGGTACAAGAATTTTGACCAAGTTGAAGATGATGAAGTTATTAAAATTTTAGAAAAGTATCATTGAAAAAGATCTCTTCTTCTTTTTCTTTTCCAGAAAAATAAAAGGAAATATATAAGGCCTATGATCGCTCCTCCTAAATGAGCTCCATATCCAATGGGGATTTGGCTACCTTGATATTGGGCAATTAGTCCCCAAGCATCAATGCCAACAAACAGAGAAGTCGCAAATAATGCAGGTAAGGGGATAATGCCAAAGAGAAAGATGAGCTGATTAGGGTAAAGAAGTGAAAATAATACGAGAACACCAGATATGGCCCCTGAAGCACCCAGAGCTGGGAGTTCTGGACTGTGTAAAAGGGCAACACTGGTAAGAGAGTGGCCTAAAGATCCAGCGATCCCTGCAGCAAGATAAAATTTGAGGAAGCGCTTACTTCCTAATGTTTGCTCCATAATAGTGCCAAAACCATAGAGCACATACATGTTGATTAAGATATGGAAGACCATGTTATGAGAAAAAACGGAAGTTACAAGCGTCCAGATTCTTCCACTCAGTAATCCACTCCAGCTAACTAAAAAGTTTTGAATCATAAAATCTGTGGGGAGCAAGTACCACAGAAAAAAAATAATAATGTTCAATTTTATGATTCGGTTTACCATAGTTCACTTTAATGCCTAAAAACTCTATTGAAAATATTGAAGCGTTACTTTAGATAAAATTATGCGTTATAAATGGACCCACGAGTTGGTATTTCCACTTTGGCACCTTTTTCCTGTAGCACTTTTTGGAAAGATATTTTTGAAGTTGTTTCCCCGTGAATGAGATAAATTTGTGAATGAGAGTTATTAGTACTCACCCACTTTAACAGATCTTGCTGATCTCCATGAGAAGAAAAAGCTTCTGAAGACCAAACCTCACCCTGCCAGGTAAATAATTCTCCCTCTGACGTCATAAGGGTTCTTTTACCTCTGATGAATTCTCTACCTGGAGTTCCTTCACCTTGATAGCCCGGTAGAAAGAGAATCGCTTTTTTGTCTTCATGCCAATTATAGAGACTTCGTCCAATCCTTCCTCCGCTAAGCATCCCACTTGAGCTAAGGATGATGAGTGGCCCTGATTTTTTCTTTAATGATTCCCATTCTCTTTCATGATCTATTGATTCGACATGTTCAAGTGCTGTCAGGAGATCTTTATCTTTTTTTGTATACTGAGAATAATGAAGATAAATTTTATTGGCCTCTTTCATCATTGGACTATCGATCACGACTCGAACTTTTTCCTCTGGATGCCTTTGATAGAATTCATGGATTAAGGTAAGTAATGTTTGTGCTCTTGCCACTGCAAAACTTGCGATGATTCCTACTCTTGATTCTCTCGAAACGGTTATCAAAAATTGATGGAGATCTTTTTCTATATTGGCCTTTCGAATTTTACCACCGTAGGTTGATTCCATAATGATAACATCGGCAGTAGGGCAAGCTTCATGGGGTGGAAGTATAGGATCATCGTATCGACCTAAGTCCCCTGAAAAGATGATTTTTTTACCGGAAAATTTTAAACTAATGGATGAAGCCCCCAAGATATGGCCTGAAGAAAAAAATGAAACAGATGCGCCTAATAGATCAAAATGCTCATTCCATTCATGAGTTTTGATTAAATGAAGAGTTCTCTGAACATCTTCTTCATCATAAAAATCTTTTTCTCCAATTTTGGCAGAATCTAAGAGAATGATTCGAATTAATTTAGCAGTGGCCGCTGTACAGTAAATACTTCCAGTGAAACCATTCTTAACCAATCTTGGTAAATAACCGCTATGATCTAAATGAGCATGAGTGATGAGTACGGCCTTTATATCTTGAGGCCGAATCGGTAAGGGCAGATCATTTAATTTTAAAGTTTCTTCACTTCCTTGAGTTAGGCCACAGTCAATAAGAATAAAACCTTCATTTAACTCAATAAATGTCATAGAGCCAGTGACATCATCTGTAGCTCCCCAAAAATGTAGTTTCATGTTTGATTGACCTTTAGTTGGTTAATCTCCTCAAGGAGATTTTTCACTTCATAATCTTTCATTCCTAAAGTGTAGAGTAAGTTGACTTGATCTGGAATTTCTTTAACGAGAACGATATCTCGCATTAAGAGCTCATTTTTCATATAGCGATTAAGATGCTTTAGACTTGTTACAGGATAGAGACCCATTTCTTTAATTTGTTCTAGAAAAGATTTTTGTGATGGGGCATTCACTCCTAAGAGATTTAACCCTGTTCCCTGGGCATAAGTAAGAGCATCAAGAGTGAAGGCCGTGTTCGTCGCTAGATAAAATTTATCAAGATTTTTTCCTTCAGGCCCTTCCTTTAAATCATCCCATCTGGCCTTAACATAGAGTGCAATTTTAATATCATTCTTGATGCCGACTCGGTTATGAAACTTACATTCTACAAAAACTCGTTTATTTTCTTTATTAGCAACGACATCAATTTCATGCTTAACAAATTTTCCACTGACAATTTGGCAGGTCTTGGTCTTGTATCCAATTTCTTGAAAATATTTGGCAACAAAAGTTTCAAAATGATGACCACTTGGTCCTAGTTCGAACAAGGCCCTCTTGAGTGAGTATTGAACCGCAGCAACTTTTGAACTTTGATTAACTAGTTTTAGAGTTTTTCGATAAATGTCTCGAGTTTTCGTCCCTTCAGTAACTTCTTTTGATACTTTGTTAGAGATGATTTCACTCTGTTTATGAGATAGACCAGAGCGCTTGAGGGATTTGTAGAGCTTATCCTTAGAGAAGTCTTCTAATCCCCCATGGGCCTTATAAATTTTGAATCGACGTTTGCTCATTTTTTATTAATGAGTTTAGAAAAGTCATCCAGCTCTTTCTTAAGATCTTCTGGAATATGAGTGCCTGAAGAACCTGAAAAATCAAACTCAATGCTTTCTTTATATTCTTCAAAACATTTCTTTGCAATTGGATTGAAGTAATAACGTTTAATACATTGTTTTAAAAACAAATCTCCTGAACTAAAAAATCTTTCACGCTTCAAATATTTCTCAGACCATCCCATCCAGTAGCTAATTTCTGGGGCCCTATTGGTAGCAGGATTCTCAAAGTAATAGTTGGCGAGAAGACCGGAAACAAAAAGTAGATCAACATCGAAGCCTTCATTATAAAGCGGCTTTTTAGTTAATGGAATAAGGACTTTGTCGATAAATTGATCAAGCTCCTTATCCGTTTGTATGCCTTTTGCAAGAAGTGGGTTGTTTTTCCAATGATTCAGGCGATTAATCCAGCTTAATATTCTTAAATGAGTTTCTTGAGGAATTTCTTTTTTCTCTTTGTATTTATCAAGCAGGGCCAACATATTTGCTGGATTTTTTAAGGCCTTAGTTTCGATGAGTAATATCTGTTTGAATGGAAGAATAATATCATCAGTTTGTTTCTTAATCATTTTGTCATCAATGCTTCTTAAAAAACTATTCTTCGCATCAACATAACGACGTACTAAAAGATTAGCGATCCCTAAATCATAGGCATTATCAAATTTTGAGTTATCAATATTGTTTTTTCCATTTTGAAAACTAGATGAATAAGAAATTGGAAGTCTGGTATGGCAGTCGATGCATAAAGATGTCGTTTCTTTTAATCTCCAATGAGCATAATCTTTTCTATTGTTTTTAAATGCTGAAAGAGTTCCATTAATGTTATCATTAATCAGATCATAAGATGGGTGAAAGATATCTTCTTTTATTAGGGCCTCATGTCTTACATTTTTAAATGCAACTTTTAATTCTTCAATTTCTTTAACAATAATTTTTTCATTACTTTTATCAAGAAAGCGTTCTCGATGAGTAATGTAGGGAATTAAGTCAGAAAGAGCATTAAAGGCCTTATTCATTTGTTCAGCAGTGGCCGCCATTAATGAAGTTGTGAAAGCAAAGTAAGCAATGGTCGTGAATTTTTTTTTCATTTATTTTCTCAATCTTGTTTCTAATAAATCTCTCGCTGCAATTAAAGCATCCACCCAAGTGAAAATACCTACTAATTGGTCATGGTCGCTAATGATGACACAACCATATTTTTTTTCTGCCATTTCTGATAGGACTTCATCTAAATGCGTATCAGGATGTACAGTATACGGATTAGGTGTAAAACAATCATAAACTTTCATTTTTTCTATATCAACATTCTTTAAAGATCTGATGAGATTGATATCTGTGCTGGTTAAGATTCCTTCTATCTTTCCTTGATAAACAACTGGGAGGTGACGAATATGCTCTTTTTGCATAAGCTGTGCGGCCTCAAGGAGAGAAGCATCTTTTTGAATTGAAAGCGGAGCAGCAGTCATAAAGTTTTTTACTGGTGGAATTGGTTTAGTCATAGAAATCCTTTTTTGCTTTAGATATCATATTAAGATTAAGTATGATGAATCTTTACTGCAATCATCAAGTGGAAAACTGATATTTATCAAAGAATTATCGCTGCCCTGAGTGATAATGGAGTTTCAATGAGAATTTTTTTATACGATGTCCATAATTTTGAAAGAGAGCATTTTAGTAAGGCAAATACCTTTGGCCATGAGATGACTTTTTATGAGGCCAGGCTTAATGAAAAGTCAGCGATTTTGGCCAAGTCTTATCCGTGCGTTTGTGCTTTTGTAAATGATCGTTTGAATGAGTCAGTTCTTAAGATTCTTGCAGAGAATGGAACAAAATTAGTTGCTCTACGCTCCGCTGGTTATAACAATGTGGATCTTAAAGCTGCAGAAAAATTAAGGTTAAAGGTTGTCCGAGTGCCAGAGTACTCGCCTTATGCCGTCGCCGAACATGCAGTTGGTCTTCTCTTAACTCTTAATCGAAAATTTCATAAGGCCTATAATAGGGTACGAGAAGGAAATTTTTCACTCGAAGGTTTAGTTGGCTTTGATCTGCATGGTAAAACTGTTGGAGTGATTGGTACGGGCAAGATAGGCAAAGTTTTTATTAAAATTCTAAAGGGATTTGGGTGCCAGGTCCTGGCCTTTGATTTAAATCCCGATCAAGACTTTGCTCGTGAAAATCAAATAAGCTATACTTCTTTAGATGAGATCTATAGTCGTGCCGATATCATAAGTTTGCATTTGCCGCTTTCTGATAAAACCCGTCACATGATCAACCGGGAAAATCTTAAAAAAATGAAAGATGGTGTTATTTTGATCAACACTGGCCGAGGTGGATTAGTTGATACTGAGGCCTTGATTGAGTCTTTAAAAAATGGACATCTTGGAGGGGCAGGACTTGATGTCTATGAAGAAGAAGAGAACTACTTTTTCCAGGATTTATCTTCTAAGATTTTGGATGATGATTTATTGGCAAGGCTTATGACTTTTCCAAATGTCATTTTAACTGGTCATCAGGGCTTTTTAACCGAAGAGGCCCTCACTAATATTGCTCAAACGACGTTGAACAATATTAGTGATTTTGAAAATCAAAGAACTTTAAGGAACGAAGTCAGGATTTGAGATGAGTGCATCAGTGATCATTATTTTATTTGTAACAATATCTTCTGTTAATGATTCATATCCCACCACTTTCTCACCTTGAAATTCTGGAAGGTTCATTTTTGGCTTACCATAGAGAGGTATTGTATAGATAGTAAGAGTATTAATCTTAAATCCACCTGAGATATAGTTTTTTAAACGGCGTTTCAGAGATATCTTATGAGCATGGCCACTGATAAGTTGACCATTAAATTTTATCTTCACTTCGGAAACGATGAGGTCTTTAAGTTTATAATTTTCGCTTAAAGAATTTTTCTCTCCATCCAGAAAGTTCTTGATGTTTTCTATCTTTACACCTAAACCCCAAAGATTTTTTGGAAAATTCACAGTAGAGCTTAAGAGAGATGAAATTGGTTTTAGCTCTTCAGCGTCTTGGATTAATTTTCCTTCTAACGAATAGATGGCCAGAATATTAGAAGCTGATTGGTCCATGACAAACCAATATGGTCTTGAAACGCTAGACTTATCTCTATTCACAAGAATAGCTACGACCTTAGGACTGATTTGAACCGCTTTTAAGATCACTACACCTTCCGTCGAGCTTGCTGGTATTTTATATTTTTTTGCTACTTCCTCAGGTATCGAAGCCGACATTTCTATCCCTAGGCGAGTATTTTTTGGAGTGATAGCTTTTAGAAAAGATAAATTTTGAATTTTAACTGATTCCCCTGGTATAAATAGCTCTAAGAGGGAGATGGCATTAAGCAAAGATTCACCTTTTGCCACGAGTGGAAGCCGTCGAATCAAGGCTTCTTTAAAATCAATAACTGTACTATAAAGATTTGTAGAAATATCTTCAACTGCACCCACTACATTACGATCAAAACCTTCTTTATCATTTACAACTTGTCTTGTTTGCCAAAGTGCCGTCGCAACAATAGCTCCAAGCTGGTGCTGCTCTAAGTTTGGGGTATAGATTTTGGGTCTTCCATCCAGCAGTAACGAGGATGAATCCCTCATGGCCTTTCCTCTTAGCATAACAAGTCCGATCTTTGGATTATTGAGGAAGATGTTGGTAATATAATCTGCAAAACCTTCATTCAATCCATAGATTTCATAATTGATATAACCTCGATAAAGATGTTCAAAGAAAAAGTGAGAGGTCTCGTGGGCAACCACAGAGGGATCAAAACCAGTTCGGTTAATTCTTTTTCCTTTTAATAGGTACTTTAGATTTTTACTGGCAGGGGTAAAGTTTAGAGATGTTTCTTTTTGATGGAAGAAGGCGTTGTCTCGCATATCATTTTCTGTTTTCTCATTGGCCATGACTTTTAAAAAGGATTTCGGAGAAAATTTAAAACGCTCATTCACAAAAGAAAAATATTTATTTAACCAATAATAAACATTGGCCTGCTCAATGGTATCTCGCTCATCTGCTTCTCTATAATCAAGCTCATCAACTTCTTTTTGATTTATCCCAAATTGATCTGGTCTTGAGCAATCCTGAAGACAAACGGCCACAAGATCATTTTGAAAATAAATATTGGGTAAATCTTTTGAATAGGCCTTGCTTGGGACATCGATTTCTACCGATTGGAGAAGACTACCTGGTAATTGGTCATTAGCGACTCCTTTCCAGTTAACGGTTTCTGCCATTGAATAGTCTTTAACGACGGGAATTTCGACTTTGGCAAAAATTGGGGCAACTTGAATCGCGAGAAGAGCAAGACATAACTTTTTCATTATCTTCCTTTGAAAGAGTTTTGACATGCTATGTTAAAAATGACTATTTTCTGTTCATTCATGAAAAAAATACATTATAAAAGTGCCTGAAGGCGTTGAGGAAGGTGTTTGGCCTATGGATTCAATTTCGAAAACCTTGATTTTAATAGGGGTCCTTTTTATCTTTTTTGGTCTCATTTGGCACTTGAGTGATGGAAGAATACCGTTTGGAAGATTGCCTGGAGATATTAGAATTGAGACAGAAAATACCAAGGTTTATCTACCCATCACAACCAGTTTAATAATAAGTGCGCTTCTTTCCCTTGTGGCCTACTTCCTAAGGAAGTAGTTTTTTCATAATTGATGTACAAAAATTTGAATCGATGGGACAAATTTCTAAAGAGGTTAAAATGAATTTTCTATTTATCCATGGTGGCCCTGGTCTAAATTCAAATCCAGAGAAAGAGATTTTATCCCATGAGTTTAGTACTAATGGAGATACCTTATATTTTTGGAATGAGCCCTCTAGAACCCGAGGGAGTCAGCTGGAATCGGTTACATTTGAAGACTCTTGTGAATCTTTAAAGTTGCAAATTTTATCATTAAAAGACCTTGGATCATTAACGGTGATTGCTCACTCATTTGGTGCTTTTGTTTTCAATCAAATTTTGCCTGAGATTGAGCAGTATATAGAAAAGATTGTTCTTATTACTCCAGTTTTTAATTTATCTTATTTAGATCGGAATCTTATTAAAAGGACAGCTCTCGCTTATGAGTCTATTGGAGATGCTAATAGTGAAGTTCTTAAAGATTATTTAGGAAAATTTAATCCCAATCAAGGCTTTGATGAACAAAGATTTAACCATATTTTGATTGCGGCCAGTTACGAAAAATTCAATGACGCCTATTGGTTTCAAAAAGATTGTATGGGGGCGTATTATGCTCACTTTAATGATCTTGAGTATCAATTTAGTATGGATAACTTTAAATCAATAAGAAGCAGCTGTTCCGTCATTGAATCCAAAAATAAAACGCTCATTGAGACTGTTATCTTCTACGGGAAACACGACCCATTTATATTATCGCAAGAGAGTGAGCTTATTAAGCAAATCTACCCAGATTCGAATATCATAACTATGGAATCTTCCTCACACTATCCTCATATTGAAGAAAGTAGAGAGTTTTTAGATACTATTCTAAGGCCAAACTTAATTCTTGACCTTTCGCACTCAGAGCGTCACGAGTTTATTGAAAAACATCTTTAGTTTATTGTATAAATTCGTAATATTATTAAAAGGGTATTATGAATTTAAATCAAAAAATAAAAGTTCTTTGGTGTGACAGAAATGTGCATACAGCACATTTTGTAGATTTATTAGCAAATTTTAATTATCTTGAAATTTCAACTTTTGAAAGTCCTCTTGATGCTATTGAAGCTTTTAAAAAAGATCCAAGTTATAAACTGATTATTTCTGGAAATTTATTCCATACGATGGATGGCCTAGAGTTTTATAATCGTTTACAAATCACCGGACAATCTCCTCAGTTCCTTCTCTTTACCAATGATGAAATATCGGGAATAGATTCTTTTCTTCTTTTAGATAATTTTAAGTATTTTCGTAAAGCTATTTATTCACCAATAGTCTTTGAAAAAATGGTGGAAGAGCTTATTCATAAAAGTATTGGAAATACTGATGCCAATTTAAAAATGGCGGCCATTAGAAAATCACTTATGCTTTCGACGGCACAATTCGCTGCACTTTTTAAAGTTTCGAGTGATTTAGTTGAAAAATATGAGAATTCTCCAGAGGTTCCTTCTTGTTATGTCGTGATGGTTTGTCGACATTTTGATATCCCACTTAATTTTTTTAGTACAGTTGATCTAGAGTATTTTAAACAGCGATTACTGGAGAGTTCAAAATCTCAAGTGAAGGGGTATCTTGAGAACGGCCATTGAATTAAAAGAAGATGAGTTATTTTGGAAGAACATCGATCTTCTTGAAGAGGGGACTGGGCTCTCATCTGCATTTATGGCCAAAGAACTTGGTCTTCATCCATTAAAGTTTCAATTTCATCGAAATCATCAGTTAATTATTCCTTTTAATAGCGTCAATAATTTCTCTAAATCCTTAGGCCTTTCGGTAGAGGCTTTTTGGAAAAAAGATTTAACCTCTCATCATTTTAAAGAAGCTATTAAAATAAATTCGAAGAAAAAAATTCCAGAGCAATACAAAATAGGTGAAGGGTCTCGATCATTTACCGTAAGACATATTATGCAGGTTGCAAAAAAATATGGCATCTATGAAGATGTTTGTGAGTTTTTTGGACTTAGTGATATGTGTTTTTCCAATACCATTGATTTTAATGTAAGTGTTCAGCTAGCATCAGATATTCTTGAGTTTATGGCCGCTAAGGTTGATCTTACGGATCAGGACTTTTCTGATATGTCGATTGCTAATGCTCTCTATTTTAGAGACTCCAATTTTGGAAGAGAGTTATCATCATCCAAAGATGTCATTGAGATGTATGATAAATTTTTAAATGTCGTTAATCAAATAGAAGAGAACTGGTCTTATAAAATTCAATACGCCGATAAAAAAATGCTACTCCTTAATTGTTATCATAGAGAGCAGATGGCCAATGAGTTTAAAAGAAAAGATTACTCTTCATACACTTTTACAAAATTTCGTGTTTCAATGGCCGCACATTTAACCAAATATTTAGGTTTAACAGATACAATTGGGACAATAACTAAATCCATACATTATGGAGATAGTTATTGTCAGATGAAGTTCGATTACAGTAATGCTAGGCCACTTTTTTCTTGATATCTGCAGAGTCTTCTTCAATTATAATTCTTCTCTCCCATAAAGATGCGTAAGGTTCGCATTTCTTTCTAAAATTCTCAGTGAAACAATTCTCCGTCGTATGCATAAGATAGAATGGCTTTTCAAAGAATAGAGGAGACTCGAATGGGGGGAGTTTGTTACCATCTTTATCTTTTAAGTAGACCCATCCCATTTCTTCTTCATGCTGGTTGATTTTATGATTACTAGCAGTTGAATTGATGACGTGCTTTATGTTTTCAGTTGCATAATGGTAGTACAAGTATGCATATGTTAACTCTCGGGTAAGATCTCTGAGATCTTTATCCATTTGGGTGTTCATTGTATAGGAAGCATTATAGGCGTAAGTGATATTTTGTTGATCTAATTTTCTTTGCCAATCTAAAATGGCATTTACCCAAGGAGTAAAATTTTCTTTATATTCACCAAATTTGTGCCCAATAACAGGGAAAGGAACTCGAAATTTTTTGCAAATTTCATTCGTCACTGATTTGTATGAAAACAAAGGAATATATTTCCCATTATTCTCTAAAGTTAAGCAAATGTGATTTGCCATAAAGTCATAATCACTAATTGGCATGATTCCATATGGATAATGATTGCGATATCCATCAAATTTTAATTTAAAGATATCGGTCATCAATGTCCTGGTGAATTCTGATTCACGATAGGTATCATAGGGACATTTTATAACGAATGTTTGTAATCGGTATCCTTTAAATAGCGTTGAACCATAAGACATAAATTTCCCCTTTTTTTGTACTTACAGCTCGTATCGAAATTCTTTAGGGGAAGTATTAAGTAAAATATGGTGTTTTCCGAAAAATTAAGGTCACAACAAAGGATGATTAGATGAAATACATTTTAGAAAATGAACGTGAGTCTAGTAGATTAAAAGATCAAGAGAGTATTCCTGTGTACAATCTTAAGAATGATCTCACAGGTTTTGAAATTAATAATGGGGACACTGTATTAGATGCCGGCTGTGGGGCCGGTGTGATATCTCTTTATTTAAAGAAAAATTATAGTTTCAAGCAACTTTATGCCTGTGATTTTTCCGAACTCAGGCTGAAACAAGCTGAAAACTTTTTAAAAGAGAATGGAGTTTATGGAACTAAGTTTTTCCAATGTGATTTATCTAAGAATCCACAACAAGATAATACATTTTCTAAAATTGTTTGCCGTTTTGTTTATGAATATTTACCGGATCCACTAAGTGTTTCTAAAGAATTTCATCGTGTCTGTACTCCAGGAGGACAGATTAGATTAATTGATTTGGATGGAGTTGTGTTTAATCTCCATACGCAAAATAAAAAATTAACTGAAATGCTAGATCTTTTTACTAAGCATTCTTTCAAAAATCATCATTTAGATTTTTTTGCAGGCAGAAAAATGTACACCTATCTCAAATTGGCCGGTTTTAAAGATGTTCAATATTCTGTTCGACCGATGGTTTTTCAAGGCGATGATTTAAAGAAAGAGCATGCCAATTATGAGGAGAGGTTTAGATTTGCAAGGGCCATTATTGATGATGCATTTAAAGATAAGGCCGATTATTTTATTGAAATGTATTTAGATGAACTTAAAAATGAGCAGAATTTATTATTCTATAATAACTTTGTCGTTACAGGGACAAAGTAAGAAAAGAATCAAAGGGCCTAATTTATTAGGCCCTTCACAATTTATTTAAATTGCGGCCTAATAGGCTAATGAAATTCTTAATCCTCCTTCTTTTAATAATGAGTTGTGCTTCTGAAGAAACCAAAAAACTTGAACTTGATCCAATTGGCGATAATTTTTTGATTGCTTTTGATAAATGTCGCTCTCTTGCAGTAAATTTAAAAAATGGCCAGCTAGGAGAGGTTCAAAGCTCTCCATTTGATCTCTACTGTAAAGTGGCCCGCTTTGATGCTGTTTGTGATTTTTTTCATCCAGGAGAAAACAAGCGTTTTGATACCAGAACATTTAATGGTGGGCTTAATTATGAATTGGGTCGATTTTCACACGAACATCAGGCCATTAGATTTGATGTCAAAACTAAATTTGCTTACTTTGAAGGCACTCCAGATCTGAAGGGAACCAAATTTGAAGGCAAAAAGGTTTGTTCTGGGGTTTTTATCTTAGAAAAAGAAGCAAAAAAGAAAAAACAATAATTTAGACTATCTTACTCAAGTTTTATTAAGTTTCTTCCGAAACGATGAAATATGATCAGGATGTCCTATTTTGTTACTCTCACTTGCTTTTTTACTCTCGTGGTAAATGCGGGTACAGCTTTTGATGAAAATAGGCTTCTGTCCAATATGCTGGATTCGGCATTTACAATTTCTGAAGAAACTATCCCCAATTATAATTGTTCTAAAATCTCTCGGGCCAATCAATGCCCAAAGCCTTTAGAGCAGTACATGCAACAAATAAGTCAGCGAAAGCTGGTTGATTTTATTATTTTGAATTCTCCCTATAAAAAAGGTGGTGCGGCCAAGAGTTGTTCAGAGGCAGAGCTATCCTTTGGGAAAGAATTGAGAATAGATGATTTAGAAAAAACATTTAAGATGGATCCCTATCTCTCGCCGGATTATACATTGTATGAGGTCTCATCAAACTGTTTCAATGTTGATTATATGAAAAAATTTGGCTTCAAAGATTATGAAGCTGGTATTAAGCAGATGTCTGCTAGTTATCAATACCTGCAAAAAAGGCTAGAGCAAGGGTTAATTCAATCACTTCTAGGACTAGCAAGCCTAGAATCTCATGATTTTAATTTTGATCATGTTTTAAAAGATGTGAATTGCCAGCAACTCGCAGATAAAGAAGCCGTTTTAACCTGCCAAGGATTCAAAAGTTGTCATTCTAATAAAGCTCAGAAGAAAGAAAAGTTTGAAGATAAAGTGGCCCAATCAATTGATGCTTTAATTGAGCAAGAAGCGGCCAAAAAGATTGTTCTTAGTAAAAAGCACTCTTCCAATGAATTTAAATTAGCATCAAAAAAATTAAACCTCATAAAGCAAAACTTCCCTTGGCTTGAAGGTAAAGAGTTTAAAAAGTATCGACAGGAAATTGTGAAAGACGAAACATTTAAGCAAATTCTTAAGATGCGAGAAGCGGGGAAAATTCAGACTGAGAAAATACCTCAAAGTGGATTAACAATTTTAGCGAATTTAACTTCCACGGCATTAAAGCAGCAATTTAAAACTTCCGCCGATGTTACCAAGGCCAGATTGGCCCAATTCCAAAAAGCGATGATGTGTCTTCAAGGGATCGTAAGTGATTGTGAAGATTTTCAGGAAATTATAAATCATACTCCTGAAATTAATTATAATCTTCCTCAGATGACGGCCGAAACCGAAGAACAAAAAAATTTGTATAAAAATTTTCTATTAAAAAAATCTCTGATGGAAAATCAAAAATGCATTCATGAAGTTAAAGGTTTTCAAGCAAGTGATAATCAGCTCATGAATGATACCTTCTTTGGCGTTTCATTGATGGCCTTTCCTGCAGCAAGAGTGGCGATGGGGTTAAGAGGTGCAGAAATGACGGTTCAGGCCGCTAACGTATTGAAATACACTGATCCTCTTATGGTGATCTCGGATTTAGGATTTACTGCTCATTCTGGAGTTCATACTTATAAATCATGTAAGGAAGACTTTAATAAGCTTGTGTTTGAATCAATGAACATGCCACCAAGTTGTCAAATGCTTGGGCAAGGTATGACAACAGTTCAGAGGGAGTTTGATAGATGTGCTCTTAATGCGGTCTTCTTATCAGTGGGTGGAATTGGAGTTTTTACTTCAATCAAGGCCGCCAAATCTGCTCATGTTACACCGAAGGATCCACCTCCAGCGATACCGACTTTAACTGAATTAGCAGGGTCTTCTAAACCTTCAGGAGTGTTCACGATCACAGAGATTAATCAATTTGAAGAGCATTTGAAGGGAATTCGTAATATCAAATTGAAAAGGGAAGAGTTAGTAAAAGCTTCAGCAGATCAAAAAAAGGCGCTAGAGAGGGATTTAAAATTTTTAGAAGAATCTATCCAGATAAGAAATATGGATACAGATTTTAAAACTCAATTTGATAGATATGTTGAGATGAAACAGAAATCCTCTCGCACTCATGTAGCTGAAGATTTAGATGAGGAGCATGATCTCGCGGTAGAAGCGATAGAGCTAGCAAAAAAGAGGAATGAAATCAATGCTCAATATAAAGCTTCGGATAAGGATCAAGGTTATAGAGTATGGGTAGGTCAGAGTAATAAATCTTTTAAGCATAATGAAAAAGTCACAGTCTATATTGATTTGGACTATTCAAAATTGGGGACTAATTACGATAAAGTTGTAGATAAAATCACGGAAATTTTAAGAAAAGAGGATATCCCTCATACCTTCTTGTCTCCAAATGTCGCTGAAAAGGCCTTGAAGTATAGAGTTAATAAAGGAAAAGCGATTGCTTTTAATCCAACCGAAGAAGAGAGACAGAGAGTTGTTAAAGTCCTTGAAGACTTTTTGCTAGAGAGTAAAGCAAAGAGATCAGATAATGTCGCAAGTGATTTAGAATTGATTGATTCCACTGGTTTTTTCTATCGAAAAAGGCCAATAAAAATAAATGAATCTGATGACCCTAAAGAAGTATTCAATCATAATAGAGGGGGATGGGTCACAGATGGCGATGGCAAGTTGTTACGTTACAAGGGAGAGCTCATTCCGGCCGATAAAGAAACCATGATAGAAAGTTCTAAAGATGAAGCTTTTTGGATGTATTTACGTCTTCATGGTGGATTTAAATAATTACTCTTGATTCTTTCTAAGTTTTTCATTTAATTTTTGAAGGTTATGAAATGATCCTTTTGCCTTCGGTGAGTTCTCTTTGAGTTGATGATTATTCTCCGTGTGAGCATTATCTAATGCTGAATGAAGATTTGACTCTTGAGATTGTTCAAGGTCGGTAAAAGGTAGGAAAGGTTTAAATTCAGTTTCTTCATCTAGTTCAGGGGCAGAAAGTTCTTTAAAAAGTTCATCACTTAACTGGCCTTTTCTATTATCCAATTTATTTTTTACGGTATCTTGAATTAACGTGACCATTTTTGCTTTTTCTAAAGGATATTTTCCTTTGTTGTAGTCAACAACTTCTGCACTTCCAGATAAAAGGGCAAATTGAGATATTTCTTTATCATCAATAGTTATGTGATTGACTAGAATTTCTGTACCTCTAATTCCCATAACGGCCGCTTTGGTCTTCACTTGAATATCACCTTCTTTGGCCTTGATTTTTACGTGCCCAGTGAGTTGGCCTTTAACTAGCGAATACACAATATGTCGATTGCTTTTGTCGATGAATTTAAATTCGGAAAAATCTAATTTTGAGTTTTGAGCAAGAGACATCACTGTGTCATCAACCATAATTATTTTGGCAAAAGATTTTTCTTCAGTTATTACTGCTTCATTCTTAAAGAAGCGAGTTCCCGCTTGCACTTCTAACTTACTTCCATCTGGTGAAATTTTAAATACTTTGCCTTTAAAAACTTTGAGTTCTCCTACGTAGTTAGGTATCGTTTGTCCTTTGTTCTTGTCAAAAGTAAAGTCTTGAGCAAACAAAGTTTGGGTAATGAAAAAACATAAAAAATAGAATTTCATATAATTGATCCTAAACAGGTTTACTTAAACTCTGTATATTTTTTGTAATTACCTTTGGCCAGTTCAATAGGATATTTTAGCCTATTCTTTTCAATCTTATTATAAATAGCTTCTTCAAGATTAATATCGGTTTTTTTGATGATTCTTAATAAGTATATAAAAATGTCTGCAACTTCATCTTGAATATTAACTTTCACATTGGGGTTATTCTTTATTTCATTTGATTCTTTATCACTCATCCATTGAAAAATTTCCTGTAATTCTGCACTTTCAACGGTCAGGGCCATAACAAGATTTTTAACTGTATGAAATTGATCCCAATCACGTTCTTTAATAAATTCTTCAATTTTAAAATTAATATTTTCTATATTCATTTATTCCCTCAGTATAGATATGCATAGTCCACGGTGATACCTGTTAGTTTTGTTTTGGCGGCTTCGCTTTGACCTAAAATTTCTTTCGTACCTTTGGAGTTCACATAAAGAATACTGGCACCAATGGTGTGGCCTTTCTCCGAACCAAATGAAATAAAGCCTGCATAGAAGGGACTAAAATTTCGGGTAACTTGTCGCTCTCCAACAATATATTCCATTAACTCTGTATGATCTAGGTAGTAATTTTTTCTTAACTTTGCGTTTACACCAAATGTAATTCTATTAACCGAAATTTCTAAATTTGTCAGAATTTCCTCTCCATCTTGTAATTTATTTTGAGAAGGTGATCTCATTTTTGAATAACCCAATTCAAAGCGAGCACCATTACTTCTATGGCCATACAAGTAACTAAGAGCGGCTCCATACTTGGCATATTGGAGATTTTTTTTACTATAACTTTTTGAAACATTGCCATCGGTATAGGTATAGTTGGTTTTATAGGTGGATTTATCAGTGTTATTCACATAATAGGCACCGAGATAAATCTTGTTTATTAAATGCATTGATAGGCCAGTTCCTAGTCCAATAATATTACTGTGGTGCTCTAGTCTTTGCTTGATTGTTTTATTATCAGCATAAGTGAACTCATAATTTTCTGTATATGAATATGATGGTGCATAGAATTTTAAACCTAAGGCCAAATTGGGATCAACAGTGAAAGCGAGGTTCAACATATTATTGATCATATCTGTTTTAGAAGTTTGCTTTTGAGCACTTCCTTCATCAAGAGAAAGGGATCTTTCTCCATGGTCCATAGAAAGGTACAACTCCGGAGTAAAACCACTATGGCCACCTGTTAAAAAAGTTCCAAACCGATTAATTGAGGTTTTATCTACCCAGGGAGCATTGGCCGAATCATCTCGTTCTTGATCGAGATTTGATTTGGAATTTTTAAAAGTTTCAAATAATGCCACTTGCTTGATTTCTCTAGTGGCAGCAGCGGCGGGATTGATTGAAAGCATGGAGCGATCAAATGAAGCAGTCGCAATCTGTGCTCTGGAGATTAAAGGCATTAATACTGAAAAAATGATGAGAAGAAGCTTCATTTTCACCCCATTCTATTTTAGCTCGCTACTAAGAAAAAGAATGAGGTGACTTTTTTGCCTTATGAACTACAGAGTTTTAAGGAATTCTATGAGTTCTTTTTTTTCTTGCTGGGTAAAAACTTCCTTCCCGTCTTTAATGAGGATTCTTTCATCATGTCCACGATTTGAAAGACCTTCCTTTCTAGTGTCATAGAGATGTTCTGGTTCTTTTTTCCAGGCCTCGGGCGCTTTATTTCCTAGAGGATAACCAACACATTCTTGATCAAAGTCTTTCTGTTTATCTTTTGCTTCTCCGGCATAATAACTTACAGGACGCAATGGGCCTGGAGTGAGTAGGGCACACAGATTTGGAATAGAGTTGTTATGAAAGTATGGCCATCTTGACCAAATACCATCTAGTGGAGGTGGAACATAACCTTTCTGGGGCTCAACGATTGTATTAATGGATTTTGATATGGCCAGGTTGTTTAAACTCTCAGCAAATTCCTTCATACCTAAGTATCTACCAGGATCAGTTCCAACATCTTTGACAGGTGTTTTTTCATGATAAGTTACTTTGATATTTTGAAGGAGTTCAGCTCTAGTGAAGTCACTTGCATTGGCCATTTCCCAACCTTTTTCGTAGGTGCCGTGACATTTTTGACAAGACTGGATGTAATGCTTTTGTCCTCGCTTTGCCATTTCAATATTTATCGAATCTTCTCCAAAAAATTGTTCATATCGAGGTGGTTTGCTTGCAAAGACGGCCGCAGTAAGAGCATCAATAGTTTCTTGATTTTGATCAAGCCAGCTCTCTAGTTCTTTAAGATCTGTTCCTCTGCCTATTTCATTCCACAAAAAATTTGTATGAACTGGATTTCCAGAAACGATGGAGCCATCAGAAAGCCAGCGATTTTTATATTTTAAGTTCCACCAGACAGCAGGTTTTGAATCGGCCACCATAGTTTCTAGTTTGTTTTTTCTAGGGAAGCGATAAGACATGGCGGTTTTAGTTGCATACTCATCTTGCTCTCTTTTAGCTAAGGATAACGCAACTTGAGCAAGACTTGTATCTAGGCCAAGAATGGCCGGCTTTTTTATACCAACATATTTTAAATTCTTTTTCGCTGCGACCAGAATTCTTCTTTCGCCTTCAGTGGCCTTCAACATTTCTTTAAAGACAAAGGAGTTCACATAAGGAGCAAGTGTTGCTCCTGCGCGGAAAAATTCATTAGCTCGAGGAAATCGATTGGTTAGTCCAATAATTTTGACCCCAAAAAGATCAGCAGAATGACAGGCAACGCAACCAAAAGTAAGTCCTACGCCTTGGTCTGTCTCTCTCAGAGTTGCTCCCATAGGAAGCTTTCTTTCATCTTCAGTTAGAGCAGGAAAAGGATTTGGATTTTCCCGTTGTGCTTCTTTTGGAAAGTGATGAAGACCTAGCCATTTATAAACTTCATCCATACTACTAAAGGGGGCGACTACTTTGGCCAGTTTAAATAAAAGCTCCCTTACAGGATCATTTGGTTTGCTATCAAAAAATGTTTTTAAAGGACGGTAAGGAATCATCAAATGACTAACTTCTACCGGATAGAAGAGAGCATGCTTGCGACCTTCGAGAACTGTTTTCTCCCAAATACCATCAGGTAATTCAAAAATGTTCACTCTCGGATGAATAATAGAAACATCTCTTGACCAATCTGCTCTAGCAAAGAGAGAAGTTGAGATGAGAAGTTGGGCAACAAAAAATAGTTTTTTCATTTAAAAATTGTTTAAGAATAAACTGAATTGGTCAAGTAAAACGTCATTTAAAATATTTGCGTTGCAAAAAAAATAAAAAACAGACTAATGTACTCGATCTAAAAAACCGAAACGCTCAAGGAAGGAGTCCTAATGGGATTAAGAGTCAATACCAACATCAGCGCCATGCAAGCTCATCAGAAGCTTAATCAGGTATCAAAAGATACTGAAGACTCTATGGCAAAGCTCAGTTCTGGTGAGCGAATTAACAAGGCCGCCGATGATGCTTCTGGTTTGGCCATTTCAGAAAAAATGAAGGCCGAAATTCGCTCCTCAAGGCAAGCTTCCAGGAATGCAACAGATGGACTCTCTCTTGTTCAAACGGCCGAAGGTGGTTTATCAGAGACGTCAAATCTTTTAACTCGCATGCGAGAACTTGCTATCCAGTCGGCATCTGATACCGTCAGCGATTCTGATCGTGGTAAAGCGAGTATTGAATATGAAGCTTTAAAAAATGAATTAGAAAGGCTTTCTCAAGTTACAGAATTTAACGGAATAAAATTACTAAATGGAAGTTCTGGAAAAAAGTTAGATTTTCAAGTTGGTCTTGGAAGAAATGGTGCTGAAGTCTTAAGTTATGATTCCACTCAGCTAGATACAAGAGTTCAAGCTTTAGGTGTGTCTTCGACCGGTATTCAAACTAAATTTAATGCTAGGGCCGGACTTGAGGCGATTGATTCGGCCATCAGTAAGATTTCTTCTCATCGATCTGTTCTGGGCTCACTTCAAAATAGGCTAACAGTAAGTTCAAATAATCTCGCAGTCTATTCTGAAAATTTAAGTGCTAGTAACAGTCGAATCCGAGATGTGGACTATGCCGAAGAATCAGCTAATCTTGCACGTAATCAAATTATTGGAAATGCCAGTACGGCCATCATGGCCCAGGCCAACACTACTGGGCAGAATGCCTCTAAACTTCTCAAATAATCTTTTATTGTCATACTCTGTAAGTTTACATTGATAAAACCTCAAGATATTCCTTCGTCATGAAAATATTTTTTACAGCTATATGGTTACTCATTTCCTTTAATTTATTGGCATCATCTTATTCTGAATATGATCAGTATCTCTCACAAAGATGGCCAATTATAGACCAAACTGAATGTTCAGAGATTAGGCCTGAAAAGTGGCAAGGTCTTGCTGAAGAAATGATTTCTCTTCAAAGCTTTGATCAATTGGATTTAAATTCAGATGAAAAAATGATTCTTCGAAATTTATTAATAAGTGCGGCCTATAATCGCTTGTTCACTTATTCACTTCGAAGGCAGCAAGTCTCAACTCCAAATATGGCCTTTATTTGGATTGCCGCGGGATCTCAGGCCTCTGTAACTGTGGGACATGCTCTTCAAAATGGCCTTACAAGAAGATATTTACCAGGGTCACGTCAATATAATGTTTTTCAAAAATTGGAAGCTCTACATTATCGATTACCAAGAATCCCATCACTCTTTTTGAATTACATTCCAGCTGTAAAGAGAAAAACGGCCGAAAATAATTGGAGAGTTTATTCCGATATATATTGGCAGCACCTTGCTTACATGAATTGCGGATTAGATTATATAAAGGCCTTAAATTTAGAGATGGTTAATCGCCACTTATCAAAGGGTGAAGTCAACGAGATTGGACATTATCAAGAGTTCATTTCGGTTTGGGAGGACGTAGATTCTGGTCTGTATATGCAAGCAAATATGAAGCTTATTAAAATTGAGCAATACAATATTTTGCAAAGATATATGTACAACGATTTATCCGCCAAAATGGCAAATTTAATGTTGATCTTTAATGGACTCGCCGCTGCTGATTTATCAGGTCCAGATGGAAGAAGGATCAAAAATTTTTCAGAATACTCATTAGAGCATCATCGCTATCCAAACCTATCACATTACCCAACTCGTTTTGCTTGGATGAAGTATGTTGTTAGTGAGCAAGGAACTTTCATTGGGCAACTCGAAACTGCTGATCGGGTTGAAGAGGTCTTTGAAAAGTCACTCTTTGAAACATATCAAACTATCAAAGACTATGATAATTGATAAGGCCACTTGTGTGGCCGGCCTATTCTTCTTTTAAATCTTCTGGCAATGATTTAACTTTCCAAAGTATGCCACATGCAATCGGCATGGATTCACGAATGCCTTCACCTGTAGGAGCAGCAATGGTCTCTGGGAGTGTGCCTTTTTCGGTCGCCCCTTGAATAAGAATGACTCTTCCGGGAAACGTGAGCCCATTATTTTCTGGTATTTTTTCAAATTGATCTTCTGTATCTAAGTCTTCATTTTTTAAATCAGAAAACATTTTTTCAAAACTCGTTGTTTCTTGGTAAAAATATCTTCCATTGTTCGCATTCCCAATTGGAAAAATTCCATATCCAGATTTTTGAGAACTCAGATCAGCATCAAGTGGGATTGTTACTCTACCAATTGCCATGAGGGCCTCTTGCATATCAATGTAGGCATCTTTATTTAAATCATCTTGTAAAGTTGGACATCGTCTCCCTGTATAGATGGCCTGCGAATGTTTAATACCCTTGGGGCCATATTTTAATTTAACCATTGCTTCAAAGTTATCACCATCACGAGAAATACCGGCCACTCCAACCCTTGAGAAATTTAAGTTAAAGTTTATTGGCCATAAGTCCGCCGCATATAGACCTTGAATATTTGATCCATCCGGTGTGACCACTTCATTTTGGTTGAGTTCTTGGATAGTCATTGGAGGTTTTGATTTTCCGCAGGCAACAAGTAAGGATATTGGTAGAAGCAAAATAAGATTTTTCATCACTTTCATTTTTTTCCTCGCGGTTAAAAATTAAGAAACGAAATAATCTTAGTTTTCTGAGGTCTGTTGTCTACTTAAAGAGTCTTTTGAATGATTCAGCCTGCGGTCAGCTTATTCGGTGTTTACTTTTTTTGAAAATCACAATGAAAGTTATATTGCTTATTTTCCCAGTAGTAATGTTTGCTGTCATGAAATATGAACTTTAGGCCAGCATCTTCACAGATATTTTCATGACAAGAGTAGGTGTAGGGTCCCATATAACCGCATTCCCCAACGTAGGCGACCTTAATTTGAGTAAGCTTTTTTTGGTTATAGAAGGGTTTGATTTGCTGGTCACAGATACTCGGCTCATTTCCTTCAACACAAAAATACAGACCTTTTTCCGGTTCTATTGAGGCAAATATGTTTATCGAAAAGATTAAAATGAGAAAATAATACATAGGATTATGATCTCAATTAAACTCTAGATTGCAAATTAAAATGAATGTAGTAAATCGGCCTAATGAAAAATAAAAAATTAAATTTGTGGACAGCAATCTCTGTTGTCATTGGTTGTGTTATTGGATCTGGGGTTTTTGTAAAACCGGGACGAGTTCTTATCGCTGCGGGCGATTCAAATAGGGCCTTACTTGCCTGGGTTATAGGTGGTCTCATTTCTCTCGCTGGTGGTCTAACACTTGCAGAAATATCTGCTCGCATTCCTAAAAATGGTGGAGTGTATGCCTACGTAGAAGAGTTATTTGGTGAATCTTGGGCATTTGTAACAGGTTGGCTTCAGGCAATCATTTATGGTCCCGCACTATCTAGTGCTTTAAGTCTTTATTTTGCTTCTTTGCTTATTCAGTTTCTTGGGATTTCTGATAGCTACCAAAAATTTATTGCATTATTCACACTATTTATTCTATCCACTTTAAGTGCCTGCAGTTTACATTTTAGTGCCATAGTTCAAAATCTTACCACTACCATTAAGCTGATTCCCATTTTCGTTCTAGGTATCGCTGGTCTTTGGCTAGGTGAAGAGCAAATCTTTTCAGTCGCAACAACTTCTACTACTGTTCCGAATATGGGCGTTGCTATTCTTGCAACTCTTTGGGCCTATGATGGATGGGTTCAGGTTTCAAATTTAGCAGAAGAAATTGAAGAGCCTTCAAAGAATTTACCACGTGCCTACTTAATTGGTATTTTTGGCGTGATGATTGCTTATATACTTGTTAATATCTCGCTTTTTCATATTTTACCAGTAGAGATGATCTCAACATTAAATGAGAAAGCTCCGGCCATCGCCTCTGAGAAATTGTTTGGGGCGTGGGGTGGAAAGGCCCTTGCCCTAGGTATTTTGATTTCTATTTTTGGTTGTTTGAATGGGAACATCATGACCCTTTCTCGAATGGCCTATGCAATGTCTTGTAGAAATGCATTTCCTTTTTCAAAAGTCATGGCGGTTCTTCATCCAAAGACAAATACTCCTGTGAACTCTATAATCCTTAAAACTGCTCTGGCCGTTGTGATGGTTGTGCTTTTGAATCCCGATCGGATTACTGATATAGCCATGTTTATTATTTATTTATGTTATGCCGCAGTTTTTCTTGGAGTGTTTATATTACGTAAGCGGTTAGGCGCTCCCACAACCGGATATAAAGTTCCACTCTACCCTGTCATGCCAATTTTAGCTTCATTAGGGTCTCTTTATATTTGTTATTCCATGGCAGTTCAGCAGCCATTAGATGCAGGATTATCAATTTTAGTGGCATTATCAGGAATACCAATATTTTATTATAGGAAAATGAAATTAGCGAAATACGCTGTTCAGTAAACTTGCTAAACGTTTTCCACCTAAAAGTAATCTTTGATTAACGATGGCCGAGTTCTCATCGATATAATTCTGACTTAATATGATGACCTGCTCATCATTGGACTCGAAATTATAGATACTCATTCTCGCACCCATATCTTCAGCAATAATTTGACTAAATGAAAGCTCGGGAATGTCATAAGCGGGGTCTAAGAAATTTTGGAATTCTAAGAAACGAATATATTCATTTAAACTTAGTGGGCGATGATTAATAAGCCCGCTATCCCAGACTGCATGGAGATTTTGATTTCTCCCGTTAAAAAGCACTTGAATATCATTACCACCTCGATCAGATGGGCGTCCTACATGTAGGGGTTGATGAATATCTCCAACAAAATGAACGATAAATTTTAAAGCATTCTGTTTGGCGACTTGATTACTTTTTGGATCTTTAATCACTTGAACTTGATCAGTAATGGCCATGACAGCATCACCCGTCGGAGAGTGAGGGATGTCTTCATAATTTTGCCCATCTGGAATATCAACAAAATGCCAAGATTTAGTGTGGGACCACTCTCTTTGACCTTTAATTGAATCGGCCCAGTTTGCTATTGATGGTAGTGATGTCTTTTGGCCTAACAGGTTTTTAATTTTAACTTTTGCTTCATTTGTCAAATTATCTTCAGCAATTTGAGCGATAATCACATGACCTTCAGGACCCCAAGCTAAAATTTTAGAACTTGATATTAAAAACAAAAAAATAAGGATTATTTTCTTCATTCTACAAAAATATCAAATGAATTAATTGAGGTCTACTCCTGGCCAGGAAAAATAAGTTTTAAAACAAATTAACTAAGGGTTGATTTAGTGTGTTTAATTGATGACACTAAATTATATACGCACACTCACACGGAGGTTTATTATGCAAACGACAGAAAAAAGCGCACGCAAACCTAATGCTGCATTTATGAAAGCTCTTACTCCCTCTGCCGAATTGGCAGCAATCATTGGTGCTACACCAGTTGCAAGAACAGAAGCAGTAAAACAAATTTGGGATTATATTAAAGCTAATAATCTTCAGAATCCTGCCAATAAAAGAAATATTATGGCCGATTCAAAACTAGAGAAAGTATTTGGTAAGCCTGAAGTTACAATGTTTGAGTTAACAAGCATTTTAGGTAAGCACTTAAATTAATCATTAATATGCCACATTGATAAATTATCATGTGGCATTTTACTTTCCATTCTTGGCATCAATTTAGCAATTCATTAGAATATGTAAGGAGTTATTATGAAATCTCCTGGGTATTCTAAACATCCCAAATATCAAATCACCACTCATTCAATGAAGAAAAAAGTTGAAGTTTATATTTCAGGAAAGAAGATAGTTGATTCAACAAGAGCTGTTTTTTACTTGAGTTATATGATGTCGTGATTGATAAATTGATTAAGATTAGTAATTGAAATTTTCTTAAGTCTAAATTCAGCGCCATTTTTTCGATTTGGGGCATACAATCATTGCCATGGACACAGCATATAATATTGTTCTTTTACTATCGATTGTACTGAGTACTGTTGTTATCCTACTGGCCTATTTTTATAGTGAAAAAGAACAACAATATAAATACGTAAGAGTTTGGTTTTCACTTCTTTGTTTTGAAATCATTTTACTAGTTTTTGATTTGAAAGAATTTGAAATTTTGGCCTTACTGGCCTTTCTTTGGCCTAGTTATGAGATGGCGCATTTTATTTCTTCCATTAATTTAAAGGAATTTAAAAATAAAGAATTTGTCTCCTATTTGTTGCTTGGTGGACTCTTATCTTTTAGTTTGTTTCAATTGGGATTTACATTCCTTTATTATGCTTTACCAATCTGCTTATTCATTTTTTCTTCAGGCCTATACTTGCTCAGAGACTTTAAAGATGTTTTAAGAGAAAAATCTCTTTTTCAGAAAATAAGTTATGCCTGTCTTTTTGCATTTTATTTATTTGTGCTGCTTTTTCCATTCTTCGATAGTTATCGAATCATTCTTTCAAGTTATCTTCATCTTGTACTCTTATCATTTGCAGCAATTACCATTCCAAGAATATTAAATGTCTACAAAAAGAATTATGAATTGGAATTAGAGCAAGAGTTGATGAGAAGAGATCAGAATTTAATTAATAAAGGTAAGTTTTCAGAATTAGGATTGATGTCAGCAGGGATTACTCATGAAATAAGCAATCCTTTAAGTATAATTCAAATTAGAGTAGAGCAATTGATTCGTAATCAGGATAGGTTAACAAAAGAAGATTTCATAGATGGGCTAAAAAAGATATATTCAAATGGAGAAAGGATTTCACAAATCATTAAGGGAATTAGAGATTATATTTACTTGGATGAAAATTTTTTTGAAGAAGAAATTTCTGCTAGAGAACTCATTGACAATATTCTTGTGTTTTGCGGTCAAAGATTAAAAAATCATGGTATTCATTTAGAGATAGAAGGTTTTAATCCTATTTTTATACGAGGACACAGAGTTCAATTGGAGCAGGCCTTGCTTCATTTAATTAATAATTCTTTTGATGCTATAGATCTTTTGCCTGAGAAGTGGATCAAGATTTCTGCTTCTGAGAGTAATCAATTTGTGGAGATCTTTTTTGAAGATTCAGGCCAGGGCATTCCCATGGAAGTTGCTAGAAGAATGATGGATCCATTTTTTACTACTAAAAAAAACAAGGGGACAGGGCTGGGATTAACCTTAGTCAAAAAAATTGTAGAAAAACATGGAGGAAGTTTTGTCTACAAAGAACAAGCTAAAAATACTACATTCATTTTAAGATTGCCCCGAAGTCGACTTCATAGGCCAACCCCATTGCCAGAGCAATTTCCCTTCATTCACTAGTAAACAACTCGAGTACGAATCGAGCGTTTTAAATTTTCAATTTCTTTTGAGATTGTGTCCACATGGGTTGAGTGTACGTCCATGACGAGGTAGCCAATTTCTTTATCAGTTGAGAGGTACTGGCCTTCAATGTTCGCCCCCGCTTGAGAAATGATAGTATTAATTTCTCCCAAGACTCCAGGCTCATTTTTATGAACGTTTAAAATTCTTGAAGTTCCTTTTTTTACTGGGAGATCAACATTAGGGAAGTTGACTGCACCCGAAGATGATCCAATTTTTAAAAAACGATGAAAACTTTCTGCAACTTCAAGCCCAATGGCCTTTTGAGCTTCTTCAGTGCTTCCACCAATGTGAGGAGTTAATATAACGTTATTAAGTCCTTGAAGAGGTGAGACAAACTTTTCTTTATTTGATGCTGGCTCAACTGGAAAAACATCAATAGCACAACCTGCAAGATGATTTGATTTTAAAGATTCGACCAGGTCATTTATTTTAACAACAGTTCCACGACTTGCATTGATCAGATAGCTTCCTTTTTTCATAAGAGAAAGCTCTCGTGCTCCAATCATGTTCATTGTTTCGGGAAGTTCTGGTACATGTAAAGTTACAAAATCAGAAATTTTTAACACTTCTTCCAAAGAAGATTTTGCTTCTGCATTTCCAAGAGGAAGCTTCTTTACAACATCAAAAAAGACAACTTTAAGACCTAGGGCCTCTGCTAAGATGCTGACCTGACTACCAATATGTCCATAGCCAATAATGCCCAAAGTTTTACCTCTAACTTCTTTGGATCCTTCTGCTGATTTAATCCAGTCACCTTGATGGGCCTTATTATTCCTGTCCCCTAGTTGTCTTGAAAGAGCAATCATTTCTGCAATAACAAGTTCTGCAACACTTCTAGTATTGGAGTGTGGAGCATTGAATACAGCGACCCCATTTTTTCTCGCCGCCTCTAAGTCAACTTGATTTGTTCCAATACAAAAACAGCCGATTGTTAAAAGTGACGGAGCATGTTTTAGAACTGCTTCTGTTATTTCAGTTTTAGAGCGAATACCAATCGCTGTGTATTGAGGAATTAGACGAATCAGTTCCTCTTCAGAGGGTGAATGGGTAAGCAGATCAACCTTGTGTCCGTCATTTTCTAAAAATGTTTTAGCGACAGGGTGAATATTTTCAACAAGGAGGATGGTTTGTTTGTTTTGTTTATTCATGGAATTATACTATAAAAACTAGCTCTGCTTGTAACTGTCAATTTTTTGAAGAGACTTTATTAATGTCTTTATGGTGATTGGTGAATAAATTGTTTGGGGCCGATTATTTTTGTGCCCGGAGATAGTTTACATTTGGAGCATGGCCGCATTGATATTCTGATTTAAGTTAAATTGTGACAAGGATTGTTGAAAGGGGATGTTATAAACTGTATACGATCGACACACATCACTGCATCCTCCATCACTTCTGGCGCAGCTCCAGACCAGTATCCTAAAAATTCTCACTACTGAGAAATCATATCTGGAAGTTGACCAATACCCATTTTCCATCCACTGAAGCCGATCAATTTACTTTCATTGCATCGTTACTCGTATTCTCTTTTTGTCTCTTTATAATCCTCTCTAAAGGAGCATTCATGAAAATAAAAATGTTGGCCTTCTTATTCCTTCCGATGTTTGTTTATGGAGGTGTTGAAAAGAATAAAGAGATCGTAGTTCAGTTTTATGAATTGGCCTTTAATAAACATAGACCTGTAGAAGCAGTAAAGAAGTATGTCAGTCACAAATATGTTCAGCATAGTCCAAATATTGCAGATGGTGAAATGGCACTGCTTGAATATTTAAAAGGCCGGATTCAAGAGAACCCAAAATCAAAGGTTGAAATAAAACATGTCATTGCTGAAGATGACTTGGTGGTCTTACACTTACTTTCTAAGAAAAATAAGAATGATAGGGGAGAGGCCATAATAGATATATTTAAAGTTAAAGATAGTAAAATTGTGGAGCATTGGGATGTTTCTCAGCTGGTTCCTGAAAAAACGAAAAATGACAATTCGATGTTCTAAATAAATTAATCTGGTACGATGATTTTTTTAAGCTCATGATGATTATTTTTAATAGCATCAGTCACTTCAGATTTTGATATGATGATAACTTCAGAATTTGGCTCTACTTTACAGCCCATCTGAGCTGGCTCATTATTGACCATTTCATGCACTCCTAGAAGAGAGCCTGGTTCAATTTGCTCTTGAGCTTTTTTTCGTTTAGTTAAATTCATTTGGCCTTTAACAAGCACAAAGCCAGTATTCGGCACCTGCTTCTCATAGACTAAATCTTGCCCAAATGAGAAAATTGTAGGTGTAAAATGCTTCTTTAATGTTGTGAGCTCATGTGAATTCAGCTTACGCATTTTCTTTTTCATATGAGGATCTTAAGATCATTTCAAAATATTGAACATGTCCTAGGTCATGAAATTAGAGCGAAATATTAGCAAAATCCAAAAGTTTTTCTTCATTAATGATGAAGATTGTTTTGCCTTCCTGCTCAATTAAACCTTCATCTTTAAACTCAGTGATAAAACGAATGACAGTCTCAGTTGCCGTTCCAATCATTGAGGCCATTTCTTCACGGGATAACTTGATGTCTAATTTGGTGCGATTTTTCTCTGGAATCCCATAAGTTTTTCCCAGTGTAAGAAGTAACTCGGCCAGTCTTTCTCGTACATTTTTCTGGAACATTGAGGCATTCATAGATTCAGCTGATCCCATTTCTTTGCTGAGTTTTTGAATAATATTCAATGCAATTGTTGGTTGCTCTTGCATAGTTTTTAAAATGAATTTCTTATCGATGAAGCAAATAGCTGTGTCATCAATTGCTGTGGCAGTAGCTGTATAGTTTTCATTACTAAAAAGACTTCTGTGACCTAGAACATCTCCAGGGCCTGCGAGACGAATAATAGTTTCACTTCCATCATTACCAATCTTAGTAATTTTAATTTTACCGCTATTAACACAATATAGGCCAAAGGGCGGGTTACCTTGATGGAAAATGATATGACCTTTTTTATAGGTATTCATAATCTTGTTTCCACTGACCTCTGAAAGGGCGAGGTTCTCTAATTCACAAAAGATCCCTTTTCCTCGAGAAGCGCAATTTTCACATGAAATGTTTTTACCTATGGCCATATAAAATCCCTTATCTTTTTTTTGATTATTATCATCTTTTTACTATATAAAAAAACTGATATTAATCAGTGTTTGCATGTTTTTTATCAATAATTAGCTTCTTTTCTAGCAATTTCTTTAGCTATTTGTCCTAGATAAAGTGCAGTAAGGGCCGATTTTTTAAAGAAGCCCGATCAAAAGACTCTTGAATCGCATCAAATGATTAAAGTCATGATTTCTTAAGTTTAGGCCCGAACCAATAATTCCGAGAAGTTCCTTAGCAAAAAAGAGGAAATTATGGGGTTAATGGATTTTTACCTTTGTTCAAATTCAATTCGGGAGTTGGTCCTGTCCTTATGCAAACTTTCAAAACAGGTATTTGAAATCTCTTTAAATTCATCATTGGTAACTGACGAATTATCTAGCTTAGGCGCAGATTTAAAAAGTTATGCCATTTACTCTGAAAAGATGAATTTAATTTCAAATTCCTTAGGGACTTGTTCAAGAGAGATGTTGAAGCATTCAACTAGAGTGATGGAGCTTTCTCTTGAGAAAACGAAATTTAACACTCGAATTATAAAATTAAGGGAAGCAGAAGCTTTAATAAATCAGAAAGTTAATAAGGATGTCTTAGAAGCATCAATCAAAAATCTGGAATCAAAGCTTCAGCCTCTAGATACTGATGCCAATGATGTCATTGGGATGCTGGATTCAGATTTGAGGAATTTTAATTTTGAAATAAAAAAACTTTGGCTGCTGGCCACTAATCTTAAAACTCATTCAGAATTTGATGAAATAGCTTACCTCCACAATATCATTTTAAAAATTGAAACCACACTTCATAAAATTGATGAAACAACGGCTAATTTAAATTCACAACTAGCGAAACTGGAAAGGAACATATGAATAATAAAGTTCTCTTTGATGATGGCAAATTAAAATGGATTGTCTTTGGACGGGATCATTCAAAGGCAAATGGTATTATCGATACCAACGAATACTTAATTGTAAGTAAGGATGATGCCATTCTTCTAGATCCAGGCGGATCAGAGATTTTTCCTTATGTTTTAAGTGCTGTTTCTGAAGAGATAGATCTAAAAAACTTAAAGAAATTTTTTGCTTCTCACCAAGATCCAGACATTTTCTCATCATTACCACTTTGGATGGCGATTTGCCCAGATGCTCAAATCTATCTGCCTTGGATGTGGTCGGATTTCTTGGCCCACTTTGGAAAGGAATCTTATGATTCATTTGTCAAAGTCCCTGATAAAGGCATGGAGATCCAAGTCGGTGAATCTCCGCTACAAATTGTGCCGGCCCATTATCTTCATTCATCAGGTAATAACAATGTGTTTTGCCCAACCTCGGGCATCTTTTTTTCTGGCGATATAGGGAGTGCTCTTGTTCCTGAAGATTATCCATTTTGGGTGGAAGATTTTGAACAGCATACAAAGTATATGAAAATGTTCCATGAAAGATGGATGCCATCAAATGTGGCAAAAAATTCTTGGATAAGAAGAGTTCGTGCCATGAATCCAAGTATGATTTGTCCTCAACACGGGGCCATTTTTAAAGGTGAAAATGTTAAAAAGTTTTTGGATTGGCTTGAAAATTTGGAAGTCGGAAAAGCAGAACTTTAATAAATAGGAGTTAATATGAGTCACGCAATAAAATTGGCGACAAAAGAATCTGGAAGGAATGAAGTTGAAGAAACATTACAATTTACTGAAGAAACCTTAGCTGAAGTATTTCAACAGTTAAAAGTGATTGAAGAAATTGCATCTAAAACAGATCTTTTAGCGCTGAATGCATCAATTGAAGCTGCTCGAGTTGGAAAGAACGGCAAAGGTTTCACCGTCGTTGCTGATGAAGTGAGTAAGCTCTCTGAAAAGACTCAACGAGCTTTAACTGAAATAAATGGGACAATGGAGAAGCTTCAGTCTCAGTTGGCCAAAATAGCTTCTACTCTTAAGCAGCAATAGGATGACTTATGCAAGACGATGAATTGCTAAATGACTTTTTGGAAGAAAGCTATGATTTAATCGAGAAAGTGAAGCATGCTATCACATCTTGGAATGATACTTCTGATAAGGTTGACTCGCTAAATTCAATTTATCGTTGGGTCCATACAATAAAAGGTGGATGTTCAGTTTTTGAATATAAAGAGACTGCTTCTATTGCTCATGAATTGGAGTCTTATCTTGGTGATCTTAAAAAAGATGTTAATAAGGTCAATCAACAAAGTCTTAAAAGGCTAGAGACTGGAATTTATAAAATTGAAGCATCTCTTCGTGGGCAATCACCTACAGAAGAAGTTATTACAAATGATAATCATCTTGATTCAGAAAATCATTTAGAGACAAATTATTTCAAAGAGTTAGTGGGAGCATCTCCTGAGATATTTCAAGATCTCATCGCGGATGGTTTAACTTTTTTTGAGATTTTACTCCCTTCGGATCTCTCTCCTAAATTAGTAGAGAAATTAAAAGAACATGAGATATTTCCATTTGAAACTTTAACTCTAGGTAATTCAACCGCCTGTCTGTGCTCAGTAAAATTAAAAGAGAATCCATCAATGGAAAAAAAGGTCAAAGATCTGATTGAAAGATTTGATGGGCATTGGTGTAATCATCCGAAAGCTCCTGAAACTCCAGTGAAGAGTGAAGAGGGGCAAATCAAAGAAAAAGATTCGTCTCGTCCAGAGCCTTCACAACAGCAAGAAGTGCTACGGGTTCCACTTGCTATGGTAAATTCAATTCTAGATCATGTCTGGGAGCTGTTTTTAGTAAGAAATCAGATGGCCCACTTATTTAACCAGAATAAAAATTTATTTAAAGATAATCATTCATTTATTCAGCAATTCGAAGCCTTGGACAATGTCATTGAGCGCAATATTCATGAAGTCGAAGCTAGAACAATGAGTATGCGCTTAAGTCCCATAAAGAAAATTTTTGATCGAATGGAAAAAGTAGTTAAAGAATATTGTGCACAAACGGGTAAGGATATCAAGTTAGTAACGAGTGGGGAAGGAATTGATCTTGATAAAAAGGTTTTAGACCAATTAAACGAACCGTTAATTCATCTGATCAGAAATGCCATTGATCATGGGATTGAAAATTCTGAGGTTAGAACTAAATCTGGTAAAAAAAATCAAGGAACGGTGGAGTTATCTGCCCAACTGCAAGGAAATGAAGTGGCCATCACAATAAGTGATGACGGTAAAGGTATTGATGCAAGCAAAATTCTTGAAAGTGCGAAGAAAAAGAATCTAGATGTCTCTCATTTGAAAACCGAGCAAGAGATTATTGAACTTATTTTTGCACCAGGCTTTTCAACAGCAGAAAAAGTAACAGACGTTTCTGGTAGAGGAGTTGGAATGGATGCTGTCAAAACCAGCATTCAAGAGTTGGGGGGGAATGTTTCTTTATCAACGCTGGTTGGTAAAGGAACAAAATTTAGAATTAACTTACCTTTAACCATGTCGGTATCAAAGTGCTTGATCGTCAATGTTCAGGGAATAGATTATGCTATTTCTACTAAGTCTATTACATTTGTTGAAAGAATTAGTACTCATGCTTTAAAGAAAAATGGCAACGATCTTTTTTATGAATTTAATGGGAATTTAATTCCATGCTACAACATAAAATCATTTTTACCTGATCATAGTTTAGAGCCTGATCTACCTGTTACTCACCTTCATGTATGTGTAACTAACTTACAAGGGCAAGACATTGCATTCGGCGTAGATGAGATTATTCAAACATTAAATATTGTGCTTAAGCCATTACCAAAAGCAGTTAAAAAACATGCTTTTATTAGTGGTGTTTCGATTCTTCCTGGGGGAAGCCCGATTTTTGTTCTTAATATCCATGAATGTTTATTAAATTTAATTAGAGAAAAAAAAGGTGAAGTCTATGGCAAACGTGTCGCTTAATGAATTGTTTGTCAAATTTGATGGCCAATCTCCTCTTGATGATCAAGAAGAGAAAGTCATCAATTTGTATTTTACTTATGCCACTAAAAATTATTGTACTGATATTCAGCATGTTAAAGAGATTATAGAATTCCCATTGTTTATTCCTTATCCAGTTGATCTTGGAGCAACTCTTGGGCTTTTTAATTTGAGAGGGAACATTGTTCCTATTCTTGATCCAGATAGGTATTTTTTAAATCTTCAATCTATTCATCGCTCTAAAGTTCCACAAATATTTAGACAGATGAAGCTTAGGCTAATTGTTTTTGAATTGGAAAATGGAGTTCATGTGGCAATCCCCGCATCAGATGTAGGGAAAACGGAAATAACATTAGAAGAATCTAAATCGGAGAGTGGTTTTGCTCGCATCAATGATATCCCCCATGAAAAATTTGATATTAAAAAATTAGTTGAGGAAAATATATGAGTGCTTTAAAGGCAACTCCTCACCATCAATTTATTGATGGCGCGAGTGTGAGAGTTTTAACTTTTGATGTTAAAACGAAATTAGAATCGATGACTGAGTTGGCGATAAATATTCAAAAGATAAAAGAAATTATTGATACAGATGTTTTTCCTCTACAAAGGATGACTTCAGGTTATTATCCGATAGTCGGATTAATTAATTTAAGAGGTATTTCTGTCCCTGTTATTGATTTGAATCATTTCCTAAGTGGGACAAGTTATGATGAGTTTAGTTTTAGGCCAAAACAAAGAATTATTGTTTGTGAATTTCAAAAATTATACTTAGGAATCATTGTTGAAAAAACCTATAAAATAAAGCAATTTAGTAATTCATTGGTGAGCAAGGTTCCCGAAGCTCTGGCCGGAGTCCAGAATAATGTATTCAATGGTATTTTAGAAGTTAACGGCAAATTCATTTCTCTATTAGATGTTGAGTTTATTCTAACTAAGTTAAATGTTGATATTGCTCCTGAGGCCAAGTATTCGGAAGATCTTCCTCTCTCTGGAAAGAAAATTCTGGTGGTTGAAGATTCAAAACTCTTCCAAAAGAAGTTGCTTAACTATTTTAAGGCCAAAGGTGCAGATATTTTACTGGCCGAAGATGGTATTGAAGGTCTAGAGAAATTACAGCAGGCCGATTATCACCCTGACTTAATTTTTACTGATATCGAAATGCCACGATTAAACGGAATTGGAATGGTTAGAACTATTAAGAAGGACCATAGACTTAAGGATATTCCTATTATTTTTAACACGAGTATTTCTAATCAAGGCCTGATTGATGATATTATTTCTGAAGGCCTTGGGACTTATATTGTGAAGTTTGATGAATCAGAAATTAGTAAGGCACTAAAAAAATATTTTGGAAAGTAAGGGAGACTTTTATCTCCCGTATTCTACAGTGAAGTCTGTTTTTGCAAGACAGTTTTTTTCTAGCTTCGTTTTAATTTCCGAGGCAGTGGCATTTTTTTCAACATCTAGTTTTTCTAGATTAAGAGCATAAATGGTAAACACATATCTATGTGGTCTATCCCCCTTGGGAGGGCAAGGACCCCCGTATCCTTTTTTATGAAAATCTGTTTCTAATTCTATGGCCCCTCTTGGAAGCTTTTTTGAATTTGATGCGCCTTCTTCAATCTTGTTAACATTCTGTGGAATATTGATAACGGCCCAATGCCACCATCCGTGTCCATTTGATGCATCAGGATCAAAAACCGTTACGGCAAAACTTTTTGTTTCTGAAGGAGCTCCCTTCCATTCAAGTTCAGGAGAAATGTTATCACCTTGACAGCCATTAAGATTATAAAGGAAATGTTTTGGCATTTGTTCATTAGCCTTAATAGAAGTCGAATGCATCGTAAATGTGGACATCATACATGGCCCCCTTATGATTAAAAAAATAATGAGATATTTTTAAAAGTTAAAGGATCGAGTAGTCGTGACAAATTAAGTCTGTGCGAAGGTAGAGTTTGGTTTCATGATCATTAATTAAAATTTTGCCTGTATAGTATTTAAATTGATCATCTTCTATTTGAGGCCAAAGTCTTAAGTATATGTCATCAGAGGACTGACCTTTTAGGTTTGGGCTTGCGTAACTACTTTCAGGTACAATAATGAGCCCATTATTTTTATAGTCTTCAATTTTTAGTGCTGCGTGAATTTCATAGGTACCGATAAAAGGATGAATTGGATTAATTGCACGTTTAAATTCTATTTCTATTTTGGGGTAAGATCGATCCATTGGGGTGCATAAGATAGTTTGCAATAATAGTAATGTACTCGTTATTGTATGCATTGAACGTTCCCAGTCTTTTTTTTACACTTTTTGATTATTATTATGGCCTCATGAAAACAATAAACAAACCTATTTCTCTGTTTATTTTATTACTTCTTCTTTTTTCATGTGCTCACAAGAAAAAAGAAAATATTATCACCGAAGAACCTAGAGTGGATAGCAACGTAGTTGCTCTAGGGAAAAGAGAGGTCTTTAAAGATAGAGTTACTAATATTCGAGAAGAACAACAGAATATTTCTGATTTATTATCAAAAACAAGGGCCCAATTACTAAGTATTTATGGAAATGAAACAGGCCAGTTCGACCATCAAATCGATGAATTAAATAATTCTTACGAAACTTTAAAAGCGCAACATGAGGTAGCACAAGATCATATTTCTAAGTTAGATAATGTGGCGAGTGAAACCTTTCAAAAATGGGAAGAAGATTTAAAATTAATAAGTTCTGAACAGGAAAAAAGATTATCTCAAGGTCAGCTTCAAACCAGTAAAAAAGATTACCAACTCTTACAAAGAAATTTGAATCGAACTCAGTGGGAGATGAGTTCAATTTTATTTAAACTGGGCCAACAGGTAAATGTTTTTAAAAGAAAGCGTGACAAAGAATCCATCAAAGCCATGAAAAATTCAGGTGGTAAAATCCAAAGTGATATGAATGATACTATTGATAATACCTCAGAATCGATTCATGAAGCTGATAGATTAATTAAGACACTCTAGTCAACTTCCTAAGTTATCAATAAAATCATATAGACTTAGGAGATTATATGAAAAATTTTATTTTTTTAATTTTATTTGCATTCTACGGGTGTGCAACGGCCACTAAAAGTTTAGAGCCCTCGGAATCTGATATCAATGCTCAGGCGCTTAAGGCCTATGAAGAAGTAAAGGCGAAATCCAAAATTTCGACTAATGCTGATTGGACAGCAATGCTTAATCGTGTTGCCCCACGCATTGCAGCTGCTTCAGGTGAAAACTTTAAGTGGGAGTGGATGTTAATTGAAAGTCCTGAAGTGAATGCCTGGTGCATGCCTGGAGGAAAAATGGCCGTTTATACAGGCATCATGCCTGTTCTTAAAAACGAAGCTGCTCTGGCGGCAGTGCTTGGCCATGAAGTGGCCCATGCTACGAGAAGACATGGTAAGCAAAGATATGCTCGGGCGATAAAGGGTAATATTGTAGGTGCTGTTATTGGCGTTGGTACTGCTATTGGTGGACAAATGCTTTGTAAAACTCAAACCTGTCGTCAATTAACTGGTCTAGGTGGAGCCGCGGCCGGATTTGCCATTGCTTTCTTCGATAGAAAATTTTCTCGAGCAGATGAATCTGAAGCAGATATGTTTGGGCAAGAGTACATGGCCAAGGCAGGCTATGATCCAAGTGAAGCGATTAAACTATGGGAGCGGATGGGGCAGGCCAGCGGTGGGAAAGCTCCACCAGAATGGATGTCGACGCATCCATCAGACGTTACACGTCGAAAAAATTTGGCCGATTGGCTGCCTAATGCAGAAAATATATATTCAAATGCTCCACACAGATATGGACTTGGCGAGGCAATCAAATAAATTCTTAAGTAAAAACCAAGGTGTTTAACACGCCTGATTTGCTTTAGCATGGCCTTACTGTCAGGGAGTGGGCCATGCAGGGTTTATTCTTAGAGGGTTTTACATTACAGGCCAGTTTAATTATGGCCCTTGGGGCGCAAAACCTTTTCATTCTAGAGTCAGGTCTCAAACGTCAAAATTATATTCTAGCTTCAATAGTATGTTTTCTCTGTGATTTTACTCTTATTATTATTGGGGTAACTGGGGGAGGAACTCTTCTTAATCAGTATCCTTATCTAAAAATACTTATCGGTATTATAGGATTTATTTTTTTACTTTATTATGGAGTTTCAAAAATTTTTTTCCACAAGCTTGTCTTTGAAGAGAGCTCTCATATTATCGATCGAAGTAGTATAAAAAAATGCATCCTACTTGCGATTACATTTAGTGTGTTAAATCCTCATGCTTATTTAGATGCTTTTATTTTAATTGGTGGGTACTCATCTAAGTATAGTGAGCTTTCAAAGAGGGCCTTTTTAGGGATTGGGGCCGCCTCATTCTCCCTTTTTTGGTTTTTACTGCTTTCATGCATTTCTTCTCAGATGCGGTCTTTATTTACAGATCAAAAAAAGATGAAGATTCTTATGACCATCTCAGGCTGCATCCTTATTTCGGTTGCTTACAATCTTGGACGGGATGTTCTGAGTTGGATAGGCCCAGGGAGAGCTGGCAATATAGTTTTAAAAGACCTTTTTGATTACCCTGTTTCTTCTCATCTCTTATTTTCGGCCATTGGATATATCTAGGGAAAAAATACAGGGCAGGAACTTCTTTTTCTAAATTTCATTATACTCCTACTATGAAATTTTTTTTAATTTACCTAGGCCTACTTACAAGTACCACTTTTGCAGCAACTATTGATTTAGAAGGAACTTATTCTATTTCTGGAGTGCATACCTCAAAAGGTGCGTATCAAGGCGAAATTGAGATTAGGCCACAAATGAATGGCTTCTCAGTTGTAAGAGTTATCACCTATGAAAGTCTAGAATTTAAGGGGCTTAAAGTTCAAGAAGTATGGACAGGTAAAATCTCTGATTCTTCAAAACCTCATATGACCTTTTCTCTGAAACAGGCCGATTATATTACTAGATATAATGATAAAAAAAGAAGCTTAGAGGAATTCAAAAAACCATATGTCGTGCGATCTAAAATCAACTTAAAAAGTGAGCAAATTGAACTCAAGTTTGTGGATAAATCCGATGAAGTATATTCTGAAATCTTAAGCCAAAAGACAGCTCTTAATTCTAATCCTATTTGGCAAAATTTACGTCGAAAAATAATGGGTAATGGCGGCGATATGCCAACTTTTGTAAAGCCATTAATCCTTTTATCAAAACATCGAAGTAAATTTGAAGATGATACTTTTGCCAAAATGTATTTAGATAGGAATGAATACAAAAGAGGGAGTCATTATATTATTTTTGATCCTACCGACTATGAATTTTACCAGGAAAATCCAGATAAAATTAGAGTTGCAAATAAAGTGTTAGATGAAATAAGTCTCATGGAATCACTCAATCGCAGAAATGCCTATGTTCATAAATTAGACTCAAAAGCAGACTATTACGAGCAAAATCTAAGAGAAAGGCATTTACCCGAAAGCACTGGCATGCTCGCTATTGCTAAAGTTAGTCCAGATAACAAACTTGAAAAATATTTACCTGACTTTAGTGCAGGTCTGTGGTCAGGTCTTTATGCAGGCTCTCAGGCCATGAGATATTTAAATACTGGTGAGCCAGAAGCCTTGGAGACATTTAAAAAAGTTCTCAAAGGAGTCATGACTCTCATTGATATTACAAATGATTCGAGTCAGTTTGCTCGGGCCATCGCTCCTTATGATCCTGAACAAATATCACAAGGATGGATTCAGGGAAGGAATGAATTTTCCCATCTGATGTATATGCCTGAAGGTAATAATGATATGTTCAAAGGGATCAGCCACATATTGATGTGGGCCATTCATATTATACCTGAGGATGATCAAGAAACTTGGGATCTCCTAAGAAAAAAATCACTGCAAATTCTTAACCTCAAGGTTATTAAAGATAAGCCTCAAAATAAAGCTGCGGCCTATGGAATTGCATCGATTATTCACAATGATGCTAAGTTAGAAAAAAAATTCAGAAATCAGTATAAAAGCCCAAAAGTTATTTTAGGAGGTTTTTCTTTCGATACTTCTTTTTACATAGAAGGGAGTGCCGACTGGAGTGGTATCAATCTTCGAGTTGTTGGCCTTATCACTGATATGATGATTGCTCAAAGAATTGGGGCCATCAATATTAGTAATCAATTAAAAAGAAGATTAATAGATACGTGGGTAACTTATGAAACGGCCAAGCGACCACTTGTTACCATGGCGGCCTATGCATTTGCTTATAAGTATGGAATTGTAAGCAATAATTTTAAAAACCTAGAGGGAAATGAAGCACGCTTTAAAGAGTCTTTAGAAAATACCCTGTGGAATTTAAGGGCCATTCCTATCCCAAGGCCAACTCAAGACATTGAAATTGACCATTCTCTTGATCCTGATTGGTGTCTTTCTCCAATGCCTCAACTATTTTGGAAGGCATATATGCCTACACCACCACCAGCAAAATATTTTTTCCAAGGGATACTGGATTATCCTATTTTTGAACAATTGGCCTATACAAGTAATTATTTTTGGAAAGATAGTCCTTTTGATTTTCAGGCCGCGGTTGCTCCAGGCATAGAAAGTTCAGGAGCTGATTATCTTTATCTTTATTGGATGATGAAATATTCAGGGTTAGATTGGAATTAATGTGGATATTTTCATCTGGAAGATCTCGGGCCTCACTAAATTGTAATTGAATTAAAAGTAAAATCAGGAACTTTATCATCATGGCCCCTTTGGGATTACTTTTTAAATGAATAATGAATTTAATCCAAGTGATATATGTTTAATAAATATGGCCGTAATGTAAGGTCAGGTTAGTTGATGAGCTTCTTTTTAATTTTAAAGTAAGCTAGACCACAATAAATAAAGCATTGAATGATGAGTATGCTACCACTTGAGATCATCACTGAAAAAATGTCCTCATTCCAAAAAATGGCCTGTGATAATCTAACCCCATGAATTAGGGGGAAAAATTCTGCTAAGATTTTTAAAACTGGATGCATTTTACTAATTGGAAAGAATATCCCCGATAAAAAATAAAGTGGGGCAATGATAAAAGAATAAACTGTTTGGAATTGGTTTATGTTGTGAACCATTGCTGTTGCCAAAAGCCCCATGGCCCCACATGGAAGTGCAACTAAAAAACCAATCAGCCCAATTAACGGTATAAGTATTGGGTTGGCCATGAGTCCAAAAGCTGATAAGACGATGGCCACCGAGGTCGACATAATGGCCCCCTTAATTCCTACCCAAATCATTTCTCCTAAAACAATTTCTGGAACACCAATGGGAGTAGTGAGCATTGCTTGAAAGACATTGTCATAATTCATCCTGACAAAAAATCCATAACTACTTTCAAAAAAGGATGTAAAAAGGGCCGTGGAAACAGCAAGTCCTGGGGCGAGATACTTCATGTAACTCATGCCTTCTACATTATTAAGGTAAGTTCCAAGACCTAACCCTAAGGAGAGCATGGTAAATGCTGGGTCAGCAAAAGTGGGTGAAATATTAGCGAGCAGGTCTTTTCGATAAACCATCCAATTTCTATGAGTAATGTGAAGACATAATGTTAATGTTTCAAGCATGGATACTTAATTCCTTACCTGTAAGTTTAAGAAAGACATCTTCTAAATTAGAAGGTCGAATTTGCAGAGGATTAACTTCAAACTTTGCATGTAGTTCACTTAATTCCATTAACGAATTGGTTCTTAAATAAATCCCATAAGAGTCTTTATGAAAATGAAGCTCGGGCCTTAGTTTAAGAATAGTTTCAACTTTCTCCACCTCTTCATAACTAAAAATACCAACGAAGCCAGGAGCGTATTCATTAATAAGTTTTTTTGGAGAGCCTTCGGCGGCAAGCATCCCTTGATTTAAAATAACAAGTCGATCACACAGAACTTCGGCTTCATTCATATAATGTGTTGTTAGAAGTATCGTTACTCCTTCTTCATGGAGTTCCTTCACCTTTCCCCAAAGCAGATGCCTAACCGCTGGATCAAGACCTGTGGTGGGCTCATCAAGAATTAATAATTTTGGCCTGCCCAGAAGTGCTCTGACAAATACTAAACGGCGCTTCATTCCTCCCGACAAGGTGATGATTTTAGAATCGGCCTTATGAGAAAGATTCATATATTCTAGTAAATCAAAAACTCGCTTCTTTCTCTCCCATCTTGGGATACCAATAAATGCAGAATAAATGAGCATATTTTCAAAAACAGTGAGGCCTTCATCTAAGGCATTTTCTTGGGTCACTACCCCTAATTGCTTTTTGATTTCTCTTCCATTTGTTTGAGGGTCTAAATCAAAGACCTTCAATTCTCCTGAGGTTTTTACGATTGTTCCGTACGTCATATTTATAAAGGTCGATTTACCGGCCCCATTTGGGCCTAAAAGCCCAAAACATTCTCCTTGTTGAACATCTAGATCAATTCCATTGATGGCCGTGAAGTTATTAAATCTTTTCACTAAACTTTTAGCTGTAATCATCTCTAAATTTTAGAAGTAAACTTTGAAGCTGTAGAGTGATTTATGTTCAATGCGCCTTGCCGTATTTTTTGAAAAATTTATTAAGATAAAGCATATTAAAAGTTATTTTTATTTGAGATAAATTAAGGATGAAATATCTAATTTTTTTTCTTATTCCTTTAAGTGGATTCGCGAGTAACATTCCTAATCAACGTCTAATTGAATTGGCGATGGAGCGCACGCCTTTACTTCAATCTTTTGGGCATAAAATTGATGCCAGTACGAGTGATTTAAAGCAGTCAAGAATTTTGGCCAATCCGATCCTTACCATTCAGTCAGGAAGTTTGTACTCGGGAAATCAAAAGGGAGCTGTCACAGACATTACACTTAATCAGCCTTTCCCATGGCCCGGAAGAAGAGATGCGAGAATTAAAAATAGTGAATACTACTTAAAATTATCTCAGCTTGATTTAGAAGAAGCGAAACTTTCTATGGCCCATAGAGTATTTAACCTCTGTGCTGAAGTTGCTGCTTTAGAAGAATTGGAAAAGCATCGCGCTGAAAGAAAGAGAAGATTTTCTTTGATCCATAAATTTTTAACAACAAGGCCTATGGCCTCTCCTAGGCAGACGGTGGAGAGAGATCTTATGGAGTCTCAAATTAAGATCATTGAGAAAATGATGCTTGAGATCTCTGTAAGGAAAAATTCCGCCTATAAAGAACTATCAATTTTAACTGGTGAAGAGGTTCGTAAAGTAGAATTTAATTGGACAGACATTGCCCCTCTTAGGCCTTATGAATATTTTCAAGAGCAGAAAATTTCAGGGCCCAGGATTAGAAAAATCGATATCACAAAAAGTATTTCGGAAAATCAAGTTGAAGCTGCGAGGTTAGAGGCGAGACCTGATATCCTCTTAGGTGTGAACTATCGACAAGAGCAAGTTGCTCCAGCGAACCATTTTTATCATGCTCAAATCTCTTTTGTTCTTCCAATTATTGATCATGGCCAGCATACAGTGCAGAGTGCTCGGGCCAATTTAAGAAAAACTGAAGCACTTAAGAAAGTTGAACTTAATTCGGTGGAGACTGAGCTTTATCAGGCCTATGCTTCACTTGATGCTGCTTATAAGAGTAGTCAATTGTTTCCTGTCTCAAAACTAAATGAAGTAGAGAAAAATTTTGATAGGGCAGAAGTGGCCTTTAGAAAAGGTCAAATTGATGCTATGCTGTTTTTGCAAGCCGATACACAAATTCATGAAATCATCGATCAAATTTTTCTATCGCGATTAAATTATTTTGCTGAATTGTCCCGTATGAAAATGTTAATTGGAAAAGGTCCGGAGTTATAAATGTTTGAGAGAATCATTGAATTTAGTTTTAGGAATAAAATCACCGTTCTCTTGATCACTCTTGGCATAATGCTCTGGTGTATCTTAGGTCTGAAAGATTTGGCCATCGATGCTGTGCCTGATATTACCAATGTCCAAGTTCAAGTCAATGCAAAAACTAAATCTCTTGATCCTGAAAGTATTGAACTTCAAGTGACTCGAAAAATTGAAACTGAATTATCTGGTCTCTCTGGCCTGACTGATATGCGCTCTATATCTAAATTTGGCCTTTCTCAAGTAAATCTAATTTTTGAAGATGGCACAGATATTTATCGAGCAAGGCAACAGGTCTCTGAGAGAATACAAAATGTTGAATTGCCTAAGGATGTTACAATAGAACTCGCTCCTATCACTACTGGGTTAGGAGAGGTCTATATGTATACTTTGGAGTTAGAGGATGATTCTCCTTTAAAAAAACTTTCAGAAAAAGATCAATTAACAGAGTTAAGGACTCTTCAGGATTATACAGTAAAACCAGTTCTTAAGAGAGTTCATGGAGTTGCTGATGTCGACTCAAACGGTGGTTTTGTAAAAGAGATTCATATTAATTTTTTGCCAGCAAAGATGGAGGGGATTGGTTTTACTTTAAACCAATTACTCATGCGTCTTGAATCTTTGGGTATTAGTGCTGGTGGCGGTTATATTCAAACTAAAAAGGAACAAGTTATTGTAAGAACTTTTCCTGAAATGAAATCGGTAGAAGAAATTTCAGATTTACCTCTGGGGATTTCTCCTGTTGGAAAATCAATTAAATTATCTGATCTGAGTGATGTTAGAGTAGACCATTCCCTTCGAGTTGGTGCCGCCACTCATAATGGAAAAGAAGCTGTCTTGGGAACAGTCTTGATGAGAGTTGGCTCAAATGGCCGTGCCGTTGTCTCTGGAGTGGAAGAGGCCCTTAAAGAATTAAAACTTCCTAAAGGCATTAGGTTTGTTCCTCTTTATTCAAGAAAATTCCTCGTTGATAATACGATTAAGACAGTTATCACTTCTCTCATTGAGGGAGCGATTCTTGTAATTGCTGTTCTTTTAGTGCTTTTAGGTAGCATTAAGGCCGCACTCATTGTGGCATTGGCGATTCCTTTATCCATGTTAGTGGCCCTCAAAGGCATGAGTCTTTTAGGTATTACTGGAAATTTAATGAGTCTTGGTGCCATTGATTTTGGTCTTTTGGTCGATGGTTCTGTCGTGATCATTGAATCCATTTTAGCTCATTTGGCCCTTTCGCATTCTGAATCTAGAGAAGATGTGATTAAAAGGTCGGGTAAAGAAGTTCTAGGACCTGTTGTGGCAGGTATTATTTTAATTATGGCGGTTTATTTACCGATCTTAACTTTAGAGGGAGTCGAAGGGAAAATGTTTCGGCCAATGGCCATTACTGTTCTTCTGGCCTTAGGAGCTTCACTTGTAACGGCAGTTTTTTTAATGCCACTTCTGGCCGAAGTTTTTATAAAAATTGATCCAAGTCATGATCATGAAACCTGGTTTTTTAAAAAGGCCCATAAACTTTTTGAACCTCTTCTTAATCTAGCAATGAAAAGGCCTAAGCCATTTTTTATTTCTGCTTTTGTTTTGGCGATGGTGGCCGGAGTTTTATTTTCACGTATAGGTTCAGATTTTATTCCAGAGCTTGATGAAGGGGATTTAGTTTTAGGTTTAACTCGTAATCCTCGAATTAGTGTCGATGCTTCAGTGGAAGAGCAATTAAAAGCAGAAGATATTTTAAAAAAATTTCCAGAAGTTAAAAGTGTTTTTGCTCGTTTAGGAACGCCTGAATCTGCGACTGATCCTATGGGTGTGAATCTGGCCGATACTTTTTTAATTTTAGAAAAAGATAGATCAAAGTGGAGATTTGAAACAAAAGAAGATTTGATTGAGGCCTTAATGAAAAGCTTGAATGGTCTTCCAGAAACTGATGTTTCTGCCACTCAACCTATTGCCATGAGATTTAATGAAATGCTGGAAGGCTCTCGAGCGGATTTAAGTTTGAGAGTTATTGGCCCAGATTTAGCAGATTTATTTGATTATGGGCAAAAAGCCGAATCCATTCTTTTACCTGTTAAAGGAGTGGAGAGTATTGAGCAAGATCCACTTACCGCCTTAAGAAGAAGTACCTTAATGGATATTAAACCTGATTTTCATCGTCTGGCCGCCTATGGAATTACTGTAGATCAATTGAATTCTTCAGTTGAAATGTCTCTGGCCGGAAGGAAAGTTGGAAGTTTTCAAGAAAATAATATTCGCTTTCCTATTGTTGTTCATTTGGATGAGAGTCTTAGAGATGATCCAAAACAAATTGAAATTTTGCCGATAGAGCTTCCACTCGGAGGAACAATTCCTCTTAATAAAGTGGCCAATGTTAAAAAAGAAGAAAAAGTCACTACCATCGCAAGAAACTGGGGGCGTCGTTATTCGGCAATTTCGATTAATGTGGCCGGCAGGGATATTGGTAGTTTAGTTAATGAGGCGAAACAAAAAATTGATAAAGAATTAGGCCTTAAGAAAGGGTATGAGCTTCATTGGGGTGGCCAATTTAAAAATATGGAAAGAGCGAATGCTAGATTAATGATCATCGTTCCTTTGACATTAGCAGTTGTGTTCTTAGTTCTCCTCAAGGTTTTTGGAAGTTTGGGCCCAGCTATTCTTGTTTTTTCTTCTGTCCCGTTCGCAGGAATCGGAGGAATTTTTGCTCTTACTATTAGAGGGATTAATTTTAGTGTTTCCGCTGGAGTCGGCTTTATAGCTCTGATTGGAATAGCTATTTTAAATTCTCTCGTTTTGATTAATGTTCTTTTAAAAGAATCAAGCTCTCTTTCACTAGAAGAGGCGGTAAAGCACGGAACTTTATCGAGACTTAGACCAGTATTGATGACGGCCCTGGTGGCCGGATTAGGCTTTTTACCTATGGCCTTAAATAAAGGTCTGGGTGCTGAAGTCCAAAGACCACTTGCAACAGTTGTTATCGGTGGACTTGTAACTTCTACCTTTTTAACTCTCGTTCTTCTGCCAGTAGCTTTTTATCACTGGAAGAAAAGGTCACAGAAGTAATTGTAAACCGAGAATAAAATTTCTTCCTGGTAAAGGAGCAATTTCTTTTAATGTAGAGACATGAGATCTTGCTTCCACATCAAAGATATTTCTAATTCTTAGGAAGAGATCGAGTTTGTAGTAGTCCTTAAAAAATGAATATTGAGTGCCAATATTAGTTAAAATATAACGAGATGTTCGCTGTTCATTAGGTGCAGTCTTATTTTGTTCAAAGACATATTGAAAATCAAAATCATGGCTCCAGGATTTTCTATTATATTCTAGTCCAGAAGTTATCCTTGGCGGAGAAATTCTAGGTAAGTATTCATTGGTATTTAAATTTTTTGCGATGATGTAATCGTAGCGAGCAATTAAGTTAAGCTTTGAGTTTAGCGCTGTTTTACTGTCGAACTCTACCCCCCAAAACTTCGCTCTGGCCTGTTTATATTCATAAATAGGTAATCCGCTATCTGTATCGTCGTTTCCTGTTGGATTTAGTGTGATGTAGTTTTTAAAGTTCTGCTGAAATAAACTTAAAGAGTACATTTTCTTTTGAGTTTGGCGTTTAAAATTCAACTCAACTGAATTGGCCTTTTCCTTATTGAGATGACTAGAGCCTGATTCAAATGTTCCGGTCGCCAGGTGGGCACCATTGGAGAGAAGTTCTTGGGCCGTTGGAGCTCTTTCTGTATAAGAATAATTTGCAGAGAGTGAGTTTTCTTTTGTAAGTTGATAATTATAATTTAAACCAGAGGATAATCCTAAAAAGCCAAAGCGGTCGCTAGTTCCAAAATTTGAAGAAGATAATTTATTAACATCATTTTGATCGGCCCTAAGAGAAGCACCTAGTTTATGTTGGTTTTGTACGTATTCTTGATATGTAAATGCTGAGAGGATATGAGTTTTACTTCCTGGTAAAAAAGCTTCCTCACCAGTTGAGCGAAAGTCAAAAAACTGGGATTCGATTCCGCTGATACCTCTTATATTGGCCGATTCATTATGGGCATCAAATCTAAAATTGTGTCCTCTGTTTTTAAAGATAGTTCCCGTGGCCTCGTTCTCAATTTCTCGATGTTTATAATCAGTGTAGGCAGATTTTAGTTGAAGCTTTTTAAAAGTACTGCTCTCTGGACGATATTCCCCGTGTATTTCATATCTGTTTTGAAGCATATTGATCGACACGTCTTTTTCTGCAACTGAACCATATTGATTATTAATATGATTAAAAGATGCACCAAGGTAACCTTGCTTAAAAAAATTTGTGGCCCCAGAACCGAAAGTTCCCATTTGGTTAAAACTGTTTGGAACAAAACCTTTTGTTTCATGACTTTCTGGATTGTTACTTCTCTCATGTGAAGAGTGCGCATATCCGGGAATTTTTTGATTATGAAGATTTTTTTCAGATCCATCCAAGTGAATCATCCATTGATTTTTTCCATAATCCATTCTTGCCACAGAACTTAGGCCATCATTAACAGTTTCATATTGAGTTTGAACTTCAGAAAGAAGTCCTTCTTCGAACTGAGAATGAATTCGATTGGTTTGGATATTGACCACTCCACCGATGCCAACTGGGCCATAGAGTAGCCCCTTTGGGCCTCTTAAAATTTCAATTTGATCCACGAGTAATGGATCAATAGGAATAGCATGGTCTACACTTTGGGTAGAAGCATCCAATGAAGACAGTCCATTCTGAAGGAATCGAAGTCTCGCTCCATCAAGTCCTCTAATAACGGGACGAGAGGAGCTTGGCCCATAAGATGTGCTACTGACCCCAGGCTCTTTACTAAGAGTATCACCTATTGAGGTCTGGGTTTTTCTTCGTAGTTCTTGTCCCTTTAGGATATTACTATTTGATGTATCAAATTCTACAAGAGCACTCTTATCTGTATGGCCAGCGACTTCAACTGTCCCAAGTTCTTCGTATTCAGCTTTTGCCAGGGTTGGCCCTATAATGAGTAAAAATAAAAAAATTTTCATAGGCCAAAACAATTATCTAAACTCCTTCTTAAATGCAAGTGAAGTATTGGAATTTGCTGTGTCTGCACGGTGTTAAAAAGACTTTGATAGGGACCTTTCATTTTTATGATATTTTTCAATAAATCAAAAATTCCTTTGCCTATCCATATTTTTGTTTGATACATCAAACATTATGAAAAACATCTTTAAAATTCTTGCGCTTGTACTGATCTGCTTTCCGATTTTAAAAATCAAGGCCCAAACACCAACATCGACAACTCAATTAAATTCAGCGATTCCTCATTCTTGGTGGAAAAACTTCTCCATGAGTTATCTCTCTTTTGTTGATGGGCCAGGTGTATTTACGAAGGAGAACTCCTATTCTCCAAATAATTTGGGAAAACCAAGTGATGATGGCCTTGTCATGACGAACAACGTTTCTTTTAAATATTTTGTCAATTCGGACTATGCCATCGACTTTCTTACTCGAACTCAGTGGATTATGAATAATGCTCGAGATAACGAAGATTTTAAATCCTTTAGATGGAATTCTCCACGGCTTGGGATTTCAACAACATTTTTAAAAACTGAAAATGGTAAACTCACGGGTGCTTTCAATACCGATCTTCCTTATAATCTACCAGAGCCAATAGGAGGAGGATATACAGCAACCAAAAGAACGACTCTTTTGACTCCTGGATTTTTTGCCAAGTATGCATACACTCCTTCCACAAGTCGTTGGTCGTTTTTAAGTTTAGTTCAACCTCGCTTTTATATTTATGAAAATAGACACGTCGCTGAACCGCAATTAACCAGGGCCGGATATGCTCCGGAGTTGAAGAGTGAATTAAATTTGAATTTTTCTCCTACAGCAAATTACGCTGTGACAGATCGGTTTGGTCTAAGGCTAGGAACACAAATTGTTTATCAAAAGTTAATTATCTCTGATTGGAATCCATTTAGAGGGACTGATAAATCCGCTGATCCGAATTCAAAAATGTGGAGGCTTCAGGCGGTTCCCATACAGACAGGTTTTACCTATGTTTTTTCAAAATTATTTGAACTTTCAACCTACATTCAGGGTTATCCCATTGGTAGTGAGAGGATAGATCGCAAAGGGAATAAGGCCACATTTGAGAATACGATCTCAGTTGGCGCTTGGTTATCTGGAACATTATTTTAGAGGAAATTTATGAAAAATTTAATGATTCTTACTTCAATTGTATTCTCATTTAATGTTTTGGCCTCATCGCTCGATCAAAAGCTAGAGAGCTATATAAAAGACTTTAATCTTAAACCAATCTCATCTCCTGGTCCCGTTAATAAGGATTTATTTTCACTGGGAAGAGATTTGTATTTTGAAGAAAATATTTCAGGAAATAACAATATTAGCTGTGCTTCTTGCCATCATCCAATGACAAGAACCCAAGATGGTCTTCCTTTAGGATTAGGAGAAGGATCAGATGGTATTGAAATTCAAAGAGGTGGAAGAAAACAATTAACTGGGACATTACTTGCTAGAAATACCCCAGCTGTTTTCAATCTTCATAATGTTCCGGTCATGTTTTGGGATGGGAGAGTTGAATTTAATGCCGCTTCTGGAAGATTCACAACACCTGGCCCACTCTCAAAAGAGGTGGCCTTAGTTTTAGATAATGCACTTTCGGCCCAAGCTCTATTTCCAATGATTAACCATGCAGAAATGAGAGGAAAACCCGGGACTAATGAAATTGCAGATGCAAAAACTGATCAAGAGGCCTGGGATGCTATCCTCGCAAGAGTCATGAAGACTCCAAATTACCAATCAAGACTAGAAAAAATATTTCCAGGTGAAAAAATTAACATTGGCCATGTCGCCAAAGCGATTGGACATTTTGAGGCCCAAGCTTTTTATGCCGGAGATACGGCCTATGATCGCTATCTTCGAGGTGATAAAAATGCCATGAGTGAGATTCAAAAAATAGGGATGGACGTATTTTTTGGAAAAGGAAAGTGTGGAGAGTGCCACAAGGGTGAACATCTTTCAGATTTTTCTTATCAAAATATTGGGATACCTCAAATTGGCCCAGGAAAAGTTGATGGAGATGATTATGGAAGAATGGAGTGGGAACCAAAAGAGAGTAATCTCTATGCTTTTAGAGTACCACCACTTCGCAATGTGGCCTTGACAGCACCTTATATGCACAATGGAGCATTCAAAACCATTGCTCAAGTGGTTGAGCACTATGATGATATTGAAGCAAGTTTAAATGAATATGTTTTTGTAAATAACTATAAAAACTATGTTGAGTTAATCTCTGGCCCTTTAAAGCAAACAAATGAAAATAAACTGGCCCATCTTTCATTGAAATTATCTAAGCGATTATTTTTTGAAGAAAGTGAAGAAAAGGCCCTTGCTGAATTTTTAAAAGGAGCTTTGACTGAGAAGAAATTTCTAGATGCTGAGATTGATGCTGATTATGTTTCTACAATGCGAATTCAATTAAGCGAAGATGGATTTAATAAGATTATCAATAATCTTCCAAAAGATGTTCTAGTTAAAGACACAACGTATTTGTATTTTGATGTCTTAAATTCTGAAGGCTATGCTTTAAGAGAACTCGAGAGGCCAATAAAAATTTACTTCACTCAAAGTAATGGTGAAATGAAGCTGACTTACCGTAAGCAATTGTACAAGACGTCAGGCTCAGTTGATGGACTTATTGCTGCTGGCACATTTGAAGATGAAGAAATTTTAGTAATTGATCCAGCTTTAAGCTCTCAAATGAGTTCTTTAAATAAAGATTTCTTTGAACGCTTATATACTTATAACAATGAAAGTGGCGGACAACCTATCCCAACAGTTGAAACAACTGTCATGAAGAATAACGTTCTCGCCATGAATGATCTTTGGCATACATTAAAGTTAAAACATCTTGAGAATATCTCTGATGAATTAAATATTCCCCAGGAGAATTTATTTTTTGCTCCAACATCGTCTAATTCAAAAGTAGAGTATAGTTGGATCCAAATGATAGAGGGATCAGCGGTTGAAGTGCTACTGCAAAGATCAATAATTAGAAATGAAGTTGGTGGAATAGTAACGACTTGGGCAATTGAAGCTAAGTTGAATAAATTTACTAAGGCCGAAATAACTTTTAAGTTGAATAGTTGGTTAAAGAATTTAGTGGGTATAGGCCTCGTTCCTAAGGATGCTCAGGGCACTAGTCCAAGTCCTTCTAAACTTACAGAAAGTGTTCTGAAGGAAATCTTGAAATGAGAAGATTTCACCGAGTACTCTCTATAACAATTGCGCTACCTTTTTTAATTATTTTGCTTTCAGGTATTATTTTACAGCTGAGAAATGTTATTCCTTTTGTGCAGCCTAAAAGCGTAAAAATGGAGCGAGTAGAGTTAATGCCTTTAAAGACATTTGAGGAAATTATTTCAGCTTCAAAAGTAAATAAAGAGGACATTGACCAAATCATTTACCGACCTAATAAGTTTCATCTGGCCCTTAGGCTCAAAAATGGTCATGAGATTCAAATGCATCCTCAAACAGGGGAAGTCTTGGTTTCATCTCCTCGCTACACTGCTTTTTTAATCGAACTGCATCAAGGCAGTATATGGGGGAAATTAGGACAATATGGAATTATTCTACCGACCGCCCTCGCTCTTATTTTACTCATTATCACAGGTATTTTAATCTACCCTTGGAAAAGAGGCCTTAGATAAATAAAAGTTTTTAGTTTCCATTATTTTCCTCAAAATAGGGTGAGGTTAAAAATGGAAAAAAAAGCAAGAAAGAATCTTCATTATCCACTCCTTTATATCCCTTGGGCCTTATCACAAGATGATTTTAATGATGAAGAAGAGAATTCTTGGATTACTTATGTAAGGAGAAATCTTCCTCATCTTAATCATGATATTCCATTCCCTGATTCAAGTTGGAGTTACACTCGAAAAGATTCACCTTTTGAAGAAGAAGATAAATTTAAAAAATCGGATACAGCATTAAGAGAAGAAGTTCTTGATCTATTATATAAATCACCTGTTATTGATGCTTCTGATATTCGTGTCATTGTTTTATCGGGTGTTGTTGATCTCTATGGATCTGTTTTAGATCTTTATCAAAAAAATGAAGCAGAAAGACTTATCCTTTCTATCCCTCAAGTTTGGGGAGTGCATAATGAATTAAAAATTGCAAATGAGCACTCTAGTGGGAAAGGAGGAACAAATGCGTTTTACTGATAAAGTGGCCATTGTAACTGGTGCTGGTTCAGGCATTGGCAAAGCAACGGCCATAAAACTGGCCTCAGAAGGAGCAAAGGTCGTTGTCGCAGAGAATGTAGAAGATAAAGGGCAGACTGTCGTTGAAGCAATTTCTTCATCAGGCAGAGAAGCGATCTTTATTCAAACAGATGTGTCTCGAGAAAATGATTTAAAAATATTAGTCGATGAGACCATTAAAAAATTTAAAAAAATTGATGTGTTAGTTAATAATGCGGCCATTATGACATTTTCTCCAATTTCTGAAATAGATTTAGAAGTTTGGGATAGAGTTATTCAAACGAATCTTCGTTCAGTATTTCTTTTAACCAAGTTCTGTCTTCCTTATATGAATCGTGGTTCTATTGTAAATGTCAGTTCAGTCCATGCTCATGAAACAACTCCCAATAACTCACCTTATGCTGCATCTAAAGGAGGGATTGAAGCTTTCACCAGGGCCATGAGTTTAGAATTATCACCCGATCACGTAAGAATAAATAATGTTGCTCCTGGGGCGGTCAATACTCCCATGCTTTGGGAAAATCCTAATGTTAAAAGTGGTAAAGAAAAATTGATCGGTAGAGTTGCTGCACCAGAGGAAATTGCTTGTGCTATAGCTTTTCTTGCTTCTCAAGATGCAAGTTTTATTCATGGAACAACTTTGATTGTAGATGCAGGTAGGTTGGCAATTTTATAAGGGGCCAAGTCTTATGGCATTTCCACTAAATTTTGTATTTGCTACTGGAATAGAAAATAGCTATCCCGTCATTACTGGTAAAGATGGCAAGGATAAGCGAATTGATGAAATGGAGATATGTGGACATTACAAAAATTGGAAGACTGATTTTCATTTGGCACTAGATATTGGAGTTTCTCATTTAAGATATGGGCCACCTTATTATAAGACTCATCTTGGGCCAGGTATTTATGATTGGAGTTTTACAGATGAGACATTTGGGTATCTAAGAGAAACAGGTCTTACACCCATCACTGATCTTTGCCATTTTGGAGTTCCAGATTGGATTGGAAATTTTCAAAATCCTGATTTCCCAAAATATTTTGCCGAATATGCTCAGGCCTTTGCTAAAAGATATCCCTGGGTGAGATGGTACACTCCAATAAATGAAATCTTTATCGCGGCCACCTTCTCTGCTCAGTATGGTTGGTGGAATGAACGGTTAACAGGAGATAGACATTTTATAATAGCTTTAACAAATCTTTGTAAGGCGAATACACTTGCAATGAGGTCTATCCTTGAAGTTCAGCCAAATTCAGTATTCGTTCAAAGTGAATCATCTGAGTATTTTCACCCTCATGCTCCTGGTTGTATGGCCAGGGCCAATCTTTTAAATGAAAAAAGATTCTTGGCACTTGATCTAACCTATGGGCACAACATTGATGCCAGAATGTTCGAATATTTGATCGATAATGGAATGACTCGTAATGAATATCATTGGTTTTTAGAAAATCATGTTAAAGGTTTTTGCATCATGGGAACGGATTATTATTCTTCAAATGAACATATGGTCTTTCATGATGGAAGTTTTAAAAATACAGGTGAGATTTTTGGTTATTATGTAATTACGAAACAGTACTATGATCGATACACAATACCAGTGATGCATACGGAAACAAATTGTCTCGAGAGAAATGATTGTGTCTCATGGCTTCAAAAAGAATGGGCCAATTTATTTAGATTAAGAAGAGATGGTATTCCGATCGTTGGATTTACTTGGTACAGCCTTACTCATCAAGTCGATTGGGACTCGGCCTTAAGATTTGATAATGGAACTATTAATACTTGTGGTCTATTCGATCTAGATCGAAAGATTGAGCCTGTTGGAATTGAGTATCGATCATTGATTAAAAATTGGTTAAACATCCTACCTACAGGAAGTAAGGGATTACAATTGGGCTGCTAAGGAGAAGAATATGTTAAAGATATTTTTGCCTTTTGCTCTTTTATTTACTTGTGTTTGCTCATTTGCATCTCATTTGGATTCCGCAGTTAGAGATAAATCCATTTCATATCAAACTTATTTTGATCATGCCTATGACTCTATCAATAAAAAAATGATGACACCTTTAAGTGTTGCGCACTATTTTGATGAAACAGAAGAAATTGACGTCGTCGATTGGGATACTTATGAAAAATTGTTAGACAGTTTTTTTTATATTAGAGATCTTAGGTTTTTAAAATGGAGTAATGATCCAAAATTCCCAAGACGTCCAACTTGGCTGTATCCAGATGATGGTTGTTACACGCGAGCATCACTTGTAAATAAACTTCTTAATGAAAAGTATCAGCGATCTCCAAATAAAATTTTTGCTTTTGGTAATTTAGCAGTTAAAACAAGCAATTCTCCAAGCGGATATGTCTATTGGTGGTATCATGTTGTTCCTATTGTTAAAATCAATCATCAAAGTTATGTCCTAGACCCAGCTATTAATCCAAAGAAGCCACTGATGATTAAAGATTGGCTTTCAAAGATGGGAAATCCAAAAGAAATAAAAATTTCGATTTGTTCATCGGGGACTTATTCTCCTAGAAGCGATTGCCGCAGGGAAGTTAATGATGAGAATTTTGCTGTCAGAGCATCACAAAATTTCTTAAATTTAGAATGGAGAAGAATAAAATCTCTTGAGAGAGATCCCTTTGAGGAGTTAGGGGATAGGCCACCTTGGAAAGATTAATAATCTAAAAAAATAAACTGAGTGATCTGTTTTTCACTAAAATTATTATCAGAAATAAGAACCAGTATTGATTGACCATTTTTTAACTTTGCAAGTGTCATGCCTTCAATATTGTCAATGTGGTGGGGAACATTGTTAAAGTAGGGAAGAATGGTATCTAAGTCTAATAGAAGTTTCTTTTTAACTGGAATAGAATTTTTTAAGTTAATAGAGTCTGATGTTTGATAGTTAATCTGCTCTTTTAGATCGACTTCAAAGAGACGAGATGAAATTTTGTTTGTTTTATCATCATAGGATCTCTCAAGTGTGATGATTTGATCTTGATTAGTAGCGATAATATCAACAATACCGTTATCCGGTTTATTATCTAATTGATAGGCAAATTCTTTTTCCTCCAAAAATTTTGCTCCATTGGATTTAAATCGTACAATTCTAACAAGATTATCTTTGTCTTGGTATAAGGAGATTTCGTTAGCGGTAAAGATAAATTGATTATCCTGAGTTATGGCCATACTTTCAAATGACTTGTTGGGACTCACTCCTCGAGTCCAGGGAAGCCAAGCTGGAATAAATTTTTTATCAACTGCTAATTCATCAATTTTATTTCCAGAGTCTGAGAAGATTTTTAAATATTGGGTTGTTGGGAGGAGTGTTTCTGAGCTAATAATGAAATCACCCTTGTTGGTTCTTGCGATACCTTCCCCGTCAAAATCTTCGTTTAAGAAAATGACGTTTTTTGGTACCAAATGAAAGAGATTATTTTCTGAATAGCTAAATTCGTAGATTCGACTTTTTCCTCTCTTTCCTGGATCATCACTAATGGCAAAAAATGACTCGCTCTTTTCATCATAAGTAATTCCGGAAAGACCACCTAATAAAGTGTCTTTAAATTTATAATCATGATGAAAAACTTGAATTCCCTTAAATTTGGGTTCGGCCAATAAACTTAAAGGGAGTAGAATACAAAATAATATTAATAATTTCATATGAGTAATATTAGGCATGAAATCTTAATTTTTGGCCAGATGAAGCAGTTTTGTCTTGAGAAAGTGAGTGGAATTGTCGGTTACTACTGAGGGATTTGGAGCTCTGTTTGATCGTTCGTTTTATTCACTATTTTGTAATCAATTTCCTTAAAAAATTCTTTAAGTTGATCCTCATTAAGGGTTTCATGGAGAATCAAGGATGAAGCTGCTTTTTCCAAAAGATCTCGATGGTTTTTTAAAAATTCATAAGCACGTAAATAAGCATGCATCACAATTCTTTTGACACATTCATCAATTTCTTTGGCGGTGTTATCTGAAAATGATTTTGAGATACTTTCTTTTAAATCTAAAAATGGTGATTGAGCTTCTTCGTAAGTTACAAAACCTAATTCTTGAGTCATGCCATATCTCATAACCATTTCTCTTGCGATGTTGGTTGCTTTACCCAAATCATCCGATGCTCCAGTACTTAATCTTTCAAAAATCAGCATTTCAGAGGCGCGTCCTGCTAGTAGTACGGCCATTTTATTTTCTAAATCTTCTTTTGTAACCAGATAGCGATCTTCAGTTGGCCTTTGAATTGTATATCCCATCGCACCTATCCCATGAGGTATAATGGATACCTTATGAACTTTCTCATCTTTTTTTAGTGCGTATCCAACGAGTGCATGACCCATTTCATGAAAGGCCACCATCTCTTTTTCTTTAGGGTTTAATATTTTATTTTTTTTCTCTATGCCAGCAATGCTTCTTTCAATGGCGCGTGTGAAGTGATCTGTTGTAATTTCATTCGCCTTTTCTCTCGTCGCAATCAAGGCGGCCTCATTTACAATATTTGCCAGATCTGCTCCGGTGAATCCAGGCGTTAGTCCAGCGATAGCATCAAGATCTACGGAGGGAGAAAGTTTAACTTGTTTTGAATGGATAACCAGAATATCTTTTCTACCTTTTTTATCAGGACGATCTACAACAACTTGGCGATCAAATCTTCCGGCCCGAAGTAGAGCTGGATCTATCATTTCCGGCCTATTAGTTGCTGCAATAATGATGATACCACCTTGAGTGTCAAACCCATCCATTTCAACTAATAGCTGATTGAGCGTTTGCTCCTTCTCATCATTCCCAGTCACAATGCTGGCGTGTCTTGTTTTTCCCATAGCATCTAATTCATCAATAAAAATAATACAAGGAGCACTTTTTTTGGCCTGCTCAAATAAATCTCTTACACGGGCCGCACCAACTCCCACAAACATCTCTACGAATTCAGCACCATTGGTAGAAAAAAATGGTACTCCTGCTTCACCAGCAACTGCTTTAGCAATTAATGTTTTCCCTGTTCCTGGCGCCCCAACTAAGAGGATACCCTTAGGCATTTTCCCACCTAAGCTTCTAAATTTGTCAGCGTTTTTTAAAAAATCGATGACTTCTTTTAATTCATTAAGGGCCTCATCGGCACCAGCAACATCTTTAAATGTCGTTTTAGTATTTGTTTCGACATAAATCTTTGCTTTACTTTTGCCCACTGACATAAATGATCCATCTCCTCCCATTCCTTTGAGACCTCTCCGTAGAATAAAATACCAAAAGCCAATAAATAATAGAGTGGGTAATAAGAACACAATGAGGTTACTTAAAGAAGAAGGACTGCCTACACTTTCAAATTCAACTCCATATCGATTAAAAATTTCTGCATATTTAGGATCAACAATGTTTGTATTAAAACGAGCTTTACCATCTACAGGTTTAACGTATTCCCCACTAGCATTATCTCCTCTTAAAGAGACTGATTTAACAAGTCCTTGTTCTAATTGCTTTTGAAATTTACTATAAGGCAATTGTTCAATGCTAGATCCTTCCAGGCAGCTCCTAATAAGGAGCACACTCGCGATTGCTAAGAAAAGGTGATAAAAAGAGAGTTTGAATTGTGTTTTATTTTCGTTTGCCATAAATCAACTCTGGCCAGTTAATTTAAATATTAAGAATGGGGAGTGATACTCCCCAACTAACCTAAAGTTTCGCACTTTTGCTTTTATTTCTTAAATTCTTCATGATCGCATCAGTCTCTTTTTTAAATTTTTGATCATTTGGCATTTGGCCATTTAAAACAGTGCTCCATTGCCTTGTGAGCCCGGCCATGGCCACTGCTTCAGTTATTTCTGCTTTAGTTGCGCCATCAGACATGGCCGCTTGAGTATGATAGTAAATACAATAGTTACAAGGTACTTGTGCTGAAACGGCAAGCCCAATCAGATGCTTGTATTTAGCAGATAGAGCTGAATTAGCATTTAATTCAACAGCTTTCATTTCTTTCCAAGCTCCTACTAATCCATCCACAGGATAATCTTTCATAAAGGAAGGAACAAAACCAAAAATATTTTGCATATCTCTGTAAACTTCTTCATTAGTTTTGATTTCTTTTACAGGAGGTGCTTCCATGGCCTGTTTTTTTACATTCTTTTGATTGATATAATTTAGCATATTATCGACTTCACTTTTAAACTGCTCCAAATTGCTTTGAGTTCCCTGAAGGAAAGTACTCCATCGACGAGTTGACGCGGCCATAACAATGGCTTCTTTTAACTCTTGATTGCTTGCTTTATTAACTTTGGCGGCTTCCGTGTGAAAATAGCTACAATAGCGACAAGGAATTTGTGCAGAAACAGCTACACCGATGAGTTCTTTATATTTTGGTGGAATGGCAGAATTTGCATTTAATTGGATGCCTTTCATATCTTGCCAAGCTCCAGGGAGCGCTTCTTGATCATATTCCTTCAAAAAAGAAGGCACTAAACCTAGTGTTTTTGTAATGTCATCATAAGTTGATTGGATAGAGCTTTTCATTTCATTACGTGGTTTGGCCTGATTCATCTCTGAGCTTGAATCACTCTGGGAGAAGACTTCCCCACGAAATAGAGTGAAAAGCAATAAGGGCAGAAGAAATTTTTTCATTTTGAACTCCTTGTCTAATTCACTAGCTACATTTGACATGGAGATTTTTAGGAGAACACCTAAATGTATTCAAAAGAAATATTTTCCTCAGCTTAAGCGGCAAGTGTCAGATAGCTTCTCCTTTGTAATGATTCTAAGATTTCCTTTTTTAACTTGGTCTGTAAAGAGAGTCCAACTCTTACTTCACCGCGTTTTAGAATAGAACTTTTGTCTGTGATATAGCTTATTGTTCCAAATATATGGGTACTAAGTGGTCTTTGGTCTATCGCCTTAAGCCAGATATAATCATATCTTCCGATTAGATTTTTGTTCGCTCCTGAAATTACAACGCCAAATCCAGATTCACTAACATCTATAACTCTCACTTCCAAATCATGAACGATTTCTTTAATTGTTCTCTCTCCTCTTCTTAAAGTAATAGATACTCCTGATTGATTGGACAATACATATCTAGAGTCTTTTCGTGCTTCTAGTGCCATGACCTCTTTTGGTAAATTACAAAAGAGTCTTTCTCCTGAAAAATCAAATTGTCCTGGAGATGATTTGAAAATAATATTCCGGTACGCAAATCTAAAAAAAAGAGGTGAGGTTTTATTAAAAGATAAATGATCTAGGGTTTGAATGGTAAAGTAGCTGAGTTCTCTATCCATCTCGACTTTTAATATTTTTGATATTAATCGTGATTTAGTGTCAGTTTGCCATATTTCACTATCAAATGACGATCCTTTATTAATTAATTCAATGATTTCACTCATTCCTCTATAACTTTTTAAATTAAGGTAATTCATTTAAAACCCTCCTGGTCTTTAATTCTTGCTCTATCGACCTTCCTTCTGAATAAAATCAGTTTCTTCAAATTCTCTACTTCTTTTAATAACTTAAAATGTTGTCTTGCTTCTTATTTATGGCTAAATTGAAACCTATGGATATTGGACAATTAAATCTTTTTATCAAACTTATTTCTGAAGAATATAATTTAGATCAGGCCCAAATTATTAAATTGAGTCATCGGATTTTATCCGATGAGCAGGAATTTTTTAAGATTTGGAGTATCTATCAAAATAAAAAACTTTATAATGGTGTTGATCCCTTTAAATTAATTTTAACCGACCTGGTTGAATAAATTTCTTTGGCCATTGAATTAATGGTCGCAACTAACTGTGTGGTAATTAAGAAAAAAATGAAGGCCATTATCTGAGCTATAGGCTATTCTTTTAAAATGAAAAAAATTGTAATTCATAAACCAGGTGATTATAGAGTTTTAAAAATTGAAACCCACCCTGATCTTAGTCCTTTAATTGATGAAGTTGTGATCGAAGTTAAAGCTTCAGGTGTTAATTTTGCTGATATTATTATTCGCTGGGGCCTGTATGAATCGGCAAAAAAATTTGTTGGCTGGCCAATTACTCCAGGGTTTGAATTTTCCGGAATAATTACAAAAATTGGCCCAGAGGTTAAAAAGTTTAAAATTGGAGATAGAGTTTTAGGAGTGAGTTTATTTGATGCCTATGCTTCTGAAGTTAAGGTCTCTGAGGATCAACTTTATCATTTACCCAAAGCTCTAAGTTTCGAAGAAGCAGCTGCAATCCCTGCTGTCTATTTAACTGCCTATCATGCTTTATTTCAAAATGTAGTCACTCGACCAGGTATGATTGCTCTTATTCATTCAGCTGCAGGAGGAGTGGGAAGTGCATTGGTTCAGCTCTGCAAAATAGCAGGAATTAAAACAATTGGAGTGGTTGGTTCTTCACACAAAGTTAAATTTGTTGAAGGATTAGGATGTGATTATGTTATTGATAAATCCCAAGAGGATTTATGGAAGAAAGTTGAATCTTACGCTCCTGATGGAGTTGATCTTGCATTTGATGCCAATGGAGTAGAGACATTAAAAGAAAGTTATAAGCATTTGGCCCCTTGTGGAAAGCTGATGTGCTATGGATTTCATAGTATGTTTCCTAAAACCGGAGGCAAAGTAAATTGGCCGAAATTAATTTTGGACTATATTAAAACCCCTCGCTTTAATCCTCTTGAGATGACTTCTCAAAACAAAAGTCTTATTACCTTCAATCTATCTTTTCTTTTTAGCAGAAAAGATCTTTTCACTGAAGGCATGAATGATTTACTTAAATGGGTTGAAGAAGGAAAAATAGTGGCCCCGAAAACGATTTCTTATCCAATGGAAAAAGTGGCAGAAGCTCATCGTGACCTGGAGTCTGGGAAAACAATAGGGAAATTGGTTCTTATACCTTAATTTCTCTTTAATTCCCCATTAACAGTAAGAGCAATTTTTCCCCCTACAGTCCATTCTTCGTTATAAGAAATGCTGTTTGTAGAAATTTTTTTAAGTTTGAGATGATAAGTAGAATCATCTGCGGGATCATATATTTGATATTCAAGACCCTCGTTTGAAATTGTTCCGAGTTGCTTTGTTTTATTAAAAAGCTTTCCATCCTGAATAGTCATTTTAAAATTATCAAAAGATGCATCAAGCCCACCACCGCAAGAATAGCCACCTTCATTTAAATAAAAGGCATCTTCTTTAATTTTTATGTTAAGAAATATTTTTGAGCATTGATATTTTCTACCGCTAGCAAAATTGGCCTGTCCGATGCCGCTAAATGTTCCGGATAAAAACAAGGCCAAGATTAAATTCATTTTATTTCCTAATCAACTTGAAGTTCAAAACGGAGAGGCTTATGATCACTTCCAATAGAACTCGTGATCACCTCGGCCTGTTTAACTTTTAATCCCCGAGTAAATCCCCAATCTAAATAATTATTGGTAAATTTCCAGGCCATCCTCTGATTCCCATTTTTAAATTCAATTGGTTTTAATTTAAGTTCAGTGGTTAATCCTATCATATAATGAATTCTTTGCTTTGTTCTACTATTAAAATCTCCTGCAAAGAGGATAGGGCCATCATGCTTAAGTATTTCAACTTTTGCTTGATCTAAATGTCTTTTAAAAGTCTCAAATCTTGTAATGTTTATGCCATGAATGGAGATCACTAGGAGTTCTGAATTTAATCCTTCTATAGGATATTTAGCGATAGTCATCGTTTTAGGAGTATGAACCACCGGTTCGAAATCGACTGTCTGCTTAACGAGCACTTCAGTTGGCTCAACCTTGGATCCAATCATCGTTCCGCTCGCGGTGTTGTGATCTTTTCGGTATAAAAAACTAACGGCCATATCCCATCTCATATCTTCAAAGGATTGAATGGTTTGATTGAAAAGCTGATTTCTATATGCTTCTTGAATTAAGATCAGATCACTCGCATTGCCATATTTTTTGAATTCATTTTGCCAAGCTGGCATTTCAGCTTTTTTAATATTCCAACAAAATACTTTAATCGAATTTGGATTAAGGTTTTGAGCAAAACTTCTTCCTAAGATGTCATGAGCATTTTCAATGGGAACATGAATAAAATTTTTAGCAAATAGCGAGGCGGAAGCATTATTATTAAATGCTAGGGTTAAAATGAATATAATTGTTAAGATAGTTCTCAATTTAACCGCCTTGGGCTAGTTCTTTCTTCATCTCTATCTTTGTGTCACAATTAAAGTCAATGCTTTGAGTCTACCTTAGAGGCAAGCCGTGCAAAAATTCCATAATTTTTGGCATCAAACATGCATCTTTTTTAGTAAGGTTGATTATGCTTATTGAAATTTGGTCTGATATTAACTGGAATCTCTAACAAATAAGTTGGTTCTAAGCCCTTAAAATTCAATAAGAGACCGCTCCCTTGGTACATCTCGAAGATGTCCAAGCTAGACTAAATGTATGCGAATACTAATTTAGAATGTCCCGAC
>JBFWTE010000003.1:0-174356 GCA_050247975.1 Bacteriovoracaceae bacterium
ACAAACAATACATCCTGGCTCGATCCATACCTTCGCTACTTTATAATTTTCAGCAGCAGGGGCCGCAGCACCACCGCCAGCTGCAGGAGCAGCTGCAACACCAGCAAATTGAGCAGCAAAAGCAGGGTTTGTTGGGATCACAAGTTGAGCACCTTTTCCAGGAACAGTATCAGCAATAAAGCTTCTAATAGGAATATCGATTGGTGGCTTTGATTCTGTCGTGACGTCTAACTTGTTAGCAGATACATACTCTGCAACATTTTGATTGGCCTCAACTATGAGCTGCTTAAATTTTGTCCCCTTCATATCAAAACGAAATGAAACCCCATCCTTAGTAGACGCAATTTCTACTAAAATTTGAGCTTGATCAAAATTTTGTGCTCCTAAGAATTCAATGAACCCTGGACCCATTTCAACTTCTTCAGCAAAACTTGATTTCTTGGCCTCAAAAGGTTTTGAAATTTCAACTTGAGTTGGACTTCCAAATGGATTGAAGAGACGTAATTTGATTTGATCGATAGAAGCTGGCTCTTTTGCAGAATTCCACTTCAGACCAAAAGCAAAGTAATTTCCATTTTTATTTGATTTTAAAATCGTCAGCTTTGGTTTACCAAAAAGAGTTTCAAAAGTTCCAAATAATAAACTTAAAACTCCAAGACCTATAACCAAGTTGAGGACTAGGAAGGTGGCAATACCCATGGCCATTAAGCTTGATGACACGATAAACTCCTAAAATTAATCCGTTAAATCTTTTGAAATTATAGCGCAAATAACTAAGAAATAGAACAAAAAGATCTGTCACATTTGTTGCTTGAGTAGAGTGTTTTTAAGTACAATCCCCCCATGCTTATTCTTACCCAAATAAAAGCTATTTTAATTTCTTTTATTTTACTCATTTTTGTTCTCCTTCCCACTTGTCTATTTGCAAGCTTCTTTAACATAGAGAGAAGATTAAAAATCGTTAGCCCTGTTTGGGGATTTTGCTCAAGAATGCTGCTCCGCCATGCGTGTTCTGCTAATATTCGAATTAAGGAAGACCATCGCTCGGATAATTTAAAAAAAGTCCCTTCATTTGGACTCTATATTGCGAATCATCAGAGTATTATGGATATTCCTTTAGTCATGAATATCTATCAAGTTCCCCCCATCATGAAAAAAGAGATCCTCTACATTCCAATTTTTGGTTGGCTGGCCTGGGCATCTGGGGCCTTTCCTGTCTCAAGAGGCTCGCTTAAATCGAGAAAGAAAACTTTAATTCAGGCAAGAAAGCGATTACTAGAAGATAAAATTGGTGTTCAAGTTTATCCTGAAGGGACGCGATCAAAAACGGGATCACCAAAAAGTCATGAGGAATTAAAAAAGTCACTCTTGGTTTTTGCCTATAATCAGAAAATCCCGGTTATTCCAACAAGCCTGTATGGAACAAGAGGAACAATTAATCAATTTGGTTTAATTAAGCCTAATCGTGAATTTGGGATTATTGTTCATCAAGAAATGCATCCAGAGCAATTTCACAATCAGGATGATTTTATTAAAGCGGCCTGGGGAAAAGTTATTGCTGGCCATGATCATCTGAAAGCTCAGATTGGAAATTAATTTTTGGCCTAACTTCCCAATCACTCACTTTCAAACCTAAGCCCAATAGATAATCATTCTCATCTCTCATCCAAAAATATTCATTTGATTGAAGATGACCACTTTTAAGAGTTAGTCTTTCTGGTTTTAAAAAGGCCCCATTTTTAAAACCTTTCACTTGATCAGAATTTAATACAAAAGATGAGAATGGAAGAACTTCATCGACTCTCAAACCTTTTTGCATAAATTCTACTTTTTTCTCTAATGGCCATTCACTCTTGTATAAAGCATTCTGAACAGTGGCCCCTCCAACACTTTCTCTTACAAGAGAAATAAGAGAACCTAGGGTGCCAAGATACTGGGCCATATCTGAAAAAAGAGTACGTACATAAGTACCAGAGCTCACCGTCACTCTGACTGAAAGATACGGGAAAGAATATTTTACAACTTCAATTTTGTAGACTTCACGCTTAACTGCCTCTTTTTTGACTTCAACGCCTTCTCGTGCCCATTCATGCAAATTTTTTCCCATAAATTTAGCGGCCGAATATTTATGTGGGGCCTGCCAATATTCACCTAGAAATTTATCTCGAAGTCTTTCTTCGATAAATTCCTTCGAGAAACTTGCGATCTCTTGTTTTAAATAAAGTGAATCATCTCGCTGAGAAATTTCAGATGTATAATCCCCGGTAGGAGTTTCAATTCCTAGCTTCCCCACTGCAAGATAAGTTTTAGGAAGAAGGTCATGAATAAAATCATTTAATCTGGCCGCACCTCCGATACCGATCATCAAAACACCAGAGGCAAAGGGATCAAGTGTGCCAAAATGACCAATTTTCCCAAAACCATTTGGTAAGTTTCTCTTAAAGTGTCTCACAACATCATAGGAGCTCATTCGAGCTGGCTTAAAGATGTTGAACACTAACGGAGGAAATAAACTAAGGGACTTATTCTTCATCCGAGGAGTCTTTCAGTAATCGAGTGATTTTCGATTCGTCCTCATATTGAGAATTATAGACGTAATGAATTTCTGGAGTGTGTCTTACTTCCATTTTATTAGAGAGAAGCTTTCTCATGCGGCCAGATGTTGCTTCGATAGCTTCTTTGGCATCACCACGAGTGGCGGCATTAAAGGTATCCCAGTACACTTTCGCATGAGAATAATCTTGAGTTAACTCAACGTGAGTAACTGAAACATTCATAAGACGAGCATCCGAGAATTCCCTTCTCAGGGCGAGATTAATCTCATCACGGATGCGTTCTTCATATTTAATTTTTGAAAACTTATTACCACGTCCGGCCACAATACTTCCTTAAAAAGTCGCTTCTTGTGTAAGAGTACGCTTCTTTTGTTCCATAACATAAGCTTCGATAATATCTTCCACTTTAATGTCATTAAAATTTTCAAGAGACATACCACACTCATAGCCGTTCTTAACTTCTTTAACTTCATCTTTGAAACGCTTAAGCGTAGATAATTTACCATCGTAAATAATCTTACCATCACGAAGAAGACGAATATTACAGCCTCTTTCGATTTTTCCATCCACAACAGATGTACCAGCAATGGTTCCTACTTTAGGAATACTGAAAGTTTCTTTAACTTGCGCTCGACCAATATATTTCTCCACTGTTTCAGGAGTTAACATACCCTCAAGGGCAAGAGTTACATCATTGATAAGCTCATAGATAATTGAGTAGGTCTTGATATCTACACCTTTCTCTTCAGCAATACGACGAGCTGTTGTTACAGGTCTCATATTGAATCCAAGAATATAACCATTAGATGAAGCAGCAAGGTTCACATCATTATCAGTAATCGCACCTACACCACCACCAATAACTTCAACAGAAACTTCTGAGTTACCAAGTTGTTCAACAGCATTTCGAATGGCCTCGTATGAGCCTTGAACATCTGATCTAACGATAAGTTTAAGAACTTTCTTCTCTGCTTCAGAATTGTTTTGAGCACTAGCAAAGAAATCTTCAAGACTTGCTTTCTTCGCTTCAACAGCAGTATTAGCAAGGGCCTTTCTTTCATTGACACGGTTTTCAACGATCTTCTGCGCTTCACGCTCATTCTTCACGACGTTCAGAATATCACCTGGAGTTGGAACTGAATCCAAACCAAGAATCTGCACAGGTGTAGATGGGCCAGCAGAGTTTAGCATTTTGCCAGAAAAATCCATCAGTGAGCGAGCTCGACCTGAAGTTTCTCCTACAACAATAGCATCACCTTTATTAAGAGTTCCTTTTTGAATAAGAATCGTTGTCACTGGACCACGACCCACTTCAATTTTTGATTCAATCACAACACCTTCAGCTGCACCTTTTGGATTCTCACGAAGTTCCATCATCTCAGCTTGAAGTTGAATAGACTCAAGTAAGTCATCAACACCTTGACCAGTTAAGGCCGAAACGTGAACATATTGAGTTTCTCCACCCCAATCTTCTGGGAGAAGACCAAATTCCATTAAGCCTTGCTTCACTTTATCTGGATTAGCAGCTGGTTTATCAATCTTGTTAACAGCGACAATAACTGGAACATTGGCATTCTTACAAAACTTAATTGATTCAACTGTCTGAGGCATAACTCCGTCATCAGCTGCAACAACGAGAACCACAATGTCAGTAACATTGGCCCCGCGCTGTCTCATGGCCGCAAAAGCTGCGTGGCCAGGAGTATCTAAGAAAGTAAGTTGCGTGCCCTTAACAGGAACTGAGTAGGCACCAATATGCTGAGTGATACCGCCGGCCTCACCTGAAGCAACCTTCGCTTTACGAATATAATCTAGAAGAGAAGTCTTTCCGTGATCGACGTGGCCCATAATCGTAATGATTGGGTTACGTAGAGGGAAAGCCGATTTATCTTCACCAGCTTTTTTGTTAAGCACTTGCTCTTCATTAAAGGCCACATCTTCTACACGGTAATTGTAAAGAGCAGCAATTTGATTGGCCAATCCAACACCGATATAATCATCTGGTTTTACAAGAAGATTAATTTCAAGAAGACGGTTAGCGAATGATTCAAAGCGTACACTTAATTTTTGAGCGAGATCTTCAGCTGTTACAACACCATGAATAGTAATGAAACGCTTCGATTCTTTAACTTCTGTGATCAAGGTTTTTTGAGTTGGTCCACTATACATTTTTTTCTTTTTTGCCGGAGTATAGATGGCCTTGCCAACTAAAGCTGAAGCATATTTTAATTCTTCATCAGCACGGATGACTGTTAGATCACGCTTACCTGCGACCCCTTTCTTGCCCATAATCGCAGCAAGATCACCCATGCGCTTTTTATCTTTTTCTTCGTCAGTTTCAACTTCTTCAACTTGTTTTTTAGGTTGAAGGCGTTGCTCTACCGCTTCTTTTTTAGGAGCTTCTTTTGATTCTTCTTTTTTCTTTTCTTCAGGAACAAAAATTGGAGTAAACGTATGTCGTTTCTCTTCATAATATTCTTTTTTAGGTGGCTGGCCCTTAGAAGTATTAAAACTTGAAGCAGGTAAAGCTTCATGATGGACTTCACGAGTAGCACGTTCAGCTGCAACTTGAGCGGCTTCTTCCTTGGCCTCTAGAGCTTTTTTATCCTCTTCTTCCTTCTGTGCCTTAGTTTTTCTTTTCACCATCACAGTTTTTGGTTTATCGGCCTCTGAAACTGCTGGAGCAGCTTCTTGTGGAGCAACCGGTGCAGCAGCAACAGGTGGTGCTTGAACAACTACTGCAGGCTCTGGAGTTATCTCCGGTTTTTCCTTCTGAACTTCTTCAGGAGTCTCCCGCTTGATAACTTTTCTCACAACAGCTTTTTTAACTGGAGCCACTACTTTCTGAGGAGCTTCATAAGCAGCTTTCGCCTTAGCAACTTCCTCATCTGTCAAACTCGCCATGTGGTTTCTGACATTGAAACCCATAGCTTTAAGCTTCTCAACTAAGTCGAGTGCGCCTACTCCGATTTCATTGGCAAGTTCGTAAACTTTTTTTGCCATTCTTTACTCCGATTTCCTATTAATCACGTTTAATTATTTCAATTTAAATGCTGCAAGCTCTTCGCGTAAGCGTCTTTCAGCTTCAGAAAACTTAGATAAGTCTTCACCTTTCTTAACTTCTGAACGCTCAGTCTTCTTAAAGCCAGATTGATTTGGAACTGCACTGGCAGAAATAATCTCTGCATTCTCATCAAGATCTGTTTTAATATTTTCATCATCAAGAGCTGACGAAGCTGTTTCAATCATTTCTTTAGCATCGGCCACTGATTTACCAAGGTAGCGAGCAATGTCTTCAGGTGCAGCAGCACTTAGATCAACAATCGACATCACACCTTTTTGAACAAGCACTTGGGCAGTAGCTTCGCTGATATTTTTAAGCTGAACAAGATTTTCAACTGCAAGCTTAACTCTTTCTTGTAACTTTGCTTTTGAGATTATGTTAATTTTCCAACCTGTTAGCATCGCGGCCAAACGTACGTTCTGACCACGCTTACCAATTGCGAGAGAAAGCTGATCATCTTCAACAATCACATCTAATGTGTGGTCATCATGATTCACTGAAATTGATTGAATTTCAGCAGGTGCAAGAGCTGCACGAGCAAAAACTTCAAAATCTTCATTCCAACGAACGATATCAATTTTTTCACCTTGAAGCTCGTTCACAATATTTTGTACACGTGATCCTTTCATACCTACGCAAGCACCAACAGGATCGATATCACGATCTTTAGTTGTCACAGCAATTTTAGCGCGATGACCTGGCTCACGAGCAGCGGCCTTAACTTCAATTGTTCCGTCTTGAATTTCAGGAACCTCAACTTCAAAAAGCTTAACTAGAAACATTGGAGATGTTCTTGATAAACGAATTTCTGGTCCACGGTTAGTCATCACAACATCTGAAAGATAGGCCTGAATTCTATCGCCTGGCTTGAATGATTCTCCAAAAATAATTTCTTTCTTTGGAAGAACAGCATCAGATTTACCAAGATCGATAACAACGTTACCTTTTTCGAATCGACGAGCAATCCCTGTTACAAGATCCCCTTCTCTATGCTTAAACTCAGAGAATAAAATATCTCTTTCAGCATCACGCACTTTTTGGAAAATGATTTGCTTCGCAGTTTGAATATCTACACGTGAGAAACCAGGGTTTTCAATTTTTAGACCAAGCTGATCGCCCACTTCACAATCTTCATCTAATTTCTTAGCTGCTGAATATTCAATTTCAACAATTGGGTCACGAACTTTATCAACAACGTTTTTATATTGAAAAATTTCTACTTCACCATCTTCTTCATTATATCGTGCTTCATACTCACCTTGAATACCGAACTTCTTACGAGCAGTTACAAGGAAAGCTTGTTCGATGGCATTAACAACCACATCTTTTTTAATTCCTCGGTCTTTTCCAAGTTGTTCAATAACTCGTCCTAGTTCTGAAAAGTTCACGATAATCTCCTTATTCACTATCTGATTTTAAATCAGGATCTAAATTTATTTTTTTAACTTGCTTATAATTTAAAGTTAAAGGATAGCCTTTAACCTCAATAACAAAATTTTCATCCGAAACTTGAGTTAATTTCCCTCTAAATTTCTTCTCCCCTTTAATACCTTTTGGTGCATTTACAGTCTGCTCATCAGATAACTGCCCCATAATCACAACTAGAACCATTTCATTTAAGCTCATATTGAAATGCTCTAAAGTCGTAATATTTCTATAAACTCCAGGTGAAGATACTTCCAAAATAACTTCATCAGGTATCCAAGTCTCAGTTTCAAATGCTGGAGAAAGAGCACTGTCCACTTTCACACAATCTTCAATCAATGCAGATCCTGTTCTTGGATCTTGGATATAAAGTCGCACTAATTTTTGTCCTGAGATATATTCCAAGTCATAAAGTCTATAACCTGACTCTTGAACAATAGGCTCACACATCAGATAAAACTTCTTCTCTAAACCTGTTCGTTCACGATTTATATCCATAAAATAAAAAAGGATGGAATAATTCCACCCTTTTCCTCAAATTAGTAGCTAAAGCGAGCAGGCCTATTATTTATCAAATTTAGTGCAAAAGAGCAATTTAATCCCATTACAACTCATTGAGTCAAGAGCATGGTTAAAGCGTCACTTCCATTTGAGTAGTAACCTTTAATAGTTCTCAAAGGAAGAAAACCCTGTTTTTGATAAAATTTGATGGCCTTCATATTTCCCATCTCAACCTCAAGATAGATTTTAATTGAGGGAAACTCCCTTAAAAGCTCAGTCCAAAAATTCTGGGCCACACCTTTGCCCTGATTCTCAGGCAAAACAAATATTTTCAATAGATGGGCCGTGTCATCGCCTTTCAAAAAATGAAAAAGGGCAAAACCTAATGGTATATCATTCTCAAGCCAAACAAAAAGATGACTCTGCTCATCCAATTGCTCCCAGTCTGCCTCTTTCCAAGGCATGGAAAAATGTTGAATGTCCCAACGAATAACTTCTGACCAAAATGGGTGATGCTTAGTGACTCTAACTAGCTTACCAGTAGTATTCATGAACAAATTGCTTATCTAAAGAATCTATAAATAGATCAATAGATCCCCTGATAACTTCAAAGTTTTGAGATCCACTACTTTTGAGTTGCCCACCATATCTGGAGCGCAGATAAAGCTCACTTTCAAGTAAATTTTTAAAATTAGTCTTTAAATCTTCTTTATGAAGTATTCCTGGATCACATTTATTAGCCTGAGTACTTTCTTTTATAAGCTCAGTGACTGTCTGGGAAATCATTCCTTTTTGATCGGAAGTATAGCGAAGCATTTTAAAAAGTACTCTCAATTTCTTTAAAACTTCCTCTTGTTGATGCAAGTATGGCTTCACTTTATCTTCATCTTTTGGAAAATTCTTAACGAACAAGCCTATTTCGCCTAAGAATTTTTTCCCAAAATACTGAATGATAAAAGCGTCAGAATAAACACAATGAAGTGCCTCTAAATTACGAACTTGGAATGAGATGTCTTGATAAGAAATAGTAGAATCGAGAATTTTAATGAGAAAGCGGTCTTGTGTGACCAGAGTTTCGGCCCTGGCCACAAGACATAGACTAAACAGGAGAACTAATTTCGATATTTCCGATATTCTTTTGTTTAACAACTTCATTTTCTTTATGGAAGCGAGCATTCACACGTGGATTAAAAGTGTAACCATCTTTTCCACGAAGGATGTACTGACGCTTAATTCCTTTAGGTTCAATCAATTTTCTTAAACGGCTAATACTTGTATAAATCAGCTTATCATGAATCAAAGGATTATACTCATCCTTCCAAATCATTTTCGCGAGATCTTCTTTATTATAGTAAGTTCCTGGAGTTTGTGCGAGCAAGAAAAGAATTTCAAGAAGTACAAATCGATGTTTAAAGTCAATCACACCAAGAGCTTTCTCATGGATCACTCGATTATGACGATCAAGATAAAGATCTACACTTGCATCATTCACATCCTCAACTTCCATCAAAATTAATTGCTGAAGGCGTTTAAAATACTCATCGTCTAGAGAGTTTTGAGCAAGACCAAAAAGCATAAGAGCTTTTGAAAATTCGCCCATTTTTTTAAGTGCAACACCTTTGTTCAATAGAACATAGTTGTGCATATTCCAACATCTTTTCGAGTGGAGCATTTTCATCGCTAAATCATATTGCATAAGAGAGGCACTATACTCACCTAACTCACGCAGAATATTTCCCCATAAAAGATGCATGCTACCTTTTAAGTAACCTTTCTTTAAAATATTGAGGAGTTCATTTAATTGATTGAGGTGAACTAAACCATCTTGGAAGCTCTTCATTTGATAAGCATTAGTTGCCATGGCATAAAGAGACTTGGCCATCAGTTCAGGATCATTCTCAGTTTGGGCCTTACGGTAGGCCTGTTGGAAATTCTTCTGAGCTTCAGTAAAGTCACCTTTATAAGTATTAACAACGGCAGCATTGTAGAAATACTCTGCTGTTAAAGAGGAAAGTGAAGCCGCTGTTTGCTCTATCAGTTCACTAGATAACTGAATATATTTATGGGCCTCTCTCTCATTTAAACTTTCAGAATAAATTCTTATAAGAAAACCATAGATCTTAAAAACAACGAATGCATCTTGCGGAAGCTCGGTTTTTGCAAGAGCAGCAAGGAAGTGCTCTTCAGCTTTTTCAAAGTCGGCCTTATCATAAAAAATCTTTGCGAGGCGATAGTGTCCCTGACCTTCGACCCTTGCTGAGTCAGCAGGTAGATGGGCCAGAAATCGATCGTCTTTAGCCAGGTCTACAACAGCTCTAGTCATCAAATTTTCAATTGATGGGCTTTGAACGTTGTCCATAGAGGTCCTCCTCAAAAAGCAGTAAGAAAATTTCTTACAATTAGCAGTTGCTACTTAAACCTCATCCCAGACAAAAAGGCAAGGTTGTTGTTAGTTTTGGACAGAAAAAGCATTAATTTCTCATGAATCTAGAGGTTTAATCCTTGTAAGACTCCAATCTCCCACCTGCTAATTTTTACAATTTTCATGATTTGGCCAAGGGTTTTTGAAAGGGATTTCTTACAGTCCTCTAACTCATTGATAAAACGAGACGTGATTGGTAGAGTTGATAGACTAATCCCGCTCTTATTGATCGTCTGTGAGGAACCATGGCCAAATATGATTTAGATACTCTTCGTCACTCTACTGCCCACTTAATGGCACAAGCTATAATGGAGCTTTTTCCCAATGAAAAAGTTCAACTTGGTATTGGCCCAACCATTGAGAACGGATTCTATTATGACATTGATATGCCCACTAAGCTGACTGAAGAGCATCTCAAGCAAATTGAAGACAAGATGAAGGAAATTATAAAACGTAATCTTCCTATTGTTCGTCATGAAGTCAGTCGCGCTGAGGCCCTTAAGGTATTCGCTGAGCGTGGACAAGAATTAAAATGTGAGCTGATCAAAGATATCCCTGAAGGTGAAGTTATCAGTTACTACACTCAAGGAGATTATTTCTTTGATTTGTGTACCGGCCCTCACGTTGAGAAGACTTCTGAGCTTACATTTTGGTTTAAGCTTCTTCATACTGCGGGTGCTTATTGGAGAGGTGATCAAACTCGTCCAATGCTTCAGAGAATTTATGCTGCTTGCTTCGATTCTAAAGAAGAATTGAAAGAATACTTAACTCAAATTGAAGAAGCAAAAAAACGCGATCACAGAAAGCTTGGAAAAGAGCTTGAGCTTTTCATCTTTGATCCAGTTGCTCCGGCCTCACCATTTTTTATGCCGAAAGGTGCCATGGTCTATAATGGACTCGTTGATTTTATGAGACGTATTTATAAAAAATACGATTATCAAGAAGTCATCACTCCACAAGTTTTAGATGTGGATCTTTGGCATACGTCAGGACATTACGAAAAATATAAAGAGAACATGTACTTTACGCAAATTGATGAAAGAGAGTTCGCCCTTAAGCCGATGAACTGTCCTTGTCATATGTTGATGTTCTCGCATCATAGATACTCTTACCGCGATCTTCCTTTGCGCTTTGCTGATTTTGGAAGACTTCATCGTTATGAAAAATCAGGTGTCGTGGCAGGTCTAACTCGTGTGCGCACTTTTTGCCAAGACGATGCTCATATCTTCATTCAATTTGACGGAATTCAGCAAGAAATTAAAACGCTGATGGAAATGTTCTTTATTGGCTATGAGCACTTTGGTTTTAAGAAAATAAAAATTGGTCTTTCAACTCGTCCAGAAATGAGAGTTGGATCGGATGAAACTTGGGATAGAGCTGAAACTGCATTAAAAGCGGCCCTCGATGCCTCTGGAAAAGAATACTTTGTTAATGAAGGCGACGGCGCTTTCTATGGACCTAAAATTGATATTCAAGTGGCGGATGCCCTTGGACGCTATTTCCAACTTGGAACGATTCAGCTCGATTTCCAATTGCCTGAGCGCTTTGATTTAAAATTTACAAATCAAAATGGTGAAATGGAGAGACCTGTCGTTATTCACCGTGCCCTCCTTGGCTCTCTTGAGCGCTTTATTGGAGTTTACCTTGAGCACGTCGGTGGCGCTTTCCCATTTTGGCTTGCCCCTGAACAAGCAATTATTATTCCAGTGAAAAATGAACTTCACCTTGAAGCTGCCACAAATTTTGCGAAGGAACTTAATAAAAAAGGCTTCCGTGTCCGCGTGGATGATCGCAATGAATCCATGGGCCTTAAAACCAGACAAGCTCAAACAGGTAAGATCCCTTTCATGCTTGTTTTAGGAGATAAAGAAATTGAGACACAATCTGTAGCAGTTCGTAAGTACGGAGAGCAAAAATCTGATACAATGTCTCAAGGCGACCTAGTAAAATTATTTGAAACTTTGGATTTAGAAAAAGTTCCGGCGCCTTTAAGAGAGGTCTAAAATGTCTAAGAAGAATGTTCTTCTTCTCTGTGGTGGCGGAAGCTCAGAGCACGAAATTTCTCTGCGTTCTGTGAAATTTTATGAAGAGTGCATGGCCCAAATGCCTGATGCAAACACGATTAAAATTGAAATCGATAAGCAAGGGCAATGGGTTGATACCAAAGGTAAAAGATATCTTCTTGATGGGAAACGATATCTAAGGGCATTCGCGCAAGACGGTGATCCTGGCATCTTAATTGATTACGCTATTCCTTGTATTCATGGCTACCCAGGTGAGACAGGAGATCTTCAATCATATTTTGAAATGATTCATCTCCCTTACTTTGGTTGTAATTCTGAAACATCCAAAATGTGCTTTAATAAAATCACAACCAAGATGTGGGCAACGGCCCTAGGAGTTGAAAATACTCCTTATATTTTTCTTTCTGAAAATAATGAAAAGAGCATTCAAAAAGTTTTAGATTTTCAAAAGCTTCATGGCGAGATTGTGGTGAAAGCTTCTAACCAAGGCTCATCAGTGGGCTGTTATATGGTTGGGAATGATCATGATGCACGTAAAGCAGTCAACGATGCTTTTTTACTCTCTCCTTTTGTTCTCATTGAAAAAAGAATGAGACCAAGAGAACTAGAAGTTTCTGCTTACGAATATGATGGAAAAATTCAGATCTCTTATCCTGGAGAAATTGTAACTCCTGCCTCTAGTTTTTATAGCTATGAAGAGAAGTACTCTTCGGCCAGTGAATCAAAAACTTTTGTTCGTGCTGAAAATGTAACGGCCGAGCAGGTAAAAACAATTACTGACTATGCTACTAAACTTTATAATGGTCTTAAGATTCGTCACCTCTCTCGAATTGATTTTTTCTTAGACGATGGAAAAATTTATCTCAATGAGATCAATACATTTCCTGGTTCAACCTCTATCTCCATGTTTCCAAAAATGCTTGAGGCAAATGGCCACTCATTTAAAACGTTTTTAGAACAACACATCTTCGCTAATTAAATTTTTCTCCCTGAATCCTTTTTTGAGTTAAACTATAAGGGGTTAGGGAGATTTTTTTGACAACAAGTTCTATCAACTCATTTTTGGCCCATCATCGGCTTGAGCTTTCACTTACACCCATTTTAGTGGGTGAGCTCTATCTCATTTCAAAACTTAAGCATCCTGTGTATGTCATTCGAGATGGACTTTTTGTCACTGTCCTAGCGGCCGGAAGTGGCCCGGTTAAGGAACAAATTAATTTGCTCCTTAAAAATGGATATCGAGACGTCTATATTTTTAGGGATGATTTTGAAGAAATAAGAAAAAATTTAGAAAGTGCCTTGATCAAAGTCAATCGTTCTCTTTCAGTTGGTGACCCAATAGAGAATGGTACCAAAAATTTAAAACTACTATCTCTAAATTTAGGTGGGATTTATAAAGATCCTCATAATGATGAGAGCTTGATGGGCCAGTTTCAGAGCTCACAAAACTTGAGTAAATTTCTATTAGAAAATAGAAAAACTCACTCCATCCTTTTTCAAAATTTATCGAAAGAAAATTTTCACTTCACTCTTTCTCAACCGATGCTTTCTTCGCTTCTATTATTATCTTTTCTACAAAGCACTCATCTCTTTCATGAAAGAGAAATTGAAAATTTATTCTTGGCCAGTTATCTAAAAGATATTGGTTTCTCAATGATTCCAGAAGAGAAATATGATATTAAAAATTTAAATGGCAAAGATCAGGCGCTTTTTGCAAATCATGCAGATTTCTCCTTTGAATTACTAGAAGGAAGAATACCGCTTGCTAAAAATTACCTGACTATTATACGACATCATCATTTTCTAAATGAAAAGATGAAGCGTTTATTAGCAAAAGAAGTTACAAGCAAAAATAATGATTCAGAAATTATTCTTGGACTTGAAAGTACATTGATTGCTGTCTTTGATATTCTAGTTGCTATGACTCATGATCGCCCCTATCGAAAAGGAATGACTATTTTCCAGTCGATGGAGATCATCAAGAAGCTCATGGCCGATGACTACCCTCAAGAATTTAAAGCACTCGTTTTTTTCTTAAAACAATTTTATAAAAACTAGCTCTTTTCAAAGCGTAAAATTTTACGTCACAATCAAAGTATATTCGCTGTAACCACGTATTCTAAGGAGGGAATCATGGCCCAGGAACAAAGTCCACTGACGGGTATTATTGAAGAAGACAAAGTCGTAATTGATTTTGGAGAATTCGAAGGGAAATCTGTTTTAGAAATCGCTGACACTCGTCCAGAATTTTATCAGTTCCTGTTAGAACAAAAAGAAACTGGAAATTTCTCTATTAGAAGAACGAAAGACAAAATTTATCGTCTCTATATTCACCAAGCATATTTGAATTAATAAGTAGGCACAGACATGTGCCTACTTTATAAATCCTTCTGCTCTTAATTTTTCCATATGTTTTTTTATATTCTCTAAAGCATAAGGCCAAAGCTTTTTATCCACATCTCTGTAAATAAGCTCTAAGATTTCTTGCTCTGACTTTCCTTCTTGATGAAGAGTGAGAATTTGATTTTCTCTCACTTTCCGATGCTCAAGAGTTTTTTCTAGAATAACAACACCACCAAGGCCAATGCCATGAGATGGATAAATAACTTTAGGAGCAAGAGCAATAACCTTCTGAAGAGTCTCACAATACTTTTTCATATCGCCTTCATCTCCACCAACCACAACTGTGCCAACACCTTGAAACAGATCTCCAGCAATGAACCAGCTCATATCCTCTGCCGCCAAAGCAAGATGACCTTCATCGTGTCCAGGGACTTCATAGACAACAACTTTTCTACCTAACCATGATGTGACAACATCCCCTTCTTTTAAAAATTGAATCTGCACATTTTTAAAATAATCCTGATTAAGTTTATTCAAACGAGTGAAAGAATCTTGGCCGATTAAAATAGGAAGGTTCAATTCTTGGGCGAGTTCTACCGAATATTGATGATGGTCTGGATGGTGATGTGTAAGCATGATTTTATCCACACCAAACAATGAAAGAGTATTTTTAAATTTCTGATACTCTGATTCATCCTTTGGAGATGGATCAAGTAACACTTTAGTAGAATCACCAATTAAAAAGGCATTCGTTCGAGTGGCCGGAGGTAAAGTATTTGATAAAGGCATAATCTGACGTAGACCTTTAATCGATTCTATATAGGGGACAAAATTATCTGAATCATATGTAAAATTTAAATCATTAATATGAGAGGTTTGAATATTTTGTCCAAGGGTCTCAATCACTTTAATAACAGGAGGAACCGCTAGGACTTCACCATTATTATATTTATCAAGAAGATCTTTACAGCTTATCCACTCAGCAAAAAAAGCTTCATTATAATCAACGGTGAAATGAACCTTCTCTTTAAAATTAAATCGAAAGAAATAAGTCGCAAAACGATAAGGGTTAAAGTCGGGAGTAATCGCAAGTCCTAAGAAATCAACTTTTTGAATTCTGCCGTTTTTTATTTCTTCACCTAGATCAATTCCTAACTCTTCCTTCCCTTCGCGAAAGGCCGCGCCTAAAAGACGAGCATCTATCCCCTCAACGCTTGGATGCTGAATCGAAAGACTTTCATCTCCTAATTCAACTTTTCCTCCAGGGAAGGCCCAGTAGCCAGGAAAGGCCTTAAGAAATCTCTGCCTTTGAATAGCAAAGATTTCATCACCACAAGTCAGTACTATTGAAACAGCATCTATAATTTTACTCATCCAAATGATCCTAAATACTTTTTGGCCATATCGTAACGAACCTCACGATAGCCCTTAATTTGATCTAACTCTCTTAAACGTTTTAATTCTAATCGAGAATTGAGTAATTCACTTCTTACTTTAGAAGCAATTAATCTTTCCTTCTTATGCCACTCAGGAAGTAGTAATCTTAAAAGACGTAAGTGTCTCATCATTTTCAACATCCAAGGCTTTGGAGAAAAATCAAACTCAATTTTCTTTTTCCCAATATCAAAGGCCGGTCGGTTGATATGGATCACTTCAAATGAAGTCCCTAATTCTAAAAAATTCTTTTTATCTTTCTGGGTCTTCATAGGAGAAACCATTAAATGAGAAACAAAAACCTCATCTTTAACCCAGAATGTTTTAGCGAGAATACGAACAGCAAGACTTAATTCCTCCCCTGCATAGTTCTTTTTAAGCTCTTTAACTTGATCAAGAAGAGTGGATAAGTTTTTTCCCTGATCATAAATGATTAGATCATGAACATATTGATAAAGATGTAGGCTAGGAATTTCTGGCAAAAGATCAATTAAAAGTTTCCCATAACTCATCCATAAATGAATAAACTTCTCGTTTGATTGCCATGGATATCTTGCTTGGGCGACACTTTCTCTCATTAGGCCTAAGAATGTGACTTCTTTTTGATCCAAAATATAAGAAGAAGTTTTTTGATTTAAATACCACTCTCTACCTAAATCAAAGGCCAGTAAGTTATTTTCTAACTCACTCTTAGGTACTCCGGCCTTAAAGGCATTTTTTAATTCATCTAAAGCAAATGGTAACTTTCCTGATTGGTATGCAATTCCCAAGATCATGGCCGAGGCATAAACTGGTCTACCAAACTTTTCAAAGCACATGGACTTCATTGGTGCGAGCACTAAACGATGACCTAATTTATCTTTAAGTTCCTTGCGCAATTTTTCAGGAGTTAAAACTTCAGCATCAATTCCTCGATCTAAAAGAATAGAAAGAGGCACTTGAAATTCTTCATCTACAATCAGAAGTCCCTCTGTGGATAAATAATCAAGAGCACGGGCCCCTTCCAATAAATCTGGAGAGAGAATCAAGTCGGCCGTGGCCACTGGAATGATTGGGCCATGAGATTTCTTTTTACTAAATAGGCTTAAATGACTTGAGACTGATCCATTTCTTTGAGCAAGTCCTTTTTGATCCACAAATTTAAAATCAATATCAGTGCGATTATCCATTTTCGAAGCAGCTTCCGCCAACACCCTTGAGATGGTTGTCACTCCAGAGCCACCTACTCCAATAATGACAGTCCTGAAATCATCTCCTGCTGCAATTTGATCAAGACCCTTTTCAGCATTAACAGTAGGTAAAGTTAAAGCTTCTTTTACTTTTTTGACCGCTTTATATTTTGTCGGATGATAATCATAAACACGAACGAGCTCAAAACTTGGACAGGCCTTAATTTTTGTACAGTAAGAATCGGACACACAAATTTGAGGGTCAATCATGACCTTAGTACCATAAGCATCACTGGTTTGAGAGAGACCAGGACATCCAGTCATCTCAACACAGGCCCGACAATCTTCACAGGCAAGAGTATTAATTTGATAAAAGTCTTTAACTTTCTCTACTTCACCTGAAGCAAAAAGTTTTCTTTCTTCTTTTTTCTTTCTGCCATGAAAAGTTAATCCACACTCTTTATTTGAGACAATAACTTTAACACCAGGTTTCTGAACAAACTCATTTAAAAGATTTAAATAAAAATAACGATCCGACGGATTCACTTCAATGGCATGATCCACACGTAAGGACTTCGCCACATCCAGCATACTTTGCTTTGGACGGGAATCTCCTTCAACAGAAACACCTGTTCTTGGTGTCACCTGGTGGCCAGTCATTGCGGTATTATCATTATCAAGTAAGATATAAGTGATATTATGTCCCATCTGAACTGAGTTCGAGATAGAAACCATTCCTGAGTGGAAAAAGGTAGAATCCCCCATAAGAACAACAGAAGGATTAGTAAGAAAAATATCGGCTCCGGCCCCTAAGGCTCCCCCTTGTCCCATGGCCGAAAGATCATGCATCTCTTTAAAAGGCTCTAAAAATGAAAGAGAGTAGCAACCTACATCTCCATGTGAAATGAGATTCACATTTTTGTTCGCCAAAGTTTTTCTCACATCTTTCATAATGCTCAAGGTTTCACGATGTGGACAACCTGGACAAAAAGTAGGTAGACGCTTGGGAACAGTTAAATCAAGCCTAGTACACTCAGGGAGTTCTTCTAAACCATCAAAAATAAGATTTAATTTTTTATAAATCATCTCGTAGGAAAGACCACCAAAAGCAGGAAATCCCTCGACCACCTGATCATGAAACTTAAACTCTTTTCCGAAGACTTCAATTTCAAGATTATTTTTAGAAATTAAAGACAAAAGTTCTGTTTCTAGAAAACCACGCTTTTCTTCAACCACAATCATCTTCTTCTTATTTTTTAAAAAAGGAAGAAGCTGAAGTTCATTAAAAGGATAAGAGGTTGCAGCTTTATACAGAGCGACTTTTTCGATCAGACCAGACTCTTCTAGCACTTGTTTTAAAATTTCAAATACTGCACCAGAGCTGATAACTCCTATTTCTGAATTTAATTCACCTAAGATTTGATCTAAGTTTAAAATTTTTAGAACTTCAGCGACTTTGGGAAATCGGTGAAGAATCATTTCTTTATCCGCCACCAGTGAATTAGGTGGCACCATTACGTTAGCAGAAAGATTAAATGTTTTTGGATCTAACGTTATTTTTTCATGACTAATTTTTTTCTCTTCACCAACTTCAACTCTTCCCCCCCCCTCGGCCATAAAAGTTGTAAGCAATAAACCTGTATAGACTGAAGATTTTTGAGAAAGCTCTAAGGCCTTTGACATCCAATCTTTTAACTCTTGAGGTGTAGAGGGCTCAAGAAATGGAATGTGCAAATGCTTAAATAAATATCTTGAATCCGCCGGTGTGGAAGTTGAAATTGACCAAGGATCATCACCCACAGCGATAACAACTCCGGAATTTCCTGGGTTGGCAAAATTTCCAACCGATAGTGCATCTGCAGCGACATGAAGTCCCATAGATTTCATCGCCACTAAAACATTTTGCCCTGCCATCTTGGCCCCACTGGCCATGGCCGCAGCATTGGCCTCCGAGTTAGCAATAACAACTCGAATACCTTTCTGATTTAAATCATTTTTTCTTTCATAAAGGATGTTAAAAAAATCGGCCAGTGGAGAACCAGGATATCCGGTGTAAAGATGAAATCCCGCTTCCAAAGCACCTTGAATCAGTAATTCATTGCCATTAAGAATCTTATAGCTCATTGTTATTTCCAAGAGAGTTTTTTAAGTCTTAAAGTTATACTCATCAAGGACTTATTATGGAAGAGCAAATTCATATTTCACAGTCAGTAGCGATCCTGGTTGATGGAAACAATATAGAACGATCCCTCGAGTCTGAATTCAGAAGTCAGAATATGATGATCAACTTTGATGTCCTCATACCTAGACTTTTAGGCGGAAGGGGCCTAAATCGCTTAATTTATTTTAGAGAAGGCAAAAAGATTTCATCCAAATTGGCCGAACGCCTCCACACCAAGTACCATGGCTCGGTAAGGCCATGCCATAAATCGGCCGATATTCCGCTAAGTATTAAAGCAACGCAACTTGCTAGCAAAGTTGACTCTATTGTTATTCTTTCAGGCGATTCAGATTATGTTGAGCTCGTGCGCCACCTAAAATCAGAAGGTGTTCGAGTTGAAATTTGCGCCGTTGAAACCACTACCGCCGATGTGCTTCGAGAAGAAGCAGATTACTTTCACCCTATTGTTAAAGAAGATTGTTTTTCTCTAAGTCAGGGACAAACAAAAAAAAGAAGATAATTCGGAGTAAATATTATGTCTCAAAATCCTGCTGGCCTTAAGGGCATTGATCATTTGGAATTTACTGTTGATACATTTCAGTCACCAACAGTTAAACTTTTTTCTAATCTTGGTTTTATACAAACTGCCGAATCAAACGATTCAAAACTTTTTACTCAAGGACAAATTCGCTTCTTGGTAAAGGCATCACAAGATAATAAAAATCTCGCTCGTCAATACTATAAAAATCACGGAGAAGGTGTTTCTAAAATGTCTTTTGCCGTTGAAAGTGTTGAAAGGGCCTTAGAGATCACTCTAAGAAATGGAGCAAAACTCGTTCAGGATTTAAAAATTGAAGAGACCGCCCAAGGAATCACTAAGACCGCTTCCATTCAGGGTTTTGGAGATGTGGTGAATGAATTTGTGGAAAGGCCTACTAATGAATTTCGTCCTGGATTTAAAACTATAGAGACAGATCCCACGGCAAGACCACTTAAAACACGAGTCTCGAGAATTGATCACTTAACCAACAATGTTCCTAAGGGACAGATGGATCATTGGGTTGAATTTTATAAGCGCACTTATGGATTTCTTGAAACCAGATACTTTGATATTAAAGGCTCTAAAACGGGACTTAATTCAAAAGTCGTTCAGTTGGCCGATAATTCAATTATTATTCCGATTAATGAACCCGAAGTTGAAAATGGTAAGTCTCAAATTCAAGAATTTCTTGATATGCATAAAGGACCTGGAGTTCAACATATTGCCTTTATGACCCCAGATATTATCTCCACTGTAGGAGAACTAAGACAAAGAGATATTAAATTTTTGGATGTGCCTGGAACTTACTATGAAGATATTCCAAAACGTCCCTTCACCGTCACTGAAGATCTCAAAGTTCTTGAAGAATTAAAACTTCTCGTGGATGGAGATCCTGAAGGTTATCTTCTTCAAATTTTTTCACAAACTTATGTTGGGCCTTTATTTTTTGAGTACATTCAAAGAAAGAATCACTGGGGCTTTGGTAATGGTAATTTCCAAGCTCTTTTTGACTCAATTGAGCGTGATCAAATCAGACGCGGCTATCTTAAATAAAATCCAGAGAATGCGCGAGTAGTTAAGTAATGACAATTACATGCTACTCGCCGTTTCATTTTCCCTTCGTTAAGACTACGTTAAGAATATTTTCGCCCTTATACAATCTCAGTAGTTTTCGCTATTATTCCCGGCCATAAGGACGAACTATGTTTAAAGTTTTAATTATCTCGCTCATTTTGCTAGTGGGTTGCTCGAAGCGTGCCAATGTTTTAATTATCCAAAATAAAGGCTCTGATACTCTCGTGAATCTCGCTCAAGCTTGGGCGGAAGAATACAAAAAAGTTAAACCTCAAGTTGCTATAGCTGTTTCAGGTGGTGGCTCTGGTACTGGTATTGCGGCCCTAATTAATGGCACTGTTGATATAGCGAATTCCTCTCGCGCCATGAAAGAAGAAGAGCGTGAAGAGGCGAAAAAAAATAATGGCAAAGAAGTGAATGAATTCATCGTTGGGATGGATGCTTTAGCTGTTTTTGTTCATCCTAAAAATCCACTTGAAGGCATGACTCTTGAAGAAGTTGCTTGTATTTATGGTGAAGGTGGAAAGTGTGAGTACTGGAGTGATATTCGTGGAACTGTCATTCCTGGATGTAAGGATAACAAAATTATTCGCGTCTCTCGTCAATCTAACTCTGGAACCTATCAGTACTTTCGTGAAGCTATTCTTGGAAAAAAGAGAGATTTAAAACTTGGCTCAATGGATCTGAATGGTTCGCGTGAGTCGATTGATCTGGTGGAAAAAACTCCATGTGCTATCGGCTATTCTGGAATGGGTTATCTAAATCCCAATGTAAAAGCACTTTGTATTGCTAAAGCAAAAGATTCAGAATGCATTAAACCAACTCTTGAAACAGCGATGACTAAAGCTTATCCCATCTCAAGGGAGCTTTACATGTACACTCTTGGAACACCATCTGAAGATGTAAAACAATACATGGATTGGATCCAAACTGATATTGCAAAAGAAATCACTATTAAGTCTGGTTATGTACCGGCCCCTAAAAGGTAGTTATGGAAATGTCTAAGACGGTAGAACTCTCTATGGCCTGGAGAGAAAAGAAAAAAAATAAACCTTTAAGCGAAAAAATTGTTGAAGGGATTATTCGTTTTGGAGGACTAAGCTCCATCGTTCTTATTTTGGCGATCCTTTTTTTCATTCTTAAAGAATCATTTCCCTTTCTTATTTCTCGTTTTGATTTTAAAGAATTTTTCTTCTCAACTGAGTGGTACCCTGCTTCTGTAGTTCAAGTAAGATATGGAATTTTGGCCTTATTAGTTGGAACACTTTTAGTGACGATCGTTTCGATGCTGATTGCAGTCCCTCTTGGTCTTGCTTGTGCTTTTTATATCTCAGAGTTCTGCTCCCCAAGGCTTCGTGAAATTTATAAAGTCTTAATTGAGTTTTTAGCGGCCATCCCATCTGTAGTTTGGGGATTTATTGCTATTATGATGATTAATCCGATGATCATTAATGTTTTTAATGTTCCTATTGGACTGAATATTTTTAATGCTTCTATCATTCTGGCCCTTATGTCTCTGCCACTTATTGTTTCAGTAGGAGAAGATGCTCTGAGAGCTGTGCCTGAAACTTATCGTGAAGCAGCTGAGGCCATGGGAGCAACAAAGTGGGAAGTTGCAACGAAAGTTCTTCTTCCGGCAGCAAAAAATGGTTTAATGGCCGCGGCCCTGCTTGGAGTAGGACGCGCCCTAGGTGAAACCATGGCAGTCCTTATGGCCACTGGCCACTCTATTCAAATTCCTCATAGCTTATTTGAGCCAGGACGAACTCTGACCGCGACGATCGCTGCCGAGCTGGGTGAATCACCAAAAGGTGGAGAGCACTACCAAGCATTATTTGCAATCGGCCTTGTTCTCTTTATGTTATCTTTCATTGTTAATTTGACTGCAGATTATCTTATTCGTGGAAGAAGGAAGTAATTATGTTTCATCCAAGTATTCAACTTCTTAAAAAAGAGATCAGAGAAAAAAGATTTAAAAGTATATTAAGCTTTATTACCTTTCTTCTATTTTTGCCTGCTCTGATTATCATTTTTTGGTTATTCATTAAAGGATCTCCCGTTTTGACTTGGGATTTTTTAACTCAAGATCCTATCAATGGAATGACGGCCGGAGGAATTTTCCCAACCATTATTGGAACTTTCTGGCTGGTATTAATTAGCGTTCTTGTTTCATGTCCTCTAGGTGTTTTGGGAGCGATTTATCTCTCAGAATATGCCAAAGATAATGCCCTTACACGCCTTATTCGTCTGGCCATTTTAAATCTTGCGGGAGTTCCAAGTATTGTTCATGCCCTATTTGGACTTGGCGCTTTCGTTTTATTTTTACGAATGGGAACCAGTATTTTGGCCGCATCTTTTACTCTTGCAGTAATGAATCTTCCAGTCATTATCACTTCAACTCTTGAATCACTAAAAGCTGTCCCCCAATCATATCGTGAAGCTTCTTGGAACGTGGGTGCAAGTAAACTTCAAACTATTCGCCACATTGTTCTTCCAAATTCACTACCAGGTATTTTAACTGGCCTTGTTTTTTCTGTGGGAAGATCAGCAGGTGAAACGGCGGCGATTCTCTTCACAGGAGTGGCCTTTTATTTACCATTTTTACCGAGCTCAGTATTTGATCAGTGTATGGCCCTATCGATGCATCTTTTTACCATCTCTACTCAAGTGGTTGGGGTTCCTGATGCCTATCCCTATGCCACGGCACTAGTATTAATTCTCTTAATTCTCTCAGTAAACTCAATTGCCATAGTGATGAGAAGTTACTTTAGAACAAGAAGAAAGTGGTAATAATGAAAAAGAAAATTGAAATAAAAAATCTTGTTGTAAGTTATGGAACAAAAGAAGTTATTCATAATCTTAATCTAGACATCTATCAAAACGAAGTTCTGGCGATTATTGGACCAGCAAATTCCGGAAAGAGCTCTCTATTAAGATGTATCAACCGTATGACGGATTTTAATCAAGAGATTAAAGTTACGGGCGATGTTCTTCTTGATGGTGAAAGTATTTACGCGGATGAAGACTCAACCTTTCTTCGCCGACGAATTGGAATGGTTTCACCTCTTCCTGTTGGGCTACCTATGACCATCAAAGAAAATGTCACATACGCACCGAGAATGGCCGGCTGTAAAGATCCTGCCGAACTAGATTTTATTATGGAAGACTGTCTTAAAAAAGCAGCTCTTTGGGATGAAGTTAAAGATCGGCTTAATACTCTAGCAACTAAACTTTCAGGGGGACAGCAGCAGCGTTTAACTATTGCTCGAGCTCTCTCGCATCATCCTGAGGTTTTATGTCTTGATGAATTTTCAATTGCCATTGATCCAGTCACGACAATGAAAATTGAAGCTGTCCTTCATGAACTAAAAAAGAACATGACTATTGTAATGGTCACGAATGTAATCAATCAGGCCAAGCGCTTGGGAGATCGAACGGCCATGATGCTTCATGGGAAAATTTTGGATTTAAATGTGAATGAAAAGATCTTTAATGGTGAAGTTTCTGACGCTCGCACAAAAGATTATATTGAAGGTGTATTCGGATAAATTATGAATAATCATGCTGTAAATACAAATGACTTTAGTTTTTGGTATGGAAATTTTCAGGCCCTCAAGGGTCTTACTTTCAATATCCCCAAATATAAAATTACCGCACTTATTGGGCCTTCTGGCTGTGGAAAAAGTACCTTTCTTAAATGCTTAAACCGCATCAACGAGCGTGGTGCTGAGGTTTCTCACGAAGGAAGTATCCAAGTTTATGGCCAGGATATTTATCACCCATCTGTCGCACTTCCAGAACTTCGCCGCCAAGTAGGAATGGTTTTTCAAAAACCCAATCCACTTCCACTTTCGATTTATGAAAATATTGTTTTTGGTGCTCGTGCTCATATGAAAAAAGTAAGTAAGGCCCAACTTGATGAGATGGTGGAATCGTCACTCAAGCGTGTGGGAATGTGGGAAGATTTAAAAAATCAACTTCATCGTCAGGCCACAAGTTTAAGTCTAGAAAAGCAGCAAAGACTTTGTATTGCTCGCCTACTTCCACTTAAGCCAAAACTGATTCTTCTTGATGAGCCATGTTCAGCTCTAGATCCTGCAGGGATTGAAGCGATTGAAACTTTAATTAAAGATCTTAAAAAAGAATATTCCATTCTCATTGTGACTCATTCCATGAGTCAGGCGAAGCGTGTATCAGACGATACCATTTTCATGTACATGGGAGAGCTGGTAGAGATGAGCGAAACCCAAGCTCTTTTTACAACTCCAAAACATGAGAAAACTGCAGCTTATATTGAGGGACGATTCGGCTAGACGGCCTACTAAAATAAGATCGCTGTCAAAAGTTTCTACACCTCCATGTAAAATCTTGCACGGGCCGTACTTGGGCCCCTAAATAGTTCATACTAAATCCATGAAGAGTCATATATTAATCTTTCTTATCAATTTGGTATGTAGCTATACATGGGCAAATCCTTCTGAATTTCGCTTTCTATTTTCTCATCAAGAATCAACTTCAGCTGATAAAGAACTCATTCAAACGATAAGAAAAATTCAACTCGCTTCATTTGAAGGGGGAAATGTTAGTGGTGGTGGAGACGATGTTATTCCATTTAAAGCTGTTTCTTCTGATAGTAAGGCCATCTCTGAAATCATCTCCTACCAGCTTTCATTACTGCACTTACCAAAATTTTCAAAAGGCCCTCAAGGCAGAATTGCGATCATTGATACAGGGATTATGCCCGATTCAAAGGCCGCAAAAAATGTCGTTTGTTTTAAAGATTTTACTTCAACCTGCTTAAAGCAAGAAAGTTGTGATGAATCAAAGCATGGCTCTCTGATTGCAGATCTTATTCTGCAAGTTTCACCAAGCGCTCAGCTCGTGGTTCTTAAAGCGCTTCAAACTAAAGAGAAGGGAAATATTGATTCTTTTCTAAAGGCCTTAAAATGGGTTGTAAGAAACCATAAGAGGATGAATATTAAAGTGCTTAATCTGAGTCTCACTTCGCCAGAGCAATTGCATGGCCAGTGGAATAAAGTAGATAAGGCCAAGGAACTCATACATGAAATTGCATCCAACAACATCAAAATTGTAGTGGCCGCCGGTAATAATTACGCCAACTCTATCTCAGATTTTCCTGCGAGCTCACCAGATGTCATAACTGTTGGATCATATGATCATTTCTTTTCAAATAACCAATCCGATTTTTCTCCAAGCCCTTTTAGTAATTTTGGATTAGCTGCTGAACCTAAGGTTAAGCATTTCCACTTTCTAGGCCTTGAAAGCGTTAACCGAGATTTTAATTCTTTAATTTTTAAACCCAATTACCTGGCACCAGGATCGCATCTACTAGCATGTGCAGACGAATGCTATTTTGTAACTGGAACATCATTCGCAACAGCACTCGTATCTGGTGGGCTACTTCAATTGCAGGAAGAAAATCTTGAATTAAATAACGAGAGTTGCGACCTTCCCATGGTTGCTGCTTCCAACATAAGAAGTGAGCAGGCCTGTGCCATAAACTTCAGTTCAACTCGTAAAAGTCCAAACAAAAACTGAAAGGTTTTTCACAATCTGAAGCATTAATGACTTGCCGAGCTTTCTCTAAAGCTTCAATTAAAATTGATCTAATTTTTTCAACATCTTTTTCTGCAATAGAAATAACTGAAGAATAGTGCATATCTTTTTCAGCAGGAGACTGACATGCTTTGATTGCTTGAACTCTCCAGTTTGTATGATGGGTACCAATAATGGATGAATCATCAGGAAGATGAATAATCGATGGGCCAGGCAAATATTTTCCATCCTTGTATATGACAAATCCAAGCTCCATTAAATATCCTAAAACTTGATCAAGTCTTTTGGAAGAAATCTTTAACTTCTCTATTAAGGCCTCTTTACTTTGGTATTTAGGAATTGTGGTTAAAACATGAACATAGGCATAATCAGCATGAGAAAAATATTTAAACTCATCGACTTTATTTTGAATCGAATCAGTTTTAAAACGATTTTTTAGTCTTAAGGCCTCTCCACGAACTTGTTCAGCTTCTTTTTTAAAGTAATCTCTTAATGATTTATTTCCAGCACGTGCTAACTGAATCAGAATTAAAAAGTAGCGGGACTCGTATTCACCATGATGAAAAAGTTCATTTAAAGCATGGGCCTGCTCCAAATTAAAATCTTGCTCCCCATTTAAAACCTGAGTGACAAATGAAGTTTTGCATTTCAAAGCGGTGGCCATTTGAGTACGAAAGCCATGCCCCCTCTTGGGCATTTTTTCAATATAAGACAGGATATATTTTCGATAATCAACGAACTCAAAAAGCATAATAATTCCAATAACATATAACGCAACATTTAGCACCACTTAATTTAGTATACCATATTTAATTAAAAATACCTAGCAGCAAATAATGCAAAGCAATATAAGTATCCGTACCAAAACAAGGAGTATATTTATGACTATTTTTAACCCCGCGAAACTCATTCTTTCACTTTTAATTTCCTTCTCATTCTCACTTTCACCAATCGCTGCAAATCTCTCGTTTGCTGAAACAAGCGAAACAATCATTGATTTAAACAAGGCAGACGAGATGAATTCAGATGAAGTGAGTGCGGCCCTGTCTAAAATTAGACAGAAAGTTCAATCGATGGGAATTAATCACGCCCAATTCAAGCAAGCTATTTCAAATGGCATTACCAAATTAAATCGCGAGCTCGTTAAACGTATGGATAAGTTAAGTGAAAAGAAGGCCAAAAAGATGCTGGATCAAATTGAACAAGGTGGACAGAATCTTTCTTCTGAAGCCGTGGCCATTATACAGAATAACGAATTATCTTACAAAGAACGAATTAAAGCACTTTACCAAGGAAGATCATTAAAAGTTGTTGAAGAGAAAATTTATAGTTATTTGTCTCAACATAAAAAAGTTGAGGATTACCTAGATTCAGTGAAGAAGGACGTCGAAAACGAACAACTTGTATCTCAATCAAACAAATCTTCTGGCAGGGCCATTGCTTCTGATGAAGTTGCTATGCAGATAACAATTGGCTCATTACTCATTGCTATACTTATCATTTGTGTCTACGTCTTAATCTGGGGTCCAATCACTATCGTTATCGGAACAAAATTTGCGGCCATCATCGTCGGAATTCCAGTGATGATTGGTATCATTGGCCTTATCTGGGCCACTCAGCAGGACTACTAAGTATCGACTTAAATTTTACTAAAAGATGCATACAACTTAAAAGGGAGAATAGTTTATGAAAAATTATTTTTTAGGATTAGTAGTTACTTCAATGTCTTTAATTAGTTCTATATCTTATGCGAAAGAGATGGTTTTTGAAGCAATTCCAAACAAAAGCCCTGGTTATGAAAGGGCAATTATCACCACAGAGAATCTCTACGGCGGCAAAATTAAAGTTTCTCTTGAAAACGTAGCTTCGCTACCGATCCATTTTAGTTGCAAACTGAGTGCTATAGATGATGGTGTGCATGTCTACGTCTGTGGCAAAAATAAAACAGGTCTCATGATCATGAATTATAATTCTAATACACCTAATCGCATCGAAGGTGCTTCATTTGCTTTCAATAATATCATTGAAGAGAAAGGAGATTTAATTCCTACAGTTTTTATCAGCGCATATTTAAAATAGACATTTTATCCAAATGGTCCCAAAGGTATCTGACACCTTTTGGACCATTTCTTCCTCACCTGCTCTTTAATTCCAAACCCAGTTAACTCGAATCTCTAACAAATAAGTTGGTTCAATTTATCCAGTTCTAGGAGAGAAGCTTATAAGTCCCGAAGCTTCGAGCACGTTCTTTTGAATATACTTCACTAAAATTCGATACTGCTTTCCCCAATCAGAAACTCTTGAGAAGGCGAGATATTCCCAGAGCTTTCCAGCTCCCATCAGACGAGCAATAAGTCCTGTAATTGATCTTAGAAAATACTGAAAGTGCATACGTCTTTTGACAACAATCAAAAGATGCAAATGATTTGAATTAACTGAGACGCGATAGATTTTGATATTAAATCTATCGGCATATTTTTTAATCAGGTTTTGAATTTTTCTCTCTTTGGTTTTAAGTGTGGATCTCTTCGCTCTCAGAACAACATGAAGTGGTTTATTCATTTTTAGAGGACGCTCAGACTTTCTTTTACCGCGGGCAAGTTCTCCACCGTGAGTCAGACGAGTTGAGGATATAAATGAGAAGGTTTGCTGCTTAGACATGAGCTATGTTTAGCGATTTGTCCGTGACTTTTAAATCAAAAGGGCATTGCCCCGAAAAGAAAGTTCAATAATGAAATCTTGCGATTTAGGATTCATTGCGATTGGGGCAATGTCGAAACTTCAATAAGAATACAGGTGGATGGGCAATTTAAGGAGGTTCAACAAATGTGTTAGAGACCCAGTTAACTCACTCGGTTTGGATAAAATTGTAAAAATTACTCCATACTTTTTACCCGTTGCAACCCTAAGTAACAGATTGTTTACAGGCCGCCACGCTCTGTATGCAAATTCGTGCTATACGTTAGGGCATGAATACACATACCTATCACATACACAAAATCCAGGAAGGTCTCTCCCAAAAGCAGAAATCAAATCCAAGCTACTCACTTCGGGCCTATGCTCGAGATCTTGGAATGCACCCAGCGACATTAAGCCAAGTAATGAAGGGTCAGCGACCACTACCAATTAAAAACTCTCATCTTGTTGTAGATAAACTATCCCTTGGGCCAAAAGAGAAAACTCTTTTTCTTGAAAGTCTCTATCGCTCAAAAACAACCATTGATTCAATCAAGATTGATGAAAATGATGAGCGCTTCATGCTGGATGAATCCTACTATAAGGTCATTGCAGAATGGGAACACTACGCAGTTCTCACCCTCTTTGATGTAGATAGTTTTGATTGCTCAATAGACGAAGTTTCTAAGAGATTAGGAATCACCACAAATCGCTCTCAAGTGGTGATTGAAAATCTTCTGACATCAGGCCTTTTAAAATTAGAAGATGGCAAGTACATCAAAACTCAAAAACACGTACGAACAACTGAAGATATTAGCAGTAAAGCTTTAAGAGAATCTCACCTTGAGACTCTCGATATAGGAAAACAAAAACTCGATGAAATTGAGGTGGGACTTCGCGATTTCTCGGCAATGACGATTGCTGTAGATCCAGAGAAGCTCACGGAGGCCAAAACCATCATCAGAGAATTTCGCCAAAAGATGGCGGCATTGCTTAGAGATGGCAGCAGACAGGATGTGTATCAATTGGCGATCCAATTTTATCCACTAACTCAAATTCAAAACGCGGAGAAATAGTATGAAACAGTTAATTTTTTTAGCACTCTTAGCAATGGCCAGTAATCAAAACAGCTTTGCCTACAACGAAAAAGGTAACGGTGGTTCGGGAGAAGAGGTTGAAGCGATTGTAACTCATCAAGGGATCAATGAAATAGTTACGAAAATCGGAAACTTCTTTGCATTTAATCCTATTTTACAAAAGACATTTAATGAATTTGATATTCAAACACTTGTGAATATTTCAAAAGATGTAAAAATTGAAACATCCAAGGAAGAGCTTATAGACAAAAATGGTATTTCGAGAACTTGTCTTAATTTTAGAAATGAAAACTTAATCAAATGCAATGAAGATAAATTTGAAAAAATAAGTAATCCTGCTTCACAATTTATTCTTATCTTTCACGAGCTATTAGGTTTACTTGGTGTAGAAGAAAGCTCTCCGTTGAATGAAGAACTATTAAGCAGCTATAAAATTTCAGAGAAGCTGAGACCATTTGTTAAAAAAGTTTCTAGCTATGATCTAAGAATCACAAACGAATCAAAAACTTGGTCTATACCAAGACTTAAAGTTGTGGAAGGAACATTTACTTCACATACCTGTACCATAAAAAGACTTCAAATATTCCTTAGTAAGGACAATAGTAATTTAAACCAAGTTATGGAGACCCTAAAGCAAAAGGGATACGAGATTGATGATTCTTCAAGAAAAAGCGAATACTCAATATATGCAGATATAGACAAAGGCATTGAAATTGAATTTGGTAATAATAAACAAGCATATTTCGAAAATGACTCACCTAAAGAACATGTTTGGGAACATAGCCGCTTTGTTCGAGTCAATATGCTTTTCGAAGAAAGTCGTGAAGAATCATACAATATCTCATTAGTTGATTTGGATAAAACAAGGCTTCCAATTTTTGGGGAATACAATCAAAAGAAGACACTTAAATGGGCATTAGAAAATATCCCGAAATGTATTAAGCATTAAAAAGAGAATAAGGATTAAACATATGAAAAACTTAATTTTAACATCACTCGTAACTTTAACATTAAGCTCGCAAGTTTCCGCTAACGAAAAAGGCAATGGAGGAGACGTCGTCATCTGCGATGGAAAAACCAGAGTTCTTGATTCAGTTATCATGCTCCAAGAAAAGTATTTTGATATTCAGAGAAATAGTAATTCTGAAATAACGATAAAGAAGATCATTGCTCATTTTAAAGAAACTTTCCCTACAATGGCCATTAGTCTTGAGGGTTTTGTGGAGACATTTAAAAGCAAAGGAGATTCCAAACAAAGTATTTTTTGGATCAAAGGTGATCTTAACGACATTCAAGACGAAAATCTTTTTATCAAAGTGCCTGCAAACTGCTCGCCAACAATTAAACAAGCAGTTGTTTTAGTAAAAAAACCTTTTAAGCGCTACTATTACAATACCGAGGCCGTAGCAGACCTTGAGGGACAAGGAGATGAACTTTCATGGCTTCTTATTCATGAATGGCTCAGAGAATTTGTAACTGATTCTGATGTCATCAGAATTATTAATGCATATTTACATTCAAACCAATTTTTACAAGAATCTGAGGAAGAAGTTGAAGATTCTCTTGGGCGCTTAGGGATTAAGTATAATAAAGGCGCTTCGTTTTCCGAAATAAACGAATTAGTAGATCAATTTAAAAATATCTATCCCAAAGTCAATGCAACCATAGATGAGACCTATAGACTTCTCAAGGAGTACCAAGAGCAAAGAAAATCTTTTTCTATTTTTAATTCTTTAAAAAAACTAAGAAATCAGATCTATGAAAAATTTAATTCTGCTGGCGAAAATAAACTTGTTTTCAATGGTGTTCTATATAATGAAGCAATAGATCCTAAGATTAGATTACAAGGCCAACAAATCCTAGATCGATTGAAACAACTAGAAAAAGATATCACCAACGTGATCTATCCCAGATAATTTAAAATGGATCCAAAAGGTGTCACGTACCTTTTGGACCTTTTGGATAAAAAAATTAAACAGGTAAAGCACATGAAAAACTTAATTTTAATAACACTCGCAACACTTACACTAAGCTCCCAAGTTTTCGCTAAAGAAAAAGGCAAAGGAGGAGATGTCGTCATCTGTAACGGCAAGATGAGAGTGCTGGATACCGTAGTCATTCAGCAAGAAAAATACTTTGATATTCGTTCAAATGATAATTATGAAATGACTATGCAACAAATAGTATCACATTTAAAAGAAACTCTACCTGGAATGGCCACCCGTCTTCAAACTTTTTTTAAAATTTTTAAAGATAAAGGAGATCTCAAAAGAAGTATCTTTTGGATAAAAGGAGATCTCACAAATATAGAAGATGAAAATTTATTTATTAAAATCCCTTCGAATTGCTCACCTCAAATTAAACAAGCAATCGTTTTAGTTGAGAAACCATTCAAGCGTTATTATTACAATGCAGAGGTCGCAGCTGAACTAGAAAAACAAAAAGATGAACTTTCATGGCTTCTCATTCATGAATGGTTACGAGAATATGTAACAGATTCTGATGTAATTCGAATTATTAATGCTTACTTACATTCTAATCAGTTTTTCCAAGAAAATGAGCACGAAGTCATTGACTCTCTGACACGGCTTGGAATTGATTCCAGCAGAGGATATCCAGCTTCTCAAATTAAAAGTTGGATTCAGGAATTCAATGATACATTACCAACAGTGAATGCCAAAATAGTTGAGACATACAAACTTCTAGAACTATATGCTACTCAGAGAAGATCTCGCTTTTCGTTCAATTCTTCCGAAGAGACATATCTCCGCATCTATAATAATGTTAATTTTATTTATGATAGAACAGGAATATTTAATTTCATGGTGCAAATTGAAGGAATCCCTACTGAAATATCAAATCAAAGCAAAGATTTTTTAGCACGCTATCACAAATTGGATGAAGATTGGATGCAAATAAGGCACCAAAAATAAGCTTAACTTGTCCAAAATCCAAAAGGTGTCCGATACCTTTTGGACATTTTTGGATGGTTTGGAACATTTTTTCATAGTTTGGTATGTAGAAACTATATGTTGCTAGCAAAATCGCACCGGTCCGGTGCGATTTTTTTCATCCTTGCACCACTCTACATTATAGTGAGGGCATGGAATCCAATCATCAGATCTTTACTCCAAATAAGGACTTTAGAAAGTATCTTCAAGATCTGTTGGTTGAGCGTTGCCAAAAAAATCCAAGCTATTCATTAAGGGCCTTTTCTAAAAGTCTAAAACTAGATCATACAACTCTCTCTAGAATCTTAAACAACAAGCGTAAGATAACTCCGAAAATGCAAGCAGAAATATCTGAGGCCCTAAACTTATCACCAGAAGAAAAAAAAGGATTTGCACTAATTGAGCAAAAAAAACCAACTCACCCGCCAAAGCAATTTAAAGATTTATCAGAAGATGTTTTTCAATTGATTGCAAGTTGGCATCACGACGTACTAATGGAACTTCCACGATTAAAACACTTTAGGCCAGATATTAGAAAAATTGCGAAGGCGTTAAAAGTAACGCCCATTGAAGTTAATGCGGCCATTGAAAGGCTTATACGTCTAGAACTGTTACAAATTGATGAAAAAGGAAACTGGTCTATTTCTGAAGATACCACCAACATAACATCGCACATTTCAACGAGTAGTGCTGCCCGCAAATATCAAAAAGAAATATTAAGTAAGGCCATCATCGCGGTCGATGAAGTTGATATATCCCTAAGAGATAATACTGGACTAACCTTTGCCGTAAATACCCAGGATATCCCAAAAATAAAAGAAATCATAAAAAAATTCAGAAGGGAGATTAGCGGATATATCCAACACGAAGTTACTGATTGTGATGAAGTCTATCAATTAAGTGTGGCCCTATTTCCTCTAACCCAATACCAAGAGCAGGAGAATTAAAAATGAACAATATTATTACATTAATGTTCATTATGCTTTCATTCCCAACTTATGCGATTCAAGAACGTGGAGGGGGCAATGCCATGGTCTGCTTTAAAAATGAAAAGATCCTGGAAGATGTAAAGCAGAATATTATAAAGAACGAAGGAAGAATCTCCGACTTTTATATCAATGAAGAGTATATAGAGAGTGTCGAAATGCTCGATATTGTAGAAGCAAAAAATACATTTGCAAGCTGGAACAAAGAGCCCCAAAACGATTTTGTTCTTCCAAGAGAATCGGAATCAGCTGAACAATTTCATGAAAGGATTGCTGATCGATTTAAAACTTTAGTCCCCCAAATTTACTTATACATCAATGATGCAAGTTCAAAATTAAAAGATATCCGCTATTGGGGAAATGGTATTCAGCGCATTGATGACATCAAATATCGAGAGATTATAGGAAATGACAAATGTCTTCGACTAACTATCATTGCACAATTCAATGAAAAAAATAGTGACGATGCATTTATAGCTATCGACAGTCGTTTTTTTGCTTTGCCTGAAACAGTTTTCTCAACCCTAAATAAAGTAGCAGCAAGAATTCATGAAGAACTTTATTACATGGCCAGATTACAATATCATGAAGAGACATCCGATACGACAAGAAATCTCACAGGTCTGTTGTTTTTGAAAGATCTCAAATTAAAGGATGTTAAATATCCTTTAATTGCTTACCTCAATCAACGAGCAGACAACTTTCAATTTTTTACATTCCTTGGAGGAATCCAAAAAGACATTCTAGCACAATTCAATCGAGATACAGGTTTTTCATTTCATTTAAGAATAACAAAGGGCCATTTTGAATCTGATCTCAACTTTAACAAAAGAATACGAATTGCTCAAATTGAACTAGAGAAAAAATTCGATGAGTGGTATTTCTCAAAGGGAAATTCTTATTTATTCTCTTTTAATGAGATCTCATCTGAAATATTGATTGCTGTCGATAAAGGTATTCATAAAAGAAATACTTTAATAGAGAGAAGTATTGATTACTCTACGAATACAAAAGAAGCATCTCTTTCCATTAATTTCAATGAGGTCTCTTACATACAAGAGATTGCAAATTTAAAGATTCTCTAAAGTTATTACTTTTTATCTGTTGCGTTTTTTTTGCACCACAATTTATTAGCGACTCTTTTTCCTAACAGGGACTTGATGTAGTTTACTCTGCATCGATGAAAACCTGGTATTAAATCCAAAGGAGTTTTATGAAAAATTATTTTTTAGGGATACTAGTTACTTCAATGTCTTTAATTACTTCTGCATCTTATGCGAAAGAAATGATCTTTGAAGCAATTCCAAGTGAAAGTCCTGGTTATGAACAGGCAATTATCACCACTGAAATTATCTCTGAGGGGGGCGGTCAAATTCGTGTTTCACTTGTAAATGTTACCGCAGAACTAATCCATTTTAATTGTGTACTAGGGATGACAGGTGAAACAAAAGTCTACGTTTGTGGCAAGAATAAAAAAGGTCTCATGATCATGAAGTATAATACTTATAATAGCCGCCAAACTGCTTCATTTGTTTTTAAAGATATCATTAAAGATAGAGGAACTCTAATTCCTGCTGTTTCTATCAGAGCATATTTAAAGTAAACTACATCCATCCAAACCCAGTCTAATAACTGGGTTTGGATTTTTTTAAATTTAGTGTTTGTCACAATGATCTGAGTTCTTGCAATCACAGGCCTTGCATTCACATTTTTCAGACTTACCCTTCTCACAGTTTTCTTTACACTCTTTAGTACACGAGCATTTTTCTTTAGCACCCTCGTGATGATCGGCATATACGCCAGGGATAGAAAGACTTAATAGTAACGAAAAAAGAGCTAATTTTTTCATAAATTCTCCATGTTAGGTTGAGATCCTTACCCATTAATACGTGGCCAATGATCAATTTGTGACAAATTGTCACAAATACGAAAAAATGAACGTATTAAGTTATGAGGATGGGCCAGTGACTAATATTGAGTTGATGCTGAAATATATTGCCGGAGATGCTGCCGCTTTTGATGAGTTGTTTGATCGTATTCATCAAAGAGTTTACTCATTTGTGAGAAAACATCTGAGTGACACAAATGAGCGAGAGGATGTCACCCAAAACATCTTCATTAAACTTCACACCACTAAGGAGAGGTTTAATCCTGAATATCCTTTTGAGGCCTGGCTTTTTACCATTGCAAGAAGTGTGCTTTATGATCATCTTCGTAAAAGCAGCAAAATAAAGATGGAAGAGTTTAAAGAGTTTTTACAAATTAATGAAGAGGATCCCATCGATCTCACTCCTTATCTTAATCTTTTGCCAGAAAAGAATCGCAAAGTGATTGAGATGAGATATTTAGATGAAATGACTTTTGATGAAATTGCTCGTGATATTGACACCTCTGCGGCAAATATCAGACAAATCATCACCCGGACAATTAAGCTTCTCAAAAAGAACAAAGAGGTATTAAGTGGAAAATAAAATGCCTTCAAATTTAAGAACTAAAATAAAATCTGATATTCATCAGCGATTAAACCCTTCGTGGGGAAATATTTTTCTAAAACTCTGTCTCATGCAATTTTTTTCCAGCTTTCTTGTTTTAGCGATATGCCCTCAATTTGGTTTAGGCTTTTTCCCTCACTCTCCTCTTGGCCACATTCTTATGAGCTGGGGCGAATTTGCCTGCAATTTTGCTTGTGGGGCGATCTTTCTTGGAACAGGAACAGTTGCTTCCCTTATTTTTCTTACCCAGGATGAAATCCGCCTCCTTCGACTAAAAAAACTCTCTCACCTCTCTCTGCTATCATCCCTATCGCTTTTGTCCTTCATGGCGTTTGGAGTGGAGTTTCATCTTGTTTTATTTTTGGCCTGGATTATTGGAGCGGTACTAACTTCCTCTTTAAATCTCGAACTTTATTGGTTACTAGGAAGAAAAGTTTAATCCAATTCTTTTTTGAACTAATTTAGATATATCAACTTCAAATGACCTAAACTTAATAAGTTAAATGATATGTTCTTATCTTCTTTAATGTAAATACATATGTATTTACATATATTGCAAGGTAATGTATGATATTTGAGTGGGATGAAGGTAATAGATCAAAAATAATCAAACGCTTCCCATTGGAAGAAGTTGAAGAATTCTTTTATCAAGAACTATTAGTTCTACAAGATCACAATCACTCCCATAATGAGCTCCGCTTTTTTGCTGTTGGATTGCATCAAAATTCACGGCCAATGTGGGTTTGTTTTACTCTAAGAAAGAACAAAATTAGAGTTATCTCAGCTCGCTATATGCACAAAAAGGAATTGATGGCCTATGAAAAATTCAAAAAAGAAAATAAAAACTAAAGATCCTTTGAATAAGGATCTAAGTTCTCTCTTTAAAGAGAAAGGCTGGAAGAAAATTCAGTTCGAAATGAGGCCAAAAGATAAAACAATTACTCTTCGTATGAGTGAGGATTTATTGACGGCCATCAAGCTTGAGGCCAAAAAGGCCGGCCTTGATTATCAAAAATGGATACGTGCTTCATTAGAGGAGGCCCTAAAAGCGTCTTGAAATAAAATTGCGAAAAAAGGTACCGCATACCTTTTGACATCTCCCCTCACCCCTAGCTATCGTTTACAGACTAAAACTGGTTAAATTACGCAAGGGGTTATTATGTTCAAAGTCATCGCTGTTTATAAAGTTCCAACTGACGATGCTGCTAAAGCAAAATTTGAAGAACACTACAAAACTGTTCATACACCTATTTGTATGAAAATCCCTGGGATAAAAGAACTTCGCACTAATAAAATTTTTGGTGGGCCAACTGGTGCCTCAAATCTTCATATGATTGCAGAAATGGTTTTTGAAAATAAAGACGCTTGGAAAGCGGCCATGAAAACGCCTGAAATGATGGAATCTGGAAAAGATGCCATGAAATTTGCTGGAGATTTAGTTTCTGTTCATTTTGCTGAAGAAAATATTGTTAAAGCTTAAGTATGAAAACATTTGAGAATATTTTAGTTACAAAAAATTATAAAGAGCATCAGCACATTGCTCTGGTTCAACTTAATCGTCCTAAAGTTTTAAATGCTCTTTCAACTGATTTAATGAAAGATTTGATAGAGGCCTTTTATCTCCTTGAAGATGATAAAGATGTTCGAGTCATTATTCTTACGGGTAATGATCGCGCTTTCGCCGCTGGTGCCGATATTGCTCAAATGGTAGAAGCTAGTCCCATTGATCAAATCAATGACAATCGCTTTCGTACGTGGAAACAACTCTCACTTTTTACTAAACCCATCATCGCTGCAGTCAATGGATTTGCACTTGGTGGAGGTTGCGAGCTGGCCATGGCCTGCGATTTTATCATCGCTGGCGATTCTGCTCGCTTTGGACAACCTGAAATAAAAATTGGAACAATTCCTGGAGCAGGAGGAACACAGCGCCTCACTCGCGCGATTGGAAAATCAAAAGCGATGCTGGCGGTCCTCACTGGCGATATGATGGATGCTTATCAAGCAGAAAAAGATGGTCTCGTGGCACGAGTGGTTCCAAGTGAAACTCTTTTGCAAGAAACTTTTGAGATAGCAAAACTCATTGCGAATCGTGCACCCATTGCTGTTAAACTGGCCAAGGAAGCCGTTAATATGGCCTTTGAAAGCTCACTTAAGGATGGAATGGAGTATGAGAGAAGAAATTTCTATTTAACATTTTCATCGAAAGATCAAAAAGAAGGCATGCGGGCCTTTTTAGAAAAAAGAGATCCTAACTATGAAGGCAATTAGTACTCTACTACTTTTAGTTGCTTGCTCAACTTATGAGGATCCTCAAAGTATTGAACAAAGTTTTCATCAAAAGCAGTGGCAATTTGATCAGTGCTACTATGAAAGTGATCTCTACCTTAAAAAAAGTCCGGGCAGTGCAGACATTCACTTCATTATTAACTCTGATGGCAAGGTCATGAATCCTAAAATTATCAATTCTGATTTTAAAGATCCAAACTTGAATGCCTGCTTATTGATGGTGGTAAAACAAATGAACTTTCATCATCACTTCCATAATCAAGAATATACTCAGAGCTTTAATTTTACTCCGGTGAGAAAATGAAAACATTTGAAACAATAAAATATGAATTAAAAGACCAAACTGCAATTATTACCATCAATCGTCCACAAGTTTATAATGCTCTTAATGTTCAAGGGAAGTTGGATATTATTTCTGCTATCCGCGAAGCAAATAAAGATCAAAATATTCGATCCATTATTTTAACCGCCGAAGGTAAAGCTTTCTGCTCGGGTCAAGATCTCAACGATCGTAGTGTTGATGCAACAAAAGGCCCGGTGGATATTGGACTAACGATAGAGACTGAGTGGAATCCATTAATTGATGCTATTCGTAGCTCAGATAAATTAGTTATTGGCGCCATACAAGGAGTATGCGCAGGGGCCGGACTTTCTGTGGCCTTGGCCTGTGACTTAAAAATTTCTGCCCCAGGAATACGATTTATCTCAGGCTTTACTCAAATTGGACTGGCACCAGATGCTGGCATGAGTTCAATGCTCGTAAAACAAATGGGTTATACCAAGGCCTTAGAATTCGCTTTGTTAGGTAAGCCTCTTCTCGCAGAACAGATGCTGGAGTATAATTTCATCAATCGCATTGCTGAAAATCCACTTGATGCGGCCATAGCGTTATCGACAGAAATCAACGCGCTTGCTCCACTTTCGGTTAAAATGGCCAAAAAGAATTTTCAATTTGCGCTAGATAAAGAACTATGCGAAGTCCTAGTACGGGAAAAACAGGCCCAAAGATTTTTGGGATTTTCGCAAGATTACAAAGAAGGGGTCAGTGCCTTCTTAGAAAAAAGAAAACCACAATTTAAAGGTCTATAGGAGTCATCCATGCGTGAGTATACAAAAGAAGATTTAAAATTATTTGATGAAATCAAAAATGGTCGCACTTTTGATTCAGATTCAGAAATGCCAGAAATTTATCGTAAAAATTTATTAAACCTGCTGTGGATGCAGGCCGATTCGGAATATGCTGGTGGACTTGGCTACATGCCTTGGATTGCAAAGGCCCCTAATGCTCATGAAAGAGTACTCGTTGCTCAAATCGTAAAAGATGAAATGCGCCACGCTCATGTTATTTATAAGATTCTTGATGATCTAGGTGAAAAAACTCACGATCACATGCTCTCTCATGAGTTTGATTGGCGTCTTCCAGATGATCTTGCCAATATTGGTTTTTCTCGCGCCAAAAGAGATAAGAGAGTTAATATTTTTTACTACCAAATCACTCATTGGGAAGACTTTTGTCTTTTTAATTTTTTAATGGATCGAGCTGCAGGACACGTCCTTGAAGATACTCTTAACTCTTCTTATCTTCCTTGGAAGAATGCTATCGGTACCATTTGTAAGGAAGAGCATATGCATCTTGCCCACGGAGATAAAACTGTTAAAGAGATGGCCTCTGATCCAACTAAACGCGCTTTCTTACAAGAAAGACTTAATCTTTGGTGGCCTCGAGTGATGAATACTTTTGGAAAATCTACTGGCCAGGGTAATGATATCTACCAAAAACTTGGACTAAAAAATCGATCAAACGCAGATGTTCGTTCGGCCTTTGTAAAAGAAATTACTGATAAATGTAATGAATGGGGCCTAAAAGTTCCTGAGTATGATGAGGCCAAACAACCTTTAGAATATACTGCCTAATGAAATTAGAACGAATTGTTATCATAGGTGCCGGAACCATGGGTTCTGGCATCGCTCAGTGGTTTGCTCAACAACTATGTTTTGTTGAATTAGTTGATAGCTCAAAAGACCAACTTGAAAGAGCAAAAAAATCCATCCATTCATCTTGGGAGAAACTTCTTGAAAAAGAAAAGCTAAGTAGCTGCCAAGTGAATCAAATGAAAAAGCTTTTAGAGTTTAAAACATTGGAAGAAGTCTCAAGTAGCGCTGACTTAGTGATTGAGGCCATTATCGAAGATTTAGAAATCAAAAGAAGTCTCTTTAAAAAGCTAGATGAACAATTTTCTGACAAAACAATCTTGGCCTCTAACACCTCCAGTTTTCCCATCACTCTTTTAAGTCAGGCAGTAAGTGAAAAGCGCAAACCAAACTTTGTGGGTTTACACTTTTTTAATCCGGCCACCATCATGAAGCTAGTAGAAGTGATTAAAGGTGAGAAATCGGATTTAAAACTTTGCCAGGAGCTTTATTCTTGGTTTGATTCAAAGGATAAAAAACCAGCGATGTGTAAGGACTCTCCAGGCTTTATCGTCAATCGAGTCGCTCGAAATTTTTATGGAGAACCTCTTCGTATCGTTGAGGCCGATGATGAAAAGAGAATGCGAGAAGTGGATTTGATTTTAAAAGAAGTTGGTGGCTTTAAAATGGGGCCTTTTGAATTAATGGATCTGATTGGGATCGATGTTAATTACTCAGTGACCTGTTCAGTCTGGGAAGCTTACCAGAATGAGCCACGCTTTGCTCCCCATGCCCTTCAAAAGAAGATGGTAGAAAATAAGCGCTTTGGACAAAAAACAAAGCATGGATTTTATAAATATGACTAATGTTCAGTTTGAAAATATTCTGATTAATTTTGGATTTGGAACTAAAGAAGAAAAGAAAAAAATTCTTCAAGAAAACCCTCACCTCTCTATCTATATGGATCTGAGCTGCTTTGATCCGGCCGAATTTTACCAAGACTTTCCTCAACTCAAAGGGAGCTTTTCCGCTGCATTCTGTGATGAGAGAAAAAAGATGGAGATTCATTTCAAAGAAAAAAATTCCAAAGTGATTGATAAATTTATTGAACTTGGTTTTTCCCCTATTGAAACTTCCATCGTTTCTTGTGGGTTTATTTTTCCTAGAACCATTGCTCAGATTGTGAATGAAGCTTTTTTCGCTCTGGAAGAAGGTGTTGCTTCGAAGGAAGATATTAATCGCGCCATGAAGTTTGGAGTCAATTACCCTAAAGGACCATTTGAATGGGCCCAGGGTAAGGAAAGCTGGTTTTTACTTTTACTCAACGAACTGTATGCTAAAACACAAGATAAGCGCTACCTTCCTGCTCCTGGTCTTAAGGCCCACTAAATTCAGGAAATTCAGCTTCCAGCTCCCTTACAGAGTCCAAGATAAACTTTTTATAAAATGGTATTGAGGTAAAAACAGATGTGCCCTTGCACGTCTCTAAATCCATTTCATCATCACCGCCCCGGATTATTCCAGCGAGGACAAGCTGATTATTTTTTATAAAGAAGGCCGGACCACCGGAATCTCCATGGCAGACTCCAGAATCACTTTTTTGATCAATATAAAATAGCCCATCTTGAATATCTTTAATTCTGAATTCAGCAGCGCGAAGATTATTAAAGCCATCCATATTAAGTTCACTTCTGCCGTAACCAGCAACTTTAATTAAGGTTCCTTTCTTTATTTCTGTCGATTCCATTAAAATTGAGACAGGAATGTAATTGGGAGGAGCATTCCTTGAAAGTTTCAACAACGCCAAATCTTGATCAACGTGAGTCAAAATAGCATTTTTATGGCGAGAAATTTCAATAAGATATTTAGGATTAAGGAGATATTGTGGATCAGGTAGTTTTCGATCAAACCACACAGAGACATCAGACCTGGACTCCAAACAATGTCCGGCCGTTAAGACTAAATTGCTAGAAATTAGTACCCCCGTGCAATATGGGAAAAAAGTATTACCATAACTTTTTACCCCAATTAAGACAGTGGATTTGGAAATGGGATTTGAACTTGAAACTTCTTCCCCTCCAATAATGTTCGATGAGGAAATGATTGAATCCTGATGGTGACATGAAATCAAAATTAATAAGCAAAAAATGATCCTACCCATGGAGGAGATTTTGGAGCTAATCCCCAAAGAGATCAATCTAAAATGACTAAAAAATAGACACCCTACAGTTTTTACAAACCTGCCCAACAAATCGACATCTTATGCCATACTTTGGCCAACCCTACAAAAGGAACTACTTTATGAAAAAATCGATTTTCGCTCTTTCCGCTCTAACACTAGTCCTTGGTGCTAATGTTTCAAAAGCAGAAGACCTGATCTCAAAGTTCTCTAATCAACAGAGTGTTGTACACTGTCCAGTGAACAACTGTACTGAAATCTCTATTACATCAATTGCCATTACAGTGACAGTTGCAGTTGCAAAAAGAATGGAAGAAGTGAGACCCGATGCTATGGCCTTCATCGCACTTGATTCGAACCTTCGTTCAGAAAAAGATGCATCACTTGCTCTTTTATCTGTAGTGGATGAACTTATTAACGAGGCCAATCTCCAAGGTAAGACCCTTTCTTTCGAAGACGCTGTTAATAGTATCGTTGAACTTTAATTTTAAAAGGGAGTCCCACCTCCCTTTTATCTCTTCTGCTTAAACTTTAGACGGCCCCACTTTTTTACACAAAGTCCCCTCAAGATACATTTCAAACTTATAATCAATCAAATACTAAAACGAGTGAGAAATGATGAGAGCTCTATTTACACTGGCCATTCTGGTATACTCTTTCGCAACTCTAGCTTCAGATAAGATAAAGCTTTTGGGAGAAAATTTATCTGCCTCTGAAAAGGCCCATGCAGAAGAGCTCATTCTAAAAGTTGAATCTCACTTACCGGAAAAAATACTAAAGGCCCTCATTTCAAAACCAGTTAAAATCTTTTTTCATGAATCTTCCAAAATAACGACTTGGGGACAATACACTGAAATTCTCTCCCTTATCCAAATTAATAGAAAAATCTTAAGCGAAGATCAAACGCTTCAAACAATTTTAGATGAATTAAAATCACAAGACAAAATTACAAAACATAAGTCACTAGAAGAATTTAGAATCGCAACTCTCATTCATGAGATCGGCCACCATTATGATGAGATGAATATTGGGGCCATGGCCTTCCAAGATCTATTTCCTGAATGTCCGCAAAATCTTTACGGGAAAGAAGAATCTCCAGTTCCCCTTATTTGCGGAATTAAAGATAGTGTGACAACTACTGTTTCAACAAGACCCTGGTTTCTTGAGGCCAGTGGATTTGTGTTTAATGGAATCCTATTTAATACTCGAATTCATCCCAAAGGGCCAAATCAAAGGGCAGTTGATGTCTATGAAAGAAAAAATGCTAAAGAGTTTTTTGCAGTTAACCTAGAGTTTTTTCTTCTTGATGAAGAGTTTCAATGTCGCAAACCATTTCTTTATGAAGTCTATGCAAAACACTTTGAAACAAGCCCTTTCTCTAATTCAAAATGTTCACCTGAAAAAAGAGTCTATATCTATGACATGCTAGGAATGGATTCTAAAGAGGCAGTTTTCGATCTAAATCCGGAGCGCATTTACGAACTTCATTACTTATTTGCTGGCGAAGGGAAAAAGGCCATGAGCCGCTTTGGCCACGCCATGCTTCGTCTCGTTATTTGTAAACCCGGAAGAGAAAGAGGCCCAGATTGTGTTAAGGACATTGCCTACCATAAAGTCATCTCTTTTAGGGCCTTGATTGGAGATGACAACATTAGTACCTGGAAAGGATTAACGGGTGGCTATAACTCTTCTATGCCAATCTACACTCTTACTCAAATCATTCAAGAGTATACAGAGTTAGAACTTAGAAACATCTACAGTTTTCCATTAAAAATAGAAAGAGAAAAAATTGATCTTCTCACGAAACTCATTTCTGAAAGATTTTGGTCATATGCTGGTGATTACAAGTTTTTATCTAACAACTGTGCTGATGAAACTGCTAATTTTCTTAAGGCGCTTCTTTATGATCGCCCAGAAACTTGGGACTTACTGATCAATCGTCCAGACCATCTTGCCGTCGCCTTAGAGAAAAAAAATATTCTTGATAGAACTCCATTTCAAGACAGAGAGCTCGCAACGAAAACTGGTTATTTCTTTAAAACCAAACAAGAGATGTATGATCGCCATCTTAAAATTCTTAAAGACGCCAAACTTATTGATGAAACTTTAACTCTAGACCAATACCTAGATTTAGGTGTTGAACAACGAAAATTAATTACTGAAACCATTACTCAAAGTGCTGAGACAACTGTCCCTGTTATTGCATCGGCCATGCAATTTGAGAGAATTATTTTCTTAAGAAAAAGTTTCGAAGTTCAAGGGAAAATAAAAAAAATCTTAATCCAAAAGATGGCGAAAGTTTCCAACAAATCAGAAAAGAAAGATTCCATTGCTGATGAACTCACTTCTAGGATTCTCGCCCCTGGATACCTTCTGGCCAAGAATGATTACGCCTATGGTGTTCCTAGTTCAGAAGAATTAAGTCTTATGCTTAAAAAATTTGAACCGAAAAAAGTTGAAAAAACTGAAGAAGAAATAAAAGCAGAAAGAGAAAAGGCCCATAAAGACTCAATGGATCTTTTGCCAAAAGAGACTCAGGAACTAGATGCATCTGAAAAATTCCTGAATAATCTCAAAGAGAAGTACAACAAAATTAAAAATATAAAAAAATAAATTTTATATGAAGCAAATTTTACTACTCCTTATCATGGTCTTTATCTTTTTTAATAAATTTTGTTGACACCCATTGAGTAATTTCTCTAATTTGCTCCCAACGATTTACTCAGGAGCAATTCATGAAAAAGACTATTTTAAATCTAACTGTCCTCGCTTCACTTTCAACTTCATTTTTCTCTCAAAATGCCATGAGTGATGCAGGAGCAGCGCTTGCCCTTGGTTCAGTTTCTGCAACAAGTCTTGCACTTCCTTTAGGGTCTTGTAGAGCTGGTGATAATGCCCCATGTACTCTTGCCATGCTTATCTCCACTGGTGAACTCACTTATACTCTTGCTGCTTTAAAACAAATTCAAGCAGTTCAAGCTGATTCACTAAATTATGCGGCTACAGGAGAAATGTCAGTTGAACTTGAATCGGTTATAAATGATTTAAAAGCGCGTGCCATTGAGCAAGGCCTCGTCGTGACAACTGAAGATTTAATAGATGGGATAAATAATTTAAGATAACTTTTAAGGGCCCATTTTGATGGGCCCTTTTTTATTTAAAACAATGCGTCAAACCAAACTTTTTTAGATCTTTCATCACAATCTGAAATCCATAAATGCTTTACTTCGAGATAAGATTTTAATCCTTCCTCTCCCATCTCTCGGCCAACTCCAGATTGCTTGTAACCACCAAAAGGCATTCCTGGATTAAGTAAATGATACTCATTGATCCAGACCGTACCCGTCTCAAGTTGCTTGGCCATCATTTTAGCGCGTTCGCTATTCTTTGACCAAACCGCACCAGCGAGACCATAAATAGATTTATTAGCAAGCTGCACAGCTTGAGAATCATCTTTAAATGTCGTGATCGCAAGCACTGGCCCAAAGATTTCTTCATTGAAAATGGTCTGATCAACACCTACTTCAAAAAGAGTTGGTGCAATATAATAACCCTTATCAAACTCACCACCAGTTAATCGGTTTCCGCCATAAAGAAGTTTTCCACCTTCTTTCTTCGTCACCTCAATATAATTAAGAATGCGCTCGGCTTGTTTTTTATTAATCACTGGCCCATACCCAACACTCGGATCAGTTGGAACACCTACTTTAACTTCTGCTATTCTTTTTAATAATGCTTCTTTAAAAGCTGGATAAATATTTTCTTGAACAAATAGCCTTGTTCCTGAATCACAGGCCTGACCAGAGTGATAAAGAAACGCATACAATGCTCCATCCACAGCAATGGAAAGATCAGCATCATCTAAAACAATATTCGCCGATTTTCCTCCAAGCTCTAGGGAGAGATTCTGAAGATTTTTTCCCGCTCCTTGCATAATTCTTCGGCCAACTTCAGTTGATCCAGTGAAGGCGACTTTTTTTACTTTTGGATTTTTTAAAAGATACTCGCCCTCATGAGCACCTCCGGTAATTATATTTACCACCCCTTTAGGTAGCCCCACTTGATTTAAAATTTCGGCCAATATTCCAGCAGTCACTGGAGTTTCTTGAGCAGATTTTAAAACAGTCGTACAACCAGAAGCGATAACTGGTCCAATTTTCCATGCGGCCATAACCAGAGGAAAGTTCCAAGGAATAATTTGAGCACATACACCTACTGGTTCATACATCTTATAGTTATGTGAAAAACCTGCTCGAGAAGCAGACTCATCTTTCACTTCAAATTGAAATTTTCTCAATTGAGATGCGAGAACTTTAAAATAAGAAGCAGCATTATGGATATCGGCCTTGGCCTTTCGCACACAAGAGCCAGAATCAGCAATTTCCAATTCTGTAAGCTCATTTCTTCGCTCTTTAATTTTCTCTGATATGGCCTCAAGGATTTCAGCTCGCTTATTTTGATCCATTCCTCTCCATTCAGAAGAATAAAAAGCTTTCTCAGCAGCATCTACAGCTTCATCGATATCTTTTTCAGAAGGAAGGTAGACTGTTGCAACAGCTTCATCATTAGCTGGATTTGTCGTTATAAAAGTATTTGAAGATGTTTTAAATTCTCCATTAATAAACAGCTTAACTTCTTTCATCTTGTCCCCTTATATTTCGATTAACTTAAACTTCATTTTATAATCAGAACTTTCAATAGATCCTAATAGCCCTGGTCTTAATTTAATTTGTGGTGCTGCCACCTTAGCTAATTTATTTGTTCGATCCAGTATTTCTGCACTAACAATCAGATCATTATCTACTTTTACATTTGTGATATAATTTCCAATTTGGAATGAATAGACTTGATCGTGATTAACTTTTTGATTAATGACTAATTTCTCATTTCGAAATAAAATTTTCCCTTCTAGTTTCCAGCAAGCAAGAACACTTTGAGAGAATAACATCAAAAAAAGAACAACATATTTCATCGACAACTCTCCACTGAAAGGGCAATCCCTTGTCCAACACCAATACACATAGAGGCCAGACCATTTTTAAAATTCGAATCATTCTTCATTTGGTGAAGCATGGTTGTTAAAATTCTTGTTCCTGAAGCACCTAAGGGATGTCCTATTGCAATAGATCCACCATTGAGGTTAACTTTCTTTGGATCTAACTCAAGCTCTTTCATACAGGCCAAGGCCTGAACAGCAAAAGCTTCATTCAACTCTACGATATCAAAATCTGAAACTTTCAATCCAACGCGTGTAGAAAGTTTTCTGATCGCACCAACTGGACCGAGTCCCATAATATTAGGATGAAGTCCATGAACGGCGCCACCAGTAATTCTCGCTAAAGGATTTAATCGATGTCTTTTAACAAATTCCTCGGAACAAACCACAACAAAACTGGCACCATCATTGATTGAAGAACTATTACCTGCTGTTACCGTTCCATCTTTTTTAAAAGCAGCTTTCAATTTTGCTAACTTCTCTAGTGATGTATCGGCCCTTGGCCCTTCATCTCTATCAACAATCACCACTCCTTTTTTACTCTCTATAGAAATAGGAACAATCTCATCCACAAATTTTCCCGCATTTTGAGCAGCGATGGCCTTTTGATGTGAGTTCAGTGCAAATAGATCTTGCTCTTCACGAGAAATTTGATGAAGCTTCTGAACTTCTTCTGCCGTTTCCCCCATACCTAACAAAGGAAACATGGCGGCCATTTTAGGATTTTCAAATCGCCACCCAATTGAGGTGTCCCACATTTTCTGAGACCTCTCGAAAGGAGTATTGGCCTTTGAGAGAACATAAGGTGCACGAGACATGCTCTCAGCACCACCTGCAATAAAGCAATCTCCTAAACCTGCTTGAATTCGAGCATGTGCATCAATTACTGCATCAAGAGAAGAGCCACATAAACGATTAATAGTCGTTCCTGGAACTTCAAAAGGGTACTCAGCGAGCAATAACGCCATCCGTGCCAAATTTCGATTATCCTCACCCGCCTGATTCGCACATCCGATAATGACATCATCAATTTCTGTTAAACTGTGATTGGCCAATTTAGCGTAATCTTTAAAAAGATTCGCTAAGAGATCATCAATTCTTACAGAAGATAACATTCCTCCGAAAGAGCCAATGGCCGTTCTTTTAGCATGAATAATATAGGTGCTTTTAGTCATGAAATGTTCCTTATTTTAGAGTCCATCATCATAGCAGCAAAGAAATTCTGAGTAAAACTTACACTTCTTAAAACTTCTTTATTCTTTCTAACCTTAAGGAATTCTGATTATTTTGCTCTTGGCGATGATAGATAAATTAGATAGAAAAACCAGTCAGCACTCCTCAAACAAGGATAAATATGAAAAAAACTGCCTTCTTTGTCTCTCTAGCTTTTGCCACAAGCGCACTGGCCTATGAGGCCCAAATTCGCAAAGGTGAGCTATCAGCAGATCTGGAAACACTTTTAAACAAGGCCCGGACAGAAACTGGAGTAAAGTTTAATACTTCTAATTTTCAATTAATTGAAAAAAGAGAATTGGCCACAAGTCATTTCACCATGTACGTCCAAACCTCTTCTGGCGTTCCTGTGGCGAATACCGCTATTAGAACTTGGACAAATAAAACAACAGGAGAACTCATCCTAGGTGAGTTGCACCTAGATGAAAAATCTGAGAAGAATGAAGATTTCCTAGCTGCTCGCTATAGAAAAGCTAAATTTTCAGCGGGTGCCTTAAAGTCTATAAAGTTATCAAATGCTATCGAAAATGTTGTTCAATCAATTGTTTCTGCTCACGACACCGACACAAAAATAATTGGGATGAAATTTAAAGATCAATGGGTCAACGGTGATCTTGTTCGTGAAGTACAAGTTCGTGGCCGAAGAGGTATTCACCAAATTTCAATTTCTCTTCTTAGAAATGCAGTTGTTTCAAAAAGCTACTTTGAATTTCCTCAAAGTGAAGCCACTTATAATTTAAAGGCCTACGTTTTCCCAATCAATGAAGAAGTTGAAGGCACTGGCCAAAGACAACCGTATGAATTGAAAGAGATTAAATATATAAGCTCATCAATTCGCGATGGAGGAGAAAAACCTCTAGGCACTCTTTCTGAAGAGCGTTTTTCAGAAATGAATTACAATCCTCTACTAGCAGAGACTCCAAATGGTAAAGTGAATGGCTTTTGGTCCGAAGCTTCTCTACGCTCTAAGGCCGAATCACAAGTTGAAAAACTTCCACTTGTAGAAAATTCATTTTCTAATGGTCTACTACTACAAGGTAAATTTGCGACAATTAATCTTCACCCTGCGGCCAAAGATGCTTTTAAAGACATTAATTTTTCTCTAAAACCAAGTGTTCATCACATTGTTTCTTGGGGGCCTGGTGAAAATGGATTTGAAGCAAGAGCACTTACAGGATGGTTAGGTAAAACTATTCAATCTCAAGAAGAACTTCTTACTCGCATTCCATTTCGTCATCCTGAGCACGATGCAACTTCTTACATCAATGCTGGTTTTGATGAAGTTCAAGTGTATTATGGTGTAACAGCACTAATGGAAGCTTTGAATGAGATGGGCTTTAGTGACCCAGTCCTTTCAACAAGCCCGTTCCATGCCTTCTTATATGATCCTGATATTTCAATGCGTGATAATGCTTACTACTGGGACAATACCATCAATTTTACAACTTATAGTCCAGATTCTGCCAACTATGCTCGAGACAATCCGACAATTTGGCATGAACTGGGTCACGGAGTGATGGATCGTTTGATGGGACCTTTTCTCAGTTTCGCCGATTCAAAAGGTGGGTATGGTGGTCTGTCTGAAGGGATGGCCGACTTCGTAGCTGCGCTTGTCATTGAATATCAAACCGCCGGCGAAAATTTTCCAGGCAAATCTGACATGAGAATTGTCAATCAAACTGGTTTCTATCTTACCAATGAGTTCCATGATGAAGGGGAAGCTTACGGAGGAGTGATGAATGATATGCTCCAAACTGTAATTGCCAAAGAAGATAGAGCGGGGCTTTTTGCTTTTACTGATCTCACTCTTGAAACAATGAGATTAACTCGTAATCATCCAGCACTAACTGCTCGTGGATGGTTTGAACACATGCTTCTTGCTGATGAGCTTGGAAGTGATGTAAGGGCCCCTGGGAAGTTTCGTGAAATCATGATTGAGGCCTTGAGTGCACGTAACTTTGCCTTCAATCCAAGCTTTACCCCTGCTCAACTAAAAGTTTCATTTGATGGAACAATTCTAACTGGTGATTCAAAAGCTAGCAGAGAAAAACCAATGGTAGCTTGTGGCCAAGATGGAAAAGCATCTTACACCCTTGATGTTGCTCTAACTTCTGGTGATGCAAATTTCATCAAATACCCAGCAACCGTAAAAGTTGAATATCGAAAAGGTGCTCTACAAGGAGCGATTAAGTGGGATGGAGAGACCAATAATCCAAATATTTACCAAATCAGCAATGAAGCTGAAGCACTTAAAATTCCTTTAACTGTATCTATGGAATGCGATTATATTAATCAACCAGATGGATCTTGTAAGGACTACGCTTATATTCAAGTTTACAATCCAAGTGATAAAAAACCTGTGGCGAAGAAAAGATTTTATTTAAAAGTTTTTGATAAAAAACCTTGCCAAGAACAGTAAAAATTAAAAAGAGATTTTAATTTGGAAGGGCCCACTTTCGTGGGCCCTTATTTTTACAGGATGAGGAGAAAAAATTAACCAATGAGTTTCAGGGCGTTTTGACCAGTCATATTCGCTTGAGCTAGTACTGAAGTACCTGCAGCTCCAAGAATATCATTTTTCGCCTTAGTAGCTGTAGCATCAGCATAGTCAACATCGCGGATACGAGAGTTCGCAGAAGATAAATTTTCTACGTTAACTTGTAAGTTATTAGATGTTGATACTAAACGGTTCTGAATACCACCAAGGAAAGCTCTGAAACCAGAAACCTTCTCAATTGCAGAATCTACTGATGCAAGAGACTCTTGAGAACCAACCTTCGTTGAAACATCTAGTTCAGAAAGTCCTAGATTATCCATACGAGCATTTACTTGGTTAGAATCATAAGAGATACGGTCTTTGAAAGCATCGTTATTTGCACCAATTTGGAAATCGTAGTTCTGACCTTCACCATTTAAAAGCTTTTGGCCGTTAAATTCAGTTACTTGTGAAATACGTTCTAGTTCTAGTTTTAAGTTCTGATACTCCATATTGGTCATAGCTCTTTCAGTATCACCAACTGTATCAGAAGATGTTTGAACAGCTAATTCACGCATACGAGTTAAGATTGATGAAACTTCGTTCAATCCACCTTCAGCAGTTTGAACCATTGAAATACCATCATTAGCGTTTCGATCAGCTTGTTTTAAAGATCTGATGCTTGCTTTCATTTTTTCAGAGATTGCTAAACCAGCAGCATCATCAGCGGCCTTTGTGATTCTTGTCCCAGAAGACAATTTGGCCAAATTGCTTTCTGTTTCTCTTGTATTGGTACTCAAAGCACGCTGAGCAGCAATAGAAGAAGTGTTTGTGTTGATACGGAAACCCATGAAATCCTCCTTGGTTTTTTTCTCCTCATCCGTTCCTTGATGATCAGTTCCCAACCTTGAGAGACTTGATAAGCTTCCGTGCTTAAGTGTTTTTTTTAAGTCTTCACTCATGTGATAGACAACCACCTTCTCGGAGACACAAAAATGAACTTAAGAAAAAAAATTAACTTATCAAAAAAATATTGTCAGAGAATAAAAATCAACTATAAGTCAAACTTAAGACTTTAAAGTACTTAGTACAATTGTTAAGATAAAAGAATGAATCTAGCGACACCTGTTATTCTTTGCGAATCAAACGATGAGTTCCGTTTTTTTGTTCGGGAAATGCTCATGAAGCATGGTTTTTTTCATATTATGGAAGCTTCAAACCCAAATGAGGCCACTAATTTAATACTTAGTCAGAAAAAAGCTTCGTTTGTGATTATTCAAAATGAATTATTAAATGAAAGCATCATTGATAGTTTTGTTTTATCTCAAAAATTTATCATCCTTGGCCAATCAAACCAAACTCAAACAACGATGCTCGCTTCAAGATTGGGAGTAAAGCATTTTTTAAACTTTCCATTCTCTTCTCAAATGCTGATCAAAAAAATGGAAACTATATTTTAGTGATATTCAGAGTAAGGTAAGTTGTTAATTCCCATCCAATATTTTAGATCAACTTCAACATTCTTATCAAAATCTGAAAGTTCATATTCCTTATTTTTAACAAGTATTTTGGCATAGGTTAAAAGATTTCCGTAGTTCCATTGTCCAAGATCTAGATTCACCATTTTTGTCCAAGTACCTGTGTTGATAAAAATAGTTCCATCATTAAAAATTCTCAGAATAGGATTATGGGTGTGCCCAACAATTAAAACTTTTGCCTCTGGATTTTTATCAAAGAATGAACGAGTTAATGTTTCATAATCCTGAAATAGCTCAAGCTCTTTCATGATATCTTCAAAAACTTGTTTCAAGCTTCTTTTAATCATATAAAAATGCCAAAACCGAACCATTACAAAATAATAAAAATTTGAAAGCAAAAATCGGAACGTAAAGAATGTATCAAAAATTAATCCATGAATTACAAAATGCTTGATAGGCCTTACAGCATTAATAAAACTTCGCTCTTGCTTATATTTATTAATCACATTGGTCACATAATAAGATCCCCATGGTGGAATAAAATATTTTTCTCCACTTAAAGTTTCCACTACAGCATTTTCTTGATCAAAATTATGGGCCCGCTCGTATTGGTGTCCGTGCTGGATCGTCACACCTTTTGTTGGGACATAGCTCGTAATTGAATTAGACAGGATAAACTTCTCTCGATAAGGAGAAAAATAAGATAAAAATTCTTCTTTCATTGAATCAAAGACAAATTCGGCATCATGATTTCCGATAATGTAGACAATACTCTTACCGGGAAGCGATATAAAATTTTTGAGTGCTTCCAGGACTCCTTGATGGGCCTGCATAATCATCTTTAACTTAGCAATAGCTGCTTTCTCGCTCCAGAACTCATCATCAAAAAACTCCACATACGGAACAGCGAGGAAATCTAAAAAATCCCCATTGATGACAAGTTCAACTTCAATATCTTTATAATCTCCAGTGCAGTAATAATTTAAAAAATCGATCAATTCATTATCATAATGAAAATCTTCTAAAAGATTTCGCTTTCCCTTAATCATCTTCCCTGCACTTAAGTGCAGATCTGAGATGACTAAAATAACTTTTTGAACATTATTCTTTTGATGGGATTTCATATGTCTTCTTACCAAAAACGAGTTCTATATTTTGAAAAGCAGGACTTAGGGGAACAAAATAAACAGGAGCCGAAATTTTATTTTCGATTTCAACTGTCTCTGACTTTCCGGCCTTGACTGCAACAAATTTTAAATTTTTAGAAGCAGCAGTAAACTTTCCAACTTGATCTGTTAAGGAGCGATTTTCCACAATCACTGAAAATAAACTTCTACTTTTAGGAATAGAGTGAACTGTCATGCTTCTATCATCGATTTGAATGACGAAAGTTTCGGTGGCAAATGAACCTAAGCTTAAGACCATCAAAAGAAATGGAAGTATCATAACATTAACCTTAATTCCGACATTTTTTTAATCTCATCTCGTATCTTGGCGGCCTCTTCAAACCTCAAAGCTTTTGCCTCTTCTTTCATTAAATCTTTTAATTCCTTGATTTTAGCATCAATTGCTTCTGCTGAAAGCTTCTGGTCGGAAATTTCCCCTTTTTTACTTTTCTTGTCAGTTTTCTTAGTTCCTCTAAGAACTTCAATCACTCCTCCACTGATTTTTTTGGCCACCGTAGTGGGAGTTACTCCATGTTCAATATTAAACTGATTTTGCTTAACCCTTCTTTCTTGGGTGATTTTCATCGCTTCAATTATACTTGGCGTTTTTTTAAAGCCGTAGAGAATTACTCGGCCTTCGGAGTTTCTCGCTGCCCTACCAATTGTTTGAATAAGTGAGCGGGTCGATCTTAAAAATCCTTCTTTGTCGGCGTCTAGAATCCCAACTAAGGCCACTTCAGGAATATCAAGCCCCTCTCTTAGTAAGTTAATTCCCACCAAGATATCAAACTCACCTGCACGAAGATCTCGCAAAATTTCCATTCGCTCAAGCGTATCTATATCAGAGTGAAGATAGCGTATGCGCATACCTGCACCTTTATAAAATGCAGTTAATTCTTCGGCCAACCTCTTAGTTAAAGTTGTGACTAAAACTCGATAGCCATTGGCTATGACTTTTTTTGCTTCTACAAGCATGTCATCAACTTGATTTTTAGCATCTTTAAACTCAATAACGGGATCGAGTAGGCCAGTTGGGCGAATAATTTGTTCTGCATACTCTCCATGAGTTTTTTCTAACTCATAATCTGCTGGAGTGGCAGAAACAAAGAGAACTTGATCTAGCTTAGATTCAAATTCTCCAAAATTAAGAGGACGATTATCCAGGGCACTAGGAAGTCTAAAACCATAATCAACTAAGGTCTGCTTCCTCGCACGATCTCCTTTAAACATTCCTCCAACTTGAGGAATGGTGACATGGGATTCATCGACAATAAGAAGAAAATCTTTTTTAAAATAATCAATTAAAGTTGGAGGAGGATCACCTGGTTTTCCACCTGACATATGTCGAGAGTAATTTTCAATTCCAGGGCAAAACCCCATCTCCTCCATCATCTCAAGATCGAGTAGAGTTCTTTGGCTTAACCTTTGCTCTTCAACCAATTTATTTTGAGAATGAAGTTCATGAATTCTTTCTCTTAACTCCACCTTAATGTCAGCAATGGCCGCTTTCATTCTATCTTTGCCTACCACGTAATGACTCTTAGGATAGATATCAATTCGATTAACCGCTTGAAGAACTTTTCCCCTTAATGGATCAACCATGAAAATTCCATCAATCACATCATCGAAAAATTCTATTCGAACAATCTGAGATTCTTCATAGGCCGGAAAAACTTCAACAACATCCCCTCTTACGCGAAAAGTTCCTCGATGAAAATCAATATCATTTCTTTGATATTGAATTTCTACTAATCGCTTGAGTAGGGTATCCCGATCCATTTTATCTTGAGTAAAAAGAAGAATCCTTTGATTAAAATATTCTTCTGGAGCTCCGATTCCGTAGATACAACTTACGGAAGCGACGACGATGACATCATCTCGAGAAAGTAGAGATCGTGTAGCAGAATGACGTAGTTTTTCAATTTCATCATTGATGGCCGAATCTTTTTCAATATAAGTATCTGACCCAGGAACGTAGGCCTCAGGCTGATAGTAATCATAATAAGACACGAAGTACTCCACAGCATTGTGAGGAAAAAATTCTTTAAACTCAGCAAAAAGCTGGGCCGCTAATGTTTTATTTGGGGCCATGATTAAAGTTTTTTTACCCAGTCCAGCAATGATGTTCGCCATACTGAAAGTTTTTCCCGAACCTGTAACCCCGAGGAGTGTTTGAAATCGTTGATTTGATTCAAAGGCCTTACAAATCTGAGATATGGCCTTGGGCTGGTCCCCCATGGGCCTAAAAGCTGACTCTAGCTTAAATTTGCTCATAAATTTTTTACCCTTTGCACTTGCCAAAAAGGATGACTTGAAAGAAATTAAAATAACACTTCATTTTAGGACTGAATTATGAATATGGTGCTTTCTTGCATCAAATTATTTTCCCACGCCCAGAAACTATTAGTCCAATCTATTTTAATTGATAACTCGTTAACTTCCCAGGAGGAAAATGATCAAGCATTTCCTATCGCTCGCTAGTTTTAACCAAAAACAATTATCATCCCTCATTGATAGGGCCCATTATTTTTCTCTTCATAAAAATCGGCCCGAACAAATCTCTCAAATTCTCCAACACAAAATTTTCGCTAACGTATTTTACGAACCAAGTACCAGAACTCGTTGCTCGTTTGAAATTGCAGCCAAAAGATTAGGTGCAGAGGTGGTAAATTTTGTTCCGGAAAACTCAAGTGTTAAGAAAGGTGAAACTGTTTATGACACTTTAAAAACATTAGAGAGTTTGGGGGTTGATGGAATCATTTTAAGACACGCTGATGATCATATCTTTGATGAAATGGCCCATCGTTTTCATCTTCCACTTTTGAATGCAGGTGCTGGAAAACATGAGCACCCTTCGCAAGGTCTACTTGATCTTTTAACTCTCAAGCAAGAGTTTGGAAAATTAGAAGGATTAAAAATTGCGGTGTGTGGAGATATTAAACATTCAAGAGTGGCCGGCTCCTTAATGGTGGCCGCAGAAATTTTTGGAATGGAGATCTTTTTGTGTGGACCAGATTCTCTCTTACCAAAAATTGAAAAGCCTCTTATTAAAAATTCAAATTTCGATAAAGTTTTACCTCAAGTCGACGCATTAATGATGTTAAGAATTCAATTGGAGCGTCATGAGAACTTAGATCTTAATCCACAAGTTTATCATCAAAAATTTGGACTAAATTTAAATCGATTAAACCAAATGAAAAAGGATGCGATCATTCTTCATCCTGGCCCATTTAATCGAGGAATTGAAATTTCAGATGAAATTGTTGAACACCCTCAATCGCGAATCTTCAAACAAATGAGTAACGGCGTCTTTGCAAGAATGGCCATTTTAGAATGGGCCATGAATAAGGGTCAAATATGAAATTAATAAAGCTAGTACTGGAAACAGGTGAAGAATTTATTGGGGAATCAATTGGGCATGAACTTGAAAGTATGTTCTCTCTCGGGGAGCTTGTTTTCAATACCAGTATGACCGGCTACCAAGAAATTCTCTCAGATCCCTCTTACTGCGATCAAATGGTAGTAATGACTTATCCTTTGATTGGCAACTACGGAGTCAATAAGGATGATTTTGAATCTCTTTCCCCTGCTCTTAAAGGGTTGGTGGTTAGAGAATGTCCAGAAGAAGGATCAAACTGGCGCAATGAATACTCGCTTCGAGAACTTCTTAAGCGGTTTAAAATACCAGGGATCGCGGGCCTTGATACCAGAGAGCTTACAAAGAAAATCAGACAAAAGGGTGTGATGAAAGCGGTGCTAGTACCAGAAAGCTACCCGACTCATAATATACAACTTCTCCTTTCTCGATCTCTGGGCAATGATCAAATAAGTAGAGTTTCAACTAAGAGTCCCATTCATTTTCCGGGCTCAGGCAAGCGAATTATTTTGATGGATTTTGGTTATAAGAAAAATATTCTACGCTCATTAATGATTCGAAATTGTGATGTTGTGGTTGTTCCTTGGAACACATCACTAGATATGATTCAAAGCTATCGCCCTCAAGGTATACTTCTTTCTAATGGGCCAGGAGATCCAAAAGATGTTCCTGTAGTTCTCCCAGTTATTCGAGAATTACAAAAACGCTATCCAATGTTTTCAATCTGTATGGGGCATCAGCTTTTTGCTCTCGCCAATGGTGCCAATACAGAAAAATTAAAATTTGGACATCGAGGTGGAAATCACCCTGTTAAAGATCTTCGCTTAGGCAAAGTTTTTATGTCATCCCAAAATCATGGGTATGCCGTAACCACAGATTCTGTAGAGAAATCTGAACTTGAGATTACACAAATAAATATCAACGACAAAACTGTTGAAGGTCTTAGACACAAAACCCTTCCAGCATTCTCGGTTCAATATCATCCTGAAGCATGTCCTGGCCCTGAAGATACAGGATGGTTATTTGATGATTTTCTTTCTTCAATAAGGAATTAATGTATGGGTATTCATTTAAATCTTAAAAAAGTTCTTGTGATTGGTTCTGGCCCAATTGTCATCGGACAAGCTGCCGAGTTTGATTATTCAGGAACCCAAGCTGTTAAATCCTTAATCGAAGAAGGACTTGAAGTCGTATTAGTGAACTCTAATCCCGCGACCATCATGACAGATAAAGAAACGGCCCACAAAGTTTATATTGAACCTCTTACAAAAGAATTTCTTCTCAAAATTATTCATAAAGAAAAGCCAGATGGCCTACTTCCTACTCTTGGGGGACAAACCGCTCTCAATTTAGCGGTTAAGCTCGAAGAAGAAGGTCATTTGAAACGTTTGGGCGTCAAACTTTTAGGTTGTAAAGTTGATACCATTCAAAAAGCTGAAGATAGAAAGCTCTTCAAAGAACTCATGGTAGAAATTGGTGAGCCAGTTCCAGAAAGTACTATAGTAAGTACAGTAGAAGGCGCACTAGAATTTGCAAAAAAAATTGGATATCCGCTTATTATCAGGCCTGCTTTTACTCTTGGAGGAACAGGAGGAGGAATTGCACTAGATGAAGATGCACTCATCACTACAACAAATTCTGGGCTTGCGGCTTCGCCTATTCAGCAATGCCTTATCGAAAGATCTATCGCGGGCTTCAAAGAAGTCGAATATGAAGTAATCCGTGATAGTAATGATAATTGCATTATTGTTTGTAATATGGAGAACATTGATCCCGTTGGTGTACATACAGGAGACTCAATTGTTGTGGCCCCTAGCCAGACATTAAGTGATAAAGAATATCAAATGCTCAGATCATCAGCATTAAAAATTATTCGCTCTCTGAAAATTGAAGGAGGATGTAATGTGCAGTACGCCCTTGATCCACACTCCTTCCAATATTATGTCATCGAAGTGAATCCTCGTGTCTCACGCTCATCCGCTCTGGCCTCAAAGGCCACGGGTTACCCTATCGCAAAAATCGCGGCCAAAATTGCTATCGGCCTAACTCTTGATGAGATCATCAACCCGGTTACTAAAAAAACATATGCCTGCTTTGAGCCGGCCCTTGATTATGTCGTTTCTAAAATTCCTCGCTGGCCATTTGATAAATTCGTCAATGCCAATAGAAGATTAGGCACACAAATGAAGGCCACTGGTGAAGTGATGGCCTTAGGTCGAAATCTAGAAGAATCACTCCTTAAAGCAGTTCGCTCTCTTGAGGTTGGTCTGTATCATCTTGAGCTTCCCAATCTTAAAGATAAATCTCATGAAGAAATTTTATCTAAAATAAGTAAACAAGATGACGAGAGACTTTTCGCCGTGGCCGAGGCCCTTCGGGTAGGAATCTCATCTCAAGAAATTCATAATCTTACTAAAATCGATTTCTTCTTCCTCACTAAGATTGAGAATATCATCAAGATGGAAAATAAACTTAAATCCCATCCTAAAGATATCTCTCTTTTAAAAGAGGCCAAACGCTTGGGCTTTGCTGATAGAATCATCGCCCGACTATGGTCTTTAAGTGAGGAAGAAGTTTATAAATTAAGATCTGAGCACAACATCAGGCCAGTTTATAAAATGGTTGATACATGTGCAGGTGAATTTGAATCCTCCACTCCATACTATTATTCAACTTACGAAAATGAAGATGAAGTTTTGGCCTCATCTAAAGAAAAAGTTGTCGTACTTGGCTCAGGCCCAATAAGAATTGGCCAAGGGATTGAATTTGATTATGCCACGGTTCATGCCATTGAAACGATACGTTCAATGGGAATGGAAGCAATTGTTATCAATAACAATCCGGAAACTGTTTCGACTGATTTTAATATTTCAGATCGACTTTATTTTGAGCCACTAACGGTTGAAGATGTATTCAATGTTATTGAACGTGAAAAACCTATTGGTGTTATCGTTCAATTTGGTGGGCAAACTGCTATCAACCTGGCCTCTCCTCTTGCCAAACGCGGAGTAAAGATTCTTGGAACTTCAGTGGATGACATTGATCGAGCAGAAGATCGACGTCGATTCGAAGAACTTTTGCGTGGGCTTAATATCGCTCAACCCCTTGGCTGCACGGTAACTTCAATTGACGAAGCGGTTGAGAAATCGGCCCATCTTGGATTTCCAGTCATTGTTCGCCCTTCTTACGTACTTGGGGGACGAGCGATGGAGATTGTTTATAACGAAAAAGAATTAATGGATTACATGAAAAGAGCAGTTCAAGTGAATCCAAAGCATCCAGTGCTGATTGATCGTTATATGATTGGAAGAGAAATGGAAGTAGACGCCATTTGCGATGGTGAAACCGCTTTTATCCCTGGGATTATGGAGCATATTGAAAAGGCCGGAGTTCACTCTGGTGACTCTATCGCAGTCTATCCACCACAGTCAGTTTCAAAAGAAATTCTTGATCAACTCTCCGAGACAACTCTTTCCATCACCAAAGCACTAAATGTGAAAGGACTTATAAATCTTCAATTTGTGATTTATAAAGGTGAAGTTTTTGTTCTTGAAGTTAACCCACGTGCATCGAGAACAGTTCCTTTCCTCTCAAAAGTTACTGGAGTGCCGATGGCCAAAATCGCAACCAAAGCAATACTTGGAGAGAGCTTAAAATCTCAAGGCTACTATCACGGTACTCTTCCTTTCAAAAATGACGTCGCAGTTAAGGTTCCCGTTTTTTCTTTTGCCAAATTATCAGATGTAGAAATTGCCTTAGGCCCAGAGATGAAATCTACCGGTGAAGTTATGGGTAAAGATAGAGTTTTTGAAAAAGCTCTCCATAAGGCCTTTGTGGCAGCTGGTGTTGTGATTCCAGATTCCGGGACTATTCTTGCTACAATTAGTGATCATGATAAAGAAGAAGCACTAGAGATTTTCAAGCGCTTCTATCAAGTTGGTTTTGATTTTGTGGCGACAGAAGGGACTGCAAATCTTCTCCGTTCGGCCAACTTACCTGTTAGAACTGTCGCCAGAATTGGCCAGAGCTCAAATGATATTATTCATGAAATAAAATCTGGAAGGATTGCTCTCATCATAAATACCATTTCTAAGGGAAAAAATGTTGAGTCGGATGGCTTCAAAATGAGACGGGCCGCTGTTGAAAGAGGACTTCTTTGTTTAACATCACTTGATACAACCGAGGCACTTCTTCGAACCATTGAAAGAAGCACCTATATGATGGAGCCTCTTTCATGATTTCTGCTGAAAAAATCATTGTCGCTCTAGATACTCAAGATGAAAAAAAGCTGATTCAGTTATTTGATTCACTTTCCAATACCAATGTTTGGGTCAAAATTGGAATGGAGCTTTTTTATTCGATCGGTCCTAAGGCGATCCATCTTGCCAAGGAAAAGAATTTTAAAGTTTTTTTGGATCTAAAACTTCATGACATCCCAAATACTGTTGGCCAGGCGATAAAATCCCTCAATCAGCTTCCGATTGATATGATTAATGTTCATGCGGCCGGTGGATCAGAAATGATGAAAAAAGCTGCTGAGGCGATAAAAGGAAAAAATAATCCTCCCCTTTTAATTGCTGTAACTCAATTAACGAGTACCTCTCAATCACAACTTAATGAAGAGCAAAGAATTTCAGGAGACTTACTTAAGAGTGTTACTCATTATGCCAAGCTTGCTCAAGCTTCTGGACTTGATGGAGTGGTTTCTTCTCCTTTAGAAGTTCAAGCAATCAAGCTAATTTGTGGTTCACGCTTTTTAACTGTAACTCCAGGAATTCGCCCTGCTGGTTCAGCTGTAAATGATCAAGTTCGAATTACAACTCCTATGGACGCCATTAAACTAGGAACGGACTATATGGTAATTGGAAGACCAATTACCGAAGCCGCTAATCCAAGAGCTGCCTTAGAAGCTATTTTAAAAGGATAAAAAATGAATCGTGCTGAAAAAGTTGCTAATATACTTCTCGATGAAAAAGCGGTGTTTCTAAGACCTCAGGATCCATTTACTTGGACCTCTGGTATAAAATCTCCCGTTTATTGTGATAATCGTCTTCTTATTTCAACTGTTGGGCCACGAGAATATATCGTGAAAGCTTTTGCTGAGATCATCAAACCTCTTAATGTCGATGTGATTGCCGGAACGGCCACTGCTGGAATACCTTGGGCCGCTTGGATCGCCATGGAGATGAAATTACCTTTGGTTTATGTTCGAAGCTCAAATAAAGAGCATGGTAGAAATAATGCTATTGAAGGCTCAATTAGGCCGAATCAAAAGTCGGTGTTAATTGAGGATCTTATTTCAACTGGTAAAAGCTCGATTGCTGCTGCTGAAAAACTTAGAGAGGCCGGCGTAAACGTTGAAAAAGTTCTAAGTATCTTTAGTTATGGATTCAAGCAGGCCGAGCTTGTTTTTAATCAAGCGAATCTTCCCTTTGAGTCCCTCTCTACTTTTGAAGTTTTAGCAAGAGTAGCTTATGATAATAAAATCCTAGATCAAGAAACTTTAAACAGTGTTTTAGAATGGAGAAAAGGTGTTGTATTCCCATGAGTGATTTAAAATATTTAAACAAAACATTGCACTTTCCCAAACTGAATCTTTTGGATGTGGCCTCTAAACATAAGACGCCATTCTTTATTTACTCAGAGGATATTCTTACCAAGAATTATCATGATTTTTTTCAAGCGGCCCTCAACCATCAACTTCACCAACCTTTAGTGTGTTTTGCCATGAAATCAAATCCCAATAAGGAGTTGATTAAAATCTTGGCCAAGCTTGGCTCTGGTGCAGATATTGTCTCAGGTGGTGAATTAAAGCGCGCACTAGAAGCAGGTATTCCGGCCAATAAAATTGTCTTCTCTGGAGTAGGAAAAACAAAAGAAGAAATTCTTTTTGCTTTGACAGTTTCTAAAACAGGCATTTACTCTTTTAACGTTGAATCAATTGAAGAGTTAGAACTCATTAATGAGTGTGCTACTAAAACAAAAAAGACAGCTCGAATTTGTTTTCGTTTAAATCCTGTCGTCGCTCCAAAGACTCATAAATATATTTCTACCGGAAATAAAACTCATAAATTTGGAATTTTAGAAGAAGATATCTTAAGCGCTATTAAGAATAAAAAACTTTGGACTAATTCTAAATTAGTGGGACTCTCTGTCCATATTGGCTCTCAACTTCTGGATCTTAGGGCCACGAAGAGAGCAGTAAAAAAGCTCTGTGAAGTCGCAGTTAAAATTAATCTTCCTCTCGAGTTTCTAGATGTAGGTGGTGGACTTGGTGTTGATTATCATCCAGATGAATCACACAAACTTCCAAGTCTTGATCATTATATGAAACTTATCGCTCAAACGATTAAGGTGAATTATCCGAATGATAAGAATCATCGGCCGCGCATTGTTTTTGAGCCAGGCAGAAGAATTGTTGCTAAGGCCGGCATATTTGTTATGTCAGTACTTCGAAATAAAGTTTCAGAAAATAACCACTTTCTGATTGTGGATGGGGGAATGAACGATTTTATGCGTCCATCACTTTATGGTGCTTATCACGGTCTTATTCCTGTGAAAGAGGCCAAAGCAACTAAGAATTGCAGCGTGGTTGGGCCCATTTGTGAAACCTCAGACTGCTTTGGAGAAAATAGACTTCTTCCTCCAATGAAAGCGGGAGAACTTTTAATTTTAAAAGATACAGGGGCCTATGGTTTTAGTATGGGATCAAATTATAATTTAAGAGGAAGACCACTAGAGCTTTTGGTTCAAAAGAATAAAAAGATTCGAGTTATCAACAAATCACAAAAATATCACGAACTATTGTAGATAAATTGAAGCGCTCACGCGCTTCAATTTATTTTTTAATTGTTACTTTTCTTGAAACTTCTAGTCCTGGAAATTGATCAGCATTTAAAACCGTGCCAAATACTTTCAAGAAGGCGCGTGCCACAACATGAAAGCGTCCAGCATCGATCTCTACGCCTAATTTACTCAAATCAATTTTCACATTCGTTTTATTCTCGACACTTTCAATAACCATTTCATCCTGAGTAAGTTCTCGATCAAATAGAGTTTTATTGAAACCAAAGATTGGGGCCTTCGTTACATTTAAAGCAACTCCTAAATGTTTTGAATCTGCAATTGATCCTAAATTAAAAGAAGCAAAATTATTCTCAACATTCATATCCTCAATGCTTAAGGCCTTTAAAATTGGCAAGGCCTCAATCAGCTCAATCTCATATGAAACATCCATCATTTTCACTGAACCTTGCATCGAAGATTTTTCATTCTTATTTTTTAAAACAAGAAAGAATTTTTTTGAACCTGTGGCCTCAATTGAAACCTCGTCACCAAGGACTTTGATTTCAATTGATTCACCACTGGTTAATACTTCAGACGGCTTAGTCATACTTAAACTAACTCTCACGTCTACATCATAATCTTTTATATCGTGGGGGATTTGCTCTATACGAGTGCATGGATAAGAAACAGGATGGGTAATTGGCACATCTCTGCAGCTTCGAGGATCAGGATTAGGAACATTAGGACAAACTCGGCGACTCCCTACATAATCTATCCGGGTGCATATTGAGGGACGAGGCTCTGAAGTATACTCAATGTGAGTCTTCTGCCCAGTTAGAGATAATTCAAAAGTGCTCTGAGATCCATCGTAGATTACTCTTCTGGACTCTCCAGTTGAAGCAAAAGAAGCGGTACACATTAGAAGTGAGATCATTCCTAAAGTAAATTTCATATTTCCTCATTGAATGTTTTGACGATTCGCACAAAATACATCCAAATCCGGAAATCTCCAATAAGTGTGTAAAAATTACATGGTAGGAAAAACGGGGCCCACAGACTGTAGGCCCCCGAAAGATTAACGTTTTAAAACAAGAGTGCGGCCAGCTTCAAGCTCACCAAATTGAAAATCATTTAAAAGTCTGCCATTGAGTTTTAGGAAAACTCTAGCAGTGATTAAATGTCTTCCTCCACCCATCTGGATGCCAACAGTGTTAAAATCAACTGTCATCTGTGAACCTGTCGCAAGATTTAAAATCTTAGCTTCATCTAGTGTTAATTCACGATCAAAAAGTGTCGTGTTTGATCCAAAGATCGGAGCTCTATCCACACGAAGAGAAAATCCAAGATTTTTAGTTGTTGTTACAGCACCAATATCGGCCGCAAGAACATCGCCATTCATTGCGATATTATTCATGTTAAAAACACGAGTTAACGGTGCAGCCTCGATAAGCTCAACATTATAAGTAGTATCAAGAAATTTCACCGAACCACTCATCGAAGAGTTTTCAACTTTATTGTTAAGTACAATAAAGAATTTTTTTGAGCCAATTGTTTCTAAGCTTAACTCTTCACCATCAAGACGAACTTTAAATGTCTCACCTACAGTCATAAGCTCAGGAAGTTTTGTTACGTTAATAACTACTCTTGCCTCAGTATCATAATCCTTAATTTCATGCGGGATTCTGACTGTTTGAATACAAGGGTAACTAACGGTTCTATATACCGGCTCCTGATGACATACTCTTGGAGGAGGAACTGGCATTGGATAAGGGCCAGGACGTGGAACAGGATAAGGACGTGGAGGTGGTGGAGGAAGTAGTTTGTCAGCATTTGCACCTTGAGGGCCATAACAAACTGTTCGGTAACCAACGACTTCAGTTCTCGTACAGATCGTTTGACGTGGCTCATAGGTGTATTCAGTATGAGTTTTTTCTCCTCTTAAAAGAAGCTCTACTGAACTTTGAGAACCATCATAAACAAATGTTTTAGTCTCACCTGAACTTGCCAAAGACGATACAGAAAGTGCCAAGGCATACAAAGCAACAAACATTTTCATATCATTTCCTCTCTTTAGATATTTTCTGTCTAACTACACCTACAATTATCATGTGACAATGAAGTAGTAACTAAGCAGTGAGAAGATGTGATATTTTTAGAATAACAAGTGTCATAATGACACTTGTCTAAGAGTTAATTTTCCAATCTGTCGAGCCATCTGGATTATCTTTCAGCACAACATTTTTGCCAGTGAGCTCTTTTCTTATTTCATCTGCTCTTGCCCAATTTTTTTGCGCCTTGGCCAACTTTCTTTCCTCAATAAGCTTTTCTATCCATGCAGCATCAACTCCAGCACTAGAGGTATCTTGTTCATGCTTTTTTAGTTGAAAAAGTACTGCTTCAGGATCTTTTGCCACTAAACCGAGGGCCTCTTGCACAAAAAGATTTACCGTATTTATGGTTAGAATGGACTGGTCTGAAAGTTGATCCTTGTGAGCTTTAACGTAACGAATGAAAGAAAAATAATGGCCCATGGCCCCTGCAGAATTAAAATCATTAGCGAGTTCATCTTTCATTTTCTCTAAACAAACACTGATCTCTGCATCAACTTCACCTTGATGAGAGGCCTTAAATGACTTTGCTTCAATCACAAAGTCATGAATCCTCTTCACTTCATCTAGTGCTCTTTGAATCACTTCATCACTCCACTCAAGACGAGCGCGATAATGAACAGATAAAAGGACATGACGAAGAACTTGTCCGCCGTATTTTTCAACGAAGTCACGAATTTTAACGACGTTTCCAAGAGACTTACTCATCTTTTCAGAGCCAAAATTTAAAAATTCATTATGGGCCCATTGAGTACAGAAAGGACAATTGTTAGCTGCTTCAGATTGAGCAATTTCATTTTCATGGTGAGGAAACATTAAATCTACTCCACCATGATGAAGATCTAGCGTTTTCCCCAAAAACTTCTTGGCCATAGCAGAACATTCTATATGCCATCCCGGACGACCTTTTCCCCATGGTGAATCCCATGAAGGCTCACCTGCTTTGGCCGGCTTCCATAAAACAAAATCAGCAGCATTTTTTTTCTTAGTATCAACTTCAACTCTTATGCCGTGTTGAAGAGAATCTAAATCTTTTTTTGAAAGCTTTCCATATTCTGGGAATGAGGGAACATTAAAGAAAACTTCCCCCTCCACCACATAGGCCTTACCATTTTTAATAATCTCTTCGATCATTTGAATGATCTCTGGCATGGTTTCAGAAACTTTCGGAGTATGAGTGGCCGGCATCATGCCAAGAGAGTTCATATCTTTTTCACATTCTTTTACAAAGATGGCCGCATGCTCAATAGGATCTCGGCCAAGCTCTCGGGCACGATCAATAATCTTGTCATCAACATCAGTGTAATTTCGAACAAAAGTGACATCATAACCGAATGACTTTAAAACACGATTAAATAAATCTCCCACCACTAATGCACGAGCATTTCCAATATGGAGAAAATCATAAGTAGTGGGTCCACAAGAATAGAACTTCACTTTACCAGGATCGATTGTAGTAAAGATTTCTTTTTTTCTTGTTAGGTTATTTTGAATTTTTAGTTCTCTAGTCATGAATCCTACTTATTCAAATGAGCGATACGTTGCTTTAAAACGCTTACAGGTGTTAAAGGAATCAAAAATTTTAAATCTGGACCGTGATCATGCCCAGTCAGAGCCGCTCGCACACCTTGAAATAAAGGTTTTCCTTTTACTCCAAGATTTTTCTTCACATGCTCCATCCAATTATTGAGTTCTGCTTCTGTCACAAATTCAGTTGAAGCTTTACTCACTTCTTCAGCAATAAAAGACATAATTTTTGGAGTTGTTTCCCAAGAAAGAATCTCTTTTAAAGGCTCAGTAACTTCAGGATCTGGTTTAAGAATGAGCTCATTCACTAGTTTTGGAAAATCAGTGGTAAACTGAGTGTACTTCTTTAAAAGATCCACACAGGCATTTTTCCATTCAGAAGTTTGTTTATTAAAGAACTCACTTTCTGGCTCGGCTTCAATTAATTTAATTAATGAAGCATTATCCATTTTCTTAATATGTTCAGAATTAACCCATTTAAGTTTTTCAAGATCATACATTGCTGCGTGAGCAGAAAATCTCTCAAGGCTAAAAACAGAAACAATATCTTTTTTATCGAAAATATCTTTTTCTTCAGGATGAGACCAACCAAGTAGACAAAGATAATTACACATCGCCTCTGGAAGATAGTGCTCATTTCGGTAAAGATTTACTGAAGTGGCCCCATGACGTTTTGAAAGCTTCTGACGATCATGACCGATTAAAAGAGAGACGTGAGCAAACTCTGGAATTTTCGCTCCAAGAGCTTCATAGATCATGAGCTGTCTTACAGTATTATTCAGGTGATCTTCCCCACGAATAACATGAGTGATCTCCATCAACATATCATCAATCACGCAACAATAATTATAAACTGGAAGACCGTTAGATCTTACGATCACAAAGTCTCCTACCATCCCTTCAGGGTAAGTCACACTTCCTTTAACTTTATCATTTAGTGTGTAGGATTTTTTGTAAGCACGAAAACGAATGGCCGGTTTTTCACCTTTAGCAATTTTATCTAAGGCTTCCAGATGAAATTTAGGATCTTTCCACTTCCCTTCATAAATAGGATCTCTGCCTTCAGCTTCGGCCTTGGCCTTCATCGCCTCAAGCTCCTCCTCTGTACAAAAATCATAGTAAGCTAAACCACGATCAACTAAGTCTTTGGCATATTTTTGATAAATTTCAGCACGCTCAGATTGACGATAAGGCGCGTATTTAGGATTTGGTTTATCAGGACCCTCATCATGAATGATTCCCAGCCACTGAAGATCTGCAATTTGAAGTTTTTCATATTCAGCTGATGATCTTTCAAGATCTGTATCTTCAATTCTAAGAACAAAAGTTCCACCAGTGGCCTTAGCGTAAAGGTAATTATAAAGGGCGGTACGAGCACCACCAATATGTAAGTAACCAGTTGGAGAAGGTGCAAATCTTACTCGGACAGTCATAAAGAGAACTCCTCAAATGTATTGAGGAACAAGATAACATGGGATTCAGGATTTTGTTAATTTCTTAGCTATAAAGAGAGTCGATTTTCTCTGAAATTGATCCTTCAGGAGCGCCGGTCGAAAGAGCAATCTCTTTTACGATGAGCTCTTTACACTGATCGAGCATTTTTCGCTCACCAAAAGATAATTTTTTTGTGGTTTTAAGCAGTAAAAGTTGGCGAAGGACATCAGCGATTTCTAAAAGTGAGCCAGTCTTTACTTTTAAAGTGTATTCACGATGACGACGGTTCCAGGTCGACATATCGACCTTAACACTTTGATCTTTCAATAGTTCAAACACGCCATTAATTTCTGTAGATGGAATTAGGGAGCGGATTCCTTCTTTACTATCAACAGGAATCATAACTTTCATGCCATTGGAAACAACCTTAATTGTATAAAATCCTTTAAGCTCACCATTCACTTCTTTTGTTTCTACGCTGCAGACTTGACCAACACCATGGCCAGGACAAACAACGTGGTCACCGAGATTAAACATGTGAACTCCTCCAAAAATGGAACTTACAATCACTTTTATAACGCATGCAACAAAAAAGCTCTACAAATTTGAAAATTTTACGTATTTTCAATGTGATTTTGGCCATTTGTTAAGCAAGAATGGCCCCAGGAATCGGGGCCAAGTATATAGGATTAAAAGAAAACTGAGAATTGTAAGATTCTTAGCTGAAGATCTTGACGATATTGAAGAGCCGAACCAGTGGTCGAATTTTCATTTTGAAGGGCAATTTCAGGAGAATAAGTGACATGCTTTCCCCCCCAATGAGAAAGATCAAATCTCTTACCAAGCGCTAAAGTGGAAAGCATTGTTTCATCTTTTCGCCCGTATCCACCTGAACGAGTCCCATAGGTATTGGCCCAACCTACACCCAAGTAAAGGGAGGCATAAACACTGTTCATTAAATCAGATGAGTGATTGTAGATCCCACCAATTTGAAAGCGGTAATCTTCTGCATCCCCACGGCCAGCAACAGTTGCTTTATTATACAAAACTCGGCCACCAACTTGGATATTAGGCATCATGGGCAAGGAATAAGCATAATTGAGATTCAATCTTAAATTGGTGTCATTATCTGAATCCTGTCCCTTTGTTTTAGATTTTGAAAATGAAAGTACAGCATTCAAAAGCGAATCTGCATTGAATTCCACCATATGCCTGGTATTGTCTTGGGCCATAACTGATCCAGCAAATAAGGCCATTACCACTAAAGCCAAGATTGTTTTCATATCGATCCCCTTTGGTGAATAAGTTTCTTTCAAAGAAACAGTTAACTGGGAAAATATAACAATCCATCAGGGCTAAGTTAAATGGAGATAAATTTAGACTGCGAGTGCTGCGTTTCCTAAGAAGAGAATTTTGATTTAGTACAAAAAAGGCTCCCAATTGGGAGCCTTTGATCAAATCAAAATTTTAAAGAAAATTAAAAACGGTTGATCACTTCATTTCTTTCGAAAAAGTAAGCAATTTCTCTCTCAGCAGAAGTAAGAGAATCTGAACCATGAACAGAATTTTCACCTACTGATTTAGCATACAATTTACGAATTGTGCCTTCAGCTGCGTTAGCTGGGTTTGTTGCACCCATAAGCTCACGGTTTTTAGCAACTGCGTTTTCACCTTCAAGCACCATAAGCATTACAGGACCTGAAGTCATGAAATTTACTAATTCGCCAAAGAAAGGTCTTTCTTTGTGCTCGATATAAAAACCTTCAGCTTTTTCTTTTGAAAGTTTTGTAAACTTTGCAGCAGAAATACGAAGACCATTTTTTTCGAAAATAGCAATGATATTACCAATGTTATTATCAAGAGTAGAATTTGGTTTAATAATTGAAAGTGTTTTTTCCATGGCCATTGTTAGCTCCCTTATATTTTTTTTCTCTTTTATTATTTTTTTAAGACTTCAGCAACTTTTTGTCCAAGTTCAGCAGGAGAACGAGCAATTGTTACCCCACATTCTTGAAGAATACGAAACTTCGCCTCAGCTGAATCATCAGCTCCTGAAATGATCGCACCAGCATGACCCATACGCTTGCCTTTTGGAGCAGCGGCACCAGCAATAAAGCTTACTACTGGCTTCGTCATATTTTGCTTAATCCAACGAGCAGCATCTGTTTCAGCAGTACCACCAATCTCACCGATCATGATAACCGCTTCAGTTTCTGGATCTTTTTCGAACATTTCAAGACAGTCGATAAAGTTTGTTCCGTTAACAGGGTCACCACCGATACCAACGCAAGTTGATTGGCCGATTTCTCTTTGAGTTAACTGATAAACAGCTTCATAAGTCAAAGTTCCAGAACGAGAGATCACTCCCACTTTCCCCGGCATATGAATGTGGCCAGGCATAATTCCAATCTTACACTCTCCTGGAGTAATAACACCCGGACAGTTTGGACCAATTAAGCGAGATTTTGATCCTTTAAGCATGGCCTTAACTTTGATCATATCCTGAACAGGAATACCTTCAGTGATGGCAATGATGAGAGGGATTTCAGCATCAATACATTCAATAATTGAATCAGCAGCAAATGGAGGTGGAACAAAAACCATTGCAGCGTTTGCTTGAGTTTCAGAAACAGCTTCATAAACTGTATTGAAAACAGGAATACCTTCATGAACAGTGCCGCCTTTACCAGGAGTCACACCACCTACAACGTTTGTCCCGTAATCACGAGATTGAAGAGTATGGAAGGTACCTTGCTTACCAGTAATACCAATAGTGATAAGACGAGTATTTCTATTAATAAGAATCGCCATATTAGTTAGCTCCCTTTGCAGCTGCTACAGCTTTTTGAGCGGCATCAGCGAGATCATTTGCAGCAGTAATTTTTAAACCTGATTCAGCAAGAATTTTCTTACCTAGAGCAACGTTGGTTCCTTCAAGACGAACAACGAGAGGAACTTTCACTCCTAATTCTTTTGCAGCATCAACAACACCATTAGCAATGATGTCACACTTCATAATTCCACCGAAGATGTTAACAAGAATGGCTTTTACGTTGGCATCTTGAAGAATGATAGAGAATGCTTTTTGAACAGTTTCTTTAGTAGCACCACCGCCCACATCTAAAAAGTTAGCAGGTGTTCCGCCGTATAATTTAAGAATATCAAGTGTTCCCATCGCAAGACCGGCACCGTTTACAAGACAGCCGATATTTCCATCAAGAGAAATATACGATAGGCCGTATTTTCCAGCTTCTAACTCTTGCTCTGATTCTTCAGTGATATCTCTCATTGCTTCAATTTCAGGATGTCTGAAAAGAGCGTTGTCATCGAAATTTAATTTCCCATCAAGAGCGAGAACATCACCTTGTTTTGTTGTCACAAGAGGATTGATTTCTGCAATTGAACAATCTTTTTCAACATAAAGTTTATAAAGACCATCAAAGAAGGCCATGGCTTTCTTTAATGTTTCACCTTTAAGACCAAGAGCGTAGCCAAGTTTTCTTCCGTGAGCTTGTGTAAAACCTGTCGCAGGATCAATGTGAGCTTTAATAATTTTTTCTGGAGTATCATGAGCAACTTTTTCGATCTCCATTCCACCTTCAGTTGAAACCATCATAGCAATTTTTCCAACTGAACGATCAAGAACGATACCGCAATAGTACTCGTGATCAATATCACAACCTTGCTCAACAAGAACTTTTAAAACTTTTTTTCCTTCAGGACCTGTTTGGTGAGTCACAAGTTGCATGCCAAGAATATCTTTAGCGTGCTTTTCAACTTCTTCAAGCGAGCGGGCCAGTTTAACGCCTCCGCCTTTACCTCTTCCACCTGCGTGGATTTGGGCCTTAACAACCCAAACTTTTGTATCTAATTTTTTAGCAACTTCAACTGCTTCAGCTGGAGTGTTGGCAACGCCACCCTTTAATACCGCGATATTAAATTGGCGCATAAGCTCTTTAGCTTGATACTCGTGAATGTTCATAGGACTCCTAAAATTACAATGGATAGAGGACATTATAGGCATTTTCCAGGGTCTATCAACGAAAAGGTCTTGAAAAACATTGTTTTAAAAAGGCAATATGAGTACGCACACTGTCAAAAACCTAAAAGGCGTTTATGAAAAAATACTCAATTCTCCATCCCGCTGTTTTTAAACTTGATGGGGGCGCTATGTTTGGAATTATTCCCAAACCACTCTGGAACAAGGCCATCCCTTCCGATGAGTTGAATCGAATTCTGATGAGTTTACGTGTCATGTTAATTCAAACGCCAAACCGAAATATTTTGGTTGATACCGGGATCGGTGATTATCACGGGGATAAATTTGATCAAAGATTTGGAGTGGTGGGTAAAAAAAATCCACTCATCGAGACATTAAAAAAAGATTATCTCTTGGCCCCTGAGGATATTACTGACCTGATCATCACACACCTTCATTTTGACCATGTTGGGGGGCTTGGACATGAACAGAACGAACATGTCACTTTATTTCCAAAAGCAACGATCCACCTCCATCGAAAGCATTATGAATACTCTTTACACCCAACACTTAGGGACGCTGGATCATTTCATCAGCAATATTTTCGCCCTCTAATTGAAAAAGCCGATGCTGATGGACTCATTCATTGGCTGGATCAGGAGGAAGGATTATTAATAGAAGATGGAGAGGATAAACTCTATTATAAATGCTCTTTTGGGCATACTCCTTATCTTCTTCATCCTTATGATGAGAAGTTTATCTATATGGCCGACTTAGTCCCTACAAGTCACCATATCGCAGTTCCATGGGTGATGGGCTACGATATTGCTCCAGGACAAACGACTAAAGATAAAGTCGAGTTTTACAATTTCATTATTCAAAGAAATCTTACGATGATTTTTGAGCACGATATCCAAGTCTGGGGAGCAAAAATAAAGAAGATTTCCGAAGCTGATTTTATGGCCCAGGAAAAATTTGAAATTAAGTCGATCGATCCTCAGAAATTTGAATTATCTTTTGATTAATATCTTCTTTTAAAGATTGATACGTCTTTTTAACTTTCTCTTTGTAGGCCTTCATCTGAGAAGAAGAAGGCTTTTTCTTTACATTCATCCACTCTTCTAGAAGCTTCATTGATTCTTGGCCAATATTTTTGGCCGCTATCCGGATCATCATCTCATAATTTTTTTGCTGAGATACGGCCTTATTAGAACCTAATTTTAATTCTTTAAAATAATTTTCATTGGCAACGACAAACTTGGTCAAAAAATGTCCATATTTTTTTGTATATTCATCCACCATCGGTCTTAATTTGGGAATAAACTGAGACTCTCCACGATCAAGAAAATCCAACATCAGATGCTCAACTTGAAGACTGATGGCCAATAGAGTTTGAAGCTTCTGTTGTAAATCTAGCCAAAAATCTTCAATTTTACTTTTTTCCTTAATCTCAGTTTCCATTTTCTTATTTAAAAGTTTACTGAGAACCTGGTTGAATTCTATGGCCCCACCAGGATAAAGAATCACTTTAATCAATGCTGAATATGAAGTGGCAGGATTATTAAAAAGATTAGCAACTTGAGGAGTCACACCATCCCAAGAACAATCAGAAGCACGAACATTCATTTGATACATACCAGGAACAATTCTATTTCCAGATTTGAAATCAAAACGATCAAATTGCACCAAGTGATCTTTTAAGATGCCCTTAGAATCAAAGGCCACTTTCTCTTCTGAAAAAGTTAAAAGTTTTTGAGGCAGAGATTCAAAAGAAGCACTGACTTCACAACGCTGAAATGATGAAGTCACTAGCCAGATTTGACTTAAGTCGGAGGCCACAAATTCCTTAAAGAAAATTTCTCGACCCCAACCTTGAAATTTAAATTCGTCTAGAATTTTTTGTTGCAGTTCGACTGACATTTTTGAGGGACGGGAAAAACTAAACACTTCTTTTGATGCTATCCACTGATTAAAAGCTAAATAGATAAAGACAATTAAAAAGCCACTGACAATGACAAAATAAAGAGGATTACTCTTTCGCTTCGTTTGCTCAGCTTGTTGAGTATCAACTTCTATGAGTTCTTCAATCGGCAAAGGTGGAAGTGGTGGGAGTTCGTCCAACTCCACTTGAACATGACCATCAGATTTTTTTTGCAAAACTTCAGAAAAATTAATTGGTGAATCTAGGCCTTCGGCCCAAACTTTAGAAGTTAAAGTTATTTTTTTATTTTTCAGGAGAACTTCTAAATTCTCAAAAGAGTATGGCCCTTCATGTCCTGCACCAAGCATGATAAACCATCTAATAGATTTCTTGTCAGTCCAGTCAAAATTTGACAACGTCATAATTACCAATTGAAGGAATAAGAGTATTCTATGTCGAACCCAGTTATCACTCAATCACAAAAACGTTTTGAAGAATCCCTAGGGGCGCTTTTTAAACAGACTGCAGATTTTACCCCTAATAGGAAATCTGTCTTTTTTATAAAAAGCTCAAGTGATCAAGGCGTTATTAGAAACGGCGGCAGAAATGGGGCGAGATTTGCTCCTCAATCTCTCCTTTCTCTTTTTAAAAAACTTAATCAAAATGCACAGACTTCACAGTATACCTTCTGTGAAGCAGAAGTTGCATCATTAGAAACTGAACAAAATGATTTCTCAAAATCTCAGTTAATTGAGAGTGAGAAGATCAAAGAAATTATTCACCAAAATAAAAATTCTTTTATTTATCATATTGGCGGTGGACACGATCATGTCTACCCTCTTCTTAAGGCCTATGCTGATAAATATAAAAGAATTATTGTCCTTAATATAGATGCTCATGCCGACACTCGCACAGATACGAATCCTCATTCAGGAACACCTTTTAGGCAATTTGCCAGTGAATACTCCGAAGAATTTTATCTCTATCAATTAGGTCTTCACTCTTACGCCAACTCTCTTTCAACTCTTTCTTCACTTCCTAAAGGGGAGATGAAGATCGTTTGGAGAAAAGAGCTTAATGATCAAATGATTATTCAAAGTCTCTTTCAGCAAATTCAAAATAAAACTAATGAGCAGACTGCTATTATCTTTAGTATTGATGCCGATGCCTTACTTGGAAGTGAAGTGCCGGGAGTAAGCGCAGTTAATCATGACGGGCTTACAAGAAATGAGCTTTTAAAACTTTGGGAATTATATTTAAAACTTCCTCTCTCTCATGCCCCTATCATGGGCCTATATGAGCTCAATCCGATCTATGACACTCTATCCATGATGAGTATGAGGACAGTGGCGAGTTTTCTTTATGAAGGTCTGAAATAAAAAAAGCCCATCTGAACAGATGGGCTTTTTTTTCGAGAGACACAAATTGAAGTTAAAAAAATCCTATTAATAACTCCAACACACACACAAATATATACTCAGCAAATTTGATGCCAATTTTATTAGATAAAAATAACAGCTACTTAATGTTTTGCGTAATAGTATTTTTCGTCAATGCGCTGACTTGTTTAGATGTACTTAGTCAAAAGCATGACGTGTTTCTATTAAAATCCCTAAGACAAAATGAATTTCCACTTCTAAAAACATAATAAAATCGGCATAATGAGCGAGTTTCCGAATTAATTAACAATTCTTGTTTTACTTCAAAGGAGAAGTTCAATGTTCACTCGTGCTTTTTTTACAACTCTTCTAGTAGGTTTTCTTGCTATTGGTTGTGCTTCAAAAAAACCAAACAATAACCAAGACGGTGCTAACGGCGCAAACGGTGCTAATAATGGTCTAACACTTGAGTTAAATGGTGACTCTGACTCAAACTCAGCTGGCGGCCTTCAAACTGTTTACTTCGATTTCAACTCATCTTCTTTAACTGCTGCTACAAAAACAGCTATGAAAGCTAATGCTGAATTCCTTAAAACAAATGCATCTGTTGACGTTCAAGTTGAAGGTCACTGTGATGAGCGTGGTGGACGTCAGTACAACTTAGCTCTTGGTGAGCGTCGTGCAAAAGCTGTTAGAGATTATCTCGTTGCTCTAGGTGTAGCTGCTAAACGTATTACTACAATCTCTTACGGTAATGAGCGTCCAGTTGCTGAAGGTCATGACGAGTCTGCATGGTCAAAAAACCGTCGCGGTAACTTCGTTATTACGGCTAAATAAGGTTAATGAAACTACCTCTCCTTGTTTTACTTATAACTCTTGGGGCCTGTGGTTTAACTACCACTCGCCCCAAAGTTGAAATGAGTCTAGCTCAAGCTGCTTTTATGGCCGCCAAAGAAGCCGGGGCCGACGTCAAAGCTTCCAATCTTTATCGTCAGGCCGAAGATTACTACTTGAAGGCAAAATCCGCTTACCGACGAAAGTACTTTAATAAGGCCAAAGAGTACGCTCTCCTTTCAAAAAAATTCTCAGAGCAAGCTGAATACGCGGCCGAAAGAAAAAAAGCTCTTGAAGGAACCCCAGAATAGATTTCGGAAAATCTTTAGGTTATATTAAAAGCATCTACATTAAAGGTGATTTGATATGACAAAAGCAATCTTCCTCTCTCTCGTTCTTCTTTCTAGCACGGCCTGTATTAAAACGGCCGAACAAGTTCAGCGTGAAAAAAATCTTGAAAACATGAGTCAGCAAGTTAAAGACTCTCAAGGACTCATGGCAGACATGGTTGATCAGATTAAAGATATGCAAGCTCAACTAGACCGCATGAATGGTCGGATTGAAGAACTGGAACATAATCAAAAACAAATGACTCCAGAAAATTTAAAGCAACTCCATGAGAGTCTTGCCCTGATGAAGAGTCAAGAAGAGGCCCAGGCCGCTCAACTTGTTCAAATTCAAAATGAATTAAAAGAGCAGCGCGCTTTTTTAGAAAAAGTTACTCAAACTCTTAGTTCAGTTGAACATGCTCCAGCAAAATCTAATGGAGCGAGTAAAAAAAAAAGCAAAAAAGATGAATTAACAGATGCTCTTCAGTTAGTGAGTCAGAATCACTATGAACAAGCAAGGACTGAACTTGAGGCCTTAATTGATAACCCTGAATTAACACCTGGGGATCACAATAAGGTTTTACATGGCCTTGGAAGAGTTGAGTATCATACTAAAAATTACGACAAGGCCTTGGTTTACTTCAGTAAAATTTTTACTAAATATCCAAAGGCTTCTCTTGCTCCGAGTAGCCTCCTCTACATTGGTCGCTCACTTAAAAGACTAGGAAAAAAAGAAGAGGCCAAAGAAGCTTTCCTTCAAGTCTCATCTGATTATCCAGATACTAAAGAGGCCAAGGATGCTAAAAAAGAATTGTGAAAAGAATAATCTTAGCTATTGAAACAAGTTGTGATGATACTTCCATTTGTATAATGGAAGTCACTGCTATTGAAAATAGAATCCTTTCGCTTAATAGTTATTCTCAGGATTTTCTTCTCTCAAAATGGGGAGGAGTTGTTCCGGAATTAGCGGCCCGAAGTCACGTTAAGGCCATTCCTCCACTGCTTGAAGTTTGTTTTAAAGAAGCAGGGATTACAGTAGAGGATGTGACTGAAGTGGCCATTACAACTCATCCTGGTTTAATTGGATCACTCCTTACCGGAATAAATCTTGCTAAAACTTTTGCGCTTATTAATGAGCTTCCCATCACTCCAGTAAATCATTTGTTTGCTCACCTTGAAGCGATTCATTTAACCGAACAAGTCTCTTACCCCTACCTTGGTTTATTAGTGAGTGGAGGTCATAGTGCTTTCATGTGGGTGAAAGGCCCAAATGAAATGGAAATTCTAGGAACCACTCTTGATGATGCTGCCGGAGAAGCTTTTGATAAAGGTGGCAAGCTTTTAGGGGTGGGATATCCAGCGGGAAGAATCATTGATGAGCTAGCAGTAAATGGTGATGTTAAAAAGTTTTCTTTCCCTATTAGTTATCTGCGTGATCGCCCTGGAAAAATGAGTTTTTCAGGACTTAAAACTGCTCTTCGAGTTAAATTAGAAAAAATGAGTGAAGAAGAAATTAAAGTAAATCTTTATGATCTCTGTGCTGGTTATCAAGAGGCCATCGTTCAAACACTCAAAATTAAGACAGAAGAAATCATTGAAAAGATATTAAATCAAAAAGTAAAAAACTTTGAAACTCCCATCGTCATTGGTGGTGGAGTTGCTTGTAATTCTCGGCTTCGCTCTTTAATGAAGCAAAGTTTTAAAAATGTTCATGTTGTAAAACCAATTTACTGCACTGATAATGCGGGCATGATTGCTAATTGGGCAGCTCGAGTGCCGGAGCTTCGAGTTTCTTTTCCTGAATGCCTCTCGCTCGATGCTCAAAGCAGATTTGTGGAGAAGAAATGAGTCGCTTCCCTACCGCCAACAAAAGTTTTGGCCAACACTTTCTTAATAGTCCCACAGTGATTACTAAAATTACTTCACCACTCCCTGAAGATGTGGATGCCATTGTAGAGATTGGGCCAGGACCAGCAGTTTTGACTCCTCACCTGGCCGCTTATAAAAAGCCACTTTTTGTGATTGAAATGGATGAGCGTTTTGTAGAGATCCTTGCTCCTGTGGTTGGAGCAGAAAATATCTATCAAGGGGACGCTTTAGAATTCGATTGGCCAGCATTTCTTAATAAGCATGAATTCAAAACAATTTGGTTGGTTTCCAACCTGCCTTACAATGTCAGTGTGCCGCTAACACTTTCATTTCTTCGAATTCCTCAAATTAAGTATATGACCCTGATGTATCAAAAAGAAGTTGCTCAAAAAATACTTCCGAATGATCCACGAAATGCCATGGGTTCATTACATGTGATGTGTAAATCACAGTTTGATTTATCTCACGTGGTCTATGCACCTCCAGGGGCTTTTGTTCCACCACCGAAAGTTGATTCTCAAGTTTTAGGATTTAAGCGTAGGCCAACTCCTGATATTTCGCTTGAGCAGATTGATGAGTTTGAAAGTTTCTTAAGACTCGTTTTCGGGCAAAGAAGAAAACAACTGGGCGGGATTTTAAAGAATGATTGGGGAGCTGAAGCGGCCAGTGCTCGTCTTGAAAAAGCGGGACTTAATCCACAAATTCGCGCCGAGGCCCTGACCTATCAGCAAGTTTTAAAATTATTCTCCCCACATTAAATTAACAGGGGTGCTGGCCATCACTTCATTGAATTCTGATTGAGAGAGCATTCCAAGTTTAAATAAGTTTTGAGCAACTTCAAGTACGGATAATTTTTTGTCATCGCGAATAAGATAAGAAATCGCCAGGCGCGTGCTTCGACTGGAAGTCTTTCCTTGGTTTCTTGCCACCAGATAAATGTATTCGTGAAGAAGTAAAATCGCCTGACTCTGCACCGTCATTTTCGAGTGATAAAATAATCTCGGATCAATATTTAGAAAATCCAAGGCCTCTTCCTTAAACTGAATCGCCAGCGTGGTTAAGGTACATAAAGAAGTATCATACGAGGCCACCACATGACTGTCATTTACTGGCACAAGACCAATCTGGGCCCAAATAATGTTTTCCTCTCTGAAACTTTGCTGGGATTGAATGATTCGATTAGCAAAAGATGGCAAATATTTTCCAATTCGACTTATGTTATTTGCCAAATAAGTTTGTAGATCTTCATTCAGAATATTCTCATAAAGAATAGGAGTTAAGCTCCCCCTCTTCATCCTTGCCTCAAACAAATCCAATGATTCAAGAGAAGTAATATTATTGATGTAGCGATCTTCAATATTACCCTGATTTTTTCTCACACTGGCAGCAACTTCAGCGGAGTCAAAACAAACATAACCTTGCCCCCCTCCACTATCCATGCCACCAAAATCAGCATAAGACACCCCTCCATAAAGAAGGGATGTGATGATAAGAATTGATGAAAAATATTTTCTCATATTTTACTCGTCAGCTGAAGGCCTGTACCAACAAAGCGGTCTTGCTCCAACAGTTTTGCCATGGCAGTAACCATCATTGGCCGCATTTTTTGGAGAACACAAAGCTCCTGCAAAATAATTATCTAATCGACATTGAAAGCTCTCTCTAAAATCACCGTCATCTAAAGTCTTGCTTGTTATAAACTCAGAAGGTGTTGAAAAGCTGACTGGAGAAGAACTATTTGATAGCGATGTTAACAAGGATAGGACTTCTTCTATTGCAACAGCTGTTCTAATACACAAATTTTTCTCATTAGTATTTGTAAAAACCGAAGCACACTTCTTTGTAACTATCTCAGGAATAAATTTCCCTTGAATAGCAGCGAGGTGATCTTCATTGGCAAAAATATTCTTTAAACATTTTGTAGTGGCAAAGTAATCTGCTTGCGCCCTTAAAGAATATCGTGCCGAAGAGTTAGATTCTATTGGAGAATCTATTACAGGTCTGCCACCTAGCACGCGACCAACTTCCCCACAAGTTACTAGAGCAAGTGAATCTTTTGACATGTAATTAGCTCGAGCAAGACCTCCCAAAATAGTAATAATGACTCTGTCCCCTAAGCTTTGAGCATAACCGTTCACGGTAACATCTTCCCAATAGTCAGAAATAACTAATTTATATCCCTGCTTTTTCACTTCATCTTTATAAGTAGTTTGAACTTTATTTAAGACGTCTAAATAATCTTCTCTTGTAACTGCTGCAAAAGCTGCTTGTGTAAGGGTGAGAGTGGCAAGTAATAAAGAAATTCCCATTTTCATAAAAGTACTCCTATGAACGACTCTGTTATTAACAACAAGCATGCATTGTTGGCCAAAACTTTATTCGTTCTCATAAAAATTTAGGCAAGAATAGGTTTAAACAATCACACTTGTTTTCTATAGATTTTTTTAGTAATAAAACTCATCATTTGTTAACCATTTGGTAAAATATATCGTTATTATGGATACTTACAGGTCATTCTTAGAGAAAAAGTTAGAAGAAAATGCCTCCAATAAGCGGGGTATGACCTCTCGTCTGGCCGAATTTATGGGGGTCAATACATCTTTCATAAGCCAAGTGCTAAATGGGGATAAGCATTTCTCTCTTGAGCAAGTGATGAAACTCTCTTCCTATCTTTCCCTCTCGGAGCTAGATGAAGAGTACTTACTTCTTCTTTTGCAACACGAGCGAGCAGGAACAACTCAGCTTAAAAATTATTTTGAAAAAAAATTAAAAAATATTCGAGAGCGAAGATCCAAAGTTAGTGAAGTGATTAGCGAAAACAAGACACTTTCTGAAATTGATCAGTCTATTTTTTATTCTAATTGGTATTACAGTGCAATTCGACTTTCTACTGATATTGAAGGTCTTGAAGATACCCATGAGCTTGCTAAATTTTTAAATTTGCCTCACAATTTAGTCCTTCAAGTCGTCAATTTTCTGCTCTCAAAAAATTTACTTATTAAAGCTGAGAACAAACTTAAAATTGGCCCTAAGTCCACTCATCTGCCCGATGATAGTCAATTCATTTATAGTCACCATCAAAATTGGCGAATTAAGGCAATGGAAAACTACTCCCATTTCAAAAAGAATGATGACCTTGCATTTTCGGCCCCTTTAACAATTTCTGAAAAAGATTTTTTAGAAGTGAGAGAAGTTTTACTTAATCAAATTAAAACAATTAGTAAAATCGTCTCCAGTAGTAAAAGCGAAAAACTGGCCTGTTTAAATATTGATTATTTTAAAATTAAAAATTGAATTGGCAGGAGACCCCTGCCAATATCATTTATTGCTGAACGATGGCCTCAATAACTTGATCAAATGTAAGTGCATTTTGATTGGCGATAAGCTCTTCCTGAACTCTATTAACCACTGAAACTAAAGCAGGAGTTGCCTCATCTCCAGCAGCGTAATTGATCGCATCTGATTTCACTTCTTGTACTTCTTTGAATGAAACTGTTGTTAAAGTCATAACACCCATACTAGAAACACCTGCGATACAAAATAAGGTTTCCCCACTAGTACAGGCCTGGGTCGTCATTACTGGGGAATATGAAATCATCTCACCAAGAGATGGAAAAGCAGCCGGTTCGGCTTTAACTACAGAACTTGCAATACAAAGAAACAAACTACCTAATAAAAGACTGCGCTTCATAAAAACTATCCTTATATTTGAACTAAAGCTTCAACCACTTGATCAAAAGAGAGCTCTTTTCCTTGCTCAAGTGAAGCTGCTTGAATCTTTTCAACTAAAGAAGCAAGGGCAGGAGAAGCCGCTTCTCCTGAAGCATAGTTAAGAGCATCGGGTTTTGCTTCCATAGCTTCCTTAAAAAGTGCTACTGAAATTGCAATTTGAATTGATGAACCAGTTAAGGCCATGGCACATCTTTTAGCATCTATCCCAAGATGACACTCAAGATCGACCGATGTCGGAGCACTCGTTATAGAGAAAATCGGAAGAAATTCTGTGGGAATATTAACACCATCTGCCTTTGCGCCCTGATTAAGTCCAAAAGTAAATAGTATCGAAAAAAATATATTCTTATTCATAACCTCTCCTCGGAAGTGGGTATGCTTTTACCTTAAAAGACGCTACACGCAACAAAAATCCGGCCAACCATGTAGTTTATTTATGCTGAGAAATGGTATAGTTAACAACCTATGGGAATTAAAATCATTACGAAAAACAGCAGGGCCGGATACGATTACTTTCTAGAAGATAAGTACGAATGTGGCGTGGCCTTAGTTGGAACAGAAGTTAAGTCCTTGAGACTTGGTAAGGCCAAAATAGACGAGGCCTATGTCGTGATCGATAATGCTGGAGAAGTTTGGCTTCAGAATGCGACTATCCCCCATTATGAATTCGGTAATATCAATAATCACTCTGAAACAAGAAAGCGCAAACTTCTGTTAAAACATGAAGAAATTCGACAAATAGAAAAACAAATGGCCATGAAAGGCTACTCCCTTATACCTGTTGCTCTTTATTTCAAAGACTCTCTGGTAAAATGTGAAATAGCTATGGCCAAAGGCAAAAAACTCTATGATAAGCGTGACACTGCTGCTAAAAAGGACGTAGAGCGCAAGTTAAGACAAGGGCAGTTTGATTAATGGAATCTAACTTAAATAATTTAAGAACCATCCAACCACTCAACCAAACTAAAATCTTCACCCATGAAGAAGCTCTTGAGCTAATTCCCTTACTTATCCATATTTCAAGCAAAACTAAAAGAGAGTTGAATGTACTTAATTCTCAACTTTCATTCCTGAAGTCTAATTCTGAAAAGGCCCATGTGATTCAGGAAAAAATTAATCAAGAATTACAATCATGGTCTGATAAAGTAAGACGTCTCGGAGCTATTCCTGTTTCTCTGTGCAAAGTTCGTATCCCAAGTGAAGAGAGTCACTATCTATGGGAATATCCTGAAACAAAACTTTTTATGCATTAAAAAGTTCTCGGATACCTTCCAGTAAAATCTTAATCGAAATAAATGCTAATAAAATATTAATCACTTGGTTAAAGCGATTATCAGAAATTTTTCTACTGATTGGAATAGAAACACCCACCCCCACTAAAGAGCCAAAAACAAGAATTCCTATATGATCTTGAAGAGAGGAAAAATTTATTCCTGCGGCCCCAGAAAACGCCAGAATTTTCGAAAGCTGTAAAAACATCTGTCCGGCACTCTTAGTTGAAATCATTCCATCGCGTGAAACTTTTAGTCGATTAAAAAAGGGAGTGACCATCGGGCCAACTGCGCCTACGAAAATGCCTAAGAATCCCGAAAGCCCACCTAAAAAAACAAATGTCTTTAAATGAGGCTCACCAATAGGTTTGATTTTTAAAGGAAGAATCGAAATCAAAATAAGAGACCCGACTAAAATTTTAAGAGCACTCGGATTAATGAGATGAAAGATTTCAGCTCCCACCCAGGCAAAGGGAAGCATAAAAGCAGCATAGGCCCCCACCACTCTCCAATGAACTGATTTAAAAAATAGGCCGGCCCTTAATCCGTTAGCTGTTAATTGAGTAAAGCTGTGAAGAGGAAGGGCCATTTCAGGAGGGAAAAGTAGCAGAAGACCTGCAAGAATTAAGCTTCCTCCACCAAGACCAGTAAGACTTGTAATAAATGATCCAAAAGTGACAAGAGTAAGTAGTAATAACTTATGCTCCACCACTACCAACTTTTAAATTCATTATAGAGTCGCTGTTTTCTTCTGATGGCCTCAAAAGCAAGACGAAGCTCATAAGTAAAGAGTTTACTAATTTTGAAATACTTATCAAAATTTTGTTGAAAATCTTTTTCTATCGCTTCAGGATTTTTTGGATCAATTAATCCTTTACGATGCCCCTTCCCTAACTCTGATCCCACAGAATAAGCAAAATCGCACTGCTCATCTTTATCTAAATATTTCTTTACCTTCACGGCAAAAGTAGGAATCTGCCTGCCCCAGTATTGGTTATTGTTCACGCTGCAATAACCAAGCCTATCTTCCATACCATCGGCAAAAATTTTGCTGGCCTCAATCATGCGAAGACCATGATGTTCATAGGGAGAATAAAAAAACTTATTATTTTTTTCTCGATAAACCTCTTTAATGTCCAAAATAATGGCATCTAATTTTGAATCAATATTTTTTGGCATTAAAGAATAAATGTAGTGCTGTTTTCCTAACGATCCCGGAGTTATACCAACTTCAGAAATGTAATAATCATTTAATAAGTTTGATTCATTCCGAGAGTCTAAGAATTTCTTTAACAAAATATTCACAGTCTCACTTTGAGGACTGATTAAATGCTCTCGCATTTTTTTTGCCCATTTTTTATTGGCCTTAAGGTATTCCTTCGAAGTGAGCTGCCATTTCTCAGGCTCAACAGTCTTAAGCATCTTAAGCTGCTTTGAAGGAATATCTGGATGTAAATAATGAATAATGTAAGCATCAATAAAGTTTTCCACAACTTTACGATCCAAGAATCCATCATCGTTATTCCGCCTTAACGAAATAGAGCTTAAAAAACGAATAATGTCCCAACAATAAGGACCGATGCGAGAGCGATCAAAATCCATCATCGCAGAGCCATGAAAATTCCGAGCATAATTATCAATATGAGGATTTCCATGAATAAAAGTCTGAGGAATGCTTGATAAATCTACAAATTTATAAAGCTTTGACTGCATAATGGGCCCGGCCATTCGAAAAAATAGATAGCGGGCCTCTCTCCTTGAAATTGGAGACCCCATAACTCTTTTTTCAAACTCAGGACTTAATTTGAAATATTCTTCCATAAATAAACTATGACGCTGATCCACCCCAGGGTCAATATGAGAATTCACTTACCTCACTATTTAAGCTATGATTCACCCATGAATCAAAAAATCAAGGCCCACTTTTTAAAAATTGGCCCACTTCGTTTCGTGATTGGAACAGTTATTACTCTTTCAGTATTAGATTTAATTAATACGTATTATCTCAAACTTTATTGGGCGAAAAAGAAAATGGCCCTCATCTTCATCGAGCAAAGCATTTTGCATGGACGACTTTCATTTCATGATTTTTCTGACAATACTATTAGGGAAATGACAGGATTTATCAATAACACTTTTTACTTCTTTTTATTGATTATTGTTCTGAATAATTTCTTTTTTTACTTTTTTTATTTAAGAAAAAAACTTTGGGCCCAAAGTTATGTTCATTTCTATGCACTTACTGCGGCAGTACTCGCAATTTTATGTCTCTTCGATAACCCGAATATGGGAATTGGATGGGATATCTATAATATTGTTACTTTTCTTATCTATCTTTATCTTTATTTTGGGGTAAAACTTTTAAAAGACGAAACTACCCTTGGACATGAAAAGAAGGAACAATAAAATTTCCTCCATCACTGTTCCCCCAATCGGGAATTTGACGAAGACCATTCATGAGCATTCTTTGGCCCACGACTGATAAAATAAAAGAATCAAAGGCCTGAGTATTTTTAATAATGGTTTCTAGATCATTGTCGTAAATGAATATTTCCATGTGCGTTTCAATATTCAAGACAATTTGTTCCCTGGCAGAGCTTGCGAGATCTAAATCAAATAATTGAAACAGCAAAGATTTGCTTATGACTTTGGCACGGTATAATTCAATTAAACATATCTGAACATTCGATTCGTGCATCTTAAGATCTGTTGGAAGATGTCGAAGTAGATAATTTAATCTTGAAAGCAGCATAAATGAAACATTTCCAAATGAATCATAGGAGGTTTTAAAAACTTCCAATAGCTGATCGTAATAATTTTTCCAGACCCAAAAATCAATCGGACGATGCCAATATGGGGTGAATCCTTTTCTCAATTTTCTTTTAAAGGATCTTGAGAGCATGTGCTCATCAGTATTTTTCTTTAACAAATTTTTTGAATAATCCACCTCAAGTGAGGCGACTCTATCCTGCTCATATTTTTTTGGATTTTCTTGAAAACATTTTGCATCTTCATCCAGTAGATTTTGCATTTCTTCTCTTACCGCCACCACTTGAGGTCGAGGACAGGAATTAGCACCCTTGCAGTTTGATAAACAAGAATTTTCACAAGGAGGTCGACTTAAAGGGAAATCAACTACGAGTTGTTTAAGTCCATATTGATTCACCCAGGACGTAATAATCTCATCACGGTCTCTAATTTCCTCATCTTTAACTTGATGAAGTGATTTTAAAAACCAGCGTTTTTTTTCTGGATAATATTCAAGTAAGGAGAAAAAGAAATTCTCTCTTCTTCCTCCACCAAGACTCATTCCAGCGACATTTTTAGGTGAATTCAATTTTACCCCTTAAAGAGGCGCTTCAACCTTGAACGGTAGGATTTCCATTCCATGTGCTTTCACTTTGCTCTCAATCACTTTTGGATCAAGACCTTTGTGAACTAGAATGAAGCAGCCACCGCCACCAGCGCCGCACATCTTTAATCCTAGCACATTTCCGTCTTTTTTAAGCTCAGAAGTAAACTGACGAATTTTATCGGTCGTAATTCCAGGAAATAATTTCTCACGTTCGGCACCTTCTAGTGCAATAAGTGTGAGCATTTTATCCCAGTTACGCTCTTTAATGGCCTCGTAGGTTTGATGGGAAATAGCGGCTATGCTGGTAAGTCCTTGCACGATTTCAGGCTTCTTATCAAAAAATCCCTTATAAACTTCCCAGTTGTTAATCCCTGAAGCGCGGGACTGATTAGAATAGATAAGGGTCAGGTGGTTCTCAAGGACTTCCTTAAGCTCATCTGTGAAGAGTTGTTCAACCTTAATTTCCCCTTCAATTCCTTTAATCGCCAGAATACCGCCAGTCAGGGCCGGAAAATAATCTTGGTAGCCGGCCACTCCTTGATTAAGAATTCGACTCTCTACGGCCTTCACTCGAAGAACAGCTGTATGGCGATCATAATTGTGACCAGTATAATTACAAAGCGCTCGGTATAGAGTTACTCCCATGGCAGATGATCCACCAAGACCTGAGCCGGCCGGAGCACCAGAAGAAAGTTCCAGCTTAAGACCTGAATTAATATTGAAAAGCCTTAAAATCTGAAGAACAAAAGTCATCTCAGCAAATTCTCGAGAATAAACTACACGATCTTCAGTAAGATCGGCCGAAGGATATTTGTACGACTTGTTGTAATCCTTGGAATAAATTTCAACTCCATCAAAAGGAATTTTCGAGAGAGATACGCTGGCCTTAAGACTTGTGGCCACGTTTAAAGTAACAACATTTTTTATAATAAGATTAATTGGTTCAATATCGAGAGTACCGCCAACAAGATCGACTCTCACACTTCCTTGATTAGTTACCTGCATTTAAAATTCCTATGTATGGTAATTCTCGGTATCGGCCAGCATAATCTAGTCCGTAACCGATGACAAATTTATCTTCAATTTCAAAACCAAGATAATCAATTTTTACGGGATGCTTTAATTTAACTGGTTTAAAGAGTAATGAAGCAAGCTTTACTGTCTTTGGTTTTCTAACTTCCAACATCTCCATCAAAGTTTTAATCGTAAGTCCAGTATCAACGATATCTTCAACGATCAGAACATTTTTACCTTCTATATTGGCCGTAATATCCATTTCTAATCGAACATTACCGGAACTATTTGTCGAATCGCCGTAAGAAGAAAGAGAAATAAATTCCAACTTGATTGGAAGATTTATTTTCTTAATCAAATCTGAGCAAAACATGAATGCTCCCTTCAATACACAAATCACCACAAGATCTTCATTATGAAAATCCTCAGTAATCGCCTTACCCAATGCTTGAATTCTTAAAGCAATTTCTTCTTCAGAGATAAGTGCTTCGGGTGTGTAGAGTTCCATGCTTCCTCCTAACAGTACGAATTGTTCAAGATCTCTCCCAAACCACCCGCTCCTGGGACAATATATTGATGTTGATTAAGACCTTTTTCATCACTCCACTTTTTCCCTGGAACTTCGTTAAGAACATCTGCTGTAGAAAGACCACGATCTAGTCTTAGAGCAAAGATATGAAGATCTGGACAAAGTGTAGTTACTTTTTTCAAGTATTCTGGAGTAATAATTAAATGCATGGCCACCATCAGACGAGGCCTAGCACCTAATTCATTCAAATAGTGATTGTAGGCCTGTACAATAGTTCCACCTGTTGCACCCATCGGATCTGGGAAAAGAACAATTGAATCTTTAACATCGCCACCAATTTTAGAACCAGAAACATTAACACCCGTGACTTGGCCTTTTTCATCGGTTAGTCGGGCCACATAAAAATGGTCCTGACGTACAAGTTCAGGGTTCATGAGATAATTAAGTTTATTGTAACAAAGATGCGAAGGAAAAGTTCCAGCTCGGGCCAGATCTACTGAAACACAACGAACTTCGGGATCAACGATTTCTCCTTCATAAGAAGCTTCTGGATGAGAAGATTTCATTCTTGTCTCAACCTGGGCCAATTTACGAGGAAATAAAACATCGATAACGTTATCAATCAGGTAAGAATACAACATCTCAGTCAGCTCATTAATTTGAGGCTGATGAGTTTGAGGATGTCCAAGCTTAGCAAGAAGTGAAAGCATAAGAGGTGATGAGAGAATATGAACCTTATCACCATACTGATGATTTATTTCATTCGAAGTTACTTTCAATTTTTGGTGTTGAGTATCTCTTGCCATAACTATCCTTTAGAGACCCTAGAATAGCATGGCAAAAAAAGATTTGTCTCTCAGGGAAATGCAATGACACTGCAAGTCTTTTACTTGAGCAACCCAAGCAGTTCCGTATGCTCTTCTGCCAATGCCTTGTCATATGCGGTAAGACCAGAGAAAGATTTTAATTTTTTATTCGATCGAGATAATAAAAGCTCAACAATTTCCCGATTTCCATAGGCTGCAGCCATCATTAAAGCCGTTTCACCATATATTGGTTCCTGGTAATCAACATTCAAATTTTTCCCGAGAAGGACTCGAACAAAATCGACACGATTTGCCTCTCTTGAACAAACCATAAGAGGCGACCATCCGGACAGTCCTGGAGTGTTAACATCTATGATCTTGCTTTCAAGAAGAGCATAAAACCCATAAGAGTAATTTTCTAAGATACATCTATGGAGAGCAGTGTTGCTGTCACTATCCCTTACCAGCACTAATTCCTTATAATACTTAATAATCAGATCTAATACTTCATTAAAAGCTTCTTTAATGACATCAAAAATATTTGGAAGAATAAATCCATTCAAATTAGAAGGGACAAGGGTATTATTTTGTATAACCTTCAATTTTCCTGTTTTAACTAACTCTAAACAAAGATGCATCAAATCATGGGCCTCTAAATTCGGATTATTTTTAATTAAATTAATTCCAATCGAGTTATTGTGCTCATCCATTCTTCTTCTAATGTTCTCAGAAGACTGATGCTGCTCATGAGCATTTGTCCATCTGAATGCCCAATAAGGAGACGTATTTTTTGCAATCATAGATGACCAATAACAATGCCTAAAAGAATCCCCATTATTATCATGCTGATAAGGAGTTAGAAAGATATATGTCATCACCAATTGAGCATGATAGGCTAATTTAATTGCAGCAGCTGAGTCATAATAATTCTCTTCCATTAAAATTTCTTCGAACTTATTCGGTTTATATGACATGTTTTAACTTATCATTTTTCAAATAAAAGATTACTGAAATATGTACCAGTGCCAGCAACAAACTAAAATGAATCACAACAAAATCCCTCCCATCTGAAAAATGCAATATTGTTTTGAAAAAAAGATAAAATAATCTAACGAGAATAACTCCTGAAAAGCATTCTCCAATATCAAATTTAAAAATCAATTGCTCTATATAAAGGGCAAAGAGATAAAAAACCGATAATTTTCTTAATTTCTTAAAACAAAAAAAAGAAATAATAAGAAAAATTCCAGAGAAATTTGGCCAGTGAATGTCAGAAAACCAAACAAGTCTCAAAGATGGAGGGCCACCATATATAAACCAATCGCTTAGTGGTAACTGAAAATTGATAGAGATAAAATAAATGCAATAAGTGATTATATGAATTACCACATAACTAACAGGAAATAAGTAAGGGCAATCTTTTAATCTTTTTATAAAATTCATTCAAATTTGTCCCTATTACATTATCAGATTGTAATGAATCAAAGTTCTAAGCCGCAAACTTAATGGCCGGCTTACCTTCAAGGGTGGCAATTAGTTTAATTAAAAGTTCCATAGAAACATTATTTTCGCCATAATTCGCAATTCGATTAATCCTGCTTCTTGAAGTTCCAATTTGCTTAGCAATTTGTCCATTAGTTAATTTTGAAGTTTTAATAAGTTCAGCCGATCTTTTGTAGAGCTTAGATTTTAACTCCATAATATAAGCATCAACATCAGACAGACCTAAATCTTCGGCCAATTTTTTGGCCTCTTTACTTATTTTCATTTAAAAGATCCTTTAATCTCTTTATTGAACGCTCAATTTCTTCTTGAGGTGTCTTTTGAGTCTTTTTTGTAAAAGCATGAGGAATTAATATCTTATCCTTAATCTTTAATACATAAATGATTCTATAAACCCCTTTTCTATCCTTCACTCTCAGTTCATAAGCATTGGCATGTATGCTTTTCATAGGTTTCGATTGAGGTTCACCGAGATTTTTGCCTGATTGTAAAAGCATTAGTAATGCTCCAATTTCTCTTTTGATCTCAAGGTCCAACGATCTAATGAACTCACGTGCCTTCGCATTCCATTTAATTTCTTTCACTTAATTGTCCTTAAGTGATGTGCTAAAACTAGCACATCACAAAAAAAAAGTCAATTTGGGTGAAAATACAGGAAAGATCAGAATCCCTGCCACACTTTCTAAAAGTGTTGACCGCTAAATTTCTAAACTGAATTTAAATTAGTAAAATGATTCGTCCGAAGGCCACAAGCTAATATGAAAAGATATGCCTTCTTCTTTTGAGAAGAACACCCATCCTTAATACGATCTTGAAAAACGATTAACTTAATTAGAAAGCTGATTGGCCAACGGACCTTTTTCCTGTTCTAAAGGAAGAAGTCCCTGCTCTTCATCTTCATCAAACTGGTAATGACCACGGCAGCGTGCTTCATAAGCCTCAGTTTCACCAAGGAGAAATTGTTCTTTAGAGGTCGAAAGGCGCTGAGTGCGTGTCGCTGGAGCACCACAAACAGTACAAATAGCATGAATCTTCATCACTTCATCAGCAACAGCAAGAAGAGTCGGCATTGGACCGAAAGGCTGGGCCCGATAATCAAGATCAAGTCCTGCACAGATCACTCGGTATCCTCTGGCGGCGAGTTTTGTTACAACCCTGATAATGCTTTCATCAAAAAATTGCACCTCATCAATTGCCACCACTCGAGTGGAATCTTTTAAACGAAGGAGAATTTCAATGGGATTCTCAACTGGCTCTGCTTTAATTCCTCGGGCAGAATGAGTGACGATGCCTTCCTTATCATAACGAATATCTATTGCAGGTTTAAAAATTTGAACCCTCTGTTTTGCAATTTGAGCACGCTCTACTCGGCGAATGAGTTCAGAAGTCTTTCCTGAAAACATTGGCCCGCAAACAACCTCAATCGATCCATGAAAATACTGGTGCGTCATTAGCACTCTCCCTCGAGAATAAAAAATACTGTGTGTGTTCCCTGATACTTTCAAAAAACACAAACTCTGACAATCAAGTGCCAATTCTTAATGAGGTGATTTTGCATGGCCGTAAGAAAATATTAGCCTACTAAATAAAAAACGAAGAGAACTAAAAGGCTCATGAGCATCATGAAAAATATAGTTGGTGTCAATAGAATGACAATTGCGAGAGATCGACTTGTTTCTAAATTTGAACGCAAACCGGCATAAAGTAAAAAGTAATAAAGAAGAGGCTGTATTAGATCACCTAAAATGGGAATCATATAAAACAAATTTGAACTCAAGGCATGAGTGGTGATCTGATCTGCGATTTCATCCCTAGGTAATTCTGGATTAAGCCATTTGGCGTAGACCCGAATAATCCAGGCCCAAACTTCGGTCATAATAATAGTCACGACAGGAAAAAATATAATATCTAGGGCCGCAGAGAAGAGTAAAAAGTAATAAGTCGAAACTCCCGAACTTTGAACAAGCTCTTGAAGGAAAGGAAATTCTTCACTTTGCATGGAAAGAAAAGTTTGGAGAAAAAAATTCAAAATTAAGATTTTTCCAACACCTCTAATAATTGTGAAAACCCAAGATATACCTACTGACTCGGCCAGAGTAATAGGAGGATAAAGGTGCCCTTCATGATGAGGCAAAGGTAAACCATGTCTGAACTGTTGGTGAATTTTAAATGGATGCACCAACGTCATAAAATATGTTTCAAAAAGTTCAACTATTTTTTCCATCAACTTACTCTAACACATCTTGAAAGTTAGCGTGAAAATTTTCATTAGCAAAACTAAAATGGGCCTTAAATCCTTGAGTAAGATTGACGAGAATAATCTCTTCTTTCTTTCTCCAGGCAATGATCTCTTGTCCCATCACTTCAATTTTTAATAGATTGCTATTTAAAAGCTGCTTTCTTTCACTTTTATTAAGAAGAGAAACTCTATCGGCCTGATCTCTATCCCCTAAATTAAAAATAAGCTGAAATAGCTCGCGAAGATTATCTGATTTCACTTTAAATTTTTCACTTTCAAACTCCAGAGGCTCTTTATTTATAATGGAAACCACTTCCGACTTGTTCCCCTGATAAATTACAGCATTCAAGCGAGTAAAAAACTTAAACTCTTTTGGAGGTATAACCTTCTTATCCCAGTAATCTTGAAGCTGAACAAAAAACACTTTAAGTGTTCCACCCACCATTAAAAAACTTCGCTTTAATTTAGGATCAATAATGATCGCATCAGCGGAATCTTTACCTTTAAGCCATAACTCCCATGTTACTTTATCATTATCTTTGGCCATAAAAGTGAGATGACCCATTTTCTTAAACTTCAATTTTTCAGAGTAAGGAATTTCGTCACGAATCGTCATCTGAGTGAGGAGAGATAGAAACTTACTCTTCAAATTTTGATGAACTGAGATTCCAGGGATTGGGGATGGTGAAGTCATGTTATCTTTGAAATTTAATTCATACTCCAGATTTCCATCTGTATCTACCATCACTTTTTCAGAAGGCAATCGAGGATAAAATCTAAAAAACTGAGTTTCTTTTAAATCTGAAAGATTTTTTGAAAGTAACCCTTCTAATTCTCTTAGTTTTATTTCGGCCACTTCGTCAGGGTTCGTTGTTAATTCTGTGCTTTCTCCATCAATTTCAGCAACCATAATCTTTTTATCACGAGCAATATAAAAACCCTGCTTGTCTAATGTTAAATCACCTAGTGTCCATATTTCATTATTAACTTTAAACTTAAAAGGGTGTGAAAAAAAAGAGTTCCATTCTCCTTGAACGTCTTTAATCTTTTTTATTTGATATAATTTTTTTTCAATTTGTTTAAAGGAATTATGAGACAGTAGAAGATCTCCCCACCACCACTGTTCATCCTTTTTTAAGGCCTGAACTTTAGGGAGCACTAAACTTTTTATTTCACCTACAAATAGGTGATCCTTCACTTTAGACTCTTGGTAGTCACGCTCAGCTTTTTTTTCTTGAAAAAGGTAAGTCCCAATTAAAAGCACAATCAAAAAAACAAATAAGAAACTATTTCTTTTCATAGCAATCTTCTTCGCCGATAAACAAATATCGCAGATCCAAAAAAGACAATCGGAATTAAAAGTATAGAGATAACAAAAATCATTTGAAGATGTGCAGAACTTAAAATGACAGGGTACTCTTCCAAACCTGGACGATTAAAAGAAATAATTCCTTCATCATTAACTAGCCATGAAGCGGCATTCAAAAATAAAATGGTATTCCCTGATTGCCCTTGATAAGCATTAATCAAAAAAGAACTTGAGCCCAATAAAACAAAACGAGAGTCAATTCCTTGAATAACTTTCTCCCCAACTCCTAAAAGGCCAATGGGACCTTTAGTGTCTTTATTCTCATTATAAATAGCTTTTCCCTCAGTAACCCCTTTTAAATCAGTTTCGGCCCAACTTCCTGGAAATGGTGAAGTCCTTGCTAAAATTTCTGCATTATCATTTCCTGGAATCGTTCTCACTGAAGCACTTAGTGGAAAAATTGTTCTTAAATTAAAATCTGCAGTAATAGGATTATCCTGATCATAATCTGTCACAATTGGAATGGTGGCCTCTGCTCCCTGAACTGTTGAAAGCCGATCAATCACAATATCGTGACCTAATTCCAATCCAAATGGTCGGCCCAAAACCACTAAATTGTCATAAAGATCTGCTTTGAAGGCCGGAGCAAGAGCTAAAAATAAACTACCACCTTTAGAAAGGTAGGCCTCAATTTCATCAATTTCTTGTTTCAGATACCCTTGAGTTGGCCCCAAAATTAATATGGCCGCAGCATCCGCAGGTATTTTATTTGACTTCACCAAGTCTAAATTTTTCACTTCATAATTAAGTGAGTTCAATTTTTCGCACAAAATGGAAAGCCCTTCTTGTGAAGTATCCTCGCAAGAGAGTTCTTGATGCCCTGAAAGCATATAAAGCACTAAAGGCTTTTCTCTTAAGGCCTTTAGTAAAGCATTGGTGACTGATAACTCATCAGTAATAATAAACTTACTTTCCTTATTATTGTATTGAATGAGAACTGTTCCATTTTGACTTATTGAATGGGCCTTAACTAAATCTGGACGAACATCAGTATCAACAGCTTCTAGTTGTATATTTTTACTTGCAGCTTCATACAGCTTAAGTAAATTAAGCATGCCTTGCCATTCTTCACGTTTGGCAAAAATCGTCATTTTTAGAGGTGATTTTACCATCACTAAGACTTTCTTACTTTGCTCGGTAAGACTATTTCTCTTTTGAGAAGTTAAATCGAATTCCTTGTAATTTTTATTACCTAAATAATTTATTAGGCCAATAATACAAATAATGAGTGCAACATTAATTAAATGATATGAAAGCTTTTTAAAATAATGACTCCTGATGAAAATTTTTATTTCACTTAATTTCGAATAACCAAGAATTATTCCTAAAGAAAAAGCAAAAAATGTTAAAGACATATTCAACGTGGTATGTTCGGGCGCCGCAATCCATAGAGAAACAGCAGCAAGAAAAACTAAAATATCTATGATCACCCATAGAGGAAACATCAAATCCTTCATTACCAATTCCTCCTGGTGAGACTCTTCACAGTGAGAATACCAAACAGAATAGTAAACGAAGAATAGTAGATGATATCCTGAGTACCGATCAATCCTCGAAGCACTCTTTCAAAATGAGAGGTAATTCCAATATAAGTAAAGATTTCAGCGATAATATAATTAGAATTAAGATGCCCCCCCCAAGTAATCATCCATAAAAGCATAATACCTAATATAGAGAGTAAGGCGGCAATCATTTGATTGCTAGATAATGATGAACAAAAAAGTCCCAGAGAAATATAAGCACAAGCATTAAGGATAACCCCTAAATAGGCCGATCCTAAAAGAGAAAAATCTCGAACGCCTACTCCCCAAATAATTAAAGGGAAAAGAACCGTCATAATTAACATAGACATGACTAGTGCAAATGCCGCAAGACCTTTTGCAACAACAACTTGCCACTCTTTTACTGAAGATATCCAAAACAAATCTAAAGTTTCAAGCCTCTTTTCTTCAGAGAAAAGCTTCATCGTGATAAGTGGAATAAAGAATAAAAAAATAAAATTAATATTGGCAAACAGTCTTAAAACAACTTCCTCAACAAAAGAAATTTCTTGGGCCATATTGGCCGGGATGGCCTGTATACCATCAGTGTAAGAAACGATTAAATTAAAAAAGATGACTCCTGTAATTAAGGAGAAAAGGCCTATTAAGATATAAGCAAGGGGCGAAGAAAAATAAGAATTCACTTCTTTTTTCCAAATAGTCCAAATCATTTTTTATTCTCCGTCATATGTAAGAAAATATCCTCTAGCTCAGGAGACTCTATCTGCATCGTTAACAAATGCTTATTCTGGGAAATAAGATATCTTCCTAACTCTGACCTACAATCTTTTTCATCACTAAAACAAATATGGTATTGCTCTTCATTGCTTAAAGAAAACTTATGAGTTATTTCATATTTTCCAAATTCACTTAGGGCAGGGAGCTCCTCCCCTGGAGCAAGACCAATTTTAAGAACCAGACCTTGGCGGAATTTTCGATGGATCTCAGCAAGGTTTCCAGAGGCACGGATTTTGCCTTTATGAATAATTGTAATTTGGTCACAAAGCTGCTCAACTTCAGAGAGGATATGAGAAGAAAAGAGAATTGTTTTTTCTTGAGCAAGCTTCTTAATAAATTCTCTCAACTCAACAACGGTTTGTGGATCAAGACCATTCGTAGGTTCATCAAGAATTAAAAAAGGAGCATCATAAACAATCGCCTGAGCAAGACCCACTCTTTGCTTATAACCTTTGGATAAATTTCCAATCAAGCGATCGGCAACATCACTTAAAGAGAGATCGACAATGACTTTATCAACACTTTCCTTAATATTTTTAACAGCGTGAAGTTTGGCAATAAACTCTAAATAATCCCTCACCTTCATATCAAGATAGAGAGGAGTATTTTCAGGCAAAATCCCAATCTGATTTTTTAAATTAGTATTTTCTGGGTCGACTTTTTCGCCAAATAAACTTATCTGTCCACTTGTTGGAACAAGCAGGCCAGCAATCATTTTCATTGTAGTTGATTTTCCGGCCCCATTGGGTCCTAAGAAACCATGAATCGATCCCTTCTCGACCGAAAAGGATGCACCTGAGACAGCAACTCGCCCAGGATATTCCTTAGTAATACTGTCAACAACCAGAATTTTATCCATAATTCCTTTTTCAGTTTGACCAAAATCATAAAAGAGTTTCAAAATCTAGAAAGAATGCTCCAGTTACGGCGAATAAATGCCGAAAAGATCATTATAAATTATGACTATTGTAGATACTTTTAAGTCAAGAATTCAAGTAGCAGAGCGGATAATCATCACGACTCACGAATTTCCAGATGCCGATGGAATCGGCAGTCAAATATCATTATGTCTAGCCCTTAGAGAGTTAGGCAAATCTGTTTATTGCATTAATGAAGAACCTCTACTTGAGCGTTATCGCTATTTAGATACTGATCACGTTGTCATGGGAATTAAGGAATTTAAAGAACAGCATAGAAATTTTGCCCCACAACTCATGATCGTTGTGGACACAAATACAAAAACTCGGATTGGAAAAGAGCTAGGTGAATATTCTACTGATATCAATACACTCTTTATAGATCATCACCCTTGTCGTGGAAAAGATTTATCAAATCATTGTATCGATGTTAGTGCTGCGGCCACAGGTCAAATGATTGGCGAGATGATTGAAGGGATCGGTGTGAAGTTCACCAAAAAGATGGCACTTCCCATCTACACATCAATTATTATTGATACGAGTTCTTTCCGCTACCCTACAGTTTCAGCTGCAACTCATAAACTTGTCGCAAAATTAATGGATACTGGCATAAATCCCCCTGAAGCTTATAACGGAATTTACGGCACGAAACGTGTTCCCCATATGCATCTACTTGGACAAATTTTAAGTACCGCTTCATCAAATAAAGAAGAAACTGTTGCTTGGATTCTTCTTCGTAAGGAAGACATAAGTCATTTCTCTTCTGATATCGAAGACACCCACGCTTTTATCAACAATCTTCTAGTTCTGAATAATATTAAAGTTGCCTGTATGTTCCGCGATGATGGGAATCAAATTAAAATGAGTCTTCGTTCTTCTGGTGATATCGATGTAGGCCAGATTGCTATTACCCTTGGTGGGGGTGGGCATTCGCATTCGGCCGCGACAATTTTAACTCGGGATAAAGGCGAATCCGTTGAATCCATCATTTCCCGAGCTATCGCAAAAGTTGAAGAGTCACTTAAAAAACTTGATATTTAAAACAATTCCGAACATCTCTTGCCTAATAACCTTATGCTTAATGAATATAGACTTGATTAATTTGGGCCAAGAAATTTAACCATTCTAGATTTAAATAATCTCTCATTCCACTTTAGGCCCGCTCTTCTTAAAGCTTTGCGATCAAAGGACATGTAAGACGATTCAATCTCATGATAGATTTTATCCAATGATTCATTGGTAAATGAAGGTAAGAAATAAGTCGCCTGGTTTAAAAATTCTCGATTTATTTTTTCATCTCGAACCACCGCTGGTCTTCCAGTGGCAAAAGCTCCAAAGGCCTTTGATGGGAAAAAACTTTTTGATAAATCCCAAATGACTTTGGCCTGATGTGAGTAAAGTGCTTGTGTGGCCTCACAATGATCCCCACCAAATTCAAGCTGAGGAAATTCCTTTTTTACTGAAGACAAATGCTCATCAGGTCCAAGCACTCTCACGGTTTCTTTTTTGTCGATTAAGAACTTACAAATACTTCTAAATTCTGAGACATCTAGGCCATGAGTATAAACAAGGTGGTGAGTGAAAACAAAATTATGATCTTCATCTCTTACAAAAGGATATTCTTCGGTTCGATAAGTAGGCTGGATAACTTCAGCATTGGGAAGATGAAGTGATTCCTTTAATGACTCAGAACTCACAGCTATTTTAAAATATTTTGTTAAGGCCTTCTCTCTCCATTCATTGACATAAGGAACAAAAATCTTTTGCCAGAAAGGCAACTTGGACTGATCTACAACGTTCCAATCAATGATATAGAGATGTTTTTCTACATGCGATGGTAAATTTAGCCCGTGAATATATCCTCTACTTAGAACAATCACTTTTTCGATTGAGGAATGGATTGGAATACCTTTAATCGCCGAAGGTAAAATCCAAAAATTTTTATCTAAGACACTTCTATCTTTTATTTTGTGAGAGAGAAAACTAGAAACAATCGGTCTGGTTTCGATGGTTCCTAAAATCCCCCCCTGCTTGTGAGCAATGGTGTAAATTTCTGAATTGGGAAAAAGATTAAGAACAAGCTCAACAAGGAAAATTGCTTCATCACGAAGCAAAAGGGTATCAATAGCAATTGCAGTTTTCATAGATCAATACTTTTTTATTTGAATAACGAGAGAACCAATGATCAAAATAAGCCCACCAAAAAGTTGTAGCTCAGTTAATTGCTTACCTAATACGTACCAATTTAAAACAATCGCAAAAAATGGAAAAAACATCTCAGCAATCGCCGTGGTCTTAGCACTTAAACGCTTGAGCCCTTGATAATAAACCCACATCGCAAGGGAACCGGATATCAGAACCATAATAAGTAAACGAAGATAATCTTCACCATGAGGAAGTAGCATGTCTGGGCCAAACTGAACAAATGGTATAAGCATAAGCAGACCAGTGAGAAATCTTCCACCCATAATGGTTTTAGTTTCAAATCCCATCATAGAAAGTCTCTTTCCAAAAACCGTGGCAGCTCCCCACCCCAGAATTGAAACACCAACTAATCCATAACCTTTAAGAGCATTATCAGAAATGACTAAATTAAAATCAGTGATCATCAGTTCATAAAATCTTTGAATATCGGGGGAACTAATAAGCAGCCCACCAATCAAGCAAATAATGGCCCAAACCATAAAGCGCTTATCCACTTGCTCTTTTAAAATCAGATAGGCCAACAAAATGGCAACTACTGGCTGAAACTTTTGTAATAAAATAACTAAGGAAGGATTGAGATATTGAAAAGATTGGGTAAAGGCGACAGTGGCAATAGCAGACCCAAGCCCACCTATCACAAAAAAACTCAAAAGATCGGCAAGTTTTAATTCTCCAATTCGCTTGATACCTGGAATAAGAGTCCAAGAGAATAGACAAACAAGGATGACATGTTCATAAAAAACGATATTGATGGGGTTAATTCCACGCTCAACGAGAGGATACCTGATTAAAGTATCTAATCCCCATAAGAAGCAAGCAAATACGACTAATAATATTCCGGCCATGGGTTATTCTAGCGTGGAATAAAAGCTTTGGAAAACATCTTGTGCACGTTTTGAGACAAGCTGTTTTTTAACTTTTTTCCTATCACCGGACTTCAACTGCTCTTTCGTAAGTTCAACGGAGGGTAGTAATCCAAAATTAATGTTTGAAGGGCACGGTTTTTCGATAGTCATGATGTAATTCACCAATGCGCCCATCGCTGTTTCAACAGGGAATCGAATCATTTCCTGCCCTTGAATTCTTCTTAGAATTTGAAAGGCCACATAAAGACCCATTGCAGCTGACTCTGTGTATCCCTCGACTCCGGTCATTTGGCCCGCAAAGTAAATTTCAGAGTACTTCTTACTCTTTAAGTCCCAATCCAGTAACTTCTTTGCATTTAGAAAAGAGTTACGATGACATGAACCTAAATGAATGAAGCTTGCATTCTCTAACCCAGGAATCATTCGGAATACACGAACTTGCTCTTTGTAGGTAAGGCGGGTTTGAAAACCAACTAAATTATAGGCCGATCCTAAAAGATTCTCTTTTCTTAACTGAACCACAGCATAAGGCCATTTTCCATTGATGTCTGGCTCAAGTCCTACAGGTTTCATACAAGAAAATCTCGCCGTATCCTTTCCTCTTTCCGCCATCAAATCAATTGGCAAACAAGATTCAAAAAATTTCCAGTCCTCAAATTCCTTTGCGGGAACTTTTTCAGCTTTGGCGAGCTCCTCAATAAATGCATAGTACTGCTCTTTGGTCATGGCCGAATTGAGATAATCGCCTCCTGCTTCCATGTCTTTATGACGATCCTTAAAATACATTTTTGAAAGATCGAGTGTATCTGCATCTACCACTGGAGCAATTGCATCATAAAAATAAAAATCATCTCCAGAAATTTCTTTAAGAATCCACTTCTCTAGGGGACTTGTTGTCAGAGGCCCAGTGGCCACGACGACATACTGACATCCAAATTTTTCTTTTAACTCCAGAGGATTTTCCGCTTCTTGCTCCACCACTTTGATTAAAGAATTTGATTTAATTCTTTCTGTGATTTCATGACTAAATAATTCTCTATCTACAGCAAGAGCATCTCCGGCCGGCACGGCATGAATTTCTGCACATTCCAAAATCAATGATCCCATCGATTTCATTTCTGACTTCAATAATCCATGGGCCGAAGTTGGATCAGTTGACTTAAGTGAATTTGTGCAAACTAATTCACCAAACTTAGGTATTTTTTGGGCCGGATTGAGTTTAATAGTTTTGACTTCAACTAGGACAACCTCAACTCCATTTTTAGCTAAAAACATGGCCGCTTCTGATCCAGCTAGGCCTGCACCTATAACTAAAACTCTTGGTACTTGAGATTTCTGCATGAATAGCTCTCTTTAAGAAAGTTTTTATGTATAATGAGTGGGTCCTCATACCGTTTTTGTGAGCATTGTGTCAAGCAATAGGCAAAGTAAAATGAAAACTCAAATCTATCTTCATCAAACTCACCATCTTTTGGCAGATTTTGATGCTATTTTTCAATCATTAACTGAACTTGTTAAGGGAGATGGACTCCATCTTTTCCCTGAACTTTTTCTCACTGGCTATCCTCTTCAAGATCTTATTTTGCAAAGACCTTTTATAGACAGCTATCTGGGCCTTCTGGCCGAAATTGATTTGTGGGCGAAAAAGCGGCCAAAGCAAAATTGGCGAGCACTCGTAGGTGGGCCACACTATGAATTAGAAAGTGATGGAGTACCTAAGAAAATTCAAAATGTTATTTACGAAATTATTCCAGGCGAAGGCCTTAAGAAAATTTACAGCAAAAGACTCCTTCCTAATTACGATATTTTTGATGAGCAAAAATATTTTTCGGCAGGAAATGAGAACTGTTTTTATTATTTTAATGGAGAAATTTTTGGCCTTCAAATCTGTGAAGACATGTGGGCATCAACATTTCATCAAATAGATCCTTGCATCTCGATGCACCAAGAGGCCCAGGAAAAAAAATTAAATCTTTCTGCCATTATTAATTTAAGTGCCAGCCCTTACAATGTATCTAAACAAAATAAACGTTACTTAAGGGCCCAGAACATATCCCTACTCTTTAAATGCCCATTTATCTACCTCAACCGAGTCGGCGGAGAAGATGAGATTCTCTTTGATGGCGCAAGCTTCGTTTGTGATGGTAATCAAACCATCCTAAAATTAAAATCTTTTGGGCCAGAATCTAGAGCACTTAACCTCATAACGAATCCGTCTCATTATCAGCTTGCTCCTGAATTAAAACATGAAAATACATGGGAAGGACTTTTCGAGCCAGGACTCAATTTAAAAGGACCTCTTCCAACCATTAGGACATGGAGCGATGAGGAGTGTGCTGAAGTTCTTGGAGCGCTCCAATTTGGCCTTCAAGAATATGCCCGCAAGAGTGGTTTTAAAAAATTTTTAATTGCCCTTTCTGGTGGGATCGATTCGGCCTTAGTTCTTGCCATTGTTAAACTATCACTTAAACCAGGACAGAATGTTGAGGCCATCTATATGCCAAGCATTTACTCTGCCTCTTTAAGTACTGAATTATCAGAAGAGATGTGCCGACGTTTAGACATTAAACTTTCCTATTTCCCAATAAAATTTCTACATTCAACGATAAAAAATGCTTTTACTCAGACCTTTTCAGAACCCTTTTCTGGCCTCACAGATGAGAATGTTCAAAGCCGCTTAAGAGGAACTCTTCTGTATACCCGCTCTAATCAAACTGGAGCAATGGTGATCAATACTTCAAACAAATCTGAGCTTGCGGTTGGTTATTCCACTCAGTACGGAGACTCTGTTGGTGCCATTTCTCTTTTGGGAGACCTGTATAAAACTGAGGTCTATCAGTTAACTAATTACATCAATCGCACCTATGGCCATATCATCCCGGAAGGAATCGTCAATCGAGGCCCCTCGGCCGAACTGAGATTGGGACAGCTTGATCAACAGTCCCTTCCCCCTTATGAACACCTTGACCCTATCCTTGAAGGAATCTTGAGCTACCGCCTAGGCAGGAAGCAATTACTCGATTTAGGATTTTCTGATGAAGAAGTCACAAAAGTACTTCATCTGTACGTAAAATCAGAGTATAAAAGAGCGCAGTTTTGCCCAATTATTAAAATTAAGGCAAAAAGTTTTGGCTTCGGTTACCGGGTTCCAATAAGCAAAGATTTTAATTATCAGTTAAATTCATAGGGAGGATTTATGTCAGAGCAAGAGACTACAACTCAAGAAAAAACAAACAAAGTGATGGGGAAAATTAATGCCATCAAAACAAACATTGAATCAGCGATTTCAAATGTAAATGTTGCTGAATTAAAAAATAACTTAAATGTTATCGTTAAAGATGCTCAAAAAGACTTTAACAAAGTTCTCAACAAAGACATTGAAATTGTGAAGAAAAAACTTCAAAAAGAAAAAGAAGATATTGAAAAGAAAGCTAAAAAATTTCTAGCTGAGCATAAAAAAGAAATCGACACTCTTCAGGCCAAATTAGACAAGCTGATCAAGGCCAGTGCCAAACTTAAGGCCACTGGAAAAAAACCAGCACCTGTTGCAAAGAAATCAACTACTAAAAAAGTACCAAATAAAAAAGTGGCAAAAGCTGTGAAGAAAGTTTCAGTAAAAAATGCTTAATCTTTGATTGTTGTGGCGTAATCTTTACGCCACAACTTCTGTGACATGAAATACTTTTCCTCGACCTGACTTCTTAGACAAATACATCATTTTATCTGCAAAATCGATTATGGCCTTAGCACTTGTGGCATCCGAAGGGAATTCAGCAATTCCGATGGATAAAGAAAGCTTATAGTTTTTATTTTCACCAATTTGAAACTCAGAGGCCTTAACACTATCAGAAATCCTAAGAGCTATCTTCTTGGACTCATCAATCAAGGTTCTTGGAAGTAAGACAATAAACTCATCTCCGCCATATCTGTAAACGAGGTCAGTTGAGCGAAGCTGCTTTTTTAAAATACTTGCTAAATCAATCAGAAGTTGGCTGCCAACCACATGTCCATATTGATCATTTACATTTTTAAAATAATCTATGTCTACGAACAATAAACTAAACATCGCTTTATCGTGTTGAAAACGCCCGATATAAAATTCTAAATCTTCAAGAAGCTTGCGTTGATTAAAAAGACCTGTAACCTCATCCGTTAACGACAATATTCTCATTGCTTCTCTTCTTTTAGACTCGGCCAAAATAGAAAGAGAAGTTTTAATAACATTTGAAAGATAATCACTAAGGATGGCCTTAATAGGATATCCTGAAAAATTTCTGGCCACCAAGTAAGATAGCTTCCCTTCACCTTTCTTAACTAAAAAGTAGAACCTATCTTTTACAAATCGAAGTCCAAAGATAAGACCTGTTTTATCACTTAGAAATCGCTTTATGCGCTTACTTTGATGATCCGAAAGTTTTAATTTTAACTTTAAAGAATCAACAACTTTAACATCAGAGGAGAATTGAATTTCTTTTTCAATTTCAAAAAATAAATTGAGATACTGATTAAGGTGAGAGGCGATATCTTCAATAGAAGAAAAACTCTCAGGCCTTGAAAAAAGATGAAGGACGGCCCTTTCTGGGTTCCAAGAACCACTTTGTATTGCCCCAAACAACTTTAAACGATAAATGACTGTTCGTATTTCATTCTGATCTATTGGCAAAGTAAGGAAATCAAAAAGACCGGCCCTAAAAGCACCTATAATTCCTAAATAATCAGCTCTTGGGGAAAGCAAAATAATGGCGGTTCTTGAAATTTTTTGATGAATTCTTCGAATTTCATCAATCGTCTTTTGACTTTGACGATTGGAAAAAAAGAAAACTGCATGAATTTCTTTTTTATTTACGCTCTCTATATCTGAAATATCTTGAATAAAGCTAATGTGATATTTCAATCTATTTTCACGCAATGATTTCTTAATCGCTTCAATCGAAAACGAATCCAAACCAATTGCCAATATCTCTAACTGATTTTCTATTTTCATCACATATCAATATTTTTTTTCAATGTCTCAATGGCGTGACTTTTATCACTTTCCTCCTCAAGAACATTTATTGCATTTCTTAACGTTTTAATCGCCTTATCTAACTTGTCTTCAAGCTCATATCGACTTTCAACAGAACGCTTCTCTTGATTTGAAATCGATTCCATATCAAATTCCATGGCATCTATTTTTCTTTTTAACTCAAGGATTTTCAAGTCACGATTTCGAATTTGAATTTCAGCATCTGTTTTTAAAAGCTCCAGCTTTTGTTCAAGTTCTCTTTCGCGCATCATCACTTTTTTTACATCAATTTTGTTTTTTTGTCCTGCTTTATCAAGCTCCTGTTGCAAAAAACGATTCTTTTCTTCAAGTATCAGCTTCTTCTCATCGTAGATACTTAGCTTATCTTTAAGTTCTGATATTTCCTCATTCAGTTTTTTTCTTATGATAGAAAGCTCAATCTTTTTTTCATCCAATTCTGCTCGAAGAGTTAAAACTTGGCGATTGTGCATAACTGACTTATCTTCTAGATCTTGAATTTTTTTAAGTAATTCTTCTCGATCCGCCCTCAAATTTGCAATCGTCGCTTGAGTTCTTTCCATTTCTCCAGAGTAAGCACCTGATATTTCCTTTAAGTCTTGACCTAGATCTTTTTCTTTTTTCTTTCTTTTAGGTTTTTCATCTTCTTTAATTACTTCTGATGAATCATCTTGCTCTTGGTTACTAAAATCTAGATTAGCGAGATCCAAATCATCAGACACAAGTGGTTCATCCAGATCGTGTTTTAATGGGAAATTATTATTTATATTCACTTGAGAGCCATCAAATTGCATTAGGGAGTCAATCTCTTTAAGACTTTCAACAGCATGTTGAGATAAATCTTCATCTTTAAAATCGGTCTCGAGAACTGGTTTTTCATTGATTTCTTCACTCTCTGCTGAAGTATCATCGCTTAAACTTAAATCTAATTCATCACTGGATTGTAAGTTTAAATTTAGGCCAGAAGATGTCTGTTCAGTAGGTGGAGGAGACGACAAATCGAGATCTAATTCACCTAGATTCTCTACACTTTCAGCAGGCTCATCCTCAGTACTAAGCTCTAAATCAAGCTCATCAAGGTTAAGATCTAAATCGTCAGAGCTTTCCACTTGTTCATTTTCAGCTTTTTTCTCTTCGTAAATCTCCAACTCTCCCAGATCATCCAAAGATAATTCCTGGTCTTTATCACTCATACGAACTCCTGATTTTAAATCATCTATATTTTGCAATTTTGTTTTTGGCGCAGAGGAATCAAATCCAAATATCATTTCCTGAAAATCCTTAACATTAATCTCTGAACTAATGTAAGCATCTGCACCTGCAGGTGTTGATTGGTGGGCCTCTAGATCGCGACCAATTAAGTTATCCATCAAGTAAATGATCTTTGACTGAGTCTTTTGGTCCCGAATTTTCAAAACCATTTCATCTAGAACTTCACGATCCCCAAAAAAATCAAAAATAAACAAGCAAGGACCTGCAAGATGATGAATCTCTGACTCAAATTTATCAGATCCAGAAATCCAAGTTGCGTCTTTTAAAAATCCAAATTGGTTTTTAAAACGCTCAAGGCGATCCGAATTTAAACTAATAAAGTAGCACTTCATGAATTAGGTCCTCATTTTGACATGATATCTTATAGAGGGGGAATTGTTGAAATGGAGGCAAAGATTGCTACTGAAGTCGCTATCAGAGTATTGATTCCTTTTGCTGCTCATAATACAATCTTAGAATCTCTAGGGGGCCTACTTGAAAAATTTAAAGTCTATTGCTTTAATAGTGTTGAGTGTTTTTGTCGGAAAAGCTATCGCTCAAGATAACTACCTACCTTCCAATATTTTAATGTTAGATAATAAATTTTCACATCATGTAATACTTGTTGAGAAAGCGACCCATAGACTTCATCTTTATGAAAATTCGGATACTGCTCCAAAACTAGTTAAAACATTCTCCACTGCGACTGGAAAATTTAAAGGCAACAAAGCTATGAGTGGAGATCATAAAACTCCAGAAGGTATTTATAATATTTATGAATTCCTCTCTAAAGAAGAACTCCTTCGCAGACATGGGAAATATGCTGAGATATACGGAAGTGGAGCATTTCCTATGAACTATCCTAACTTGATTGATTCAAGAGCGGGAAAAACAGGTGGAGGAATCTGGCTACATTCAACTGACGATGATAACCGCATCTCTAAGGGCCTTGACTCTAAGGGATGTGTGGTTGTTCAAAATAAGGATTTAAGAGAGATCTCGGAGTACATTGATCTGGGACACACTCCTGTAATCGTAGTTCAAGATGTATATTATCTTTCAAAATCTACTTGGGAAAGAAATCGTAGAGACATTGCAGATGTCGTTAATCGCTGGACAAAGGCATGGCAGGATAAGGATTTCGACACTTATATTAATAGCTATGATCAGCATGAATTTCATGACAACAGCAAAGGTAACTATAGTGCCTACAAGTCCTATAAGAAAGCCGTCTTTTCGCGACCTGATAAACCGCAAATTAAATTTGAATTCCTTTCCATCTTGGCCACTGAAGAGTATGCTGTGGTTCAACTTCAACAAGACTACCGTTCATCGATCATCAACGATATTGGTAAAAAGACTCTATACCTAAAGAAAAATGATAATTATGACTGGAAAATTGTTGGAGAACTTTGGGATAAGGTTGACCACAAACAAGTGGCCTTCACTCCCTCAAAACGATTTTTTAGAGAATAATAATGAAAGATTCTATCCAAGATTCGGGTAGTGATGTTGCTATCGTAATTTACGATTCTCCCCTACCCCCACGCTACTTTAGGCTATCTAAAAAATTTATAAAAACACTATTCGTAGTTGTACCAACTTGCTTAATACTAAGCTTTGCCATTCTGTTCGCATGGGGAATGGGTACTCATTTATCTCAAACGAAAGCTCCCAATTTCCCATCGGTGCCCCAGATCACAAATTCTAAAACTGATACTCTTGAAGCAGAAAACAAGAATCTACGTGAGAGTATTGATCAACTCACAAAAAAACTTTCGGCCGCTCCAACAGCTTCATCTAGTGAAGACCCTTATCTAATGGTTATTAAAAAACCATTTGGAATGCAAAACTTTCTATCACAAAACAAAGTGAGTTTAGATCAATTTGAGTTGGCGCAAGATAATTCTAAGATAGGACTTAAATTTCAAATTATTAGCAACACCCCCGAAACAAAAGTTACTGGGCATGTTCTAGTATTTATGATTTCACCAACTGGATTAATGGCCTACCCAGCAGATGCAAATGCTTCTTTACAACAGGGTTTAAAATACTCGCATGGTGAGCCTTTTTCCGTATCAAGACTTCGTCCTACAAATGCTGAATTCATGATCAAAGCATCTATAGATTCGGTTAAATTCGTCATTTATATTTTTAGTCGAGAAGGTGATCTACTCCTTATTAAAGAAACAGATTCTTTTAAGGTTAAGGCGAAATAATGAAGGACCAAGATTTCAAAACATTTCACTATAATGTCCTTGGACTAAAATCAAAAATTATTGGAGATATTATTCTTTCTGGCGACACCATACTTACCTCGGTTATTGAGGGTAGTATCACTGTTTTAGAAGGAAAACTTACTCTTGAAAGAGGAAGTTCTGTGAAAGGAAAAATTGTCGCTCCAGAATTAGAAATTTTTGGCCTAGTTGATGGAGAAATTGAGTGCAGTGGTTTAACTTCAATTAGATCAAGTGCAGAAGTTTTGGGAACTGTTAAATCTGGACGACTTGTTATTTATCCTGGAGCTGTCGTCCAAATGAACGCCAGCTCTCAAGAAATTTAATTACAAAAAATCTTTATAGTTTAATATCTTCACCGGGCGAATTCTGCTTAAGGACTTCTCTAAGCTTGGATCCCCAACAACAACCACGACCATTTTATCCCAAGGGAAAACAACTAAGTTTGCATCAGATAAATCTGTTGTTTTAAATTGTGCGACCTTCTCTGGAAAATTGGCCAGCTGATCTAAAGAGCGCCCTAAATGATCATACAACATCAATTGTCCAAGAAAGGCACTTGTTTCTTCAAATCCAAAAGCAAAACCACCAATTTGGTGTCCCTGTTGGTGCTTGAATTCTTTTTCGGAAATTTTTCCATCACTAATTTCTGAAAAGATATCTCTAACTAATGAAATTGCATCTGTTGCAGTTTCATTTCTAGAAAAAGTCATCACTCCCGCTCGTCCATAATTTTTAAGAGCAGAAACATAAGCGCCGGCCGAATAAGTAAGACCACGTTTGACTCGTAATTCTTGAACTAATTTAGAAGTAAAACCTCCTCCTAAAAAACTTGCAAGAAAGGAATATTGATCATATTTACCATTCATTTCTTCAGGGACTAAATATCGTCCAATTCTGATTTGCGCTTGATTGGCCCCTGGAACAGGAACAAGATAAATAAATGATTGAGAGAGAGACCTCACCAGCTTAACTTCTTCCCCCACAAGTTCATTTTTCCATAAGCAATTCTTGGCCAAAACATCCTTAAATTGAAGAATATCTTTGGGGCCTGCAATATAGAGGGTTTTCTTTGTTCGATTTAAATTTGCAAGCCTTGTTTTTAATACCCCAGGATTAAGATTATCCAATGACTTTATAGTGCCTTCAGTAGGAAGATAATAAGGTGTTCCTTCTAACGAGATCTGCCTAAATACTCTATCTGCAAGTCCTGAATGAGATGTCACTAAATTATTTAACTGACTTTTTGCTCGACTCACATAGGATTTAAGTTCTTTGTCAGGATATTGAGCGTCAGTGAAAAGTTCACAAACTTTACCCATAACTGGCACAATATCTTTAGTCAGTCCTTGAACAGTAAAAACAGAATATTCATGTGTCACAGAGTGCTTTAAATTGGCCCCGTAAAAATCAAAGAACTCTGCAATCTGTCGTTGAGTTTCTTTGGTAGTTCCAGATGTCAGTTGATCAAAAGTTGCTTGGGTCAATCCAGGGTATGAATCCCTAAGTGCACCCTCTGCAAAATAAAAAGATGCTGTAAATTGAGGAAATTTATCATCCTCAACCCAAACAACATCGATATCTTTCCACTTCATTCTTTTTACAGAGTCAAGAAATGAAGTTTTTGCGAATACAGTAGAAGAAATTAAAAGGGAAATTAAAAATATTTTTTTCATTTTGTTTCTCACTTATGCTCTTTCCAAACAGATACAAAGACACTTGGTTTACTAAAAACATCTCGACATGATTTTTTAACATCATCCACCGAAACCTTCTCATACATCTCAAGTTCTTTCTTATAGAATTCCCAATCCCCAAAAAGTAATTGTCTTTCTCCTAGAAACTGAGCAAGACCTGCATTGGTATCTAATCCAGCATAAAGATCAACTAAGTAATTATTTTTAATCTTTTGTAAATTTTGTTCCGTAATTTCTGAGTCACAAAAAGAATTTAATTTTTGAGTTAAATTTTTTCTAAATTGATCCAATTTAATACCTTTAATTAATTCTCCTCCTACAAAGAAATAACCTGATTTCGCCAAGGACTGATGAAAAGAGTAGATTGAGGTGGCCATTGGTTTATGGGTTAAAACATATTGGTTAGTTAAAGCAGAGCTTTTGCCTGATCCAATAATTGAAGATAGAACATCAAGTGAATATCCTTCAGGTTCACCCGCCTTCACAGTCGGGAAGGCCAGCATAAACATAGGATTTGGTGATTCACCTTTTTTAGCAACACTGATTGATTTTTTAAACTTAGGAACAAAATCCTCATCTTTTAATGAAGAATGGGCCTCATCAACTGTCTTTGAAGATGAAATTTTACCAAATTTTTCTAAAATAATTTTTTTAGCACTGCCCGGATCGACATCACCTACTAAAACAAGTGTCACATTATTTGGAGCATAAAAACGTTTGAAATAAGCGTGGATCTGATCTCGTGTGACAGATTTTAAATCAGGAATGTCACCAATGACTGATCGGCCATATGGTGTGCCCTGATAAAGATTTTGCATCAGTTCAAGATACAATTGTCCTCGAGGAGAATTCTCGTAGCGCATTTTCCTTTCTTCAAGAACAACTTCTCTCTCTTTATTAAAATCATCAGGATCAAGAAGAAGATTTTCCATTCGATCTGCTTCAACATCTAAAATTGATTCTAGCTGCAGCGTAGGAAGATTCTCATAATAAACAGTTTGATCATTAGTTGTATAAGCGTTAGTTGATCCACCACTTCCTTCAATCATAAAGTCCATGGCATTTTTTCCGTACTTCTTGGCCCCTTTAAACATCATGTGTTCAAGGAAATGACTTGCTCCAGTAATACCTGGCACTTCATTCTTGGAGCCGACATTGTAGAACATATAAAGAGAAAAAATGGGCAGCTTATGATTTGGAACTATTAGAGCAGTCATCCCATTTTCAAGCTTAATTTCTTCTACATCAATGTTAATACTTTCAGACAGTGTTTGCTTTTTTTGGTGCGTAGAACATCCAACAAACAACGACATTAGCACAATTAAAAATTTCATAGTAACATCCTCATCCATGAACAAAGTCACAATATTAGGGTCGGGAACAAGTACTGGAGTACCTATTTTAGGTTGCAAATGCAGTGTTTGCCAATCAGCAGATACTCGAAATAAGCGTTTAAGAAGCTCTATCTTGATTGAAACCTCTTCTCATAAAAATATTTTGATCGACACTTCTCCTGACTTAAGAACTCAATTACTCAGTAATAAGATTAGTCAAATTGATGCAGCTATCATCACCCATGATCATGCTGATCATACACATGGTATGGATGATCTACGTCCCTTCACTTTCAATTCAAAAAAAAATTTAATGATCTATGCTGATGAGCATGCAAAGAAATCTCTTACATCTAAATTCCCTTACATCTTTCAAAGAGAAAAAGTTTTTAGCGAAAAACCAATTTTAGGTGGCGGCATTCCTATGTTGGACTTAGTTGAGATTGCCCCAGGACTTAGTTCTATCGAGGGTGAGGATTTCGAATTTTTTGAACTACCTCATGGGCACGGAAATACACTGGCCTTCAGACATGACAAAATGGCCTACGCCATCGATTGCCGAGAAATCCCCTCTCAAGTTGTGAAAAATTTTCACGACGCTAAACTAGATTTACTAATAATAGACTGTTTAAAATTAACCCCTCACCAAACTCATCTCCACCTAGATTTAACCCTCGAGTACATTAAAGAGATTCGTCCAAAACTCGCCGTCCTCACTCACATGGGCCATGAGCTGGAGTATTTGGAACTTATGAGAGAATTAATGACTCGTAGCGTGAAAAATATTCAGCCTGCCCTGGATAATCAGCACTTTCTCTACTCTAAATAGCAAAACCAAGGTAGAATGGGCCCACAAAAATTCACTCACTTTTTCTGCCAAAAGAAGGAAGTTTTCTATGAAAATTGCAGTACCTAAAGAGATTAAAAACAACGAAAACCGTGTCGGTCTTACTCCAAGTGGTGTTCGTCAACTCGTTCAAGATGGCCATGAACTTTATGTTCAACACAATGCTGGTATGGGTATCGGTATTAATGATGAAGAGTACATTAAGGCCGGAGCAAAGATCGTAGATACAATGGAAGATGCCTATAAGGCCGGTGAAATGATTATTAAAGTTAAAGAGCCTCAACCAAATGAGATCGCTCTTCTTACTCCTAATCATATTCTTTACACATATCTTCACCTTGCTGCCGATAAGCCTCAAACAGAAGGTTTAATGAAATCAGGAGCAACTTGTATTGCTTATGAAACAATTCAATTAGAAGATGGCTCTCTTCCTCTACTTGTTCCTATGTCAGAAGTTGCTGGACGCATGTCAGTTCAAGTTGGTGCCACTTATCTTCAATTAGATAAAGGTGGTAAAGGTGTTCTTCTTGGAGGTGTGCCAGGAGTTCGTCGTGCAAAAGTTACTATCATTGGTTGTGGTATCGCTGGTACAAACGCTGCTCAAATGGCCGTTGGTATGGGCGCTGATGTAACACTTATCGACTTATCAACTAAGCGTCTTGCTGAACTTGATCAACTTTTCGAAAACAAAGTTAATACTATTTTCTCCAACTCTCAAAACATTGAGGAAGCTGTTCTTCAGTCTGATCTAGTGATTGGTGCAGTTCTTGTTCCAGGTGCAAAAGCTCCAAAACTAGTGACTCGTGAAATGATTTCTAAAATGCAGAAAGGCTCTGTCGTGGTTGATATCGCTGTTGACCAAGGTGGATGTATTGAAACTTGTAAGCCAACAACTCATGAAAATCCGACTTTCATAGTTGATGGAGTTGTTCACTATTGTGTGGCCAATATGCCAGGAGCTGTTGCTCGTACATCAACTTTTGCTTTAACGAACGTAACTTTAAAGTATGCTCGTATGATTGCTAAAGAAGGCGTTGATCGCTCTATCATGAAAGACAAGGCCCTTCGTCTTGGAGTGAACATTTACAAAGGGAAACTAGTTTATGAGCAAGTTGCTCGTGATTTAGAGCTTCCATATACTCCGCTTCAATTAGACAAATACCTATAAATTTAGTCTGGCACCGAAAAGGTGTCACGTACCTTTTGGTAAATCCAAAAGGTACGTGACACCTTTTTATTTTTTCATGCTATTATCTTAGCATGGTTCAAAAAATTCTCATTATCATTAACTTAGTGGTAGCACTCTTAGGTGCTGGTGCCGTTTTTTACGCCCATAACATGCTTAAACCAACCCCTACTGATCAAGTTGCTGAAGAAGCGGCCCTTAAAAGTGAAGCTTTAGAGGATTCACAAATCCAGCCAGTTCCAATTAAAAAATTTGTTGTAAACCTTCATTCAAAAAGTAGTCGTCTTCGCTATCTTGATCTCGAAATGAATGTTTTGCCTTTTCATACAGATCAAAAAGAAATCATTAAATCCCATGAATATCTATTTAAAGATGTTGTGATTGAAATTGCCTCTCATCTAGAGCCAGAGGACTTGGATTCGGTAACGGGAAAAATTCTTTTAGAAAATAAAATAAAGAAACAGATTAACGCTAAATTAGGTCAACCTGTTCCAGTCATTAAGCAAATTTATTTTTCAGGATTTGTTGTTCAATAAAAAAATTATTGAATTTTGTTCGCTTCGTCTTGGTCAAGCGGAACAGCGTTTTTACCTTCATCAGCTAAGGTATCAAGATATTTTTTTACATCTTCTTTTGTGATTTTACCTTCAGCTAGAAGACGGTCACGAACACGTACATCCATTAGTTTTTCTTCTAGGGCCAGTCTTAGTTTCATATGTCCTCACTGTTTTAAAAACGAAATCCTTTGTACCACCGCATAGAGGGATAGGCAAGAAATGACTCACTGCCAATATTTAGGTGGGTTCTGGTCATCATCCTTAACAACATACAAATGCTTCTTACCCGACTTTTTAGGTTGCCATGTACTATTAAGCAGCCGTTTGATCAGAGGTTTAGATTGAAAATGAATGACGAGATAGGAAACGCCCATCGCAAAAATGTGGGCCCAGGAAGTATAAGCAGAGCTAAAAATAGCAAAATAGGCCTCAATTCCGGCCAAGATCCAACAGAAGGTTCTGGCGCGCATTGGAAAAATCATCATTAGGGACAAATGACGATCAGGGTACAAAATGGCATAGGCCATCAAGAGAGCAAAATTTATTCCACTTAGACCATGTAGTGGGGTGAGATAAACTGTGGTACCGTTAAGAATCAAAATCGAGACCAGTGAGAATATCAACCCAACAGCAATAATGTTAATCAGTAAAAATCGAAGGTAAATCTTCTGACCCCACTGAGATTCCAGCTCAGAGCCAATAAACCAAACAATAAGTGAATTGAATAAGAAACTCATAAATTGAGTTTCAACCAAAGGATAAGTTAAAAACTGATAAATAAGGCCATGAAGTAGTCCACTTCCTGAAAGACCCAGATATCTTACCAAAGAGAAGGCACCAATTGCTTGTAAAATCGAAGAAGCAATAAAGGTAGCTCCCGTCGCAATTAAGAGAACTTTATTCACTTTAGTTAAAGGAGGTGCCTGAAATTGAACATGATTCATAAATTGGGCCTTTGACTAATTTCAATGAGAACACCACCAGTCGATTTGGGATGAATAAAATTTACTAAACATCCACCTGCCCCAATTCTTGGTTCTGGATAAATGAATTTATATCCCTTCGAAGAGAGCTCATCTGTTTTTGATTTCACATCACTGACTTTAAAACAAATATGATGAATTCCTTCACCTTTTGTTTCAATAAATTTATGGATAGTACTTTCTGATGAGGTTGGCTCTAATAATTCAATGTGAGCATTAAGATCAATTTGAGCAAAAGCAGTTAAGACTTTTTGCTCTTTAACTTCCTCAATACTACTAGCAAACTGAAGCCCAAGATCTTGATAGATTTTTTTCGCAGAAGATATGCTTCTTACAGCAATCGCTATGTGGTCAAGAACACAATCTTGAAATTCTGGTAGTGACATAAGTCTCCTTAGACACCACCATTATGCCTTATTTTCGAGGGAAAGTTAGCTAGAAATTTAAAATTTCAAAATCTTGACGGGTGCTTCCTTCCACGAGGGCAGCTCGACCTTAAGCTTTTTTAGATTAAGTGGTCCAACATGAAAATTTTCCGACTTCTCTAAAAGCTTTATGATGGCCTCTGCACCATTTAATTCTGGATACTGAACTCGGATAAGAGCTATTTGACGAGCGACAATGGGAGAGGCCATGGAAGTCCCAGTTAAACTCATCAAACCAGAAACCTGACAATTTCGACTAAGTTTTTCCAGAAATTCTTTAGCACTGTCTGGATCATTCCAAGGCGAAGAGTCATCATCCCCCACCAGGTCAGTCGTTTGACTGGTACTTAATTTCGAATTATCTAGCTGACACATCTTTGTAGGAGCAGTTGAAATGATATCAACTCCCGGAGCTAGTACAAAAGGTGAGTTAATCAAAGGGATGTTAGTAAATGAAGCAATATCTCCATCTTTATCCACAGCACCGACACAAATAATATTACTGGCCTCAATCCCACAAGGCAGTTGCTGATGGGAACTTCGATTAATCCAAGATGATCCATTTCCAGAAGCAGTGACAAAGGCCACATCTGGATTTGCTTTGATAAAATCCTCTACTTCACTGAAAACTTCTTTAAAGTCTAAATCTTCCTTAGAACCCACAGGATTATCATTTCTCTTGATCTCCATGGCGAGTGATAGGTTAATGACCTTAACTCCATCTTTAACTGCCTTTATAAGGGCCTTTAAAATATTCTTGGAAATATTTTTCTGCTCAAATTCATCCTGAATTAATTCTCCATTCTTATAGACTTGATTTACTGGAAGTACTCGATAACTTAATAGACCAAGTTCTGGAGCATCGTAAGTCATAAGACCGGCCACATGAGTTCCGTGTTGAGAGCCAGAGTCGGCTTCTTGATCAATTCTTCGGTATGGACTAATGACTCCAGCGAGATTTGGATAAATATCTAGAGCTGCATTGACATGCTTAATCAATTGTTTTGCCGCATTTTTTGCAGATGGAGAAGATTGTGAATCAATATCTGCAGTCATAGCAATGTAAGGAGAAGGCCATTTATCATTTCCGACAAAATCATAACCAAGCCCAACCGGTTTTCCATTTTGATCTAAGGTAAAATGTAAATTATCTTGAAGAAGCGGGTGATTATAATCAACACCAAAATCAATCACGGCCATTAAGATTTTATGTCTTTTATTTATTTTAATAAAATCCCGAGCTATTGGTTTAGGATTAGCAATCTCTTGCCTCTCAGTAGGGACAATAAGCTGATTATCCCCTACTTCACAACCGGCCAATATGAAAACGAGTCCTAAAATAAAGAATTTTCTCATAGAATATCTATAAGGGAGATCAGGATTTTAGTCGCGATTTTAATCAAAATTTGAAAGTTTTACTGACTAAAAATTAGGGGCCGTCACAGCTCCATCACAGGCCGTTGGCGAAGAAGGGTCGAACGTTGGAATTGGATCTTGGGTTGGAGGAACACAAGCACTATTTTTACAGTCACCAAACTCTTCAACCACGTAGCATTGCTGACGACAAGTTGTATTCCCAAGAGAATCTGTTCCTGTTTTAACAACTAAGCATTTAGTAATGGGAGTTTTTTGGCACCATTCCTTAGAAATACAGTAATCCCCAATTGGTTTACTACAAAGAACGGCCGGATTTAAACTGGTGTTATGAGGGGCACACTGGCCTGACGTTCTATTACAGCACAAACTTGAGCACTCCAAATCTGTTGAGCAAGAATCACCCACCACTTTATTTCCTTGAGTACTACTTGAATCAAAACATTGTGAGACAAGACTTTGATCCCAACAGCGATTATTGAAGCAACATTCACTACTTCCACAACCAGCATTGGTTGAGCAAGTTTTAAAATTAGAATAAAGAACTTCATTTCCTGTATCAGTTCTATATTGAGTTGGCCTTACCAATTGGAGTTTAACATCTCTAGAAGTGGCCACCACATATTCAGTTCCATTAGAATCTTTTGCAAGGATCTCAATTGTGGCAACAACGTTACAAGAACCAATATGTTCCTGATCTGCGTTCTTACTCACTGCTCGAGCATTAGCACCATCCATCCACAACGTTTTTCCAGCAGAAGCAAGAGTTGTTTCTGACCTTACTCCATCAACAGATGAAGAGCTTAGATGAGAGACACCAGCTGCAAGATCTAGCTTTGTCGCCAAAGGAAAAAGATACGAATTATAATAAAGCTTAGTCTGAGTTGGAGAAGTCTGGGAATCATCTGGAAGAGGAGTTGCTCCAGTATAATATACCCATGAATTTGATTTAAATAATTTTTTCGGGCCATCCAAATCACTAAAAGCAAATTGCCACTGAGATTTATTCACCAATCGATAAGGACCTCGGTAGTAATGATTAACCCCATTAATAGAAATGGCATCCCAAATAGAAGTAGGAGTCATGGCACTGTAAGTGTAAGTGATATTAGTTGAATCTGTTCCACCAGTAGAGAGTTCACTAAATTTATAACTACCAACAACATAAGAAGATGAAGTTGGCATCGTATCTAGTAATGGCTTTTTGAGTTGGGCGGTTAAATAGTCTTGATAATAATTTGATCCCGAAATACTTTTTGATTGAGGAAGAGTTGGCGTAATTGGAACTTTAACTCCATTTGATTCTTTCACCAATCCTTGGTCTAGAACTTTAGCGTAAGCATAAAGGCATTCTTCTTCAGGCTGATTTGAATTAGACTGAAGGCCATCACAAGCACCTACTCCAACAAAAGTTGGATCATCTTGAACTTGAAGACCACGACAATACAAACCAGAATCTCTATTATCCTGAGTGGGAGTATCCCCTGCAGTAAAATCATATTCATTATAATCAAAAAGATCATAGGGAAGACGAACATTCCTGAAGGGCTGAGATCTTAAATCCATCACAAGAACACTAATTGGTGTGGCCGGAGTTATTCCAGGGGCCTTAGTTACTGTAGCTGAAACAATAACTGGCTCTCGACTTATCCCAAATTTAAATCTTACCCGAACAAAGTTGCTAGCAAGAGTTCCAATGTTGATACCAGCAAGATAAAGTTTTCCTTCAAAATTTTTTGGAAGAGTTAGCTTTCTCACGTAACTTCCTCCACCAGCATAACCAGTTCCAGAGGAATAACTCGTATCAGTTGAAAGATTAGGTTCAATTAAATGGCGGATCTCAACTTTCGGTAAAAGACTTGTTCCGCTCGTGATATCGCCTGTGCCAGTAGCTCCTGAACCGGAACCTACATTATCACCAGGAAGAGCATTGTAATTTTGTCTGTTGGCCGTTGGAGCATCTGATGGCATACAGCCAGTGATAATGATCATCATCACTAGCATTAAGCTGATTGTACTCTTCCTTAAAGACATATTTTCCATGGTCCCTGACCTCAAAAAATCTATCGGACATTTAGAAATAAATTCTTAAAATTATTATCAATCAGACAGGAATAATTGATTAAAAAGAATCAGTAAGAGACGAGATTTTAGAACCTTAGGCCCAAGCTAGCTCATTATTACGCCATGTGAATGCCAGTTATTTTTGCCTATTTTAGGGCCTGGTTAATTAAGAAGGCCAAACGAATACCGGCCTGAAACAATCGCTGCTCAATAATTAGCATATGCAAATTACTATAGTCATAACTTAAAGAGACTAGATTTGTTTCTGTGCCACAGACCATTTCTTTTGGATAAATTTCTTCTCTCATTTTTCGTGACTCCGCTGCCCAATCCAGAATATCACCCTTTATCCACTCAGCTCTTTGGTTTGGTTTAAATTCTTTTATTAGGTAATCAGTCAGCTCAGTATAACTAAGTTTAGAAAAATTAATGATTCCTTCATCCCAAAGAGCATGGAAATTTGTACGCTCCCCCATGAATTTAAGAAAGCACTTGTTGCCACCGGCATCTTTTCCATTTCCTACATGTAAAGGCATATGAAGATCACCTACTAAGTGAACTAAAAATTTTAATGCAAAAGATCTCTTTTCGAGAGGAGCTTTTTTATTCTTTAAAGTAGAAAGTTGCTCACGAATTGAACTGACAAGAGATCCAGATGACTTGCTTTCATCATGCTCTTTCATCTCATTTGGCCAATCAGTATAATGCCACTTAAAAGTATAAGAATACTTTTCAGGTTGAGAACGGATCTCGTCTGGCCAAGTTGAAATTCTTGAAAGAGACCTTCCATCGAGTATGGCCCTAACTTCAGTTAAGGCCTTAGGTTCTAAAAAAATTTGGGCCAGCTCTCCGACAACTCTATGTCCTGTAGGGCCCCAAGCAAAAACTTGTGATGAAATAAAAAAAGAAAAAAGAAAATACTTCATTCTATTTCCTCAAAAGTCCCTTTTTGTTTATTTTTTCTTACATGAGGAACTTTAAATAAGCGACCATGGAAAGTAACATAATAGCCAGGAGACAAAATCCTTGCTGCAAAGATAGCTTCAATCACATTTTGAGCGGCATCTGAATCATCAAAACCGAGAGGTTTCATTGCTCCAGTAAAAACCACTGGCACTGAAATTTGAGGATAATTTTCAAAGCAAAACTTGGAAGTTAAATCCATCGTATCAGTTCCATGCAGAACAACAATCGGATGCTTCAACTCGGCGTAAGACTTAATCGAGTCCATGATTGAGGCCCGATCATCATCATTCATGTACAAAGAATCCTTGGCCATAATTTGATGGACTTCAATTTTTGTATAGGGCAAACGCAATTTTTGAAGAATTTTATTTTTAACTATCGTGTCACGATTTTCCAGGGAACCTTCGAATTCATCATAAATTTTTTCGATTGTGCCACCCGTTGTCAGAATAGTGAGAGGCATAACTTGATTTCTCATTTTGTGACCTTGACTTGAAAAAATGTATAACCATATTTTTAGTGTTATTTAATTAAAAGAACAAGCTTATTGGTTGGAGGAAAACATGAGTACTCGTAAAGGCTCTATTTCAGTAAAAACAAATGACATCTTTCCTATTATTAAAAAATGGCTTTACTCAGAGCATGATATATTCATTCGTGAGCTAGTTTCAAACGCCTGTGATGCTATTACAAAAAGATCCACCATTGCTCGCTCGCAAGGCCATGAAACACCTGCGGGCAAAGTAACCATAAAAGTTGATAAGGAAAATAAACTCATCACTATTTCTGATAATGGACTTGGGATGACTGAGGCCGAGGTGGAAAAATATATTGCCCAACTTGCTTTCTCTGGAGCTGAAGAATTCGTGCAGAAAATGAAAGATTTAGGTAATACCTCAACTAAAGATGAGATCATTGGAAAATTTGGTCTAGGTTTTTATTCTGCTTTCATGGTGGCCCAAAAAGTTGAAGTCGAGTCTCTTTCTATGGCCCCTGGATCAAAACCAACCAAGTGGGTATGCCAAGGAGATACTGATTACGAATTTTCTGATTCAGATAAAGCTGAAATCGGTACTACAATTAAACTTTACATCGCTCAAGATGGTGAGGAATTTTTAGATAGCTGGAAGTTACGTGAAACCCTCAATCGCTATTGTGATTTTATGCCTTACCCGATTGGCCTTATTGATGCCGCCGATAAAGAGGCCAAAGAAGATATTATCAATGAGACCACTCCTCTTTGGAAAAAAGACCCAACCACTCTCACCGATGAGGATTACAAGAACTTTTACCGTAAGATGTTTCCTTATGATCAGGAACCACTTTTCTGGTTACACTTAAATGTTGATCACCCTTTCACTCTTCAAGGTGTTTTATTTTTCCCAAAACTTAATCCAACTAAGCCAATGCAAGAGAATGGAATTAAACTTTATAGCAAGCAAGTTTTTGTTTCTGATAACGTAAAGAATGTCGTTCCAGATTTTCTGGCCCTTTTAAAAGGAGCAATTGACTCCGTAGATATCCCACTTAACGTTTCTCGTTCGGCCCTTCAAGGTGATCCAAATATTAAGAAGATTTCTAACTACATTATCAAGAAAGTTTCTGAGTCTCTCAAAAAACTATTCAATACAGATCGTGAACGCTACGAGAAGGCCTGGGAGGATATTGGACTTTTTGTGAAATACGGCTGTATGCAAGACTCTAAGTTTGACGAAGTGATGAGAAAATATGTTCTGTTTAAAAATACTGACGGCAAACTTGTTACTTTAGAAGACTATCAGGCCCAAGTACCAGAAGCGTACAAAGAGAAACTTAAAGATAAGTACGTTTACTTTGAAAAAAACACCTCTGATGAATCTCTTCGCAAACAACTTCATGCTGAAGGAATTCAAGTTATTGAAACAGATCAATACATTGATCCCCACTTCATGCAGCATGCAGAGATGAGTAAGCTTGGTGAACAGAGCTTTAAATTTGTAGCGATTGACACTGAAGTTGAAAATCTTCTTGAGGCCGGAGCGACGACTGAAGATGACATTAAAGTAAAAGAGTTTTTCAAAGAAGTTCTGATTGGTGAAAATAAAGAGATGGAAGGCAAGCTTGAAGTGGATGTAAAAAATCTTAAAAACGCTTCCAGCAGTGCTTACTTTAAAGTCGATGAAAATATGAAGCGGTTCCAGCAAATGACAAAGTCGATGGGACAAAGTGCTTTCCCAATGCCAATTAAAAAGACCTTGGTGGTAAATCCTAAAAATCCATTGGTAAAGAATGCGCTTAAAATTTGGGAAAAAGGTGAGAAGAAAGAGCTAGCAGAAAAAATTTGTCATCATGTTCAAGATCTTGCATCTATTTCTTCCGAGGGATTAACTAGTGAAGAGAAAGAAAAATTTGTGAGCCGCTCACAGAATTTAGTTCAAGAATTATCTCAGTACATTGTTTAAGCGACTTTCGGCTTGAGAAAGTAAGGGCCTTAAATGGCCCTTACTTTGAGATCTCAATTAATTCAAATTCTGAATTGTGCTTTAATTTTTCTTTGAGCCAATAAACATGTTCGGCCCCAATTGTAACAAGAACTTTTTTGCCTTTGTATTGTTGGGAGATTTCAGAGATTTTATTTGCAAAAACATTGTTAAAGTAATCCCATCCTTCTTTTTCTCTAGTGCCCATGAGTTCATTTTGAAATTCATGCTTTAACCGAAATAAGTTATCCGTCTCCTGAGACTGAACCTTATCAAACTCTGTCCAGTAATCATGAGTCAGGTAATTTAAAAGCTGCCTTTGATAGATTTCCCAAACCTTGTAGCGTTCAGGGAATTTCTCTCTAAATTGTTTTTGATTTTCCAAATAATCTGTCACCTTTTGGTCAAAAACTTTGTCCACTGGCTCCATCCCAAAAACGTCGATCCTGCTTTCTTTTGCATAAGGCAGAATAACGTTGTATTCGATTTTATTTTTTTGTAGTTTAGACGTTTTGATCTCTTCTTGATTTAACTCTGCACAAATGACATCTGGGTTTATTTGTTTTAAAACTTGTTTCAACTTTAGCAATGAATAAGAAGGGACATCATTATGCAAACTATGCAACATGGCCATAATGACTAGTTTAGTCTTCAACATACTTATCAACCAATTTTATTCTCTAATTTTTTAATCCTCTTAAAAATCTCTTCAAACTTATCATTCTCCGAGCGCATGGCCTTCTTAAGGAATGAATTTAGGAATGTCTGATATCCCACTCCCTCTTCTTCGGCCTTGTCCTGGAGCCACATCAGGACATCCGCATCTATCCGAATAGTTTTAGAAACCTTGATATCCTTCGTTATTTTAATTTTTTCCCTACGTTTCATTTTATCTAAATCATATTCTGTTTTCATATCTTCGAACCTCACTAAGAGTTGATCTTCTTATGAGATCATCCCATTCAAATATCAAAGATCCCCCTTCTCGTGTCAACTACATTGTAATTACAACGTAAAACAAATGAGCTCGGGTATGGATTGAAAATTGAATTTAAAACAAAAAAAAGGCCCGGACTTTCGCCCGGGCCCCCAAAAAAGTTTCAGTCCCATCTAATTAACAATGTCCTGATAGTCCATATGAGACACTTGAAAATTAGTTGTTGAAGTCTCATCTTTATTATAGCCCTTCTCTAGTCTATCAATTGGAAGAACTCTATCGTTTTTCAATGAATCACGATTTCGATGAATGAGCTGATTTTCTTTTTTCTCTTCAGCTTCCTTACAGTGGATACAAAGATCTGCTGTAGGACGGGCCAATAAACGATTATGTGAAATTTCGGCACCACATTCCTCACACTCCCCAAAGGTGCCGTCTTCAATTTTTTGTAATGATTTTCTTACCTTCTTAAGAAAAACTGCGTTTCTGGCCTTTAATCGAAAATCCATTTGATTTTCTTTTTCAACCGAAACAATATCAACCTCATCACCTTCCATGCTTGTGGGTTGAAGTTTTCCTTCGAAAACCTCTTCTTCAGATAAAATTTCTAAAAAAAGATTTTTGAAGTGTTCGATCGTTGCTTTTTCCATAAAGCGCTCCTTGAATTTTCTCTTCCCTGACATTACCCCGATTTCTATCCTTAAAACCGAAGGCCATTCCATGGCGAGATCGAAGGTGAATTCCGTTTCTTGAAAGAACACTCATCCTTGAGCGTTACCTTCGTTCTCTTGCAGCTACTTGAGCAGGATCCATGCCAACCTTTCTTCTTTCGAGTTTTCAACCACTTACAAAATTGGGCCACTTTTAAGAATGCGGCCACCGGGGGCATTTTAGTCTTATATGAGGCCAATATAGCTCCATGCCTGGGGTCAAGTTATCAAAGTAGATGTTAAAGTTTGTAAGTTCTTCAGGATCTTCCCTTTTTGTCTTAATATGAGGTATTTAAATTCAATCTATTAAGGAGATAAACTTATGAAGAAATCAGTTTTTGCTATCGTACTTGCTGCTTCATTCAGTGCATTTGCATTAGAACCAGTTAGTGATTCCCAATTAAGTGCAGAGTCTGCCTTAATGGAATGTAAGCCAGGTGAGAGAGTTGAAAGAGAAGTTGTTGGCCAGTACTGTGTATTTCGTGACCCTCAAACCAGCACTTGTATGATGTGGGAAAACCTTTATCGTGAACGTTGTGTTCCTGAATCTGAATCAGCAAAATAATTCTCAAATCAGTCCCTATTTCTAGGGACTGATTCTTTTTAACTATTCAACCGAACAATTCAGTAAAACTTCAACCAATTCATCTGCCTTTTTAGCACGAGCATTTTTTGCTCTAAGGGTAAATTGATCGATCTTTTGAACGCTATTAAGCTCTGCTGATAAAAGTTCTTTCGTTGATTCTAGGATGGCCGTGTAGCCGCTCTTACCCTGAGAGATCGCAAAACGATAATCTTCATTCTTAAAACCGAGATAAATATCTTCACTTGTAATAATGACTGATTTTTTTATGCCCACGGGAAGCATCTGACTTTCTAAACAAGAAATCGTTCTTTCTTGAATACAATCATTGTCATTGTTGTACTTTAAGCACTCAACACACTGTGACTGCTTTAAAACTTTCTTCTGTAACTCACATGTGAGTTGTTCAGAAGCAAAAAGTTGAGTTGAAAATAAAATTAAAACTAGACCTAAAGTTTTCATAAAACCTCCTATAAAGTTGGAGCTGTTTTATTATTTAAAGAACGAAAACTTAAGTCAGTGTTCAGTTAAGAATAGGTTAGACAAACTTCTCAGATTTATCTTTTGACAGAATAATTTCACCTTTATCACGAAGACGATGAACCACATCCATAATTTTTTTCTGGGCCTCTAGAACTTCACTTAAAGGGCGCGGTTTTCCCTTTAAAATGTCTTCGATGTCTCTCTTCATATTCGTTGAGAACATGTTGAGTAAATGATCTGAAAGCTCTCTACTGGCTCCTCTAAGAGCAAGGCCTAGATCATCTAGTTCAATTTCTTGAAGTAGCCGCTTCATCATGGCCGTGGTGATGTATTGAAGATCATCAAAGGTCACAAGATTTTGCTTGAGCTTCACTGCCATTTCAGGATCTTTCCTGGCGATCTCTGCAATAAGGGCCTGTTGAGCGGCCAGATCCAATCCCTGTAGCATTTCTATGGCCTGCTTAAATCCATCAATTTTTTTATTCATTTAACCCCAAGTATTGATCATTTTTGGCCAAATGATTTTTCACATAATCGGCCACAGCATCTTCTAGTTTCATAAATTTAAATTTAGGAAGCGCCTTCTTTAATTTATTCATTTCCGCTTGAGTGTAGTACTGATATTGATTTCGAAGCTCTTCAGGCATATCAATAAAATGAATTTTAGACTTAAGGCCCATCGAAACAAATGTTGCTTTAACTAAATCATGAAAGCTTCTCGCCTCACCTGTTCCTAAATTATAAATTCCTGAAAGAGCTGGCCTCTTTTTACCAGCATCAATAAGTTCAACCATCGCTCTAACGACATCCTTAACATAAACGAAATCCCGAAGCTGTTCACCATCTTTATAATCAGGACGATGAGACTTAAAGAGTTTTACTTCGCCTACAGATTTAATTTGATTAAAAGACTGATAAACCACTGAGCTCATTTTTCCCTTGTGATACTCATTAGGGCCAAAAACATTAAAGAATTTCACTCCAAACCAAACTTTAGGCTTCTTCGTTTGCTTCAATATCCACTCATCTGAAAGTTGCTTTGAATAACCATACTTGTTGAGTGGTTTTAATTTTGGAATTCCCTTGTGATCATCGGAGTACCCCTGCTCTCCAGCTCCATAGGTGGCAGCACTTGAGGCATAAACGATAGGAATATTTTTTTGAGCGGCCAGAGTTAAAAGCTTATTAGTGTAATCGGTGTTGTTTTTGTAGAGAAAATCCATATCCAGCTCAGTTGTATCTGAACATGCACCCATGTGATAAATGGCCTTCAGGGCCCCTTGTTTCTTCCAGATAGGATGATTAAACAATTCTTCAACGGTAACAAAAGAATCATATTTAAGATGGCGAAGATTTTTCCACTTATCTTCAGAGCCGAAATGGTCACAAAGCAAGATATCTTCCACGCCCTTACTATTTAAGTGCTGAACAATTACACTTCCAATAAAACCAGCGGCACCTGTCACTAAAATCATGAGAATCCTTTAAAATTTGAGAGATGAATCCATCATAAATCACTTTCATCAAAAATATCAGATGAGAATTGGTTTTTGCTATGCAAAATTAACCGTTTAAACTATAAATTCTTAAAAATTTAGGATAATAATCTGGCGAATTTTATAAGGAGCTTTATGAAAGTCGACAACTGGATGATTGAAGAATCATTTCGCAATACTTTTGCTATGGGTTTTAAAGTTAAGGCCCACCTTCACTCTGAACAATCTCAATATCAAAAAATTGATGTGGTTGAAACTGAATCAGTAGGAAAACTTCTACTGCTTGATGGAAAGACTATGGTTTCTGATAAAGATGAATTTGTTTATCACGAAGTTGTTTCTCATATCCCTTATATGGTTTCTCGCCAATGTAAGAACGTTCTCATTATCGGTGGCGGTGATGGAGGTGTCGTTCGTGAATTCGTCAAACATAAAGATATTGAGCGTATTGATTTGGTTGAAATCGATGAGCGAGTAATTGAGGTTTCTAAAATTTATTTTCCTGACTGCACTTCTGGTTTATCTGATAAGCGAGTACGTGTTCTTCCTCAAGATGGTTTTGCTTTTATTAAAAAAGCTAAAAAAGAATATGACATCATCGTAGTGGATTCAACTGATCCGGTTGACTTTGCTTCAGGCCTATTCACTGATGAATTTTATCAAGATGTTTACAATGCTCTTACTGATGAAGGCATCATGATGAATCAAACAGAAAATCCATTCTTAGATGAGTGGGGAATTAAGAATATCTACAGTAACATGAGAAAAGTGTTCCCAATTGTAAACTCTTTCAATGCTCCGATGCTTATCTATCCTGGAGTTTATTGGACATTTGGATTTTCATCGAAAAAATATAAAGCGACTGATTTGAATCCGGCCAAGTTAACGACAATGAATCAGCTTGAAAGAAGCCTTAAATGGTACAATACAGATTGGCACCGAGGGACGTTCTCTATTTCAAATTTTCATAAAACCATGATTGGACAGGTGTAACTATGAAAGAGCCACGTTTAATTAAAGAAGTTGAAGGTCTTGAACACGCCAAAGCATTTATTGGAACTGAATATGCTGAGGCCATCTTCTCTAACACAACTCACATTATTGGGTTTTGCTTTGATGGAACAACGAGTTTTCGTCCAGGTGCACGTTTTGCTCCATCAGCAATCCGTGAAGCATCTTACGGTTTAGAAGACTACTCTCCTTACTTAGATAAGGACACTCAAGACTACCACATTGTAACAATGGGAGATCTTCCGACTTATCCATCAAAATGGCATCTTACCAATGAATTTTTCATGGAGATGACAAAAGATCTTGATCTCAAAAAAGATGAAATTAAATTCTTAACATTGGGTGGAGAGCATTCAATCTCTTACGGCCCAATTGTAACGTACTTAAAGAATTATCCTGATATGGTTCTTTTACATCTTGATGCCCACACTGATCTTCGTGATGGCTACCTAGAAGAAAAGTATTCTCACGCTTCGATCATTCGTCGAGTACTGGATCACTTCACTCCTAAGAATCGTCTTATCCAATATGGTATTCGCTCTGGGCCTCGCCAAGAATTTAATTGGATGAAAGAAAATAAGACTCTGGCAACTTCTCTTAAAGAGTGTTGCGAGTGGCTTGAATCAATTGATGATGATCGTCCCATTTATTTGACTCTGGATCTTGATTTCTTTGATCCTGGCTTTTTCCCGGGAACAGGAACTCCTGAAGCTGGTGGAGAAGATTTCCATGGCTTTATGAAAATCCTCAAAATCTTAAATAGAAAAAACTTCGTTGGTGCCGATGTGGTTGAGCTTGCCCCAATGCTTGATACTTCTAATAACTCTTCTTGTTTTGCTTCTAAAGTCACTCGCGAAATTATCCTAGCGATGAATAAGTAGACGCTGGCCCATTCGGGCCAGCTCTTAAATTCACTCTCCATCAAAGCAAAAACTTAAATCAATTGGCCAAAGATTAGTGCCAATTTGTCTCCAGATAATTAGTTCAGAATAAGAAAAATTATATTCAAAACCCATTCCTAGCGTCATAGGTTTCGCCCATATGAATTTTCGGAAAGGTTCTGATTACTATATCTTAGATTTTGTTCTTAGCAGTCAATTCACTGCTATCACCATGATTGGTGATTCCCTTTTCCTCCCAGAAAAATACACTTTCTATTCAAAGTAGTGATCAGAACTGATTTAATTCACCTATGACTTTAAAAGGTCATAGGTGAACTATTTCGCTGACCTAGACAATGAATTTTTTACAATTCATCACCCTAAAACCGTGAGTTAGGTTAGATTTTTTCAAAGGCCAATTTATGCAAAAAATCGCATTTTTAACTCTTATTTCAATGATCTCTATGGTGACCCTTGCTTCTGACTGTAAGGATTTAGATGCTGCCTATTATTGCTTTAAAGACCAACAAACTTTAGAGAGAGGAAATATCTGTGACATCGTTGAAATTTTTGATCTTAAAGTAAGTAGCGATAAAGTGACCTTTAAAAGCTGGGGAGCAAAGTTAAATATTTTTAGTCTCCCTCTCAATGGAAATGTTCAAGAATCTATGGATGGTGATGCCAAAATCACTGAGTCCATCATTTGTGAAAAAAATCAGCTTAAACATGACTATTTAATGAATTATTTTGAACAAGAAACCAGGATTTTAGAAAACTTCTCTCTCAAGGAAAAAACGCTGACAATTTTTCAAGATGGAAGCGAAGATAATTCATCTCTTAATCATCACAGAAAATTTTCTGGAGTGGCCCATCTTTGCAAAAAAGTTCCTCGTGGAAAAGCGATGATTCAATTTAACACTGTAACAAGCTGGATTTCTCTTCTCACACAAATCTGTGGAAAAGTTCATTAAATTGCTACTGATCAATCATATGTTGCTTATGAAGATATGGATGAACAATTAAGGCGACAGCAATAATCCCAATTTCATAGAGCACCATCATTGGAATCCAAACACACATCATACTGAGAATATCTGGTGTAGGAGTTATGACTGCTGCTGCCACTGCGAATATAACCGCCAGGTAACGTCTCATGTTTCTTAATGAGTACTTTGTTACCAGTCCCATAAAGCCAAGGATGACAACCACATTAGGAAGCTGAAAAAGAATTCCTAAAAATACTAAAACTTTTGAAGCAAGCGTTAGATAATCTTGCAAATTCAGCATCGCCTCAACGTTTTGCACTCCAGAAGAGATCAAGGTTTTAAAGGTAAAAGGAAATAAAACGTAGTACCCAAAGGCGACACCTAATATAAATAAAATGAAACCAACAAAAATAAATGGTCTGACAGCTTTGGCCTCATTTTCATAAAGGCCTGGACGAATAAATAACCAAACTTGGTAAAACCAAAAAGGACTTGCCAGTAAAATACATGACCAAAAAGCAATTTGAAGTTCTGCTAAAACCTTATCTAGAATTCCAGTAAAAATCACTTTTCCCTGACTTCCCATGGCCTCACGAAGGGGCACTAATAAAAATTCTTGGATATTGGTTGAAAAATAATAACAAATTCCAAATGAGATCACTAAAATGATGAGAATACGAATGATTCTTGTTCGGAGTTCTTCTAAATGTTCTAAAAAGGTCATCTCTTTCATGCCCCTATAATAACCAGATGATGATTTTCTGTCTTATCTTTTCTTATTTTCAAGGTAGAATAGAGTTATGAAATGGGCCGTCATAATACTGTTAATTCATTCAATCCCTCTTTGGGCCGCCAAAGACCGGCAACTTCTAAAATGTTTAGGGGCCGAAGAAAAAAGGCTCCACCTGAAGAAAGACACTGGCCCGCTCTATGTCCTCAATCAAAGATTAATAGAAGAAATAGTTCAAATCCCTGAAGCTGATATAAGTGAAGAAAACTTTAAGCAAATTTGCATGAAGCCTTATGCCTCTGAATCTTGGAAACTTTTAGAGGCCTCCATCCAGCAAGGAAAAAGCTTATTCATCATCCCGGAAGGCGTTGGTAAAATGCAAAAACCAATGATCGAAGGAATGATCGATGATTATATTGAGGCAACGAAAGAAATTTTATTAAATTTCATCTCCCAAATTCAGTCGGCCTCACCTTCTGCGACTTGCCTTAAAGAAGAAATTCCAGAACTTGATTCTTTTTTTACTGATATAAAATACTTACAAGAAGACGTTGATCTAAAAAAACTTTTTGAAGGTCGAGATTTAAAAATTTTTGAAAAGCTTAAAGACTACCCATCTGCTTTTAAAAGATGTCAGGAGCGCCTTAAAAAGAAGGCCAAATCTAAATCAACTCCTTCGGCCAAAAAGCCTTGAAGCGAACTTCCCACCTCTTCTTCTTCTTTTTGAGAGACCTGTTTATCAAACTTGATGATCACTAAGTTATTCTGAAAACTCTCTACTTCCATCTTCCATTCACTGGCCTTTGGAAACCTTTTTAGAACTTCATCAATCATGATTAACCATTCAGCGACGGGACGGTTTTTATAAAAACGATTCTTTGAATTCTTTTTTACTTTAAACATTCGCTCAAGCTGAACTAGGCAAGAACGGCACCCCATGCCGGCCTTTGAGCTTACACCTAGACCTTCTAGAGTTGGGTTTTCTTCGGATTGGAGATAGTGAAGAATGTCACTCTCTCTCACTCCAAAACACCGGCAAACAAGAGCACTTTGTTCATCATAGAGATAATCTCTTCCACGAAATTTATCTAAAGTGGCATGCAGTAATTCTAAAGGGCCAAATATAATAGAATGAGTTTCTTCGCTTCTAAGATCCCAAAAATAAGCATCATCCCTAAAAGCTTCTTCAAAGCTCTGCCAAGTCATACTCAAACATTGATTGAGATCTTTAGCGATAATTAAAAAACAAAGTGCAGAATACCAAGGAGAATGCTCTCCTGAATAAGAGGCTTCAGTGATCACATCCTTAGTATTTATTTTAAGAAATAGTTCATGATTCTTGTATCGAAGTGAAACTGATGGATCAAAAATTTTTTTGTTAAAAGTATTGTTTGAAATAATCTCTTTAAAGTTTCTCATCTTCAGGCTTCCATTCATCAGGTGAAAAAGTCGTCAGAATTTCATGCCCAGATTCTGTAATAAGAATTGTATGCTCAAATTGTGCTGACCAAGATTTATCTTTGGTTACCACAGTCCAACCATCATCTAGCAGCTTACAATGTCTTTTCCCAAAATTAATCATAGGCTCAATGGTAAAAGTCATCCCAGGTCGCATTTCTGCTCCAGTACCTTTCTTCCCAAAATGAGTAATTTGAGGATCTTCGTGAAATGTTCTCCCGATTCCATGACCACAGTATTCATGAACAACTGAAAAACCATGATCGTGGGCCATTTCTTCAATGATTGCACCAATATCGCCAATACGTGCACCCGGACGACAAACAGAGATTCCCGCCATCATACATTCGTAAGTCACATCAACTAATTTTTTTATTTCAGGCCTAACATTACCCATTAAGAAGGTACGATTGGTGTCACCATGAAATCCTTTCAAGATTGTGGTCACATCCAAGTTAATAATATCCCCATCTCGAATCACATCTTTAGTGGATGGAATTCCATGGCAAATAATTTCATTTCGAGAGGTGCAAAGTGATTTTGGAAAACCATGATAATTTAATGGAGCAGGAATGGCCCCTCGATTAATAATATACTGGTGACACAAAGAGTTAACTTCCTCCGTAGTCATGCCAATTCTTAAATTCCGACCCAAAAACTCCAGGGTTTTGGCCGCAAGTTTACTGGTCTCTCTCATAAGCTCGATTTCTCGAGTCGATTTTATCGTAATCATAGTGCTTACCTTATACACTTTTAACTTTATTTACGCTAGTTTCTAGAAATGAAAACCTTTCAAGTTATTAGAACTCATACCTCTCCCTATCAGGCCCCTAACTTTCTAAGTGTAGAAAAAGAATTAATATCTTCTATTCCAACGCTAATATACAAAAGCTTGAATGAGGCAGATCAGTGTAGCAGTAATATTTTAATCACCAATACTAGTACTAAATTAAAAGAAATCCCCTCTCAAATACTAAATAATACCAAACTGATCGTTCATCCAAATTCTGGCTATGATAATTTAGTCATAGATGATTTATGGAAAGAAATACCTATTATTATTGGACACGTCATTAGGGCCCAAGCGGTCGCTGAATATTCTGTGGCCTCGGTTTTTGAATTTCTTACAGATCTGCCTCAACATATTTCATGGTTTAAGCAAAGAAGCTGGAATAGAAAGCTTATTTCCGAATGCTCCATTTGGGTTTTTGGTTATGGGCACATAGGAAAAATTGTGGCCGACACTTTTAAATCATTGGGGGCCAAAATAACAGTTGTAGATCCTTTTATTAAAGAGTGTCCTCATTTTAAAGTGAACTCCTGGAATGAAGGAAATCTAAAAAAAGCTGATGTGGTTATAGCCTGCAGTGGTTTAAACTCCACTTCTCGAAAAATGTTTAATCAGAAGTTTTTTCAAAATGTATCTCCTTCACTACTCTTTATTAATGGAGCGAGAGGCGGTTTGGTCGATGAGGCAGAACTTAAAACTTTTCTTCTTGCTCATCCTGATGCATTCGCTTTTTTAGACGTTTTTGAAAATGAACCATTCAATGAAGAGTGGCATCACTTTCCCCAAGTTTGGAAAACAAGTCATATTGCTGGAGTCTTTAAAAATTTGGATGATAAAATTCTAAATTTTGAATTTGAAGTCATAAAGGATTTCTTGGCCAAAACAGAGGAAGAATTTATAATGAAGTATAAAAATGAACTGCTTCAAAATAAGTGGCACCAAGGAGTTCTAATTTGAAGAATCTTCAATCGCTTTTAACACTTCCAGGGAATGGTATCTTTACTGTTCATACTGCAAAGGAAAAAAAAGACAAACTTCTGCGCGCTTACTATAAAACGTCAAATCTAGATAAGGCCAAACTTAAGTGGCAAAAAAACATAGAATCGATTAAACCAAAAAAGCCCCTAGTTCTCGGAATTCCCTCTGATAATGGAGGTGGGATTCATCGAGGGGCCAATTGGGGTCCACTCGCTCTAAGAGAAGAAATTATTTCTGAAGTAAAATCTTTTATTGATCTTGGAGATGTCCGAGTTATCCCCCATTTACTTCATGATAAATATCTAAACACCGAAACAATAAAAGAATGTCAAAAAGCCCTCTATGGAAAGATTAATTCTTTGCCTGTTTCTCCTCTCAGTATTGCCGAAAAAGCATTAAGTGAAATCTATAAAAAATTTCCAACGGCCAGAATTTTAGGTTTTGGAGGAGATCACTCCACGAGTTATCCCTTAGTAAAAACTTGGTTACAGAGTCGCAAGAAATTACAAAAAGCCGCCATCATTCATTTTGATGCTCATACTGACTTGTTAGAAAAACGTTTGGGTATCGATTTATGTTTTGGTACTTGGACTTATCATATTTTAGACTTACTTGCTTCAACAGATCACATTGTACAAATTGGCATTCGATCCAGTGGCAAAGATAAAAAGCATTGGAAAGAAAAACTAGGCGTTGAGCAAATTTGGGCAAAAGAAGTCCAAGCTGAAGGTGTAGAAAAAATTTATACAAAAATAAAAGTTCAATTTAAAAAATTAGGCATAGAAGAAATTTATATCAGCTTTGATATTGATGCTCTAGATGCCAAGTATGCTGCAGCAACTGGGACACCAGAGCCAGATGGTCTTCTTCCTTCAGAGGCCGCTGCCTTGATAAAACTATTCTCCATAGACTTTAAAGTAACAGGGGCCGATGTGATGGAAGTGGCCCCATTTGTTTGGCCTGAGGGTATCGAGGCCAGAGATCAAAAAAGTTCTCTGGTTGTTGCTGGAGATATCACTAAACTTTTACTCAATACAATGAAATGAATAGAGTCGTCATTTTTCCAGATGTAGAATCAGCAACAGAAGATGGATTAGTCGCGATTGGTGGAGATCTTGAAGTTGATACTCTCCAGGCGGCTTATCATAAAGGAATTTTTCCTTGGCCAATTTCAGTTGAATTTCCACTGGCATGGTTTTCTCCCAATCCTCGTGGAGTGATTGATTTTCAAGATATTCATTTACCAAGATCATTTAGTAAGTTTCTAAAAAAGGCCAATTTCACAGTCACCTACAATACCGCTTTTTCAGAAGTCATCAGAAATTGCGCCACTGTTCATCGTAAAAATCAGCCCACCACTTGGATTACTCCCGAAATCATCAATGGATATAAAAAATTATTTGCGAACAACCTGGCCTATTCTGTTGAAGTTTGGAGAGAAGAGAAATTAGTTGGGGGACTTTACGGAGTTATCATGGGAGATTTCATCTCGGGAGAATCCATGTTCTCCTTAGAAACCAATGCTTCAAAAGTTGGCCTATATTCACTTATGGGGCACCTAAAAGGTAAAGGAATTCTCTGGATGGACACACAAATGGTAACATCAGTTGTTGAAGGATTTGGAGGGAAATATATTTCTCGTCCAGATTTCACGACTCGCTTAGAGAAGATCGACTGGACAAGAAAGAAATCTGATTTTTTTTAATAGGATAAATTTAATTTCTGGTTGGCCTTAAGAGTTCGTCTCATCTCATTCATTAACTCAATGACCGAGCTTTCTAATTTTACTCTTTCACCAGCATAATAAGCTTCAACTCTATGCTTAAGATCTTGATAATTTGTATTCATTTCAATCGCTAGTTCTTCAAATTTTTTCTTGAAGCGAAAATCCTTTTCCATAAGTTCAAGAATTTTAGCACTCAGTTCTTTTTTTAGAGTTGCAGGCGAATAGACATTTCTAAATTCAGCTAACTTAAACCAATTCATGAATTTTAGATAAACATATCCAATATCAAACTCAAACCATCGGTGACGAAAACTACATGAACGCATGTGAGCATGATGGTTATTATGATCCATCTCACCACAAATTAAAAAATTCAAAGGAAATAAAAATCCTAAATTGCGACTATTATCAGTCGTTGAATGATTCCTATAACCAATCCAGTGTGCAAATGCATTAATTCCACCAACTGCAAAAATAGGAGAAATCATAAAATTTAAAACGGCCATAATCCCACCCCAAACTGGCCCAAAAAGCACAATCAGAAATGCTGACATTATATATGGCCCGGTAAATGAATGATGATACATATAATTCTCAAGTCTATTTACAGGAATAGTTTTTTTAATCTTCATGACATCAGGCCATGACTTGGCCTCTGTGTAATCAAATACTCCGAGGAATAAGGTATGCAGAATTCCTTTCTGAACAGGACTATGTGGATCTTTGGGCCCATCAGAGTGTGCATGGTGATAAATATGAACAGCAACCCAATCGACTTTAGACATTGAAGTAATTAACCATAACCAAACCTGCATTAAGGTATCAAGCCACTTATTGATGATCACCCCTTTGTGAGTGTGATAGCGATGAAATGACAAACTCATGGCAGTAATTGTTAAGTGGGTTACTACAATCAAATAAAGTGAAAGAATCACCATCGGATGAGAAGAAATAAAGTTACCAAAAAAACCATTCAGGCCGATTGTTTTACTAAGTAAGAAAATAATCCCAGCAAAGGACACAAAGAAAAAAGATAATAATTTTAGCATGAGACTCCCCTATAAAACAGATGCACGACTGACATCCGAAGAGGTTGAAAGTAATCCTTTGGGAGCAATTTCCAAACAAAGCCCACAAGCGATACAACCTTGCTGATCGATAATAAAATCATCAACAAGTACCTCAATGGCATTAGTCGGGCAGATTGTCTCACAGAGTTTGGCCTCTTGCCACAACTTCAAGATCTCGGTGCTTCCAGTAAACTGAGGTTTGTGCTTAAGTCTTGGAGAATAGAAGTAAGGCCGACCAGGCAACTCAACTTTAAACAAGTTGAAAATCTTCAAAACCTTCTCTTTATTAATTTTTCTCAATTGGTATTGATACCAAAAAATTAAGAAGGATGGAATTTTGTGATAATACTTTCTATCTAATATCATTTTATCTTTCCAATTCCGCCCGACGAATTCCTAAACTGGCAATGCAAGTGTGTACTTGATTCTCTTCCAACCCATTTAAAAATTTAGGTAGGGCCTGTGTTAAAGAAAAACTAGGTGATTTAATTTTTAATCTCTTAGGCGAAAAATCATTGGCAGGTAAAAAGAAAAGTCCTGCTTCTCCTGTTGGAGCTTCAAAACAAGAGTACTGCCATGACTTATCAAAATCTTGTTCATTTAAAAAATGATTTAATTCAAAAAAACTTTTATTAAATAAAGGATTAATCACTTCACCAAGCGGAAGATTATCTAAAACTTGAATTGTTATTCTCAAGCTCTGAAGAATTTCTTCATAGCGGATAAGATAGCGATCATAGGATGTTCCATGAATTCCAACTGGGATATCAAAATCAATATCTTGATAGAAATAAATTGGTCTTGATTTTCTTAAATCAAAATTCACTCCTGCTGCTCGCATCGCCGGGCCACTGACTCCCCATTCTAAGACGGTTGCCGCAGTAACATTAGGGCCTTTTAATTTTTCACGAAATTTTTTTCTAGAGATCAGTGCCAAGTGAAGAACGTTTAAGTTCTTTTGTAAAAGATTGGCCAATTCTTGAAACTCGATAATCCAACCATGGGGCAGATCTTCTTTAACACCGCCAAGTTTCGCAACACCTACTCCTTGCCGATCTCCACAATATTTCTCAAATAGTTCCGAAATTTTTTCTCGAGCATCTATAAAATAGCGGGCCTCATCTTGGCCAACTGAAGCACATATTTCGTACATGACAGTCAGGTGTTCTGCTATTCTTGCTAGCTCTAATATCACAATACGAATCGCTTGGGCCCTTTCTGGAATTTTTATTCTCATCAGGTCTTCTAATGTTTTTACCCAAAGTAAAGAATAAGTTGGCCCAGAAGAAAGATTAAAACGATCGATTAATTGAGTAATTTGAAACCAACTCTTCTGAGTAAGCATTTCCTCTAAACCAAGATGATAGAAACCAATCTGAATCTGAGAATCAACTATCTTCTTAGGATCAAAACAAATAACTGCTTCGAAATTTCCACAAGTAGCAGGATCTAATAATCCAAATTTTTTCCATTCATAAATCTCTTCTTGGTATGGAGTTTCAGATCTATTTGGATTTGTCCTGGTTTTTGGTAAGGCCAATTCTTCTTTTATTGTTAATAGCGGTTTTAATTCTCGATCAAACTTTAATGCATAAAGTTCTGCTTGTTCTCTTTCGGCCCAATCAGCAAATGCATAAAAAGAATTTATACTTGGAATAATTTCATTTCGATTACTAAACAAATGAAGAATGATCCTTTGATGAGTACCCATATTCAATAATTGATAAATGACTTCAAATTCAAAATCAGGATTTTGATTTTGCACACACACAATATCAATTAAAGTAAAGTAACCTAAATCGTTCTTAATTAAATCAACCCATTTCAATAATTCTACAGGCCGAATATTTATGTGATGAAATCCTTTTTCCTCGTAATAGGCATTTCCCGATAGAGAAAGGATATTTTTTATTTTTTCAAATTCTTTCCAATTAAACATTGCTTATCTTTTTATAGCATTGGTCTAACGCCATTAATAATTCTTCTGGCAAAACGTTCCAACTACTTAGTTCAATACAATTATATTGTCTTGGATCAATTAATTTAACAAAGGGATGATTTTTAAAAAAACTTCTACTATCGCCAACCAAAATTAATAATTTATCTTTCAACTTATCAAAAGGAATTTTCTCTTCTAACTTAGCAGAAAAGACTCCATCCCAAGCAACAACATTGGCCTCGTCCATGCTATCAACCAATTCAAATTTAAAAGGAAGAGAATCGCAGTACTTGCTTCCAAGCAAGGAATACCATTCAGTCTTTAAAATGGGCTGATTGAGCAGATAAATTTTTAATATTTGCAAATTTTCATTTTTCATTAATAGATAATCTTTTCATCATTTTTGTTAGAATTTTTTATTGCACGCTTCTTCCAAACAATATCTTCCGGAGCAACTTTCAGATTCTTTCTAATGACTTCGTTAGGATCATTGGAACAATCCATTCTTTTTGATCTGATCTTAACCCAAGCATATAGCTTTTTGTGAGTTCCAAATGAATAATTATCATAATCGATGAAACGGTAATAAAAAGGAGATGACTCCTTCAATGTCATGAGGAAATTCGGTAAATAAGTCATGGCCTGATCAAGGTCTTCATCTGAACATTTTTTTATATCTCTTTTCAAATCAAAAACTAATACGCCCTCACTGTTATACACATTTTTCTGCCAATTTCTGGTTTTACAGTCATAGGCATATCCATCTTTATGCATTCGATAAAAAATTTGCATATAACTTAAAAACCAAAACTTCTCTGAATCATCATTTATATTTCCATGATAGACAAGTTTTTCACAAGTCGCTATTTCTGGATAAAATTGTTGAGTAAATACACTCACCTTCTTTGAAAAATCATTTTCTTTTTTTGATTGCTGAGCAATTTCATATAACTTTTCATATAGATTTTGACATCCATTTCTAATTTTACTCATTTCTTTTTCATTGAATTTGATTGAATGCTTCTCAAAGAAAGAGAATGCTTCTTCGGCCGGAATTAAATTCCCAATACGAACAGAAGGATATGTTTTAGTGCCAATAAAATTTCGTCCATCGATGTTTTCTAAAGTCGCTTTAGTGTCATCCCAATGATAAATCTTTTTAAAATCATCGACATTTTGAATTTGAGAATTATTGGGATCCTCAACATCCACACCAATAAGAACTAAGCGTGAGGGCCAATGACTTTTTCCTAAACAATTTCCCTCTAAGCACTCTTGTTTTATTACTCCACCTACAATTTTTAAGCGGTAATAATTGGTATCAATATTTTCAGTTAAATTTCGATCAGAAAAAATCAGCACCTGCTGAGGATCGCCCAATTGGTCCAAAGTTCTAGGGATCACTCCTATTCCAAAATGGGGTACTTTAAATGTACCACTTTGAAGATTCCAAATGTCTTTTTGTTTACAGTAAGTATGGGAATAAAATCTCTGACCAGAATTTAGATCCAACTCATAAGCAAATTCAGAATTTTTTGGTGTTACTAAAACAGCATTAACATAACGCTCTTGGCGAATCATTTCAGGCTTCACATCAAAAAAAGCGTGGGGCCTAGGAATTCCATCACGCCCGTTGAGTGCATGCTTCGAATTAAAAGAAAACCAATCATGAGGCATGAGATTCATAATCTCATGGGATGGTTTTTCACTGCTAGCACTAAACCTAGAACAGCTAAAAGTGAACAAGAGTAAGGGAAGTATGAGGCTTTTTAATTGACAGAATCTTGGTAACATAACATCATTACTCTACTTTTCTTTTCGGCCCGGGTGGTGGAATGGTAGACACAAGGGATTTAAAATCCCTCGGATGAATAATCCGTACGAGTTCGAGTCTCGTCCTGGGCACCATTTCTTTAAAAGCTCCACCAAACAGGGGCTTTTTTTATTTCCAACGTGTTAAAATCATTACACTTAGTACAGTCTTTGTATAGTCGCAGACCGTGCTAACTGATGAATTTTTGATTGATGATGCAGTTTTTTTGTTTCCCAGTATGTTTTCTTCAAGTTTTTCTTAGTTATTTTAGTGTCTTAGAACAGTTTTACACTAAAAGGCTTTGTGACCAATTTCACTCTATTTTTATCTTTTGTGGGCCATTGTTAAGGATTGTAGCCCACAAACAGCCCACAAAAATTACCCATAAAAACAGGTCACAACAGATAACAAATCCAAAGCGAAACTTGTGCCGATTGAATGACTTTTAAGAACTCCACTATACTCTTTAGAAAGTAAGTATTGGGTCTATTTTAGAATGATCCACTTCCCGTCCTGATAACCAAATTTTTTTTCTAAGATTGCATTAAGCCAGACATCCATAGAACACTCAAAACCCGCTACCCCACGCACGACTGGGGCAGAATCCATCACAAGATACACTGCCGGCAGCTCCTTAATACATCCATGAAAGTAACCTTCCTTGGGGAATATATTGTTAAATTCATACCTCAATCTGTGATTAGCTGTTGCCTTGTTTAAGGTCAAAAATCGATCAATGTATAGGAGCCAAATGCACTCTATTCCAGCATCCAAATAGATTTTTTGTCTCTTAAGATACTTCTCCAAAGTTTGGGATGAGTGCTGAATTTCTATTACAATTTTCCGTCCATTAACTTCAAAAAACGTATCCGCAATCCATTTTGAACCATCAAGATTTTTTCCTTTTACCTCTTCCAGACAGACGACTCCTCTTTTTTCGAGGGTTTTTGTGATAAGCATCTTGGCCGTTTTATGCCATATTGTTTCCGGCGCTGTTGAGCATTCTCCTGCATTATGAGCAAAGAATTGTTCCCCATAAATGCTGGTTTTTGGAACAGCACTTACTCCACAACAGGGCGTTAAATAATCCCCCACCGTGTAGTTTTGTTTTAATTGCTTCCAATCTTCTTCTATGAACTCTGATGCCCAAACCAGCTCACCTGAAGATTTAAGAATGGCATTTTGAGACATAATCAACCTACTACTTGTTCTTTAAACTCCATCCGGCTACCCTTTCTTCCTCAGTTAATGGTTGATAAGTGAAGGAGTCCTTCTCTGTCCTTTCTTTCACTTTTTCCAAGGTTATTTGATTTCGAATTTGTTCTAATTCTTCTTTTGTATAAGCAACAATCCAGTTTCTGGCACGGTCAATGGTAAAGGCATTTATGCTATCAACGATGGACACTTCTGAGCCACTTTCCATAAAATTTAAGCCTAAAGGATTTTTGTTCTCTCCCAAAGCCTCCATTGCAGCGTATGCCCAAGGCCCAACAGGAATAAAATTAATTCCCATGCCACTGGAAGTTAAATCCATTCCAGGTCTATCACAAATTAGAAAACTCTTGCCCTTAATCCCATAGATAATTGAGAGGGAACCAAGAGAGAACATCTTGGCCTGATTGGTAATTTGATTAATCATATTTTCGACAGCGAAAATATGCCGACCTTTTTCATCTGCGAAATTTTGACCGAGACTCTGTTGAATTTCTGAATTGTTATTCAAAATATTCATTACCTTGTGAAGGTCATAAGAACTTCTATAAGACAGACCAACCAAACCCATCAATACTTTAAACAGTTCCAACTGTGAAATAGGCCTGCTGAAATCTTTTCTCTCTATCCTTTGTAGCAGCAAAGCCAGATAATTTTCAGCATCAGAAAACCATTCCTCGGTACTATCATCTCGTTTATCCCCGATATGTGGCACATATAAGAAATCCTGTATCGCAAATCCTGCTTCGACGGATCTTTCTTCGAGCGCCTGCCTTTTTATATCAAAAATCCAAAGTTTTTTATTAGCATTTTTCCATGCTCCCAAGAAGGATTTTCCAACTTCATGATTTTTTCTTTTAATCATCGCTCTTCACTCATCCTCATTTTAATTACAGCTTTTCTCAAATCCATCCTCTAATTTCATATTCATCCCTACAGCTAATCTGTTAGTGAAATTGAAATATGCTACAATATTAACTGCGTGTTGCCACTCCGCATCGGCGAAGCCTTGAGTGAGAAAAAGTTCTTTAAGATAATCTACACTCTTATTCGGCTTGGTTGTTAAGTCATAAGCAAGCTTAAAAAGTAGTTTTTGTCTCTCTGAATGAACTTTATTCTTATGATTTTCAAAGGCTTTCTGATGATGACTAGAACAGTAAGTGCAGTCATTGAGATCACTTGTGGTGTAAGCAAGAAACTCCCTCTCATGCCTGGGCAGAGGTGCGGAATCAGAAAGCATTAATGCTTTATTAAGACCATAATGAGCCTCCACACTGTCAGGAAAAAGACTAAAATCGCTATAAATCCGAGCAACCATTCCTCTTTCTGCTTCTATCTTTTTAAGAATTTCCATTTAAAACCCTCCGTTTTACTCAAGGCCAAGCGTTCGCTTTTGCGCAGGAGTCAGACATAACTTTAATTTTTTCAATTGCCAGTCTTTCAGTTCATCCATTTGATCTTTCTCTCTATTTCTTCTCATGCTCACCTTGAAATCCCTTGGGTCATATGTGACTTTGGCTTCATCCAGTTTCCAAAATATAAAGAGAACATGCTTTGGCGAGAAGACTCCTCTATCTTGAAATTTTTCTATCGTCTTCTCCATTTCTAACTGAGGAGCTTTAAAAGAAAGCTGAATGAGACAATTTAGAACTCTTTTAAGACGAGCTTCTTTAATCAGTCTCTGCCTATCTCTCTGCACTCTTTTTTGAGTCTGCTGAGGAGCGGTGTATTCACCATTCTCACCAATACCGGAAAGATCGAACCGAGTGATGCATTCTGAACCAACCAACAATTCATTATGATTAACTCTATTTTGGATCGTAAATTGGTAGCGAATTTCTCGATAACCGCATAACTCACAAGCTTCACATGGTTCTTCTAAATCATAGGACTCACCATTATAAAACCATTCATTGAGCATCAATCGAAAGTTCTGCTTATTGGCACTATACTGAGTCAAAGTTTCTTTTGATCGACCAATCCAATTTATCGACATACCTATATCCCTTTCAATATGTAACTTTTGGCCAATTCAGGATTAATCTCAAAATTAGTTTTTTCTTTCAATAATTCCTCGTCAGCATTAAACCTCTGCAAGCAAAGCCTTCCCCATTTCGATTTTAAATTCTTAGGAATATAAACCTCAGTGGGCTTCTGGAAGGCCCTCTTCCTCTCTTCCAGGGTAATGACGGTTGCTCCAATAGGCACATCCACAAATGTATCTAACAGGTAAGTTTTATCCTTCAGATAAACCTTATTCTCGACACGACTTGCTTCCTTCCCAATATCTAAGACGAAACTGGAATGGAGGATTTCTGTTATAATCTCTTTCTTGGAAATGAATTTTTTAGGAATTCTATCCGCATAAAAAAATCTAAAGAATGAAGCATTTCCTTGATAAATTTTTGCTTTATCTGCGAAAACGACAGTGAACATATCAGGATATTTTTGCTGAAATTTTACCCAAGATGAAGATTCATCTTTTGAACTAACAAGTGCCGAAGAAACAAACACACCCTGAGTTCGCTTCGCTATTAGATCTAACTTCTCATACATTCGATTTTCTGACATACAACCCCGAAATGCAGTATTTGGCAGTATATGTGCAGCATTCAGGCAGTTTTGTCTAGTCCCTGTATTGGATTTCAGCATCCACCCCCTGTTAAGCGGAGCTTTTCTGGGGGGTGGATGTACGTTTTTTAGATTCTCTATAGGCCCGAGATCATTCACTTTTCTTAGCAGTGCATGTCCAATTGCCTAAATTAAATAACTTAGAAATTCCTGGTGTGTTGAAATGCTTTAGGAGTAACTGAATTGGTGATAGCTTCGATAATTTTTTCGGGAGTAGTGTTTAATTCTCTGACTGAATCAGCAATAAAACTTAAATCCTTTATGAGGTCTTTTCTTTGATTTTCGGTAGCCAACAATACCATCCCATCCTGAAGATTTTTATTAATTCCCCATCGTGAGGAAATCAAACCGACTTTTCCAGATTTAAGATTGAGGACGAAATGAGGTTTATTCGTTTGCTTAGACCACTCATTAACTTCACTCATATAAGCATTAAAAAGAGCTATATCTATAAATGATTGCCATGTCTGAGCTTCGCTAAGGCGAACTTTTACACCAAAGTATTTCTTTCCCTCAGTCGTCAAAGTGATAATTTTTAGATCACCCTGCTTGCCTTTGAACTGCTGGAAGTAAGACGGATTACGCTGAATGAATTTGGCCAATGAAGCCCTTTCGGCTTCATTGGAGAGCATGGTTAGAGTAAATACCCCATATCCATACTGAGAAACTTTTTGGATCAACTCTTGATAACGCATCCTTTAAATGTAACATAGAAAAAATGCGTTGTTTATCATGAAGAAGGACTAAATTCCCACAGGGGGATCATTTGATCCCCCTGTTGTTTATCTCTTCCCATCGAATTCTTACGGCATCTTTATATCTTTTAATTCCATATATGGCGATAACTGCCACAATGAAGATATGCTCCTTTGATTTTTCATAGGCTTCTTTAAGAGTAAGTCCCTTTAAATTTGCAGCGGCCCATTCTCGATGAAACTCATCTCTTTCAGTATCTAAAACGTAGTGAATAACGGTATTTTTCGCTTCATTTACTTGCATAAATTTTACCCTCCTTAGTATTCCGAAGATTTCATAATGGTTAAAACACGTTTAAATGGTTGCGAATATGGATCAGCCCCATATTCTAAGTTGAGATCATAATAATCAATTTTGAAAAAGAATTTCTCTCTTACTGTATTGTCACATCCGAATGTACTCATAAGCTCAACACATCCAAAATCATGCTCATGATGAGGGTCATTTGAAGCATCGAACTTATAAAATTCCTTTACTGCCATCACAATATCGTAAATTAAAGGATGATCTGCGACTCCTGAAGTGACGACAATTTTCCCTAACGCTTGGGAGAACGTCTTTCTTAAGCGATCATTTCCCTCTCTGATTTCTTGCTTTTTGGCCTCAATTTGCTCTTGTGTTAGCTCCATCTGTTCCTCCGTATTGTTGTTTTGCTACCGCAAAAAAATTTGCGATTGCCCTTATAGAGGCATGACCCAAAACGAAGGGGACAAAAATCAAGGAATCAGGAAAATGAATTTTGGGGGCAGACCGTAGGGGGAACCAAAATTCTTTTCCCCTGGATTTTTGAAACCTGAGTTGGAAAATGCCCACCAAGGGCAATCCCAATTTAGGGTCAAAGACGAATGAGTGCCTGAGTGCGAGTTGTTTGAGTAGACGGGAACCGCCCGAAAACGACGAAGACCGATGGACACACAGACGACATCTATAGAAAAAAAGAGGGCTGCCTAAGCCCTCCTAAATTTATCTTTTCTTAGGTCGCTCAACTGTTTTTAAGTCAGCGATGAATACCTTTGCTCTCGTATAGTTATCCTCAACGAATAGCATTTCTCTAATTCGATGTGACTCATAAGTTTCATCTTCCTTGATTCGGTATATACGTTTGTCATAGTCTGAAGCCTTGGCCCATTGCTCTTTTGTAATTTGCTTAAAGCCTTCACCAAGATAATTTACGATAGGTAGTTGCTTACTTTTTACTTTTTTAGGTGGCTGATAGCCTTGCCCCTTCAGTATCTCACTTTCATAATTGATTCGACGTTCTGTGTGCTCAACCCAATCGACATAGTACTGAACTAACTTCTGGCATGATGAAATTGACTTCTCAAGCCCATTTTTCCCTGCCGGAACTGTCCCATTAAGAAGCCCCTTAAGTATTTCTTGATACTTGTTTTGATCTTTTTGAAACTTTCTATTTTCTGCCTTTAGTTTCTTGATTCTATTAACACGAGTTTCAATAAAATCCTTTCCTAAAGCATATCCTATAGCCCCCTCTGCTCTTTCATCCCAATACTTAGAGAGCTTATCCATTTTAATAGACTTCCTCATATTGTTATCCATCTTCTCAATGGCTCTGCAATGTTTTTTTGCCGAATAGTGGTCAACCAGGATAGGTTGTCCTGATGGAATCATATTCTGAATTTCATTCACTTTATTGAATGCTTCAACAGAGTCATTTTTTCTATTTTCTGAGTATTGTGTAAACCGCGCAGCTCTTGCTTCTGAACGTTCTGCAAGACTCATCTTTTCATCTTGAATCTGGCCACATAGATCACGAAGGACTTGCGCCCTTACTGGAGTCCACATAGGTGCAACGAAGAGCTTTTGAGCTGGGGCATACTTGAAACCATGCTTACTGATTAAAGCGTAAGTTTCAGTATTCAATTTTTCTTCTGAATAGAGTCTTAATTTGTTGTCTTCAAGTGAGTAAGTGGCGGTAAGCTTAGAACTTGTTACTGAACCTTGCATGAAAATTCTCCTTTGTTTTTCAACGCTCGTAACCCCGGTGGGGGGACGCGAACAGCGTCTGGGAGAATATTTTTTTAGTCACGGCCGCAGGACGGAAAAACCGTAATGGAGGGTAGCCCGTAGGGAGGAAGCCGTTCGGTTTTGACTTAAAAAATTTTGACCTACCCTACCAAAAAACTTCCCATCGGTTTACGAGCGACCAGAAGTGCCTTAGGCAACCTTTACGCCCGAAGGGCGAGGATCTTTTTTTGTTAATCTTTAAAGAGAGTGATGAGTGCCTGATTGCGAGGAGTTTGAGTGGACATGAAATGCCCGAAAACGACGAAGACAGAAGGACACGAAGAAGACATTTTTATTTAAAGTCTGAGAATGAAGGATCAGCTAAAAAAGCACTTCGGTAAGTTTGAAAATCACTATGTTCTTTTTTGAAGTGATCATACTGATAAAAAATTGAATAATACCCTTTGCTCATCAGATTCATTAAATCAATGCAATCCTGATGAACTTTACTCACCTCATATTTTGCATCAAGAATGAATTCCTGATGTGATACTTTGTTTCGCATTTTATTTAGAGATACAAGCCTATCTCTGATTTCACTCATCGTTAGTGGAGATTTTACAAATCGAGTTGAATTTCTCGGAAAAATTTGATCTTTAAAACCAGATGTTATCTGACTATAAGGGCTATTGAATAATCGGCTCCAAAATCCGAAAGATAATTTTGCTATCAACCGTTGATGAGTAATCGTTTTCCCATTTTTTCTTATGCGTCTCTCTGCTTCTTTTATAGAGATGATCTCATCTTGAGAAAATTTCACTTTACCATTAGTAATCCAATCTACCCCAAAGCGATTAGAGTAAGCTTGATCAACCTTATTTCTTAAGAGGACTTCAAATTGAGCTAATATGTATCGAATCTCTTTAGAAACTCTCTCATTGAACATATAGCACTCATAAAGGTCTTTCTTTTGGAATTGCCAAAATTCAACCCCAACTAAAGTCCTATGCTCAAATTTAAGAGCACAATTTCTTAACCGTTCAATAGAAACCGACGCTTCCAGTTCTTTTACACTCACTTAACCACCTAAAATCTTAGGGTTAAACCTCAAAATTTTACTTGATTTTGAGTCCAAACTGTCCGATATTGTAAGAGTAATACCCACGGGCCTCTTCCGTACAAGGAAAGGTTCATCCAATCTAGTTGGCGGTAATGTCTGTGGGTTACATTTCTTTTTACAAATCCCCATTCATTCATATTAGCGTTTTTACCATAATATCTCAATTATAATGATTAGTTATGGTCCCCAGTAATATAGCCCACGGCTCTCCTCGCCTTCCCTGCCGCCTCCATGATCATTTTAGGGTCGTTCTCAAGAGCCTTGGCCCAACTAGCGATATAGGCTTCAGAATTGGCCTGAGTCACGTTTAAGATCCCAGCCTCATGACAGAGAAAAGCTGCTCCAATTTCAGCAGTAAGTTCCTCTTTTGAATAATTATGGGAATTATAAAAAGCCATATTGGATAATTCAGGACGGTCTAAGCGTGTGAGGTGTCCTGTCGAATGAACTAGTTCATGAAAAAGTGTGCAGTAATATTCTTCACTGGAAACAAAATTCTGTTTCTTCGGCATATTCACAGTGTCCCTCAGTGGTGAATAATAAGCTCTGTTTTCTTTGTAAATAATCTCTGGAGCATTTTTATAGTTCGCAATAATAGAATCGGCTCCAGTAATTGCTTTATTTTCATTTACAGGTTCCCAAAGAATACCCTCTGTTTGTTCAAGATTGAAAATAGTTGAATATCTTAAAAGAAAACCTTTTTTTATTTCCTCTTCACCCAGATCATTTTCAATAATTTTTTCTTTGTACTGCAAATAAACAATAGCAGTCCCTTTTTCACCTTTTTTAATTTTTCCACCTAGATCACCTGCTTGATTGAACGTGACCCAATAAGGGCAAGTAAAATTTTTACAAGCAGTCGCAAGAGAATTGATCCCCTGATACTCTTTTTTTGAAATAAAATTGGCATTACCAATAAAGGGCTTTTTCCAAGGAATAATTCCCTTATTAAGAGCTTCAATAAATTGAGCAGTGATTTTTTCATAAACTGGATTTTGCATTTGATTTCCCCTCTGTATGTTGTTTTTGTAAAACAAAAACTTAAGCCGTTTCCCTCTTAGAGGCAGAACCTTACGAATGATTAAAAAATCCATAAGAAAATTGGGGGCAGACCGTAGGGGGAACCGATTTTGTTATGGATTTTTTAGGAATGAGTAATACAAGTTTTCAAGAGGAAAACGGCGAGATCATTACAAAGAGAGTGATGAGTGCCTGGGTGCGAGGAGTTTGAGTGGACACGAAGTCGCCCGAAAACGACGAAGACAGATGGACACGAAAAAAACTTTGCCAATCCAAACTTAAACAATCAGCTAGATTGTACAAGTTTGTGGAGATTTTAAATCTCCACAAACTTACCTATTAAGAATTTCAGTCCTCTGTAGGAGTTTCGTCAGAAGAAGTTTCATTCGTTATCGTTTCTTCTTCACCAGTGGTCTTTCTTCGTTTACTTCGCCCGGACGATTTGATTTTCATCAACATTTGCTACTGGATCGGGAATATTTCCATCATTTGGAACTCCAATAGCCTCAGAGGTTTTCGAGATAGTCCCACAGGCCATAGGAAGTGTTTTTTCACTGAAGAAAATGCAGTTGAAAGAGATATGACCCTGAGGTACTCTAGGTCACTTTGGATGATAGATCTCAATAAGCCCTACCAGGACAAAAGCTATCACTACAAAAGCTAGAAAAAGATAAAAATATTTATTTTTGAGAAACTCTTTCAATTAGTTTTTTCCTTTCTAGTGCTTTTGAGATCAGCCAATTAAAAATTCTTTTACGCTCGAAACCAAAATCGTTTTCTGGGTGAAATTGCACTCCAAGAACTGGACGGTCTTTGAACTCCAAAGCTTCAGCAATTTTTCCGCTATTTGAAAAAGCCGTCAAGCTCAAGTGGCTCCAACGATCTGAATGCTCTTTGAAGTAGTCGACTCTAACCCCCTGATGATGCCTTTTAAAAGCCCTAAATGAATGTGGAAAAATGCTACTCATAAGGGAATCTCCCTCTTCTTCATTCATATTGATCCTATCCCATAAATATCGGCGATTGCGTATTCCAAGCTCTGTCTTAATATCAACATACAATGGAATCCCCTGAGAGACTGCCAACATTTGCATACCTCTACAGACTCCAAGAACTGGAAGGTCTTTTAATTGGGGATTAGAAAAATACTTCTTCAATAAATTGAATTCGATAGGATCTCTTCTACGTCCTTCGGCAGAATAATTGACTAAATGGTCTAGTGATCGTGTGTATTCCTGAAGCTCAGGTTCTACAGCAGACAAATAGTATTTTGGATCAATGTCGGCCCCACCTGGCAAAATTATCGCATCGTAATTATCCCATGCTATTTCAGCTCCATTTTGAGAAACATCTACAACTCGAATATTTACGTCATTGAGGCGGCCAACTCTTCTCAGAGCTAACCGAAAAAAAGTGTCACATTTGGTCGCACACCCTACGGTTAAAGTTTCTGCAAGAGCAAACGAAAAAGAGAAGAGAGCTATGACACAAAATAAAATAACTTTTTTCACAGGATTTCCTTTAAACAATCTGATCCAATAATACTCATTCAATTACTAAAATATATCTGCTTTAAATCTTCTGGGATTGATCCAGTCTCGGTCAATTTCATAGTTGACCAACCAGTATTCCCCAAAGGTACTTTACCAAGCAAATGGCCTGGGACAACTACGAAGAAACGCAATACTTGGCCTCTCATTTCTCTATAATCTCTTTTCCCAAAAGCATACATGAACATAATAAAATGAACTGCCAAATGAGCAAATATAGACTTTTGAGATAATATATGTGCCCTACCGAGGTAGGTCTCACATTTTTTATATTCACGATTAGACCTTGCTTGTTTGAAGAGATTCAATTCACGAAGTAAGACAGGATACAGATCTTTATTCATTAGCACCTACTTTTGCTAACATACTGTCATCTATTCTAAGTAACCTTAGAGCGTTGAATGTAACTAAAAGAGATGCGCCCATATCAGCAGCGACTGCCAGCCAAAGATTAGTCAATCCGAAGATGGCTAACACGAAAAAGACTGCCTTTATTGCAATTGCAAAAGCGATATTAAATCGAATGACATTTAAAACTTTTTTTCCATGTAGAATGGCTTTAGGAAGTTCTAAAATATCGTCTTTCATCAAAGCAACATCTGCCGTTTCGATAGCGGTATCACTCCCGGCTACCCCCATAGCGATCCCCACTGAGGCATGAGCTAAAGCAGGGGCATCGTTTACTCCATCACCAACCATACCTACAAAATGATATTTACTAACTAACCCTTTGATCTCTTGGACTTTCTGATCAGGTAGAAGGGCACCTTTGGCGTAATCTATTCCTACTTGCTTTGCGACTGCATTTACTGTTTTCTGATTATCACCACTAAGCATGGCCACCATTTTCACGCCCGCTTTATGGAATCGACCTATTGAAAGCGGAATATTCTCACGAATCTTATCTCCTACTGCGAAAATGGCGAAAATTTCACCGACACATCCTTCATGAGGTCTATGACCCAAAACAATTACTGACATTGCTTTGGATTCTACAGTATCAAGGTAAGCTTCGATTTCCGGAGTACAAATCCCAAATTCGTGGGCCATGACATGATTTCCAACGAAATACCAATGTCCATCTATAAGGCCTTCAGCCCCTTTCCCTGGAACGATTCGATAATCTGATGGGTGTGGGTATTCAATATTTTTTGATGACGTATAATGCAACACTGCTTTGGCCAAGGGATGAGTGGACATACTTTCCAAAGAGGCAGTAATCCTAAGTATTTCATTTTCACTCAATTTCGAGAACGATTTTACCTCTGAAACTCTTGGTGTCCCTTCTGTAATCGTTCCAGTTTTATCTAAAGCGATTGCCTGTAATTTTCCTAAGGATTCTAAATGAACACCCCCCTTCACCAATACACCACGTCTTGCCAGCGAGGTGAGGCCCGAAACTACCGAAACAGGTGTCGCAATAACCAAAGCACACGGACAACCAATGACCAAGAAAACAAGTGCTTTATAAAACCAATCTTCCCAGTTCGCTTGAAATAAGAGAGGTGGAACAATAGCGACCAGAACCGCTAAAACAAGAATGCTTGGAGTATAAATTGATGCAAACTTATCCACAAATCTTTGAGATGGAGCTTTTTCAGACTGTGCTTCTTCAACTAAAGAAATCACTTTAGCTATTTTTGTATCCTTATATTCTTTCTCTGCCTTGATTTTAAGAACTCCGGACTCGTTAGTTGTTCCGGCCCAAACTGAGTCTCCCACATCTTTAGAGACTGGCTTAGATTCACCGGTCAATGAGGCTTGATTAACATTTGAGCGACCTTCCGAGACAGCTCCATCAATAGGAATATTTTCTCCTGGCCGAACAAGGACAATATCTCCCATTTTGAGAGATTCGATTGGCACATCTCTCAACTTACTTCCTTCTACAACCGTAGCCTCTTTTGAAGATACTGATAGAATATCTTTAATAGCACGTCTTGCTCGGGCAACACTCATTGCCTCAAGAAGCTCTGCCAGGGCAAATAGAAATACTACACTTGCGGCTTCTGAGAATTCTTTGATAACAATCGCTCCTACAACAGCAACAGTCATCAAGACATTCATGTCTAAACTTTGCTTTTGCAAGGCCCTAAGGGCCTTAGGAAATATGATTATTCCCGCTAGAACTATAGATAAGAGATAAAGAGTAGTCTGAATGCTGAAGGAAGCCAGCTTAAACCAGTCTAAAACCAACCCTATTCCAAGAATGAGGCCTGAGGCAGAAACGAGTATTATCCTTGTGAGGTTAATCTCAAAAAATGACCCCTCCTCACTTATAACAACCTTTACACCAGCCTTCTCGATAGTTTGACGAAGCTTTTCTTGCGTGACTGTGTCTTGATGCGAGATCGTTACGGTCTCGGTCATGATGTTGGCTTCAACTCCAAAAATACCTTCAAAATCAAATGCACGTTGAATCGCTGAGACTTCATCAGAGCAATCCATGCCTTTCACTTTAAAACTGCTCTTAGTACCTTTGTTATGAGTATCAATAGCTTTTTGCTGAACCTCTGTTTTTGGGCCAGGCTGGCAACATTCCTGAGACATAAAGCATTCCTTCTATAGATGTCTTAATTCACACAAAGTGCTTATTAAATTAATGAGTTTAAGATTTTTAGGCTCAGTCAATGAAAGATTAAAGTATTCTTCGCCACTTGAATCAGAACTCAGGGCAAAGTGTTCAGAAGAAAGACTAGAATCAGTTCTTGAATCAAAGGCATCCTTGATGAGGGATTTAAAATCTTCAATTTGATAAGAAACTGTTTTTGAGAACTTTACCCCTTGGCTGACTCTTGTAATCTTAACGGAGTTAGCTGAAACATCACACTGGATGAAAGGCTTTTCTCTACGAAGCTTTAAAAGGATTTCTTCACTGGCAAAAGAGTTCAAAGAAATCATTGTGGTCAAAAAAACAAACTTAAACATAAATTCTCCTTATTAATTATTGCTTACTTATAATCGGTTGAGAAAGGGGTACTTTTTCTGATTTTGCGAACCAAACGCCTAAAATCACCATTCCGACTCCCAGGAATTGGAAACTATCGAGATTTTCCTTGAAGAAAATCGCAGCAAGCAAAATAACCATGGGTCTTTGCAAAAGACTGACAACCGAAGTTTTTGTAGCACCTAGAACATGAATAGCAAAAATAAACCCAATATTAGCTACTGCTCCTGCAAGACCAAGCCATACAACGAAAGGCAGAATTTCTAATTTGGGACCAGGAATAAAAGGTAAAAAGAAGACTCCTAAGACTCCGTTAATTGTGAACATATAGGTTGATATTTTGATTGGGGCAACCTCATTACAAAGTTCATCCACCCGAAGCCTATAAATGATTGAACCCATTATAGCTGAAAGGACAAAAAGAATACCTAGTACACTCAATTCCTCAGAATTGAAATTACCACCGTTACGAACTGACAGCATGACACCAAGAAGGACCGTAAAAAGTGCAGGCCAAAACTGTTTTTTGAGTATGACTTTTCTCTTTAATGTATGAATGATTCCTATAAATACAGGTGTTGTAGAAATCAAGGTAATCACAACGGTAACAGGAAGTTTTTCAACCGCCAAAAAAATAGAATAATTGGTAAGCAAGGCCAATAATGAAATGAAAAAAATCTGCTTAAGCTGCCCTCTCGAAGGACGCTGAAGTTTCCATAAAAATGGGAGGAAGCAAATTCCACCCATAATTAGCTTGAGAGTCATCAATTGGGAGCTCAAAAAGCCATTCTGATGTGCATACTTCACAACCAATGGCTCTATTGAACTTCCAATCAATGAAAGAATCACCCAAATAGTAGCGTACTTACTTTTAACTAGATCCACTGACAGTCTTCCCATTGTCTAAAATTTTGTCCGCTCTTGTTCTTCAGAGCATTGCTATATACCCGATGTGCGATAATTGCATCGGCAAACCCCATTCCAGTTGGACAAAAGAAAATATTCTGATCATCGGATGTTCTTCCTTCAACATTTCCAGTAATAATCGGAGTAATGTTCTCGATTATGTCCTCGGAGATAATGTTCTTAAAAAAAGCTTTAGCATGAGTCTGTGAAGCTCTGTGCTTTGCGTGCTCCCAAATGTCTGCTATTACTCTGTCCATTCTGGCTAACGCAGTCTCTTGAACTTCGTGCCCTCCAATATTGAAGATGGTGACGCCCTTTTCAGAAATCCATTCTTCTTTGACTACTGGATCAACCCCGTTAGGTAGGCAGGTAATGATGAACTTCTGGCCGACTACAGCTTCCTTAGCGGTGGTAACAGGAATAATCTCAAGGTTTGTAAGCTTCGACATCTTTTCTGCAAATTCGTATTTGCTTCCATGACGAGAGTGGACGTAGACCTTCTTAAGGTTTTTCAAAACTTTTGAGATTCCTAGAAGCTGAGTTCTCATGTTCACACCAGCCCCTACCAAACCAACGGACTCAATATCAGCGGGGACTATTTTTTTGGCCGCTAATGCAGAAATAGCACCAGTCCTAATTGCCGAAATGACCTGACCATCCATAATACAAATAGGAGCTTTAGTTTGTGGGTCGAAAAGAGTTATCAGACCCACGGCCCTAGGAAGTCCGACTTCCACATTAGAAGGCATCGCTCCGAGTAGTTTACAACAATAAATTTCCAGCTCATCCATTTGCACATACGACGGCAAAAAATTAACTAAACCAGTGTTTCCTTCAGCCCCTTTCTTAACAACCTTCAAGGTTGTCTTCTGTGGTTGGAGAATATTACCAGAATCAAAGGAGACAAAGCCCTTTTCCAACTCGCTGATGGCAGCTTCCATGTCAAATCCGCCATTCTGTAAAACATCTTCATGAGAAAGAAATAGAAGATCACGCTGAAATCTCATATAGAACTCCTTTTCACTCTTTAGTGAGACTTAAAATATAGTGAAGAGCCCAGTCCTCCTGAGAAGACTGGGCCCTGAGTAAGTCAAAATTACTAACCTAAAACCTAAATTAGCTATCTTCGACTAGAAGGTGGACCATTCTTTTTCCAATTATCTTTAGAACGCAGAATGTTAGCATCTAGGTCTTTCTGAAACTTTTCTTTATTCTCCAGGCTAGAGAAGTAGTAAGTATCTTCTCCATGCTCAATTTTATATTCTTCCTTTCCTTCAACATTAAAGTGGTTTTGACCTACCTCATAAGCACATTTTTTATTGAACTGGTGATGGTGATGTTCCGCCTTATTATGGTGATGCGAGCATGAAACAAACAGAAAGGCAGTAAGCACGATTATTAATAACTTCATAAAACACTCCTATTACTGGCATTCGTTAGTTTTTAAAAATTCATCTTTGACATCGCTCTCAAGCGTTTCACCAATAGACTTTTTTGAAGCTGGGAACTCCAAGACGTCATCACTACATAAGAAAAATCTGTTTCGGGTACAGTTTGCCTTCATTGTTTCCCAGTCATTTTTGGTAATAAAAATATCTGAACAAAACTTCTTCAGGCCAACACTTCTCAAATAAGCGTTATACCTTCTATTGAGCTTATTGGTACTCTTCACATCTTCAGATAGCTTGTTTAACGAAACGAAGTAATCCTTGATTTCTTGGTGTTCTTTCTGTCTGTAAGGTGTTGAGTTAAAAGTTGCTTCAGCCGCAGTTTTTTTCTCAATAACAGGCGAGATCATATTAATCACGTCACTCTGAGAAAATGCACTAGAGCTAAAAACTGCGAGAAGGAAAATTAACATTTTCATTTGGATTCCTTTTGAACGCGATTAATCGCATCCTTAGCCTTGTCGTAATCGCCATAAAAGATAAGACGCGCCAGCTTGTCTTCGCTATTCAAGAATCTAAACATCACGCTAAATAGCGAAGTTTCTGCATCAATTAAATTACGAGAAGATTCAATTAGCTGAAGAGAATCAATACTCTCTCCAAACTGGATACGACGATAGATTTGATCAAGACTATTTTTTGATAAGGCTACACGCTCTTTAAGATTTTTATAGTTATCAACATCAAGGTTATAGTTATTGACCAGGAGCTTGAGCTGTCTCTTAACTGTTTCTTCTACTGCTTTCTTTTGTACCTTTAGAATTTCTTTCTGAGTTTTGACGATTCTAATAGAGGCACCTGTTCCGAAACCTAGCCCATTCTGAACTGGCAAATTATCAAAAATGCCACCATTTACGCCCCTACTCATCGAAGAAGCTCCGAGGAATGAGTAGACGACCTCTTTACGAGCAGAGTCTGCAACCTCAATGAAGTATCCAAACTGCTTAACCTCTGGTGAAACATCAACTGCACGAAAAACAAAATCTTCATAGTCCAGATGCTCCAAAGACTCATAGTTTGGCATATCGACCTGGCTAACTTTGATTTTTGTTCCTGTTGGATACCCCATCAAGAAAGCGAGCAAGCTTTCCTCTTCTGCGATGAGAACTTCAAGAGCACGAAGATCTTCATCGAGTGAAAGCATTCTAATCTTGATTTCTTGGGAAACTCTCTGGGGAGAACCCCCAAATGTTTCACGCACTTTAACAATGTCATAGATTGATTCTAAATCCTTGCGACTTCTCAGAATGTGACTTCTGAGTTTTGAGTCTAGAAGAATGTGATGGTACAAGGACTTTGAGGTCATCAATTCATTGGCCCAAAGTGCCTTATATCCTTCAAGGTCAGCCTTATAAAACAACTGTGACTGGTTAATGCGGAACCAATTTGCGGGCACTAAGAAAGGGGCAATGTCTTCAATTAAAGAGGCTCCACCGCCGACTACACCTCCAGGACCACCAAAGAAAATCTCAGCGGCAGCAGAAACAATTTTCCAGAGATTTAGCCTTGGAAGAAGATTCATACGAGCGACAGTTATAGATTCTTTCGCCTGATAGACACGAAGTGAGTTCTGATAAACAGTATAGTTTTCAGTGCTAACTTTCTTTACTACATCTTGTAGATTGATTTTTACTTCATCCGTTGATTGCCCCCATGACTGGAAAGACAAGAGCAAGAAAAGAATTAAACTTATTTTTTTCATATATTACTCAGCAATTTTGTTTGCAGTGAATTTAACTTTCCCTGCGTATGTGGTCGATTTAATCTCACCATTCACACTGTCAACCTCGTCAAGATAACCAGCGAGCACATCACGAGCTACACGAGAAGCTGTTTCTTCGTTTTCTGCTACAGAAGCAGAAAAGCCACGCTCAGTTACTTTGATCTTGTAAAGATTAGGACAAGTGGCAGATGAAATAGTCAACTCACCCTTAGGAATGTCATCTACAACTCTAATACCCGCACATCCAACGGCAGCATTAGGATTGTTAGGATCTGATTGAACAACATGGGCCGTAAGGAAAAGTTCATTTAGGTCAGAGGCAATTTCTTCAAGCTGTCTGACACGAGTTACTGGGAAGATAGATTTACTAGGAGAGAAATCAATTGAAACCTTCGTTGTGCCAAGGTTGGTTGTCATTGTCCCTTCATAAGTACCCTTAAGAGCTTGGTAGAAGCGATTCTTCTTGGCCAAATCCTTTTCCATCTTCTCAGCTTTATTTGCAAGATTTTCGTTCTCAACTCTTAGCTGGGAAGCCGTAGAGGATTCACTTTCAATTGCAGCCTTCTCTTTCATACGATCATCGTTCTTGCTGCACGCAAATAAACTAAGAGACATCATAATCACAAGTAGCTTTTTCATAGTTCCTCTCCTTGAGGTTTAATATTTAATGAGCATCTGTCGCTGTTATATAACCAATTTGTGCTTTAGCGATTGCATAGTCTCTTCTGAGTTCAGCAAACCGCTTTTTAAATTCCAATTGTTTAAGTGTCGCACTAAGAACATCTGGCGAGTTTTTTACTCCCCTAGCGTATTCATCCTGTGTACGACTTAGATACTGGGCCCCTTTTTCAACATTCTTTTCACCTTCATGGATAAGTTCATGAATAAGTTCAAGCTCCTGCTTTGCAGTGTTGAAGGCAGCTTCAGCTTCAAGTTTTATTTGTTCTGCACGTTTTTGGGCCGCCATAGATTTTGCAATGAGGGCTTCGCCATCATACTGGTTTTGAAACCCATCAAAGTTGAATGTCAGCCTTAAACCGAGTGCATTATCAATCTGATCTCTTTGAGTATAAAAACTTCTTTCGCGAAAGTTGAACAGAATAGACTCGGCGTAAACATCTAAGTTTGGAGTCCACCATCTCTTCGCAATTTTTCCCTGGGCTTCAAAATTCATCTTATTTGCAAGTTCAAGTCTTACATCACGAAATAGATTAAAATCCATGACTGGGGCTGGTGCTTCTTCGTTATGATCATGAGGGATAGTCACAATGGTATCGAATTGTGTTTCAGCTTCCATCCCTAAAAGGGCGGATATTCTTCTTTGTGTCTGTGAAATAGAAACGGTAATTCTGGCCATGTCCTGCTTAAGTTGCGTTTCGGAGATTTCAAACTCTAAGCGATCTACACTTGTGGCCAGGCCAGAATCAATCCGCCTCACGGCTTTCGCCAAGTTGCTTTGGTTTTGCTTTAACGTGTTTTCATATAACTTATTGATCTCTCTCAGATAAACGAGGTTCCAAAATAGTTCGCGAACTTCAAAAAGTTCTCCTTGAAATACCTGTTCAGTCTGTACACCCATACTCTTCTTTTGGGCGACTCTTGATCTTTCTTCTAATGAGTCTCGTCCACCTCTGTACAAATTAAGATTTGCTCGAAGTGAGTACATAGGTTCATTCATGGTCTCGTAAGGACCCGTTTGAAATTTTTCCTGTCCTACCCATGCTTCACCAGTCGGTATGAAGGATCTTTTCAAATAGCCAAGTCTTTTTTCGACTCCACGCAATTCTAGAACAGATGCTTCAACTTTCTTGTTTCTAGACTTAATAAGATTTTCAAGGTCATTAAAGTTTAGAGTAACCGCTGCATTGCTATCTAAGCTATACAGACAAGTAAATAGAGCTAGAAAACCAATAAGTTTCATTTTTATTCCTGAGGTTCAATTTGATAGGTAAGCTTTTCTTTTTCGCCTAAAGTCTCAATTGCAACATCAACCTGATAGCGGTGGCTGTTTTTTGCATCAATTGAACCTGAGAAATAATCAGCTTGAGGTTTTAAGGTTACTGTCTCTGCCTTCTTGCCACGAGGGAGTGTGTAAGTTGCAGACAATTTGACCTGAGATAAAGGGATCGCTTTTAGCATCTGAGATTTGGCATTTTCCTGTTGAAGAGGATAAAACTTAATTTCATTTTTAGAACCTACAACTTCAAGATAGAATTTTTCACCTTTCATGATAACTCCCCCCTTTGTAGGCTGAACCTGGCCAGGCCCATGGTTATGACCATCATGGGCCTGGATGCCAAAAGAAAAGAGTGATGCAAGTGCGAGAGCGATTAAAGTCAATTTCATAAGTTCTCCTTGTTTTAAACTTCGTGTTGCTTTTCTTCATTCTTCAATGAGTCTTCAGCAGATTTTCTTCCATAATTATAAAAGACAGTTGGGGTAACAATAATATCCAGTAGGGTTGAGCTAAAAAGTCCTCCCACGATGACAAGTGCCACGGGGTAAAGGATCTCTTTACCAGGTTGGCCTTTGGATAAAACGAGAGGAATTAATGCCAAGGCCGCAGTTAGAGCGGTCATAAGAACGGGTACTAACCGCTCTTGAGACCCTCTGATCACCATATGCTTAGAGAAGGTTTCTCCCTCGTATTTCATTAAATGAAGATAGTGTGAAATCATCATGATACCATTCCTACTAGCGATACCGCATAATGTGACCATACCGACCATCGAAGCGACTGAGAAAAGCTTCTCTGTAAAGAAAAGCACCACTAAACTTCCGATGATGGCCATTGGAATGTTCAACATAATCTGAATAGCAATAAAAGATGATTGGAAGTGAGCATAGAGGACGACAAATATTCCAACGAGAGAGAGTGTCCCAAGAAGAATAATCATTCGAGTCGCTTCTTGCTGACTTTCAAACTGTCCGCCATATTGCAAGAAGTAATTGTTTGGTAATTCAACATTGCCCTGAACCTTCGCTTTAATCTCTGAAACAATGCTATTCAAATCTCGGTCATGAGCATTGGCCTGAATAATGATCCTACGTTGAGCGTTTTCACGGTTAATGATGTTTGGACCAGTCGATTCAAAAACATCGGCTACATCCTTAATGCGGACTTGAGCACCATCAGGCATAACTTTGATCAAAGTGTTTTGGATCATTTCAAGGTCTGCCCTAGACTCATCATCAAATCTCATAAAAACGTTGAAAATCCTTTGATCATCAATAATCTGTCCTACTGCTTCTCCGTTAAGTGCAAGCTCCAACATATTGGCAAGTTCACCAGAGACAATTCCGAACTTTGCAGCTTCTTCTCTGAGAAGTTGGATCTTTACCTGTGGAATAAGGACTTGCTGCTCCACTTGTAGATCCACTAGACCTGGAACATCTTTAATAGCGTTCTGAATCTCGAATGCTTTTGCCCGCAATACTTTTAGGTCTGTCCCAAATAGCTTAATTGCAATTTGTGCCCTAACGCCTGAGAGAAGGTGATCAAGTCTATGAGAGATCGGTTGACCGACTCCGACATAAGCTCCTAATGGTTCAAGTTTTTCACGAATCTCATTAAGAACTACTTCTCGTGGTCTCCCTGTAGTCTTAAAATCCACGTCAATTTCACTGTTGTTCACGCCCTCAGCGTGTTCATCCATCTCTGCTCGGCCTGTTCTTCTAGAAACAGATTTAACTTCAGGTATTTCTAAAATGATTTTCTCGGCCCTAGTTCCCAACTCACCTGAGTCTGGTAAGGAAATTCCCGGTTGGGCTATGATCGAAATCATTGCAGTCCCTTCGTTAAATTTCGGAAGGAAGTCTTTCCCCATAAAAGGCACCAGGGCCAATGAAGATAAGAATAGTAAAGCGAGAACTCCCACAACCTTTTTAGGATGCTCAAGCGACCATTCCAAAAGGTTTCCATCTTTCCGCTTAAGCCACGTCACAAATTTCGTGTCTTTGTGTTCGACCATTTTCCCTTTCGTTAAAAGGTATGAACACATCACTGGCGTCACAGTTAATGAAACAAGAAGAGAGGCAATGAGTGAAATGATGTAAGCAATCCCTAAAGGGATAAACAGTCTTCCTTCAAGTCCGGAGAGGTTGAAGAGTGGAATAAACACGAGAACAACTATCACGGTTGCAATGACGATGGAGTTTCTGACTTCGCTTGAAGCATTGTAGATAACTTGCAAGGGAGGAAGAGGATTCGGCAATTCTTTGTTTTCTTTTAATCTTCTATAGACGTTTTCGACATCTACAATTGCATCATCTACCAGCTCTCCAATTGCTACCGCCAATCCCCCAAGGGTCATCGTGTTCACGCTGATTCCAAAGAGCTTGAAAACGATAGCCGTTAAAACGAGCGAGAGAGGAATTGCAGTTAGAGTAATTGCTGTTGTTCTAAAATTCGCGAGGAAAATAAATAAGATGATAACTACAAGGATGGTTCCATCCCTCAAAGCTTCCTTCACATTTTCAATTGCTGAGTCAATGAAATGGGCTTGCTTGAATAAGTCTTTTTCAAGCTTCACACCTTTAGGAAAGGTTTTTTCAAGTTCCAGTAATGCTTGATCAATTTTTTCCGTAAGTTCGAGCGTATTAGCACCTGGCTGTTTGTGAATACTCATAAGTACAGCCTTACTTCCGTTGATGCTCGAATCGCCTCTCTTAATAGCCGCACCAATTTTTACTTCAGCGATATCTTTCACAAGTACCGGCTTACCAAAGTGAACTCCAACAACCGATCCCTCAATCTCTTCTATTGATTTTGTAGTACCTAAATTCCTGATAAGAAATTCCTGGCTGTCCTTGTTGATAAAACCACCAGTGGTGTTAACTGAAATAGATGAAAGATGTGTTTCAACATCTTCCAGAGTTAGTCTGTATCTTTGGAGTTTTTGAGCTGAAATTAGAATTTGAAATTGTTTAACCCCACCACCCATGGGGATAATCTGTGCTACCCCAGGAATGCTCAACAATCTAGGCCTAAGAACCCAGTCCGCAATAGTTCTTAATTCAATTGGGGATACGCTCTCGTCAGGTGAAATAAGGCCCACAAGCTGGATCTCACCCATGATTGAAGCGATGGGCCCCATGGTAGCAACGGCACTTTTTGGTAACTTTTCCCGTATGAGGGATAATTTTTCACCAACCAGCTGACGGTTACGATAAATGTCCGTTCCCCAATCGAATTCAACATATACCACCGACAACCCAATGCCTGAGGTAGATCGAACCCTAGTAACACCAGGTAAGCCATTTAAAGCGGTCTCAAGCGGTAGGCTAACGAAAGTTTCAATCTCTTCAGGGGCCATGCCGTTGGACTCGGTTAAAATGGTAACAGTCGGCTTGTTTAAGTCCGGAAAAACATCAACTGGAAGGTTCTTGATTACATAAAAACCATACGCAGTGATAAGGGCGGTGACAGCTGTAATCAGCATGCGGTGACGCAAGGCGTACCGGATCATTAAATCCAACATAAACAGCAACTCTTTTAGCTAAAAATTGTTAAATACTTTTAGGACGAAGAAAGAGAAGTGTTAGACGAGAGGTGGCTTAATGACTTCTTGAAAGGCAGAATTTGAGATTTGAATATAAGCAGGAAAGCTTAGAGAGGTATAAAACTCGGTACCCACACAAATCGATTTTAAGGTCAACAGATAGACATGAACATGGCCCTGGTGACAGCAATCATGGTCAGCACAATGCTGCTCATTATTGTCTGTATGATCTGAATGGTCTTCGTGAGAATTGTGATCAACGCTTGCAGACTCAGTAATTGGAAGGTCAATATGGGAACTGTCCGCAATAACAGTTGCGGATACATTGAAGATGAACAGAATTAAGACAAGGAAATATTTAGAATTCATCTAGGCCAATAAAACCATGGAAGTCCAAAAAGATCAAGTTTAATCTCTAACCATATGAAATTTCAGCCCATATCATAACCTATTAAAATCAGCTAATTTGACTCATGAGGACTACGCGTGAATTTCTTATTTTCTTAATTTAACTATCCCTAACTGAAGAAGCTGCGACAAATAATCTTCGGCGAACCACGCCTCTGCAATTTTCCCACCCTCTAAACGATAAATTCCTATTCCTATCCATTCAGCCTTTTTAAAAGTCGGCTTATGGCCTCTGTAAGTTCCAACGAGTTTTCCGCTATTCGTGAAGCGAACGACGACTTTATTTTTTGAAGTAACTACGTCTCTGATATTGAGTTGCATATTCTCAAATGTTTTTTCTTTTACTGCTCCTAAGACTTTTCTAAAGTTTTCAAGTCCTCGTATGGTCGTTGTTCCATCACTCCAAAGCATATCTTGTGTCCACAATTCATCCAGTAGTTCTAATTTCCCTCCAGTGACCACTTCATTCAAAAACTTTCTTACCACTGCTTCATTGCTTTTTTCTTTGTTATAATCCCTCTTCTTATTTGACGAGCAAGAAGAAAAAATCATAGCAATAACAAGAATACTCAATAACGATTTCATAAAACCCCTCTATCCACTTGATCAGTAATTATTACTCTTCAACCTATGAAAGTCTATTACCTCCACAGCTATATCGAAAAAGTAGCCAACTTTGAGTCGAAGGCAAACACTTCCTCGGCTTAGGCCTTTTTTCACAGCTTGGCTTAAGAATGCCTCTTGATAGCAAAGTCTTTGCTAAACTTAAGGCTGATATGCGTTTGATCGTTCCATTTATATGGGTAAAAAGCTTTTTGACGAAGCTTGGTGGGGAAGAAAGGATTAGGCAACAGTTGGTTTGCAGGATGGACACTGAGGATCTTGTTTTAACTCAAATCCCAAAGTCAGAAAAGAAACCAAGACCATAAATCTATAAATGCTGTCCGTTCTCCTTGGATAGCTTGAGTAGTGGCTTCAGTATTCTCGAAAGCTGGTCAATGCTTCCTTTCTCAACAACACCCAAATATTTTTTATGCGGAGTTAAATCTATCTAGATGTCACTTTACGAATGAGAGGAGGAAAATCCTTTTTAGCCCCTAATTGGAGAGAGAACTCAGTCGATACTTTACCTATCCCTCCAACGAGTGATTTTGAAGAAAAACTTCTCATACCATTTGTTTCTCTTTTGACAGTATTGACCATTCTCGCTCTCGATTTCAACTGCTCCAAAATCATGTTCATGGTGAGGATCATTCCCTCCATCAAACTGATGAAACTCTCTTACTCCCGAAAGAACTTTTTCTTTTAAGGGATTATTTGCAACTCCTTCAGTGAAAACCACTTTTCCTAAAAAAGGAAAAAATGTCGCTCTTAGAAGGTCATTCCCTTCCCGAATTTCCTTTCTCTTAAGTTCTATCTGGTCTGCTGTCATTTCCATTTTGCTCCTCCATATTGGCCGTTTTGCTTTGTAAAAAAGCTGGGGGTCATACCCCCGATACCAGCAGGCTCCAAACGAAGGAGACAAAAATCAAGGATAAGGAAATGAATTTTGGGGGCAGACCGTAGGGGGAACCGAAATTCTTTTCCCCTTGGTTTTTGAGGACGAGTTTGTACTTAGAATTTTATTAAACCGATTGATGAGTGCCTGGATGCGAGGAGTTTGAGTGGACACATAGTGCCCAAAAATGACGAAGACAGAAGGACACGAAGAAAACTTTTTCGGAGTATTAGTAAGTTTTGGTGCCCAGTATTTTGGGATAAGGAGAAAGGGCTTTTTGACTTCCTCTCTCCTCCTAAACAAGATAGAATTCTGTCATGACAAAAAGTATTTCTGATTTACTTTCAAACAAAAGATTAGATGGCTATAAAGGCGCTTCAAACAATGGCCTTGATATTCTATTGCATCGCTATAATTATAATATTGAACTTGGAAACGAGTTTTATCCCCTATTGAGTATTTTTGAAGTTGCTTTTAGAAATTCTCTTCATAAAGCATGGTCAACCTCACTTAACGATACAGCTTGGTTGTTGAACTACGCCAACCATAGTTTTTTAGGCTTACGGGAAAAAACAAAAATTCAAAATGCCATTGCTGAGCTTACTGAAAAAAGTAAGCCTCTTGAAGAAGGAAGAATAATTGCAGAACTAACTCTTGGTTTCTGGGTTAGTCTTTTTGACCGTCCATTCATTGAGATTAATAAAAAGATTATCAAAGATCTTTTTCCTAATGCCTCCAACAAGCAAAGAGATATTTTCGTCATAAAAGACCAACTCGCTGACATCAGAAATTTAAGAAATCGTGTCTTCCATCATGAACCAATTTGGTATTGGACGAATCTCAATGATTTCGTTTCAAATTTGAAAAATTACATCGAGTGGATGAATAAGGACTTGATGTTGCCCAGAGTTCAAAAATGTGAAGCAAATTTAAGGCAGTTGATAGATAGACAGTCGGCGATGCTCAAATAAAAAAAACCCCAGGGGCTTCATCCTGCTTTCACAAGAGATTGGCCGCACCGGGGAATTTCATATTTAGTATCGTCCTTTTTTGTCCAAAATTCAATATTCTTTTCCCTCTGCAAAAACAAGTGATTATCCACACTCTAACCGACTGATATTACTACCACTCACCCTTTCTCTGGCCTATTACATACTCGACAGCCTTTCTCGCCTTCCCATAGGCTTCGATAATCATCTTAGGGTTATTCCCCAAGGCCCGTGCCCATCCAGCGATATAGACCTAAGAATTGGCCATCGTGACGTTTAGAATCCCTGCCTCATGGCAATGGAAGGTCGCGCCGATCTCTGCCACAAGCTCCTCTTTTGAATAGCTATGATCACCAAAGAAATTGATGTTACAAAGTTCGGCTCGATCTAAACGAGAAACATGGCCGATAGAATGAACTAACTCGTGGAAGGCCATGCAAAAATACGCTTCGCGAGAAACAAATTTCTATTTTTTTGGAAGATTCACAATGTCTCTCAGAGGTGAGTAATAGGCTCGATCATCTTCAAAAATGATCTCTGGAGCGTTCTTGTTGTTATGCTGAATCCATACTAGCTGATCTAATTAATAACCAGCCTCCTACTCCACCTAAAAATTGAGCAATGATAAAGTGCAGAAAATGTGAAGAGGCCATGCCTCCAAATGAATTTGTGAACATTCTTGCAAAAGTCACAGCAGGGTTAGCAAATGAAGTAGAAGAAGTGAACCAGTAAGCGGACGTAATATATGCTGCTACACTGATGGAAGCGAATTCAACATGCTTTCTTCCCGCCAAGGCGATCGTGCATATCAACCCAAAAGTCGCGATGACCTCGGAAATCAATAAATGAGGACCGGAGCGATCTATGTTTGAGATTTCGAAAATGGGGAGATTAAACATTGAGTGTGTAAGGATCACTCCTAGATAGGCCCCCGACATCTGGGCCACGATATAAAGAGAAAAGAACTTTTTTTCCAGCTGGCCCCATAGCAACTCAACAAAGCTCACGACCGGATTCATGTGCGCACCCGAAATTGGGCCAAGGCACTGGATGAGGACAAATAAACCGGCTCCTGTGGACAAGGAGTTTACCAAAAGAGAAAAACCTACATGCCCTTGAAAAAGATTTTGAGCCATGGCTCCTGAACCAAAACGATCATGACGAGAAAGGCAGTTCCTAAAAATTCGGATAGAAATTTTACTCTCATAAATTGATACCAAGTATCTCGGGGAGTTTTTTAATCGAAGATTCAATTTCATCTCGAACTTTTCGATAAACTGCAAGAATCTCTTCTTCGTTTTTCATATCTTTTGTTAAAGCGGGAGGATCTTGAAATCCAACATGAATGATTTTTCCTCCAGGAAAATAGGGGCAACTTTCTTTTGCGGCATCACAAACCGTAATTACATAATTAAAAGTAACTTTAGGAAGTTCTTGCGTAGTTTTAGAGAAGTGAGAGGATATATCGACCCCAGCTTCTTTCATGACTTTTATAACTCGTTCATTCATACCATGCTTCTTTGTACCGGCAGAATAAACATTGAAAGCATGGCCCCAATATTTACGGCAAAAGCCTTCCGCCATTTGTGAACGACAAGAATTACCAGTACAAAGAAACATAATGTTTTTCATATCTATCCTAGCAGCAGTTTTTTGCTGATGAAGTTTTAGGAGCACAACAGGCACTTGCTGTAACTTCTTGAGTCTTTGGCTTTTCACTAAAGACTTCAGCATCTGCCATTGTCTGGTAAGTTTCCCATGCAATTCCTGATGGATCTTTTACCCAAGCCTTATTAGATTCAGCATAACAGCAAGTAATCGCACCTTCGCCATAAACACCTAAATCAGCTTTCTTTAAACGCTCGGTTAGCTCACTGAGTTCACTATTCTCATCAACTTGAAAACCAAGATGATCTACACCTTCCTCATTTGAACGTGTAGAGATGGCAAAATTGATTCTTGGATCTTCCAGCATCCACTTTGCATAGTCATCTTTCAACTTTGTGGGCTTTTGTCCAAAAAGAGTTGAATAGAACTGAACTGAGTGATTAAGGTCTTTAACACCGACATGAATGTGAAATCGTTTCATAAATACTCCTTATTAACATTTACAGTTAAGTCCAACATCAAAGCATTCTTGCACTTTGTATTGTTTGATGGTGTCCTGGCTGGCATCACAAGCGCACGCCAGCTTTTCTAAACTAGCTTTCATCCGATTTAGATCAGCGATCTTATTTTCAATCTCATTGATTTTTACTAAGGTTTTTTCTTTAACTGCTCCGCAAGTGATTCGCGGCTTTGTATTAAGTTCCAGCAGTTCTTTAACTTCAGATAGGGTGAAGCCTAGATCCTGAGCACGTTTGATGAACAAAATTCTTTGAGCATCTTCCACACTATATGTCCTAAAAGCCCCAGAAGCCTTTGGCTCACGAAGAAGATTCTTCCTTTGATAGAAGCGGACTGTTTCCACTCCCACTCCTGCCAGTTCAGCTAATTTACCTATAGTTAGTTTTTCCATACAACTACTATAGCATCCGTACCATAGTACGGAATCAAGTGTTTTACTTAATGTAAATATCTGAAATTACGGAAATTCTCTAAAAAATCTAGACACAGGCAGAACAACTCTTTTGGGATTTTAATTTTAAATCCCATAAAGAAGTCATGATCAAACCCGCGACTGCCCCATAGGTAATGACAAGATTAATGGAACCAAAATAATAAAACCTACCTATATATAAACCAATTGAGGAAATGGCCCCCAAAATTAAGGGATAAATTATCCTGTGGGACCTTGAATATGAATATAGAAGCCCGCTCAATGTAATTAAAAGCATGGATACTAGAACAGACTTCAAAACAGTTGGTGTAATTATAAAGCCTAGTCCTATCGCGGAGAGAAAGGCTACTACCCCAGGAATACAAGCAGGACATTTCAAGACCATCAATGTTGATAGTCCAGATCCTACAATCGAAGTCAAACCTCTGTTTGTCTGTTGTGGCTTAGGATCTTTAAGTTCTTTAAATCTTTTAACAAGTGATGTTTCATCAACGAAGTTTATATAATCAAAAGTACAAGAAGCGATCTCGCCATCTGTACGAATGCCATAAATAAGCTCCTTACCTTTGAGAACTGAAGGAGATGAGAATTTCTTTAATGGATCGTCTTTTAATAATTGATCTTGAATAACAACCTTAAAGTCGAACACTCCTGCATTCAATAGAGCAGCTCTCACATTTTTGGCTTCTGGACAACCTTCGAAGTAAATAAATGTTACCTCATTCATTATGGGCCTCCATACCTTCTATAATTGGGCATTCTTGCTGGTTTTTTTTAGCCTCACATTCGCCTATTAAGTTTTTGAGATTTTTTTCTATAGCTTTTAAATTTTTGATCTTGAATTGAACGTTCTCCAGTTTTTCAGAGGCGCGCTTTCTTACACGATCACATCTGCCTGTGCTTTCACTTCGTAGCCTAAGCAAATCTTTAATCTCATCAAGTTGGAATCCAAGTTCTTGGGCATTTTTAATGAACAAAAGAGTTTTCAATGAATCATTGTCATAAAAGCGAACTCGCTTAGAATCTTTCCTCAACTTGGGAGCTAAAATTTTAATCCGCTCATAGTAACGAATTGTTTGAATGTTTACTTGAGCTTTTTCGGCCAGAGCACCAATTTGGTATAGTTGTTCTTCTTTCATACTCACATTATACAACCTATACCTAGGTATAGGTGCAAGAAAATAATTTTTGAAATAATCCCTTGCTCATGTACTTAGGTATACATGGTAAAATGAATTCTCTAGCAAGGAGCTATATATGACTAAAAGAACAATTGAAGTATTCACCTCTGGATGTCCAGTATGTCAACCAACTGTGGATTTGGTAAAAAAGATCGCTTGTTCCTCTTGTGAAGTTATCGTCTATGACCTCAATAAAGGTTGCGACACTAATCAATGCAGAGAGAAAGCTCAGAAACTAAACATTACAAGACTTCCGGCTGTAGCAGTTGATGGGAAGTTATTAGAGTGTTGTAAAGTAGGAGCGATTTCAGAGCAAGCACTAAGAGACGCTGGAATAGGTAGAGCTTAATACAAAGTTCATAACGAACATTGATTTATTTCGCTATCTTCAAGATCGCCAAGGCACCTCTCACAACAATTCCAGCAATCGCAAGACCTATCAAAAGGTCTGGGATGCTGGAATTTGTATACATGACCAACAAGCCCGCAAGAATTACTCCAGAATTTGCCATCACATCTGTAGATGAGCAGATATAACTGGCCTTCATGTGGACACCCTTCTCTTTATGACTTGAAAGTAGATACAGGCAGTAAATATTTGCAGTAAGGGCCAATAGAGAAATAAGGATCATGTAAGTCGGTTCTGGATCACTTCCGTATATGAATCTTCTTACAGTTTCAACCAATACACCAATTCCTAGCACAATTTGGAAATATCCATTCACTTTTGCGGATTTCTTTTTCATCGCAAGAGTTTTCCCAACAGCGTAAAGACTGATCATATAGACACTTGCATCTGCAAACATGTCCAATGAGTCAGAGATGAGCCCCATGGATTCAGCAAAAACACCAAGAATGAATTCAAGGAAAAACATACCACCATTAATAAGAAGCAAAAGCTTTAAAACATTTGCTTCTTTTGCTGAATCTACAACCTCAAACGTCGCCCCAGCATCAGCTTGAACAGACTCTTTCAAAGAAGCACCAAAGTTCAGCGGGGTGAGCTTATCGAGAATTTCAATAGGTTCACCTTCATGGATGATTGTAAGCAGCCTTTCAGGGATATTGAACTCCATGTGCTTTATAGAAGCCGTGTCTTCTAACTTCATCCGGATAATTCTTTCCTCAGAAGGACAGTCCATCTTATTCACGATAAATGTAGATTTACGCATAACTCATTTCCTCTTTTCAAAAATTCCCATTTTAGTGCTACCAACGTTTCCTTAAGGGGCCCTGCTTAAAAGTGACCCGGGGATTGCAAGCAGGAGTCTAGGAATTTGACCGATTAGCTCTTTCCAATTTCCAAACTCAAAGGCCAAATGAAACATCTTCCAATGAACATGGAAGTGAGGTCCTGCAAATGGCTGGGCTAGAACGTGTGCCTCTTCCAATAACCTTAAAGATACCTCATAACCTTGGTATTCCTTGGCCCGCAATGCTGCTTGGATTTTTTGGTCGACTTCGATCATATTCACTCATCTTTCTTATGATCTTCGCCCTCACAATCACACTGCGATTCTGGCTTCCCACAATCATGGCACATTTCAACCTTTTTCTTACGTGAAGACTTCCCTTCTTTTACGATTTCCTGAACTGAAGATTTTGTTTCTTTCTTGGAAGACTTCACTTCCTCAGCAAACGAGATACTTGATATGGTAAGGACAATTAAAAGAATCATCTTCATGCGATTTCTCCTTTTTGAGATATACGATTTTCAATTAGATAATAAAGCGTTGGTAGAACAATAAGTGTAAGTAATGTAGATGCGACAATTCCACCAATGATTACGACTGCGACAGGTCTTTGCACTTCAGCTCCTGTACTGGTTGAAAGTGCCATGGGTATGAAGCCGAGAACATCAGTCATCGCGGTCATTAATACAGGTCTAAGCCTTAGCCCTGAACCTTTGATAATGGCAGCCTTCCCATGAATACCTGAACTCTGAAGTTCATTGAAAAAGTTCACAAGAACGACACCATTAAGTACGCAAATCCCGCAAAGAGCAATGAATCCAACACCCGCCGATAGAGTAAACGGTTGACCTGAAAGTGTAAGTGATATGAGTCCTCCAACAATTGCTAAAGGGACGGTACATGCCACAAGAGCAGTTTGCCAAACCTTACCAAAAGCAGCATGAATCATTAAAAGGATGAGAAAAAGTGTAATAGGACCTAGAATATAAAGTCTTTCTTTCGCCTCTTTCAAATTCTTAAAATTTCCACCCCATTCCAAGTAAATTCCCTCAGGAAGCTTCAAGTTTTTTGCAATTTTAACTTTTGCCTCTTTGACAAAATCTTCAGTGTTTTTTCCTCTTGGATTTATAAGTACAGCGATTCTGCGCTTCGCTTGTTCACGAGAATAAGAGCTGTAATTATCCTTAAATCTAATCTTTGCAATTTGATCTAAAGGGACAGTCCTATTACCCGCTATGGAAACTGGGATTTTAGCGATTTCGGCCAGGTCTTCTCTATGCTCATCACTAAGGCGGACGACAATATCAAATTTTCGCTGACCTTCAAAAAACTTACCTACTTCTCTACCACCAAGACCGATTCCAACTGATTCCAAAATTTCAGCAGATGATATACCGAATTCCCTAAGTCTTTCTTTAATAGGAACAATTTCAAGGACAGATTGTTTCCCCTTGGCTTCGACCTCCACATCACCTGATCCCTCTATCGTTTTTAAAAGAGCTTCAATCTGCTCAGCGGTTTCAGTGGCAAGCTCCATATTGTCGCCAAATACTTTGACTGAAACGTCGGCACGGGTTCCCTCCATTAATTCATTAAAACGGAGTTGGATGGGTTGACTAATGAGGAGTCTTTGCCCCGGAACATTTTCTTCCAAATTCTTAACAATCTCATTAACGATCTCTTCCTTAGAGCGTTTACTATTCTTCATATCTAACATCACATAGGAGTCGGATATATTGGGTCCCATGGGGTCCAATGCAATATCGGCCGTCCCTATCCTTGATGAATAAAGGTGTAACTCGACAGATCAATTAAAGATAACTCGACGGCCAAAAAAATGCTTCTTTTTAAAATTCTTACATCAATTCTCTTCTTGGTCTACTTTCTTTTTACCCTGGCTTTTTCTA